>NZ_JALPRX010000073.1 GCF_023223525.1 Roseomonas acroporae | reverse complement strand
CGCGCCGCCCTCGCCCGGTCCCGGCAGCGCGTCGCCCGGCAGGTAGGGGTCGTAGGCCAGGACACGCATGCCGAAGGCGTCCGCGTAGCGCGCCACCTTGGAGCCGATCGCGCCGTAGCCGACGATTCCGAGCGTCACGCCGTCGATGTCGCGCGTCATGCGGGAGGTCTTCTCCCACAGCCCGTTCCGCATGCCGTCCACCACCGAGGGCAGGTCCTTCAGCATGGCGAGCATCAGCGCCATGGCGTGCTCGGCGACGGAGCGGGAATTGGCACCGGCCGCGCGCGTCACGGTCAGGCCGCGCGCGCGGGCCGCCGGGATGTCGATGCCGTCGATGCCCGCGCCGTGTCGCGCCACGACGCGCAGCGCCGGCGCGGCGGCGTCCATGACGGTGTCGTTGATGTAGCCCTGGCGGTGCAGCAGCGCCACCGGGCGGTGGGTGGCGATGGCCGCGAGCAGCTCCTCTTCGCTCGGGTAGCCGCTGGTGCAGTGCACGGCGTAGCCCGCCGCCTCCAGCAGAGCGACGGCCTCCTTCGCCAGCCAGGCGGCGGAGACGAGGACATTGGGGCGGTCGGCGTGGTCGGTCATGGGTCGGTCTTTCGAAGAAGCGGAGGGGGCGGGAAAGGGAGCGGGGCTCAGTCCTTCCACGGGTGCTGTGCCCAGAGCGCCCGCAGCGACGCCTCCGCACCCAGCACCATGGAACGGAACTCCTCCCCGACGAGCGGATGCAGCGGCAGGGACTGGCGCTCGGCGGCCGCGAGCCAGTCCGGCGCCGCGAGGGCGGTACGGAAGGCGCCGAGCAGCGGCTCCCGGATCGCCGCCGGCAGGCCGGGCGGCGCGAAGAAGCCGCGACCGGCGCTGGCCAGCACGTCCACGCCCTGCTCGCGATAGGTGGGCAGCTCGGGCGCCAGAGGCGAGCGTTCCGCCGCGGCGAGGCCGAGGCAGCGCACGCGCCGCTCGCGCAGCAGCGGCAGCGCCTCGCTGAGATTGAAGGCGCCGATGTCGAGCTGCCCGGCCAGCAGCGGCGGCAGGATCTGGGCGGTGCCGCTGAAGGGCACGTGGGTCAGGCGGATGCCCGTGGCCTGCTCGGTCATCAGCATGGCCAGGTGGTCGTCGCCGCCCGTTCCCGCGGTGCCGTAGGGCAGGTCGCCCGGGTCCCGCCTCGCCGCCGCGACGAGGTCCTGCAGCGTGCGCAGCGGCGAGGACGGGATGACGAACAGCCCGCAGGGATCGTCCACGAGGTTGGCGAGGTAGGTCAGCTCCGCCGGCTTCCAGCGCACGGGTCGCTCGATCGGCGTGCTGACGAGCGAGGGGAAGGCGGCGGCGCCGAGGGTGAAGCCGTTCGGCGCGGCGTTAGCCACCGCCTCGGTGCCGATCTGCCCGCCGGCGCCGGCGCGGTTGATCACGACGAAGTTCGAACCTGGCAGCGCCGCCCGCAGGAAGGGCAGGAAGGCGCGCGCCATCACGTCCATGCCGCCGCCCGGGGCGAAGGGCACGATCACCTCGATGGCGCGCCCGCCGGGCCAGCCGGTGGTCTGGGCGCGGACAGTGGCCGGCAGGGCGGCGAGGGTGCAGGCGGTCAGGAAGCGGCGGCGCAGCATGGAACGTTTCTCGTGTTTCTCGTGGCGTCGCGCGGCAGGGCTGCCGGCGCGTCGCGATTCCTCCGCGCCGGTCCGATCCCGCCGCAGCGGGCGGGTCACGGCGGCGGAAATGTCGTTGCGATGCAGGGCACCGCCGGGGGAGGGGGGAACATCCGGGAAGGCGTCGCCTCCCCGGGCTGTCCGCGCGGTGGCCTGGCGGGGCTAGAGCCGATCCAGCCTGACTGTATCAGGCCGGAACGGCTCCAGCCGTTGATCCGGCGCATTTTCCGAGCCGCTGAGCGAGGACGCTCAGCTTGAAAATGCTCTAATCCAGCCCCTCGCAGCCCAGCCGGCGCAGCGTGGCATCGACCCAGGCGGCGTCGTGCGTGCCGGCCTCGATGTTGGCCATCTGCTTCTGCTCGGCCTCGAACTTCGCCTGCGCCTTCGCGAGCACCGACTCCAACTCGTCGAAGGGAACCGCGAGCAGCCCGTCATCGTCGCCCAGCACGAGGTCGCCGGGGGCGATCACCATGCCATCGATCGCGACCGGCACGTTGATCTCGCCCGGGCCGTCCTTGTACGGCCCGCGATGCGTGACGCCGGCGGCGAAGACCGGGAAGGACTGGCCGCGGATATAGGCGGAGTCACGGATGGCGCCATTGAGCACGATGCCGCCGACGCCGCGCCTGATCATCTGCATCAGCATCATCTCGCCCATCAGGGCATTGGTCAGGTCGCCGCCGGCATCGACCACGATGACGTCGCCCGGCTCGGCCAGGCCGATCGCCTTGTGGATCATCAGGTTGTCGCCGGGGCGGGCCTTCACCGTCAGGGCCGGGCCGGCCAGCACGCCGCCGGCATGCATCGGCCGCAGCCGCGCCCCGCCGGCCGTCATGCGCGACATGGAATCGCTGACATTGGCGACGGGCAGACGGCTGAACCGCTCCGCCATCGCGGCATCCACCTTCCGTGCTCGGGGAAGGATACGGAACCCTGAAGCCATCTGCTTCCTCCTGTTCGGCTCGCCATCGGCCGGCGGAGAGTTGTTGACAAGCCGGCCCGCCGGGCATAATCGAAACGTGATTTCGAAATACTGGGTTCGGGAGGCCCTTGCAAGATGTTTGATCGGCATGTCCAGGATTTCCGCAACGCCGCCGCCGGCCAGGGCCGGCCGGATGGCCGCCACGGCACCCTGTCGCGGCGCGGCCTGCTGACAGCCGCCGCCGCTTTCGGCGCCGCATGCGGTCCCGCCTTCCCCGGAACGGCCCGGGCGCAGGCCGCCTATCCCTCCCGCTCCATCCGGGTGGTGGTTCCCTGGGCGCCCGGCGGCGCGGTCGACACCATCGCGCGACGCATCGCGCAGCGCCTGTCGGAGCAGATGGGCCAGCCGGTGGTGGTCGAGAACAAGGCCGGCGCCACCGGCACGATCGGCGCCGCCGACGTCGCCCGCTCGGCGCCCGACGGCTACACGCTGCTCGCGATGGACAACACCTACGCGATGCTGCCCTTCCTGTTTAACCGCCTGCCCTTCGACCACGCGCAGGCCTTCGTGCCGATCACCGTCAGCGCCTTCTCCCCCGTCATGCTCGCGGTCGGCCGCAACGCGCCCTACGCCGACCTGAAGGCGCTGATCGAGGCGGCGAAGCGCGAGCCGGAGAAGATCACCTACGGCACGGGCGGCATCGGCAGCGCGCCGCACTTCGCGACGGAGGCGTTCCAGCAGGCAGCCGGCATCCGCCTCTACCACATCCCCTACAAGGGCGCCGGCGAGGCGGTGACGGCGGCGCTGTCCGGACAGGTGGACATGGTCATGGTCTCGCTGGGCTCGGCGCTCGGCAACGTCCGGGGCGGGCTGCTGCGGCCGCTCGCCATCAGCGGCGACCACCGCGCCGCCGTCCTGCCGGAACTGCCGACCTTCGCCGAGGCCGGGCTGCCGGGCTTCGGCGTGGTGAACTGGTCCGGCCTCGCGGCGCCGAAGGGCACGCCGCCCGCGATCGTCGAACGGCTGCACGCCGAGGTCGCCAGGGCGCTGGAGGTGCCCGAGGTGAAGGAGTTCCTGGCCACCCTCGCCTCGGAACCCGGCGGCATGCCGCCCGCCGCCTTCGCCACGCTGATCCGACAGGAGGCCGATCGCTGGCAGGAGGTCGCGGCCAAGGCGCAGATCGAGCGCCAGTAGCCGCGTTCGTCCCTCGTCTCCGATCCCCTGCCAGGACTCCCCGACCATGAGCTTCTTCGCCCCGCCCCGCCGCCTCGAGACCGCCGTCTTCACCCGGCTGCCCGACCGCTTCCGCCGCCCGCGCCGCACCGCCTGGGCGGAGGCCAACCGCGGCGGGCGCGAGACCGACTGCTTCCTCGAAGGCCCGGCCTTCGACCGACAGGGCCGCCTCTACGTCACCGACATCCCCTTCGGCCGCGTCTTCCGCGTCTCGCCGCAAGGCGAGTGGGAGCAGGTGGCGGAATACGATGGCTGGCCGAACGGGCTGAAGATCCACCGCGACGGGCGGATCTTCCTCACCGACTACAAGCGCGGCCTGATGCTGCTCGATCCTGCCACCGGCGCCGTGACGCCCTTTCTGGAGACGGTGCGCTCCGAGAGCTTCAAGGGGGTCAACGACCTCTTCTTCGCCGAGAACGGCGACCTGTTCTTCACCGACCAGGGCCAGACCGGGCTGCACGACCCGACCGGGCGGGTGTACCGGTTGGAGCCGGCGGGCCGGCTGACCTGCCTGATCGACACGGTGCCCAGCCCCAACGGCATCGTCCTCCTGCCCGACCGCAGCGCGGTGCTGGTGGCGGTGACGCGTGCCAACCAGATCTGGCGCCTGCCGCTGCACGCCGACGGCAGCGTCACCAAGGCCAGCGTGTTCTGCCACCTGCATGGCGGCCCGAGCGGCCCGGACGGGCTGGCGCTGGATGCCGGCGGCAACCTGCTGGTCTGCCACGCCGGCTTCGGCACGGTCTGGCGCCTGTCGCCGCGCGCCGAACCGCTGGATCGCATCGCCTCCTGCGCCGGTTGGTCCACCACCAACCTCGCCTTCGGCGGGCCGGAGAACCGCAGCCTGTTCGTCACCGAATCCGAGACCGGCAGCATCCTGCGGGCGGAACTGGAGACGCCCGGCCTGCCGCTCCATTCCCATGCCGCGTGAGGCGGGCGGTGGGGCGTCGCGCTCCTGCGGCCGGCGCCGAGATACGGCTTGCCGCCCCGCCGCCGCCGCCCTAACCGTCGGCGGCATGGATAGGAAGAGCAAGGCCAAGGCGTCGCTGGAAGGTGTGGCCGCCGCCGACCGGGCGCTGACGCTGCTATCGGCCTTCCGCAAGGGCGACGCCGCCGTCTCCCTGGCCGATCTCGCCGAGCGCACCGGCCTGGTCAAGAGCACCATCATGCGGCTGGCGATCTCGCTGGAGGAGCACGGCTATCTCGTGCATCTGCCGGATGGGTCCTATCGGCTGGACGCGGAGGTGCTGCGCCTCGGCACGATCTACCAGCAATCCTTCCGGCTGGAGGCGCATGTGCTGCCGGTGCTCGAAGCGCTGGTGGCCCGGACCGGCGAGAGTGCCGCCTTCTACATCCAGCGCGGCGAGCACCGGCTCTGCCTGTTCCGGGCCGACAGCCCGCACCTGCTGCGGCTGCATGTGCGCCAGGGCGACATGCTGCCGATGGACAATTCCGGCATCGCCCAGGTGCTGCGCGCCTTCGGCGCCGTGCCGGTGCCGGCCTATGCCGCCACGCTGCGCCTGCCGGTCTTCACATCAGGCGCCAACGATCCGCACACGGCGGCGCTGGCCATGCCGGTGTTCGGGCCGGGCGAGCGCTTCGCCGGCGCGCTGAGCATCTCCGGGCCGGTGACCCGGCTGACGGCCGAGGCCGCCACGGCCGCCGGCGAGCCGCTGTGGCGCGCCGCGCGGGACCTGACGCGGGCGCTGGGCGGCGAGCCGCCCGCGGGGCCGGCGCTGGAGGTCCTGTCGCGGCCGCCAGGGCAGGGGCCGGCCATGCCCGCCGAGGCTGCCGCTGCGCCGGAGCCGGCCGGCGGCAGGGCCTCGGCACGCCGACGGCGCGACGCGGGCTGACGCGGCGCCGCCGGCACGATCGCCGGCAGCCGGCTGACAGCGGCCACCGTCCCGCCACGGCGGGGTAGCTGGCCCGCGCGGCATGGAGACCATCCGGGCGGCGGCGCGACCGCTCGGGACACCCCCTTTCCCGAACACCGACCAGTCATGGGAGGCGGCATCGGCCTGCCGCGCCGCATCGGCCGCGGCATCCTGGCCGAAATGCACGCCACCGGCTCGATTTATATTGAAATTATATTTCATTTTTATCCGGACCATGCCCGGACGCCTGTCGGGAAGCGCTGCCTTCCCGCCCGCCCCAACGTGAATCGCCAAGCACGAAAAGGAGGAATCCTGTCCGCCATTTCCGGCACCGGTCTCGAGACCGCCACCATGCGGAAGGTCGTCCTCCGCCTCGTGCCGTTCCTGATGATCTGCCACTTCTTCAGCCTGCTCGATCGTTCCAGCATCGGCGTCGCCTCCTCGAGCGCCGTCACCGGCCACAGCCCGAGGGCTGCCTGCACCATCGGCACCATCTCGGCCTCCCGCCGCGCCATCGTCGCCTCCGCAACCCTCACAGCGACAGCGCATCGGAACCGGCTGCGCCAGATCAAGCGCACCCGTGCACAGGTCTCATCAGTCCGCCTTCAATAAATCATGGACAAACAATATTATTATATCGTAATATTACTGATTACTATAAAGCTTGTTCGCTATTTTTCTTGAAAATATAGTTTGATTATATTGTCGTTTTAATCAATCATTCCTATCAAATCCTGGTAGGTGATTCCGTGCCGCTGACCCCGACAATGTCTCGTCGCTCCATGCTGCCGCTGACCGGGACCCTGCTCCTGCCAGCCGCCGCGCGCGCGCAGGCGCGCTGGAAGCCGGATCATCCGGTCCGGATCGTCATTCCCTTCGCCACCGGAGGCGCCTCCGACATTCTCGCGCGAGGCGCCGCTGAGCAGTTGTCGCAGTCCCTGGGCCAACCGGTCGTGGTGGAGGCACGTCCCGGTGCCGGCGGCAATCTGGGCGCCGAAGCGGCTGCCCGTGCCGTACCGGACGGCCACACCGTCTTCTTCGGCGGCATGTCGAGCAACGCCATCAACCAAGCGCTCTACACACACCTCAATTTCGACCCGGCGGCGGATCTCGTGCCCATCGGCATGTTCATCGGCATCGCCAACGTGCTGCTGATCAACCCGGCAAGGCACGATTTCGCCGACCTGAAGGCGATGATCGCCGAGGCGAAGGCCAGGCCGGGAGCGCTGGCCTACGGCTCCTACGGCGCCGGCTCGGTCACGCATCTGACCATGGAGCTGCTGTGCCGCGCCGCCGGCGGGATCGATCTGCTGCACGTGCCCTATCGCGGCTCCGGCCCGGCGGCGATCGGTCTGCTCGGCGGCGAGATCGCCATGATGTTCGATGGTGCGCCGAGCGCCGTGCAACAGGTACGGGCCGGGACGCTGCGGGCGCTCGGCGTCAGCACCGCGCAGCGCATCGAGGCCCTGCCGGACGTGCCCTCCCTGGCCGAGGCGGGGGTGCCTGGCTACGACGTACCCTCCTGGTATGCCATGTTCGCGCCCACCGGCACGCCGGCCCCCGCGCTGGAGCGCTGGCGGCAGGAACTGGCGGCGCTCTGCGTCTCGCCGCCGTTCGCTACGGTGCTGCGCCACAGCGCCGCGCGCTACATGGCGATCGAGGGCGCGGCGATGGAGCACTTCCTGGCCGCCGAACGCGACCGCTGGGCGGCCGCGGTGCGCGAGAGCGGCGTACGGCTCGACTGAGACGCCGCGGCGGTCCCGCAGGCCCTCGGCGGACGGCGGGGCGACGGCGCGCACGCTCAGACATCCCACCCGGGCTGGGTGCGGTCCAGCAGCCGGAGCAGGGCAGGCCACTCCCGATGCCCGACCGGCAGGAAGTCCTGCCGGTGATCCATCGTGCCCTGGTTCTGCTCGACAGCGGCGCGGTCGCGCAACGGCGGTGGCGGCAGCACGAGATCGTCGGCGGTGCGCGCGCCGAGCAGCAGCTGCGCACGGCAGGCCTGCTCCAGGTAGTACAGCCGGATGAACGCCGCCGGCGCGTCCGCGCCGACCGCCAGCGTGCCGTGGTTGCGCATCAGCATCACGAGGTTCCGCGTACCCAGGTCGCGCGCGATCGCCTCGCCCAGGCCGCCGCCGCGTGCCGCGCCGTCGTAGTCATGGCTGGCGGTGAGGCCGTGGAATTTCAGCGCCCACTGGCTGAGCGGCAGCAGCCCCGCCGGCATGGCGCCGACGGCGATGCCGGCCTGGGTATGGGCATGGATCGCGGCGCCGACCTCCGGCCGCGCGCGATGCACCGCGCCATGGATGACGATGGCAGTTCGGTTCAGCGGCCAGCCATTGCCCGGGTCGACGATGCCGCCTGCCGCATCCACCTCGACGGCGTCGCCGGGGCGTACCTCGCCCAGCATCATGCCGTAAGGGTTGAGCAGGTAGTGGCCGGGCCGGCCCGGCACCAGGACGGAGAGATGTGTGGAGGTGATGTCGTCCAGGCCGAAATGCGCCATCAGGCGGCACAGCGCCGCCATCTCGCGCCGGGCGCGGGCGATCCCTTCCGCTACCGGATGACCGGTGTCACGCTCGACGGCCATGGAGACCATCCCCTCTGTCCTTTGTTTTCCGGCGCTGCCGGGTGGCAGCTACCCATGCCTCGTCGCGCGTGGCCTGCTGCAGGAAGTGGCCGATGCCGCTGCCATAGCCGCCCTGCCGTCGTCGGAACGCGCGGCGGTCCGGGTGCTGATCACCAACGCCACCCGGGGCTGCGACGCAGCGCTGCTGGCGCTGCTGCCGGGGCTCGAACTGTTGATCTCGCTCGGGGCCGGGCTGGACCGCATCGACCGGCCGGCGCTGGCAGCGCGCGGTGTGGCGTTGCGGGCGGTGGGCGAGGCGTTGACCGAGGACGTCGCCGATCTGGCCATGGCTCTGACCTTGATGACGGCGCGCCGCCTGGTCGCCGCCGATGCCTTCGCGCGTGGCGGCGCCTGGCAAGGTGCGCGTTTCGCGCCGGGCCGCAGCCTGGCCGGGGCGACGATGGGCATCGCCGGCGTCGGCGGCCGCATCGGCCAGGCGATCCGCCGGCGGGCCGAGGCGGCGCGCATGCACGTCGTCGGCTTGGCCCGGCCCTCGGCCGAGGGGCTCGGAATCGCGCTGCTGCCGGACATGGCGGCGCTGGCCGCCGCCAGCGACGTGCTGATGCTGGTGTTGCCCGGCGGGGCTGGGCTGCGCCACGTGGTCGGCACGCCGGTGCTGCGGGAGCTTGGTCCGGACGGCATACTGATCAATGTCGGGCGCGGCGAACTGGTCGACACGACTGCCCTGATCGCCGCGCTGGAACAAGGGATGATCGCCGCCGCCGGGCTCGATGTGCTGGAGGGCGAGCCGGCGGTGCCGGCGGCGCTCGCCGCCTTGCCCAACGTCACCCTCACGCCGCATATCGGTGGCGCCACCCTCGGCGCCCGGGCCCGGGCGGCGGCCATCGCGGAGGAAACGGTACTGGACCTGCTCGGCCTTCACGCTGGCAGGCCTGCCAGCGCGTAGCGTCCGGCCTGGATCACGCCGCGCACCCGCTGCAGCGCGTCCGGCGCCAGCAGCGGGTCGCCGTCGACCAGCAGCAGGTCCGCGCGCATCCCCGGGCGCAGCAGCCCCCGGTCGTCGAGGCCGAGGATCGCCGCCGCGCCGCCGGTCGCGGCCGCGATCGCCAGGGCCGGCGGCGCGCCGAGCGCCACCAGCCGGCCGACATCGTCGCCGAAGCGCCCATGCATGTTGTCGGCGCCGAGGCCGAGCCGCACCCCGCGCGCGACCGCCAGCGGCACCGCCGCGCGCAAGGCCCCGGCGACCCTGGCGAGGCGGGCGGCAACGGCCGGGTCCCGCGCGGCCGCGAGCGGGATGCCATCCGGGCGCAGGAAGCGACCCGGCGTCAGCACCCAGGCCGTGCCGCTGGCGGCCAGTGCCGCGATGCCCTCGGCCTCCAGCAGCGCCCCGTGCTCCAGCGTGTCGGCCCCGGCCTCGGCCGCCGCGATCGCCGCCGGGCCGCCCTGTGCCGCGACGGCGACGCGCAATCCGGCCGCCCGCGCCGCCCGCACCGCGTGGCGCAGCAATTCTGGCGCGTAGGCAGCTTCGGCAGGGCCGAGGCCGCGGCCGTTGATGCCGCCGGTGGCGACCAGCTTGATCCAGCCGTGCCCGGCCGCCGCCGCTTCCTCGATGGCCCGGCTCAGCGCCGCCGCGTCGTCCAGCCCGCCCTCCGGACGCTGCTGGTGGCTGCCGGTCGGTGCAATGGGCGCACCCGACGTGATCAACGCCGGGCCGACGAGGTGGCCAGCCCGCTGTTCGGCGGCAAGCGCGGCATCCAGCCCGCCGCCCTCGCCCATGATCCGCTGGGTGGTGACGCCGGACAGCAGGTCGCGCCGCAGGTGGCGCGCGGCGACGCGGCAACGCAATACCGTGTCGGCGCCGAACATCTGCTGCATCGGGTCGGGCTGATCGGGATCCACCGAGAGGTAGTCATGCAGGTCGATCAGCCCAGGCATCAGGGTGCAGCCGGGCGGCAGATCCAGGGGACGGGCCCGGGCGGGCGCCGGCGCCCCGGGCGGCAGCAGGGCGGCGATCCGGGCGCCGTCGAGCAGCAGGGCACTGCCCGGCGGCAGTGCGCGACCGTCGCCGTCCAGCAGCCGTTCCGGCTTCAGCAGCAGCATCCCGGCGCTACTGCGCCGCCAGGGCAAGCGCCACTGGCGCTGGGTCGAGGCCGAGTAGCGTGGCCGGATGCCGGCGCGCCAGATGATCGATCTCACCGGCGGAGAAGCCGTGCAGCGCCAGGATGCGGAGCCACATCCGCATGCCCTCGATGGGGTGCGCGTTGTCGTGCTGGCCCAGGTCGGTGGCGACGAAACAGCGCTCCACGCCCAGCGCCTTGATCGTGTCGGTCAGCTTGCGCGGGCTCTGCTGCTGCCGGTTCGGCATGGTCGGGTTGATGCAGAACTCGAACCGGAGGCCGAGATCCGCCAGGGCCTTCAGATCCTCGATCGGCCAGTCGGTGGCGTGCCAGCCGACATGGGTCTGCACCAGCCTCTCGTAGCCGATGCGCCGCGCCTCCCGTGCCACCGCATAGACCTCGTCGAGCGCGACATGGCCGGTGCCGGTCACCAGGTCGGCGGCCTTGGCCAGCGCCAGGATCTCGGTCACCTCGGGCTTCAGCCCGCCGGACTCGTCGACCAGGCGGATGCCCGCCACGGGCACTTGCGGCAGCGCGCCGGCGCGCTGGCCAAGCCAGGGGTAGGTCGGCATGCCGAAATGATCGAAATGATGCTGGGCATGCACGGTGGGCAGCCACATCACCCTGGCGCCGAAGCCGATGGCGGTGCGCACCGCCTCCGGGTTCAGGCCGCCGACGCTGTGGTTGAGCACGATGGAACCGAACAGTTCGATGCCCGGCACCACGCGGCGCACCAGTTCGACCCGATCGGCATTCGGCACGTAGATGCTCTTGAGCACCAGGCCGCGATACCCCGCCGCCCGCGCCTGCTCGGCCGCCTCCAGATCGTCGAGCGGCCGGTCGAACAGGCAGGGCATGGTGTGCAGGTGCATGTCGATCACGCCCTGCAGCAGGTCTGTGTCGGCACGGGAGAAGGAGAAGGACATGGCGGCACTCCTGGGCCAATGACCCGGAGGCCGGATCGAGCCCGGTTGTCGTCCGCCCCGGCCGATGCCATCAACGGGAAAGTCGGCATCGGGTGATCAGGAATCCGCATCGGGGCGGTGCCGGCCCTGCCGCCCTGCCTCGATCCGCGTCACCCCGGCCAGGGTCTGGGCACGGCCATGATGAACCTGCGGCGCCTGCGCGCCTTCCTGACCGTCAGCGAGGCAGGCGGCTTCCGCCGCGCGGCGCAGCAGCTCGACCTCTCGCAGCCGGCGCTGACGCGGCAGATCCAGGTGCTGGAGGCGGAGATCGGCGCCCGGCTGATCCACCGCGACCGCCAGCCCCTCGCCCTGACCGAGGCCGGCCGCTTCCTGGCGCAACAGGCTGGACGGCTTCTGGCCGAGGCGGCCTTCCTGCGGCAGGAGGTGCAGCGGCTCGATGGCGGCAGGGATCCGACGCTCTGCGTCGGGGTGCTGCAATCGATGCTGGAAGGCGTCTTCGCCGCTGCGCTGCCCGGATGGCGGCGGGACTGGCCGCAGGTGCCGCTGCGGGTGACGGGCTTCCGCTCCAGCCAGATCATGGCCGAGGTGATCGACGGCCGGCAGCATCTCGGCTTCATCGGGGTACGCCCCAGCGATCCACGACTCGTCTGGCAAGACCTGATCGAGGATCCCTTCGTCGTGGTGCTGCCGCCTAGCCACCCGCTCGCGCACCGGACCGGAACGCTGCCACTGGCGGCGCTGACCGAGGAGGGGTTGGTGCTGCCGCCGCCGGGCTTTGGCCTGCGCGATGCCGTCGACATTGCCTTCGCGGCCATCGGCCTTGCTCCACGGGTGACGGCGGAGCTGGAGGGGATCGGCGCCATCCTGGCGCTGGTCCGGGCCGGGCTGGGGCCAAGCCTGCTGCCTGCCACCGCCATCGCCGGTCTGGCCGGGCTGGCGGTCAGGCTGCTGGATGGCGAGGTGCCGAGCCGGACCATCGGCGCGGTATGGCATGTCGGGCGACGTAGCGACGCACCGATCGATGCCCTGGTCGCGGCCGTCGCGCGGGCGGCCACGACGATGCGACAACCGGTGGGGCCTCTACGGCACCGTCTATGATCTGCGACCGAGCATAGGGCATTGTCACGCTGACGAGGCATTGCCGAAACGATCTGTCTGGGCCAAGCTCGCTCGATGACGCGCGACTGAGATTGCCCCGATGGGCTCTTCCGCGGGAAGCGTGGTTCAGGCGGCGAGGAGCACGCGGCGCCGGAGGCGGTCGAAGCTGGCGCGCCCGAAGGTCTGGCGCCTGAGCCGCTTCGGCTTGCCCACCTGTCCCTCCGTCTGCCCGCTGCTCCACGGCGTGGTGAGCGCGGCCTTCACCGCCGCGCCGTCCTGCAGCAGCCAGGCGAAGGTGGTGACGTGC
Source organism: Roseomonas acroporae (assembly GCF_023223525.1). GTDB lineage: Bacteria > Pseudomonadota > Alphaproteobacteria > Acetobacterales > Acetobacteraceae > Roseomonas_E > Roseomonas_E acroporae. The sequence goes on along the minus strand of NZ_JALPRX010000073.1, from coordinate 107,997 downwards.
GTCGCGGGCCAAGCCAGCGGTGGACCCGCCTCGCCGTTCCGCGGAAGCCCCGTTCCCGCAACGCGCGCCGCAGCGTCATGGCGTTCTCGCAGCCGGCCGCGAGCCGCGCCTGCGTAATCCGACGCAAAGCGGCCGGTGATTCCGGGTTCTCCCGCGGAAAGCATGCTGCTTGTCATGATCATGCGGCCTGCAGGACACGGGAGCGCAGGAGACCGAACCCGGCGCGGCCGTACATGGATCGCTTGATCGTCTTGAGGCGGTTGATGTGTCCCTCGACCGGGCTGGTGGACCACGGCGTGGTCATGGCGGCGACCACGGCGGCGATGTCGCGCCCGATGCCCCGGGCGAAGCTGACCAACGCACTGTCGCGCGCCTCGGCCGTCCAGCCTGCCAGGGCAGCGCCGGCCCGGGTGTTGTCCGGAGATGGGGGCCGATCGGCTCGCCGAGCCGGCCGATCAGCGCGACATGAAATTGCCAAATACCCTCTCACTCGTAGATTTGCGATTTTCGTTGAAAGCTCGAGGCCTTGAGGGCAAAGTGCCGCGGATGTCGGACGTACCGCGGATGAACCCGCTCAACACGCCGGTCGCGTTCGGTCTGTTCGTGGGGAGAGAGGATGGGGCGCAGGAGGCGCGCAGCCTGACCTCGGCCGTTCAGGCGAGATTGCGGGCGGAGATCATTGCCTGCCGCTTCCGCCCGGGCGAGAAACTCGCCATCGCGACGCTCAGCAAGCGCTTCCAGGTCAGCTACGCCCTCGTCCGCGAGGCGCTGTCCCGGCTGATGGCCGACGGACTTGTCGTGGCGGAGGACCAGCGCGGATTCCGGGCGAGCCCCCTCTCACTGGCCGACCTGCGCGACCTCACCCAGACGCGCGTCGAGATCGAAGGCCTCGCCCTGCGCCGATCCATGGCCCGGGGGAACGATGCCTGGCGGTCGTTCGTGGATGAGACCTGGCAGTCTCTCGACGCGGCGGGCCGCCCCGCCACCGAGATGAGCGAGAGCGAGCATGAAACCTGGTCGACCAGGCACGCGCGGTTCCACAGCGCACTCGTCGGTGTCTGCGGCCTCGACAATCTCCTCCGGTTCCGCGCCGTCCTCTACGAGCGAACGGAGCGGTACCGGCGGCTGGCACCCCTGATCCGCGCCAAGCCGCGGGACGTCCAGGCCGAACACCTGGCGATCCGGAACGCGGTCCTGGCCGGCGACGCTGATGCCGCCTCAGCGCTGATGGCGGCCCATCTGCAACGCACGGCGGACGATATCGTGCGCTCCTGCCGGGAGCACGGATGGCCCGACACCCTGGACAGCGATCCCGTGTCGCCCCGTCCGGAGGAGATGGCGTGTTCGACCTGACGCTCAGCTTCGACAACGGCCCGGAACCGACGGTCACACCGCAGGTGCTGGACAGCCTGAGGGCTCGCGGCCTCCGTTCCACCTTTTTCACGATCGGGCGCAAGCTTGCCGTGCCGGCGGGTGCGGCGCTCGCGCGGCAGGCCTATGAGGAAGGCCACTGGATCGGCAACCATACCTGGTCGCACGGAACGCCCCTGGGCGAACTTGCCGAGACCGGCCATTCATCGGGCGAGATCCTGGACACCCAGGCGGCCATCGGCGAACTCGCACACCCGCTGCGGCTGTTCCGTCCCTTCGGCGGCGGCGGCCACCTGGACCGGCGCCTGCTGAACGCCGAGGCGGTGCGGACGCTCCGGGCAGGCGGCTTCACCTGCGTGCTGTGGAACGCCGTGCCGCGCGACTGGGCCGACCCGGAAGGCTGGTGTGAGACGGCCCTGCGCCAGATCGCGGAAAGGCCTTGGACCCTGCTCGTGCTCCACGATCTGCCTACCGGCGCCATGGCGCATCTCGACCGCTTCCTCGACGCAGCGGCCGCGGCGGGGGCACGCTTCCGCCAGGACTTCCCGCCGGACTGCGTGCCGATCCGAGGCGGCGAAGTCGTGGGCGACCTGTCGGGGATGGTGATGGGCTGAGGATGGCCGCCCGCGATCGGAGGTAGGCAGGGGCATTCTCCCGCCTGGTGCGCGGCGGTCGGGGTGGTCGCTCCAGACTTTCGATCAAAAATGTCGATATTCGCTTGACGCTATCCTCGCCGCGGACCAATGCTCAGCCCGACGTCCAGATCGCTCGGCGCAGGCCACCACCCCGCCGCAGAACGCACACGGAGGAAGCCCATGGCGGACAGACGTGCCCTGCTCCTCGGCGGTGCGTGCCTTCTCGCCGGCGCCGCCGCCCGGGCACAGCCGGGCTTTCCCAACCGCGCGATCACCCTCATCGCCCCCTCCGCCCCGGGCAGCCAGACCGACATCTTCTCCCGCGTGCTGGCCGAGCCGCTGGGCCGGTCCCTCGGGCGCCCGGTGGTCGTGGAGAACCGGCCGGGCGCGAGCGGCATCCTCGGCACCCTCGCGACCGTGCGCGCGGCGCCGGACGGCCACACCCTCGTCTACAACTCCAACAGCGGCACGGCGATCGCGCCCCAGCTCCGCCGCCCGCCGCCCTACGTGACACCGCGCGACCTGACTCCCGTGGCCCTCACGCTCAGCGGCCCCTCCGTCATCGTCGTCGGCGACGCGGTCGAGGCCGCCACGATCGAGGACTTCGTGGCGACGCTGCGCGCCCGGCCCGGTCGCCTCAACCTCGGCAGCCACGGCGTCGGCTCCTTCAGCCACGTCGCCATGGAGATGTTCATGGCGGAGACACGCACGGTGCTGACGCACATCCCCTACAACGGCGGCGGCCCGCTCGGTTCGGCCCTTCTCGCCGGCGACGTGCAGGTCGCGCTCCTCGACGTCATGACCGCCCGGCCGCTCCTGGCCCAGGGCCGGGGACGTGTCCTGGCGCAGGTGGGGGAGCGGCGCTCGCCCCTCTTCCCGGACGTGCCACTCGTCTCCGAGACGGTCGCTTCCTCCGTCAACATGGATTACTGGCTCGGCCTCTTCGCCCCGGCCGCCACGCCGCCGGCGCTCGTCGAGCGGCTCCATGCGGAGGTCACGGCCGCCATGGCCCTGCCCGCCAGCCGCGCGCGGGTGGCCGAGGCCTCCATGCTCCCGCCCGCCATCACCCTGCCCGCCCTGCGGGAGAAGGTGGCGCGGGAGTGGGAGGAGTGGGGGCGCGTCATTCGGGACCGCGACATCGTCGTCCAGTGACCGCCGGCCCTGCCTGGCCCGCCAGATCCCGTCCAGCCGGAGACCCCCGATGGCCCGCGTGCCCCTGCCGACCCGCGACGAGTTCCCCGAGTCCCACCGCGACGCCTACGACCGCATGGTGCGCGAGCGCGGCGACCCGACGCCGCACGTCTTCCTTGCCCTCGCGAACATGCCGAACCTGCTCGACGCCCTCCTCACCTTCACGCGGGAGATGCGGCACGGCGCCGTGCTCGACGCGCGCTACCGCGAGCTCGGCATCATGATGACGGCACACGTCGCGCGATCCGCCTACGAGTTCGAGCACCACTGGAACCATGCTGTCCGCGCCGGCGTGCGGCGCGAGCAGCTCGAGGCGCTCGACCACTTCGAGACCTCGCCGCTCTTCGACGTGCGCGAGCGCGCCGTGCTGCGATACGCCGCCGAGGCCACCAGCGCGATCGAGGTAACGGACGCGACCTGGTCCGGCCTGACCGACGCATTCACCGTTCGCGAGGCGATGGACCTCGTCATGGCGGTGGCCTGGTACAACGCCGTCGCGCGCATCAACGGTCCCCTGCGCATCGCGAACGAGCCCTGGTTCCGCCGCGTCTGACCCAGCCCGTCGTCGAGAGGCCCCCATGCGCTTCCCCGATCCCGTCTTCTACCCGCCCTTCAACATCACGCGCGCAAGCCACGCGGTGCTGACGGTGCGCGACCTCGCGGCCAGCCGCGACTTCTACACGCGCGTCATCGGCCTCGTCGTGACGGAGGAGGACGCGGATACCCTCTACCTGCGCGGCATCGAGGAGGTGGCGCACCACAGCCTCGTGCTGCGGCGATCGGACGGCGTGCCCGCCTGCGAGCGCGTCGGCCTGCGCGTCCTGACCGAGGAGGAGCTGGACAAGGCGGCGCGGCACTTCGCCGGGCTCGGCCTGCCGGCGAGCTGGGCGGAAGCGCCCCACCAGGGCCGGACGCTGCACGTCAGCGACCCGTTCGGCATGCCGCTCGAGTTCGTCGCCAGGATGGACCTCGCGCCGCGCCGCCTGTTCCAGACCGACCACCACCCAGGCGGCGCGGCGCTCCGCTTCGACCACAAGCAGATCCACGTGACCGACGTCGCCGCGGCCTGCCGCTTCTACACCGCGCTCGGCTTCCGCACCTCGGACTACGTCGTGGCCGGGCCGGAGGACGCGATGACGGGCGCCTTCATGCACCGCAAGGACATCCCCTGGGACCTCGTCTTCCTTCCCGGGCCCGGTCCCCGCCTGCACCACTTCGCCTACGTCACGCCGAGCCTGAACGACATGATGCGCGCCTGCGACGCCGCCGGGCTGCACGGCTACGGCAGCTCGGTGGAGCGCGGCCCGGGCCGGCACGGCCAGGGGCACGTCCAGTACGTGTACTTCCGGGATCCCGACGGCCACCGCGTGGAGCTGGTGCTGGAGGCGCCGCACAACATGACGGACCTGGAGCAGGTGCCGGTACGCTGGGACGCCGAGAAGCGCAAGGGAACGATGGACTGGGGGTATCCCGCCCCGCGCCGCTGGTTCGAGGAGGCGACGGTGTTCGCGGGCGTCCCGCCGACGCCCGCCGGCCCCGTGCCGGGACGCGTCACGCTGGAGGACCACCTGGCGGCATGGGCGGCCGGCTGAGCCGGCCGGCGCGGCGCGGGGAGGAAGCAGCGATGTCGCAGGTCGGACGCCGTGCGGTACTCGCGGCCCTCGCCGCGGCGGGGGCGGCCGCCCCCGCCCTGGCCCAGCCGGTCGCGGAATGGCCGCGCGGGCTCACCACCGCCCTCGTGGTGCCCTACCAGCCCGGCGGGCCGGCCGACGCCCTGGGACGGATCCTCGCGGCCGGCCTCGCGGAGCGGCTCGGGAACGTCCTCGTCGTCGAGAACCGGCCGGGCGCCTCCACCACCCTCGCCGCCCGCCAGGTCGCGCGCGCGCGGCCGGATGGCCGGACGCTGCTGCTCGGGACGGTCGCGACCTTCGCGAACGCGCCACACGCCTTCCGGCATCCCGGCTACGACCCGGTCGCCGACTTCACCCACGTCACCCTGATCGTCGACTCCGTCTACGGACTCGTGGCGTCCCCCCGTTGGGAAAGCCTCTCCCAGGTGCTGGAGGCCGCGCGCGCGGCGCCGGGCCGGGTGAGCTACGGCAGCCAGGGCATCGGCACGACCGGCCACCTGCCCATGGTCGACCTGTCGATCCGTTGCGGCGCGGAATTCACCCACGTGCCCTATTCGGGCGCGGCCCCCGTGCTGAGCGACCTCATGGCCGGGCGCCTCGACCTCATGTTCGCGCCCGTCGCCGCCGCGAAGCCGCTGCTGGAGGAAGGCCGGATCCGTCCCCTGGCGGTCGCCCTGCCGCAGCGCTCGCCGCTCCTGCCCGGCGTGCCGACCTTCGAGGAGCTGGGCATCCGCGACTTCGCCCCCGGCGGCTGGTACAGCCTCGCCGCCCCGCCCGGCCTGCCCGAAGAGTGGGTGGCCGCTCTCTCCTCGGCGATGGCCGCGGTGACGAACGCCGCACCGTTCCGGGACTTCGCCGAGCGCAACGCCTTCATCGTGCTCGATCCCGGCCCGTCGGCCATGCGGGCGCGCCTCGCCGCGGACCTGGTGAGCCAGGGGCGGCTGATGCGCGCGGCCGGCCTGGTGCCGTCCTGAGCCCCCCGCGCGCCGGCGTCGCACAGGCCATCCGGGAGAACGGAGAAGACATGACATGACGAGCCGCCGACGGATCATCCACGCGGCCCTGGCCGCTGGGGCGGGCCTGGCCACGCCCTTCTCCCGGCCGGCCCTGGCGCAGCCGGACCGCGCGCCGCTCGTCATCCTCGTGCCCTTCGCCGCCGGCGGACCGGCCGACCAGATGGCGCGCGCGATCGGCAGCGGCGTGGCGGGCGTCTCGGGGCGGACGGTCGTGGTCGACAATCGGCCCGGCGCCGGCGGCCAGATCGCCGCGACGGCCCTGCTCCACGCCCCGGCCAACGGGCGCACCCTCCTCATCGGGGACATGGGCCACCTCGCCTACAACGGCGCCCTGTTCCGGAACCTCTCCTACGATCCGCTGACGGACCTCGCGCCCGTCGCGGGCTGCATGGCCATGCCGGTCGCCCTGTTCGTCCCGGCGGACAGCCCGGCGCGGTCCCTCGGGCAACTCGTCGAGGCCGGGCGGCAGCGCGATCTCGCCTACGCCTCGCAGAGCACGGGCTCCCCCGGCCACATCCTCGGCGAGATGCTGCGCGGCGCGACGGGGATGCGGCTGACCCACGTGCCCTATCGCGGCTCCGCCCCCGCCATGACGGACCTGATCGGCGGCCGGGTGGACCTGCTGTTCGACGGCATCGGCGCCGGGCTGCCCTACCTCGCCGCGGGGAAGCTCAGGGTCCTCGCCGTCGCGACGCCCGAGCGCCTGCCGCTGCTGCCGGATATCCCGACGACCGCGGAGGCCGGGCTGGAACAGCTGCGCATGAGCGTCTGGTTCGGCCTGGCGGCGCGCAGCGGCACCCCCGCGTCGGTCGTGGAGGAGGTGTACCGCCCGATCGCCGAGGCCCTGCGGATGCCCGCGCTGGTCGGGCGCTTCGAGGAGCAGGGCTTCGTGATGACCCCGATGGGACCGGAAGCGTTCGCCCCTTTCGTCCGGAGCGAGGCCGAGCGCTGGGGGGCGGTCATCAGACGGTACGAGATCCGCCTGGACTGAGCAGGCTTCGCGGCCTGCGCCACGGCTGGATTTCGGCGGAGGCAGGCTGCGCAGGCCTGCTCAGCCATTCGTCCATGCGCGAACCTCGAGAGGTTCGCTTGGAAGGAACAGCGCCTTGCATCGTCCCGATCGTTCCGCCAGCTTCCCTCGGAGGGTCGCGGCATGAGCATCGAATCCTGCGACGTCCTCGTCGTCGGCGGCGGGCCCGTCGGCCTGGCGCTTGCCGGCGACCTCGGCCGCCGCGGCGTCGGCTGCGTCGTGATCGACGCCAAGACGGGCTTCCACGAGCACCCGCGGGCGACCTGCCTCGGCCCTCGCTCGATGGAGATATTCCGCTCCTGGGGAATCGTCGACCGGGTCCTGGACGCGGCGGTTCCCGAAGACTTCCGCATGGACGTGTCCTTCGTCGACGATCTGGCCGGCGAGGAGGTGCTGCGCCTCCGCTACCCGACCATCGCCGAGATGCGGCGGCGCGACGCCGCCATCCTGCGCGAATTTCCGCAGCTCCACTGGTCCCGCTACGCCAAGGTGGTGGTCGGGCAGCATCGGCTGGAGCCGGTGCTGCACGCTTTCGCCGTCGCGCAGCCCTCCGTGTCCCACCGCCCGGGCCACGAATTCGTCGGCCATGCCGAGACGGCGGACGGCATCGTCGCCGTCGTGCGGGACATGTCGGGAGCGGAAAGGAGGATCGCGGCGCGCTACCTCGTCGGGTGCGACGGCGGGCGGAGCGCGGTGCGCCGCGCGATGGGCGTGCGGATGGGCGGGACCGGCAGCGTCGGTGCCTCGGTCAACGTCTTCTTCCGCTGCCCCGGCCTGCTCCGTGCCGCCGGCCGGGAATCCGCCATGCTGTTCTGGATCATGCGGAAGGGCGCCAACGGCGCCATCCTCGCGATCGACGGCCGCGACGAATGGGTGTTCTCGCGCCATCTCATGCCGGACGAGACGGAAGGGACGCACGACCCGGCGGCGATGGTCGGCCGGGCGATCGGGTGCGACATCCCCTTCGAGATCGTCAGCTGGTGGCCCTGGACGCCCCGGGAGCTGGTGGCGGGAAGCTACCGCGTCGGACGCGCCCTGCTGGCCGGCGACGCGGCTCACCTCATGTCCCCCACCGGCGGCTACGGGCTGAACACCGGCCTGGGTGACGCGGTGAACCTTGCCTGGAAGCTCGCCGCGGTCGTCCGGGGCTGGGCGCCCCCGGAACTCCTCGACACCTATGGCCCGGAGCGGCGGCCGATCGTCGAGCGCAGCGCGGCGGAGGCGACGGACAACCGCCGCTACATCCGCGGCGTGCTGCTGGCCGGCCAGAGGCTGGACGAGGAGCCGGCCGGGCGGGCGGAGGCGCTCGACGCGATCGCGCGATCGAGGGCGGGGCATGGCAAGCATTTCGACGCCATGGGCCTCTATCTCGGCGACCGCTACGATGCGTCGTCCATCGTGATCGACGACGGAACGCCGGCGCCACGCTGGGACGCGGAGGTCTACGAGCCGTCCTGCAAGCCGGGGGGGCGGCTGCCGCTCGTCTGGGACGAGCAGGGCGGCACGCTCCACGACCGTTGCGGCGACTGGTTCTCGGTCATCACCAGCGAGCCGGCCGGGGCGGCGGCGCTGGTACGCGCGTTCGAGGCGCGCGGCACGATCGTCAGGATCGTGCACGTTTCGCCGGCGGTCGCCGCCCGGCTGGGGGGAAGGCACCTGATCGTCCGCCCTGACGGCTTCATCGCCTGGCGCTCCGCGATCCCACCGTCCGATGGCACGGCGATCATCCGGAGGCTGCTGGCGGAGGACACCGCGCCCCCATCCGCCGAGCGCCCCTTCCGGTCCTCGGCTTTGTCCGCTGGCAGTTCCTGAACGGAAGCAGACCCCTCCGCGGAACAGGTAAGACCAGAGGCTGGATCGCGCTCGGCAGCGGGTCCGAGAGACGCTCTCGTGAGGCCTGTGCGCGGGTCGATCAAAGCACAGGATGTGGTGTCTGCAGGGCGCAGCGTGTCCCAGGCCGCGGCAGATCATCGGATCACCGCGGCCGATCTGCTGAATGACCAGGTGGTGCCCTTCTTCGATGAGCACGAGGTCAGGCTGAGCCGAGTGCCGACCGAACATCGAGGAAATCGACCGGCATCGTCAACTTGTTGAAGTCGATGCCGGGGTTGGGCGGAGTGGAGCAGGATTGGCAGCTTGCGGTGCCGTCTGGACACACGTCTCCTGCTGCCACACCCGGAAGGGTTTGGCGCGAGCACGACGGTACTGGTCGGCTGACATCAGGTGCCGACGTGGCCGGAAGTGGCCATGGATCATCGCCTGTGCGGAGAGGAATCGCTGCGCCTGATTGGCTGACTGGAAGCGTGGCATCTGCCGTTCCCGGCGCCGGGTTGGGCGATGGGAGTTCTCGGCGCGGTTGTTCGGGTAGCGGCTGCTCCGGTGCCGCACGTCAGGCAGGACCTCACGCTGCGCCACGCCGTGGCTGCGCAGGCCATCGGTGACCAGGCGTCGCGGCTTGTATTGGAGCTCCTTCAGCAGGTGCCTGAAGAAGTGCTTGGCGGCACTGGCGTCGCGCCGGCTCTGTACCAGGATGTCGAGCACCACGCCATGCTGGTCCACGGCACGCCAGAGGTAGTGCAGCTCGCCGTTGATCCTCAGGAAGATCTCGTCGAGGTGCCAGACATCGCCCGGCCCGGGTCGCCGTCGACGCCGCTTGCAGGCGAGGTCGGCGCCGGAGCGGAGGAACCAGCGCCGGATGGTCTCGTGGGTGACGACGATGCCCCGCTCGGCCAGAAGCAACTCGACGTCCCGCGAGCTGAGGCTGAACACATGATACAGCCACACCGCGTGGCTGATGATCTCAGCCGGGAAGCGGTAGCCGGGGTAAGTGGCGGGGCCGCTCGTCATCCGGTGAGCCTGGCCCAGCCCGATCGTTGCGGAAATCGATCGCCGGCGTGACAATGCCCAAGCGGCGCATCAAGACCCAGACCGTTTTGCCCTCGGCCGAAACCGCAGCCATGCTGTTCCGGGCCCTGCTCGCCTCGGGCCAGATCGGCATGCGCAAGGTCGACGGATGGCGGACCCTCGACCAGCCACCCGCCAGGAGCAGCATTGACCTCGCCGCCTGACCCGATACCGTCACCACGTCGAAGGCGCACGCCGTCATTTCCAGCCACCTTCGACACCACCCGACAGACCGCGCCTGCCGCACTGGCCAAGCCGGAACCGGCGTACTAGGCTTGCCGTCAGATGAACACGTCTGACAAGCTGCTGTCCATCCTCGGTCTTTTCACGATCGAGACCCCTGAATGGACAGTCGAGGCGGCAGCCAAGCACATGGGCCTTGGCGTGAGCACGACATACCGGTTCTTCCGCAGCCTCAGCGCATCCGGTCTCATCGTGGCATTCACTGCCGGCCGCTACGTACTCGGCCCGGCGATCGTCCAGCTCGATCGCCAGATCCGCCTGCTCGATCCCCTGATCAAGACGGCACGCCCCATCATGCAGAGGCTGGCGTCCGAAATCGAGGTGCCCGGCGTGCTGCTCCTGTGCCGCCTGTACCGCGACCAGGTCATGTGCGTGCACCAGGAATACAGCGGGAACCTGGACCGCGTGATCAGCTATGAACGAGGGCGGTTGATGCCGCTGCATCGCGGCGCAGCCTCCAAGGCCATCCTGGCCCACATGCCCGCCCGCTTCGTACGGGCATTCCATCGGGACCACGCCGACGACATGCAGGCGGTTTCCCTGGGCAGGGACTGGAACGAGGTGAAGCAGAGCCTGCGGCGGCTGCGGACCGCCGACGCCACCGTCACCCATGCCGAACTCGATCCCGGCGTGACCGGCATCGCCGTCCCCCTGTTCGCCCCTGATGGCGGCGTCGTCGGCAGCCTCGGCTTCGTCCTGCCCGATCCGGACGGCCGATCGCAGGCGGTGCCCGCCCTGTCGGACAGGCTGCAGACCGCGGGACGGACGATCGGCAGCGCCCTGGAGGTGCTCGCCGGGCTCCAGTCGGCGCAAGAGACGGTAGCCGGCGGGCGCGTTCCCGCACCCGTCCCGGCAACCCCGGTGCCGGGACGCCGATCGGAACGGCCCGCCGCCGGGCAGGAGAAACCGCGGCGGCCGAGCGCGTCCAGCCGCCGCTGATCCCCTGCGGCCGCCGGTCATACGCCGTCGTACAGCCAGGCCAGGCCCTCATAGGCCTGCGCCGGCGTGCGGGATGCGAGCATCTGGTTGCGCAGGTCCCGCTTGACGCCGTCCGCGTGGTAGAACTCGCCATAGAGGCGGGCCATCATCTGGCACTTGCCGGTCCGCAGGTAGCGTACCTTCTGGTATTCCTGGAACGCCGCGGCGACATCCCCGCCGTGCGCCTGCAACGTCTCGGCCAGGACCACGGCATCCTCGATCGCCATGCACGCCCCCTGCGCCAGGTATTGCAGCATGGGATGGGCGGCGTCGCCCAGCAGCGTGACGCGGCCGCGGCTCCAGTCCCTGATCGGGTCGCGGTCGCAGAGCACCCACATGCGCCAGGTCTGGATCTTGCCCAGCAGCGTCTGCACGGTCTCGCACGTCCCCGCGAAGCGCTCCCGCAGCTCCTGCGGATCGCCCTCGGTGTTCCAGCCCTCCTCGTAGCGGTTGCTGTGGAAAACGGCGACGAGGTTGAAGAGCTCGCCACCGCGCAGCGGGTACTGCACGAGATGGTTCTTGGGGCCCGCCCAGAGGATCATCGCGTTCCGCCGGTATTCCTCCGGCACGTCGGCGATCGGCAGCACCGCCCGGTAGGCGATGTGGCCCGAGATGCGCGGCCGCCCGTCGCCGACGATCGCCTCGCGGGTCCTCGACCAGAGGCCGTCGGCACCGATGAAGGCCGCGCCCCTGAACCTGTCGCCCCTGCTGGTGACGACACGAACCTCGTCGCCGTCATCCTCGAAGCTCTCGACCTTGCAGCCGCCGTGGAAGCGCACCCTGCCGGTATCCCGGCACGCGTCCAGCAGCACCTTGTGCAGATCGGCGCGGTGGATCAGTGCGTAGGGGTAGCCGAACCGGTCGCGGAAGGGCTGGTCCACGGGAATGCGCGTCACCTCCTCCGAGGTCACGCTATCCATCAGGATCAGGTCGTCGGGAAAGACGGCGAGGTGGTCCGCCGCGTCGCGCAGGCCCAGCCGCTCCATCATCTTGAAGCCGTTGGGGCCGAACTGGATGCCGGCGCCGATCTCGCGGATCTCGGTCGCCTGCTCGAGCACGTCGACCTCGTATCCCTGCCGCACGAGCGCCAGCGCGGCGGCGAGACCGCCGATGCCGGCCCCGGCGATCAGCATGGGCGGCTTCATCGACCCGGTCATGCCGCGCCTCCCTCGGCTTCGAGTTCCACCCGCACGCGCATCTCGCCCAGGCGGTCGATGCGCGCATGCATCTCGTCGCCGGGCCGGATCGGCCCCACGCCCTCCGGCGTGCCGGTCAGCAGCACGTCGCCCGGCTCGAGCGTGTAGAAGGAGGAGGCGAACTCGATGAGCGCGGGAACGTCCAGGATCAGGTCCCGCGTGTTCGCCATCTGCCGGCTTTCGCCGTTCACCGTGAGGGCCAGATCCAGGCCCGCAGGCTCTCCCAGCTCGTCGGCGGTCACCAGGCAGGGGCCAAGCACGGTGTAGCTGTCGAGGGACTTGCGCAGCGACCGCTCCTCGGGGCCGCGCACGGTGATGTCGAGACCGATGCAGTAGCCAGCGACGTAGTCGAGCGCCGCGGTCCGGCTCACGCCTTTGCAGCGCTGGCCGATGATGACGGCGAGTTCCACCTCGTGGTCGGTCCGCCGGTCAGCATGGCGGATCCGCACCGGCTCCGAGGCGCCGATCAGGGAGCTGGTCGCCTTCAGGAAGAGACCGGTCTCCTGGATCTGGCGCACATGCGCGCGCGAGAAGGTCTCGGGCTCGGCGATGGCCTCCTCCAGGTGCTTGCGGTAGTTCACCGGCGCCGCCACGATCTTGCCGGGGTTGGCGACCGGGCTCTGGAAGCGCGCGGCAGCGACGGGAACCGTCCGCGTGCCGGCGACGGCATCGATGCGCTGGCGCAGTTCGGGCAGGCGCTCGATCAGGAGATCGTGGCGGGGGAACGGGTAGCGTGCCGCCGGCAGGACGTCGAGCGCATCGCTGACGTCGTGCACCACGTCACCGCGCACGAGGCCAAGGCGGCCTTCGTTGAAGAAGCAGAGTCGCATGGCTTTCTCGGATGGTTGTCGGACGTTGCGGACGGTGTGTCCCGCCCGATCGGCGGGGGCGGGGCGGTCGTGGGCGGGCGTGCGGCCTACCGGCGCTGCTCGCGCCAGAAGCCGAGCGCTTCCTGGAGCGGACGGTCGGAGAAGCTGAACAGGGTCAGGTCCTCGCTCGCGGAGAAGGCGTGCCAGGCCCAACCCGGCACGACGAACACGTCGCGGGGGCCCACCTCCCAGCGCTCGTCCCCGACCTGCACGGTGCCGCGCCCCTCGACGACGCTGTAGACCGCGCCGTCGGTCGAGCGGATCTCCGTGCCTTCGAAGCCCTGCGGCAGCAGCTGCATGAACGCGCCCATGGTCCGGATCGGCGACCTGCCGGTGGTCGGGTCGGTGTAGGCGAGGCGCAGTCCCTCCGCGGCGTCCCATTCACCGGCGCGGCGCATCTGCTCCAGCGCCTGGCGGGTCCGGCTGTAGGGATACCAGAAGACCGGGCTCACGGCGTTCCTGGAGACGTGGTTCACCGGCACCAGGCCACTGCCGTAGCGTGCCAGTGAATCGCCTTCCGCCTTCGTGACGGCCTGCTTGCCGTTGCCCACGTGCTCCGAGAAGCCCGCGTTCAGCAGCTTGACGATGGGAACGTCGAGGCCATCGAGCCAGATCACCGGCGCGCTGCCGTCGCTGCCGTGGTCGTGCAGGCTCCAGGTCGGCGTGATGATGAAGTCGCCGGCGTGCATCTCCACCCGCTCGCCATCGACGATCGTGTAGGCCCCTGCGCCCTCCATGATCAGCCGCAGCGCCGATGCCGTGTGCCGGTGGGTGGGCGCGACCTCCCCGGGGAGGATGAGTTGCACGCCGGCATAGAGCGACGTCGTGATCTGCGACTGGCCCCTGAGGCCGGGGTTCTCCAGCACGACGACGCGGCGCTCTGCCTTCTCGGCGGTGATCAGCCGGCCGGCCGTCAGCGCGTGCTCGCGCAGGCGGTCGGCCTTCCAGATCGCCGGCAGGGCGACCGGGCGCGGCTCGGGCGGAACCAGGTCACGCATCACCTCCCAGAGCGGCGCGAGATTCTCCTTCGCGAGCTGCTGGTGGAACCGGGGCAGATCACCCGTGGTGCCGTCAGGCATGTCGACTCCTCCCTCCTCCAAGGCCTTCACCACTGGCCGCTCCTGCGGGCCTCCACTGCGGGAGGCTGGAGCGGCCACGGCATGCGGCGACGTTCGATGGCCCGGTTGATATGGAAAATTTTCTCTATAGTCGAGAAAAAAGTTTCCATCGGCCTCGCGCTGCTGGTATCGCCCAATCGGTGCCGACGTGCCGCGGCCAGAAGCGGGCGGCCCGATGGCGCACCGCCAAGCATGGGGAAGGGAAATCGTTCATGAGTGCAGAAACCCGCAGCCTGGACGTCGGCGAGGTGATCGACGGGGAGCCCATGAGCCGCTTCCAGATGATGACGGTCGCGCTGTGCGGCTTCGTCGTCGTCCTCGACGGCTTCGACACGCAGGCCATCGGCCTCGTGGCCCCGGCGATCGCCGAGACGTTCGGCGCACCCCTGTCCTCGTTCGGAATGGTCTTCTCCGCCGGCCTGTTCGGACTGATGCTGGGCGCGCTGACGCTCGGCCCGATCGCCGACAGGGTCGGACGGCGGTGGACGGTCATCGTGGCGACGCTGGTGTTCGGCCTGTTCACGGTCCTGACACCGAGCGCCTCGTCCCTGGACGAGCTGGCGCTGTTCCGCTTCCTGACCGGTCTCGGCCTCGGCGGCGCGATGCCGAATCTCGTGGCCCTCGCGACGGAGTACACGCCGAAGCGGTTGCAGGCCATGATCGTCGCCTGGATGTTCGCCGGCATTCCGATCGGCGCCGTCTGCGGCGGACTGGTCAGCGCCGCCCTGCTGCCGACCCTGGGATGGCAGGCGGTCTTCCACGTCGGGGGCATCCTGCCGCTGGTCACCGCCGTCCTGCTGATCGCCAGGCTGCCCGAATCTGCGCGCTTCCTGATCGTGCGCGGGGCGGCGCCGGAGCGCATCGCGACCCTCATGCGCCGGGTGGCGCCGGGCCTGCGGATCGGCGCCTCGGACCGCTTCGTCTCCAGGGTGGAGGCCAAGCGCGGGATGCCGGTGCGGCACCTCTTCACCGAGGGCCGGGCCCTGGGGACCATCCTTCTGTGGGTGCCGTACTTCATGAACCTGCTGATGATCTACTTCGTCGTGAGCTGGCTGCCGGCGGTGCTGCGGCAGGCGCACTTCCCGCTCTCGGCGGGCGTCACGGCCATAACGCTGTTCAGCATCGGCGGGGCGCTCGGCTGCCTGGCCACCGGGCATCTGCTCAAGACGGCCAGGGTGCGCCCCGTCGTCCTGGCCGAGTTCTGCGCGGCGACGGTGCTGATCGGCACCCTGGCCTTCATGCCGCCGCTCCTGTGGCTCATCCTCGCCATCGCGACGCTGCTCGGTTTCGTCGTGCAGGGCGCGCAGTCCGGGCTGAACGCGCTGGTCGCCGCATACTACCCGACGCCGATCCGCTCGACCGGGATCGGCTGGGCACTCGGCATCGGCCGCATCGGCTCGATCGTCGCGCCGCTGCTCGGCGGGCTGATGCTGTCACTGAACTGGTCGCTGCAGGGCATCTTCCTGGCGGGCACCGTGCCCGCCATGTGCGCGGCCGTCGCGGTCCTGGCCGGCTCCGCCCGCCGGCAGGACGCCGCCGCCGCGGCCGCCCCGGCACTGCAACGGACGGTCTGAACGGCGCGGGGCGGATGGCCACAGCGCCCGCCGGGCCAGGAGCCTTTGGGGCAGGCGGTGCAGGCGCGGCCGGACCTGGGCACCCGCCTTCGCCCCCCGCCCCCTTTCCGCTGGATCAGGAAGATTGCCGTCGTGCACAGGAGATCCGCCCCATGGCGCTGAACGTCACGCAGAAGCTCGTCCGGTCGCACCTGCTCGAAGGGGAGATGGTGCCCGGCGGCGAGATCGCCCTCCGGATGGACCAGGCGCTGCTGCAGGACGTGCTCGGCACGCTGGTGATGCTGGAACTGGAGGCGATGGGCATCGATCAAATCAGGATCCCGCTCGCCGTGCAGTACGTGGACCACAACCTGGTCCAGAACGACAACATGAACCAGGACGAGCACCTCTTCCTGCGCGACGCCTGCAGACGCTTCGGGGTGTGGTACAGCCGCCCCGGCAACGGCATCAGCCATCCGGTTCACCTGGCGCGCTTCGGCAGGCCGGGAGAAAGCCTGGTGGGATCCGACAGCCACACCCCGTCGGCGGGGGCGCTGGGGATGCTGGCCTGCGGCGCCGGCGGCGTGGACGTGGCTCTGGCCATGGCCGGTGAGCCGCTGCACCTGCGCATGCCGCGGGTCTGGGGCGTGCGCCTGACCGGCCGCCTGCCCGACTGGGTGAGCGCGAAGGACGTGATCCTGGAGATGCTGCGCCGCCATGGCGTCGAGGGCGGCCAGGGCCGGGCGATCGAGTATCACGGCCCGGGCCTGGACTGCCTGGGCGTGATGGACCGGCTCGTCATCGCCAACATGGGTGCCGAGATGGGCGCCACCACCTCTGTCTTTCCCTCGGACGCCGCCACGCGCCGCTTCCTGCGCGACGAGGGACGGGAGGAGGATTGGATCGAGCTTCTCGCCGACCCCGGCGCCACCTACGACATCGAGGAGGAGCTGGATCTCTCTGCCCTGGTACCGCTGATCGCGAAGCCCTCCAGCCCCGGCAACGTCGTGCCGGTACGGGAGGTGGCCGGCGCGGAGATCGTCCAGGCCTATATCGGTTCCTCGGCCAACCCGGGATACCGGGACTACGCCATCGCCGCGCATGTCATGCGCGGCCGCCAGGTGCACGACCGGGTATCCCTCGACATCAACCCCGCCTCGCGGCAGGTGCTGGAGGCGCTGATGCGTGAGGGGTTGCTGGGCGACCTGATCCATGCCGGTGCCCGGCTGCATCAGGCCGGCTGCAACGGCTGCATCGGCATGGGCCAGGCGCCGGCTGCCGGCCGCAACAGCCTGCGTACCGTGCCGCGCAACTTCCCCGGACGATCCGGCACGCGGGAGGACAGCGTGTTCCTGTGCAGCCCGGAGACCGCCATCGCCTCGGCGCTGACGGGCACCATCACGGATCCGCGCGACATCGGCATCCCGTTCCCGCGGGTGCAGCCGCCGCGGCGGAGCGCGATCAACACGGCTGTGTTCGTGCCGCCGCTCGCGGCAGAGGCGGCACGGGGACTGCGGCTGGAGAAGCCGGCGGGCATCGACGCGCTGCCCGATCTGTCGCCCCTGCCGGACGAATTCGAGGTGCATGTGTTGCTGAAGCTGGGCGACGACGTCACCACCGATGACATCATGCCGGCCGGCGCCCGGGTGATGCCGTGGTGGAGCCACATCCCCCGCACCAGCGAATTCACCTTCGAGCCGCTCGACGACGCGTACGTCCACCGGGCCATCGCGACGCGCGAGGGAACGGGGCATGCCATACTGGCGGGCAGCAATTACGGCCAGGGATCGAGCCGGGAGAATGCGGCGCTGGCGCCACGCTACCTCGGTCTCCGGTGTGTCGTCGCCCGTGGGTTCGCGCGCATCCATTGGCAGAACCTCGTGAATTTCGGAGTTCTGCCGCTGACCTTCGCCAATGCGGCCGACTATGACCGGATCGGCCAGGGGCAGACCCTGCGGATCACCGGCCTGCGGGGCTGGCTGCGTGCGGGCCGGGACGTGCCGGCGCGGCTGGGCGACGGCTCCGGCGTGCCCCTGCTCCACGATCTCTCCTCCCGCCAGATCGAGCTGCTGCTCTCGGGTGGCGCCATCAACTGGCTGCGGAACCGCCTGGAGCGGCGATCCCGCGGCGTGGCGTGACGGGCCAGGCGGGAAGCGAGTGTGGGGGTGGCTGTTCAGCACTCGCGCCAAAGGGGATATGGGGCATTGGGGGAGCGTAGTTGATCTATGCGAATTGCAGGATGCCGAGCGCAGGCATTGTCCGTTGAAGATCCTATTCCGAAATGATTTGGCTGGGCGAGGCTCGCCGGATGACGTGCGACCCCGCGACCTGCCCTGGCTATCGCTTCACCCTGGATGCCGAAAAGAGCCTCGTCTAAAAGCTCATCCCGATCCCGAGCGAAAATCCGGTCACGTTCCGGTCGGCGAAGAAGTACCTGCCCAGCACGCGGACTCGGCTGAGGTTGAGGCCCATGGCGCCGATCTCGTACCGGCCGACATCGAACTCGATGCCGCCGCCGATCTTCGCCGACCAGTTGAAGCCCAGCGCGACGCGTTGGTCGCCGAGATAGGTGGAGGCGGAGCCGTCGATCACCCAGCGAAGTGGGCGTCCGAAGGCCTCGAAGCCGGGGAAGGTTCGCCGGCGGGACGCCACCCGGAAGATCAGCAACCGGCACGGAATTCCGGATCAGTCGTCGGGAAACACCCGCTGCCATTCCCGCTGGATAGAGACGACGGACCAGCCCGCGGCCGGCGCGGCGTCGAGCGCCCTGTCCAGCCGACCGAAGGGGCTCTGCCGATCGTAGGCGACCTCGCGCGCCGCGTCGTCGTGGTGCACGAGCAGCCCGAGGCGCCTGCCGCCAGCGCCGGTGACGTATTGCAGCATCTGCATGTCCCCGTCGGAGTTGCCGAAGGCCGCAATGGGCCGGCGCCCGATGAACCTGTTGATGGCGACCGGCTTGCCCGGCCCGTCGTCGACGAAGTCCATCTCGGGCAGCCGGAGCAGCTCGGGCCGGCTACCCTGCGGGATATGGAACTCGGTGCGGATGGTGGAACCGATCACCTGCTCGGGCGGGACGCCGTAGACCGGCTCGGCGAAGACCCGCATGAACTCGACGCCGCCGCCCGAGACGATGAAGGACCGGAAGCCGTGGCCACGCAGCAGGGCCAGTACCTCCAGCATCGGCTGGTAGACCGTGCGCGTGTAGGGCCGCTGGAACTTCGGATGGCGGGCGGTGCCGATCCAGTCGGCGACGAGGCGCGCGAAGGCCTCCGTGCTCATCCCGGCATGGGTCGCCATCACCAGCTCGACGAGGCCGCGCTGGCCAGCCGCGCCGATGCCCGCCATGTCGCCGTCCAGCGCCGCCTTGAAGGGCTGGCGCGTCCGCCAGTCTGGGTGCTGCGGCGCCAGCGCCTTCACGCGGTCCAGCGCGAAGACCAGCTGCACCGTGGGGATCTCGCACCACAGCGTGCCGTCATTGTCGAAGACGGCGACGCGCTCCGGCACGGGCACGAAGTCGGGCGAGCCCTCCGTGGCGACGGCGCGCACGAAGTCGAGGATCGCGGCCTTCGACGGCCCGCCCCGCCAGGAAGGCAGCGGATCGGCGCCCTGGGCCCGCGTAGCCTGGACCCGGGTGACCTGGGCCAGGGCCGCCGGGCCGGCCGGACTGGGGCCTGGGGACGGACGCGACGGTCGTGAGGCAGACCAACCCGTTCATCACGCTCGGCTGGGCGGTGACGGGGCGGATGCCCGGCGGCCAGCCGACGAACGACGCGCCGGTCACGCGCGAGCAGGCCCTCATCGCCCATACGCGCGGGAACGCCTTCATGCTCTTCCGGGAGAACGCGCTCGGCGCCATCCAGCCCGGCATGCTCGCCGACCTGGTGGTGCTGGACCGGGACTACCTCACGGTGCCCGCCGGGGAGATCTTCCTGATCCGGCCGGTCGCGACCCTCGTCGGGGGCCGGCTGGTCTTCGGGGCGCTCGACTGAGCAGGCCTACGCGGCCTGCGCCACGGATGGCTTCCGGGACGGGATCGGGCCTCGGCCCCGCCCCCCCCGGCCGGCCCTCTGGCGCCATCCGTTGCGCATCAGCCGCGCGGCGAGGCATCCGCCTCCATGCCGAGCAGCAGCTTCCGCAACAGCCCGGCAAGGGTGTGGAGCTCGCGCCCGGTCAGCGATCCCGTCAGCCCGCGCGCATTCGCGAAATGCGCCGTGATCGCCTGATCCGCGACGGCGATGCCCCGCTCCGTCAGGCGGACGATCTGGGCGCGCCGGTCCGACGGATCGGCATGGCGCGACGCCAGCCCCGCCTTCTCGACCCGGTCGATGCGCTTCGTCATGGCGCCGGTCGAGAGCAGGCACCAGCCCGCCAGCGCGCCCGCGCGCATCTCGTGCGGCGGGGGCTGCCGGCGCAGCGTCGCGACCACGTCGAACATGTCCCAGCTCAGCCCGAACGGCGCCAGCCAGTGGTCCACCCTTTGCTTCAGCAATTCGTCGATCCGCGAGATGCGGCCGATCGTGGCGAGGTGCCCCGCATCCAGGTCCGGCCGTGCCAGCCCCCAGGAGCGGATGAGCTCGTCGAGTATGTCCTGATCCCGCACACTTTGCCTCGCCACGAAACTTCTTGACGGAAAGATATTTTCCGGATGACCATATCGGAAAGCGCAGGATTCCGGTATGACCCGCCAGCCCGCCTTCCGCACCTCCCCGACGAACCCGGCCATCGGCGAGATCCAGACCGAGCCGGCGCGCCAGGGGGACATGCCCTACGCGCCGGCGATCCGCGTGGAAAGTCCGGGCGACCTGCTCTTCGTGTCCGGCGCCACGCCCTCGCCGCTGTATCACCGGCACCCGCACGAGCTGCACGAGCACGACCATCCGAACTCGATCGAGGCGCAGGCGACGCGCGTCTTCGACACGCTGACCGGCATCCTCCGGCACCAGGGGCTCGCCTGGACCGACGTGGTGCGGGTCACCAAGTACCTGACGGACATGCGGGACCAGGACGGCCTGAACGCCGTGATGGGCCGCTACATGGGCGACTGGAAGCCCACCAGCACGACCATCTGCGTGAACGCGCTTTCCACCCCCGGCGCGCGGGTGGAGGTCGACCTCATCGCCGTCTACCCGAAAGGCTGAGGCCTTGGTCCCGGTCACGCCCCTGGCCTGGCTGCTCGCGGCGGTCCTGCTCCTGGCCGGCGCCCTGAACCTGCGCGGCCCGGCCTTCGTGCGCGAGGAATTCGCGCGCCTCGGCTTCCCGGCCTGGGCGCGCCACGCCGTCGGCGGCCTGGAATGGCTGGCCGCGATCCTGCTGCTGCTGCCGTCCTGGCGCGGTGCGGGCGCCGTGCTCGCCGCCCTCGTGCTGCTCGGCGTCGTCGCGTCGCTGGCGCGCGACGCGGCGTGGATGCGGCTCGAATACCCCGTCGTGCTGCTGGTCCTCGCGGCCCTGGTCGGCTGGGCCACTCCCTGGCCCGCGCCATGAACGGCCCGGCCCCGCTCATGGCGTTGCGCGGGGTCGGCAAGAGCTTCCCCGGCGTGCGGGCCCTGGACGGGGTGGATCTGGAGGTCTTCGCCGGCGAGGTGCACGTGATCCTCGGCCAGAACGGGGCGGGGAAATCGACCCTCATCCGGATCCTCGGCGGCGCCTGCCGGCCCGACGAGGGCCATGTGGAGGCCGACGGGCGCCGCGTGGCCTTCGCGAGCCCCGCCATGGCCGCCCGGATGGGCGTCGCGGTCATCCACCAGGAGCTGACCGCCGTTCCGCATCTCGATCTGGCGCGCAACATCTTCCTGGGGCGGGAGGCGGCCTTCCGCAACCGCCTCGGGCTGCTCGACCTCGGCGCGATGCGCGCGGCGGCCCGGCGCGCGCTGGACGCGGTGGGCCTGCGGGCCGACGTCCGGACGGAGGCCGCCGCCCTGGACGTGGCGGGGCAGCAGCTGCTGGAGATCGCCAAGGCCCTGTCGCAGGATTCGCGCGTGCTCGTCATGGACGAGCCGACCGCGTCGCTCTCCGTGCCGGAGGCGGAGCGCCTCTTCGCCATCATCCGCCGCCTGCGCGGCGAAGGGCACGGCATCGTCTACATCTCGCACCGCATGCCGGAGGTGAAGGCGCTGGGGGACCGCATCACCGTCATGCGCGACGGCCGCCGCGTGGCCCTGCTCCGGCGCGGCGAGGCGGGCGCGGACGCCCTGGTGGCGATGATGGTCGGGCGCGCCGTGGCGTTGTCCCGCCCGCCGGCCCAGACGCCCGGCGCGGTGCTGCTGGAGGCCGAGGGCCTGTCCGCCCCCGGCATCGCGGACGCGTCGATCCGGCTGCGGGCGGGGGAGGTGGTCGGCCTCGCGGGTCTCGTCGGTTCCGGGCGCACGGAGCTGCTGCGCGCGCTGTTCGGGGCGGAGCGGGGCGCGGGCGCCGTCCGCCTCGGCGGCCGGCCCCTGCCGGCCGACCCGGTCCGCGCGGCCGCGGCGGGTCTGGGCCTGGTCCCGGAGGACCGCAAGCGCCAGGGCCTCGCGCTCGGCCGGCCCGTGCGCGACAACCTGCTCTCCGCCTCCTTCCGCCGTCTGGCGCGGCGGGGCGTGGCCTGGCCCGCGCGGCTGGAGCGGGAGGCGCGGTCCCTGGTGTCGCGGCTCTCGATCCGGACGGCCGGAACGGGGGTCCGCGTCGGCACGCTCTCCGGCGGCAACCAGCAGAAATGCGTCTTCGGGCGCTGGCTCTCCGCCGAGGCGCGCATCCTGCTGCTCGACGAGCCGACGCGCGGCGTCGATGTCGCCGCCAAGGCCGAGATCCACGCCACCATCCGCGCCCGGGCGGGATCCGGCTGCGCCGTGCTGCTGGTCTCCTCGGAGCTGCCCGAGCTGATCCATCTCTGCGACCGGGCCTACGTGCTGCGCGACGGCCGGATCGTCGGCGAGCTGGCGGGTGCGGCGCTCACCGAGGCGGCGGTGCTGCGCCTCGCCGTCGCGCAGGAGGCGCAGGCCCATGCCCATGGCTGAACGGGCCTTGCCCGCCCCGTTCCGTCGCGCGCCCGGCGCGGCGGTGGCGCTGGTCGTCCTGGTGGCGATCTTCGCCGCGAGCTCGGGCGGCCGCTTCCTGTCCGTGGGCAATCTCGTCTCCCTGTCCAGCCAGGTCGCACTGCTCCTGCTGGTCGCGCTGCCGATGACCTTCGTCGTGCTGACGGAAGGGCTGGACCTGTCGGTGGGCGCGCTGATGGGCCTGGCCGGCGTGGTCGCCGCGACGGCCATGCTGGGCGGCTGGGGCGTGCCCGGGGCGCTGCTGGCGGCGCTCGGCACGGGGCTCGTCCTCGGGGCGGTGAACGGCGCGCTGATCGCCTGGGGCGGCATGCCCGCCTTCGTGGTGACGCTGGGCACCATGGGCCTGGCGGAAGGGCTGGCGCTCGCCGTCACGGATGGCGAGCCCGTCTCCGGCTTCGGCGACGCGCCCCGCCTCGCCTGGCAGGCCATGATCGGGCCGGTCCCGCTGCCGGTGGCGGTGGCGGCGGCGCTCTATGCCCTGCTGCACCTGCTGCTCTACCGCACGCCCTTCGGCGCGCATGTCGTCGCCGTCGGCGGCAACCGGGAGGCGCTGCGGCTGGCGGGCATCCGCGGCCGGGCGGTGCACGCGGCCGTCTACGTCCTTTCGGCGAGCTGCGCCGCCCTGGCGGCGTTCCTGCTGGTCGGGCGGACCAACGCCGCCCACCCCACGGTGGCGCTCGGCGTCGAGTTCGACGCCATCGTGGCCGTCGTCCTCGGCGGCACCTCCTTCGAGCGCGGGCAGGGCTGGCTGTTCGGCACGGTGCTCGGCGCG
This sequence comes from Roseomonas acroporae, assembly GCF_023223525.1. GTDB lineage: Bacteria > Pseudomonadota > Alphaproteobacteria > Acetobacterales > Acetobacteraceae > Roseomonas_E > Roseomonas_E acroporae. Next base: position 84,462 of record NZ_JALPRX010000073.1, on the reverse strand, counting down.
GCGGCGATCGGCGTGCTGCGGAACGGGCTGAACGTGCTGGCGGTGGATCCCTCGCTGCAGGTGGTCGCGGTCGGCCTGCTCGCCATCCTCGCGCTGGTGGCCGGCAACCGGCGGGGCGGGAGGGCGCGCACGTGAACGCCCTGCCGGCCCGCATCGGCGCCCTCCTCCTTCTCGCCCTCGCCCTCTCGCTGGCGACGGAGGGCTTCGCGACGGCCACGAACCTGCTCAACGTCCTGCGCCAGGCGAGCCTGCTCTTCCTGGTGGCCTCGGGCCTCACCCTCGTCATCATCGGCGGCGGGCTCGACCTCTCGGTCGCGGCCAACCTCACCCTCTCGGCCTGCACCGCCGCCCTGGCCTTCAAGGCCACCGGCTCGGTCGCGGCGGCGGTGGCGACGGCGCTGGGATGCGGCCTCGCGGTCGGGCTGCTGAACGGCCTGCTGGTCGCGGTGGTGCGGGTGCCGGCCTTCCTCGCCACCTACGGCACGCTCTGGATCGCCTCCGGCGCCGCCTACTGGCTCATGGCGGGGCGGGTGGTCTACGGCTTCCCGCCGGCGCTGCGCGGCCTGGGCACGGGCTTCGTCCTGGGCGTCCCGACGCCGGTCTGGATCATGCTGGCGGTCGCCGTCGCGGGCGGCGCCTTCCTGTTCCTCTCCGCGGCCGGACGCGAGGTGTTCTTCACCGGCGCGAACGAGGAGGCCGCGCGGCTGTCGGGCATCCCGGTCCGCCGGCGGCGCATCCTCGTCTACGGCCTCAGCGGCCTGATGTGCGGGGTGGCGGCGCTGGTCTACCTCGGCCGGGTGAATGCCGCCGAGGCCGGGCTGGGCGACCCGCTCCTGCTGCCGGCCGTCGCGGCCGTGCTCATCGGCGGCACCTCCCTCTTCGGCGGCGCCGGCGGGCTGGCCGGCACGCTGGTGGGCGCGCTGATCCTCACCACCGTGACCAACGGCCTCAACCTGCTGGACGTGGGGGCCGCGTGGCACCCCTTCGTCACCGGGACGATCATCCTCGCCGCCCTGGGCGCCGACGCGCTCCTGGCCCGGCGTGGCGCGTGAAGCCGAAAAGGGGAGTACCGGATGCGACGCGTGACCGCCGCCCTCGTCCTGGCCACGATGCTGGCCGCCCCGCCCACCGCCCGCGCGGCGGACGAGACGATCGCCGCCTTCTCCAAGAACCAGGTCGATCCCCACTTCGAGGGGCTGCGGATCGGCGTGGACCAGGCCGCGGCCGCCCTCGGGGCGACCGTGCGCCACTACGTGCCCACGCGGCCCAACAACATCGCCGAGGCGACGAGCCAGCTCGAGGACGTCGTCGCGGCCCATCCCGCCGCCGCGCTCTTCATGGCGGTGGACGCGCGGGCCCAGCTTCCCGGCGTGCAGCGCCTGATCGCGTCGGGCGTGCCGGTGGTCAACTACAACGACCGCGCCGGCGACGCGCCCTTCGTCTCCTATGTCGGGCAGGACGACTTCGCGCTGGGGAAGGCCATCGCGCTGCACCTGTTCGACCATCTGGGCGGGCGGGGCGGGGTGGTGATCCTGGAGGGGGTGCGCGGCTCCACCACCGGCGACGACCGCCGCCGCGGCTTCGAGGCGGCCGCGCGGGAGCGGCCGGGCATCCGCATCCTGGCCAGCCAGCCGGCGAACTTCCAGCGCCTGCCGGCCCTGCAGGCGATGGAGAACATCATGCAGCGCTACCCGCGGATCGACGGCGTGATCGCGGCGGCCGACGCCATGGCGCTGGGCGCCGTGGAGGCGCTGGCCGCCGCGGGCCGGGCGAACGTTCCCGTGGTCTCCATCAACGGCGTGCCGGAGGCCGTGGAGGCGGTGCGCGACGGGCGCATCCTCGCCATCGCGGAGTTCAACGGCTTCAGGATCGGCTGCGTCGCCGCGAACCTCGCCATCCGGCACCTGCGGGGCGAGAACGTCCCGCGCGAGGTGCTGCTCCCCGGCGCGATCATCACCCGTGCCAACATGGCGGAATGGCTGGTGCCGTTCGCGCAGCGCCGGTGTCCGCCGCCGATACCGGCGACTTAGAGCATTTTCAAGCTGAGCGTCCTCGCTCAGCGGCTCGGAAAATGCGCCGGATCAAAGGCTAGAGCATTTTCAAGCTGAGCGTCCTCGCTCAGCGGCTCGGAAAATGCGAAAAATCAAAAGGCTAGAGCCGTTCCGGCCTGATACAGTCAGGCTGGATCGGCTCTGGAGCGTTTCACGCCGAGCGTAGGCGCTCGGCGGCTCGGAAACCGCGCCAAGTCAGAAGGCTGGAGCGGCTGCAGCGTCGTCGCACCTCCTGTCGCGGCGTCTGGCGGGACCGCTGCGGGGAGGGTCCGTCAGCCCTCCCGCCGGCGGCGCCTGGGATGGTCGTCCGGGACAGGCGCGGCCAGGCTCCTCGCCGGCCGAGGGACGACCGGGAAGCCACGGACGGGGGGCGCGGCGCGTGGCTCGGCGGCGTGGCCGCCCGCCTCGCCGTCGCCGCGGGCGGACCGCCCGGCCCCGCGGGCGGACCGGCCGGACGCGTCGTTCCGCGACCCGGGGTCGAACGGCGCCAGGGCGTTCTGCTCCAGGACATGCCGCACGCAGGCATCCAGGTGCTCGGCCAGGATGGCCCGCCCCGCGGCGCTGTCGCGGGCGAGGGCGCTGTCCAGCAGTCGCCGGTGCTCCGACGCGGCGGCCTCCCCCCGAAACACCACGGCGACCATCTGGTAGCGCAGGTAGCGGTCGTACATCGCGGCATGGGACTGGAGCAGCAGCCGCGAGCCGCAGGCGGCGATCAGCGCGCGGTGGAACTCCCAGTCGTACCGCTTCCAGGTCTCGACCTCGGCCGGCTGCCCGGCGAGCAGCCTCTGCTCCAGGGCGGCAAGCTTGTGGTGCGCGGCGACGACCTCGCCCTCCCAGTCCAGCCCGCCCGCGGCGAAGGAGGCCGCCATGGCGTGGCTCTCGAGGAGCAGGCGCAGCTCGGTGACCTCGCGGAAATCCTCGGCCGAGACGGGCGCCACCTCGAAGCCGCGCTGCCCCTCCGCGATGATCAGCCCCTCCGACGCCAGGCGGCTCAGCAATTCGCGCAGCGTGCTGACGCTCGCGCCGTAGGTCTCCCGCATCCGGTCGAGGCCGAGCTTCTGGCCGGGGAGGAGGCGGCCGAAGACGATGTCGGCGCGGATCCGGCGATAGGCCGCCTCGCCGATCGTCTCCTCGGCCGGGTCTGATGGCAGGTCTGATCGCAAGCGGGCTCTCCCTGCCGCGAGGTTGCCCCGATCCTCGGCGAAAGCCCAGCCCCATTCCTTCTCCGGATTTCGTATGATGTTATGCATATCGTCTGTTGATTGCCGTTTCGAACGATCATAACCTGTCTCCCGACGGCACCCGGGCGGGTGCCCAAGCGGAGGCACGGCGTCGATGGATCGATGGACGATGGGGGCGCCAGGTCGCCGGGATGCCGGTCGGCCGGCATGAGCAGGTCGATCCACGTCCTGAACGGGCCGAACCTGAACCGCCTCGGCAGGCGGGAGCCGGAGATCTACGGTGCCACGACGCTCGCCGAGGTCGAGGCGATGTGCCGCGAGGCCGCCGGGGACATGCCCGTCGTCTTCCGGCAGACGAACTGGGAGGGGCAGCTCGTGGACTGGATCCACGAGGCGACGGATGGCGAGGCCGCCGGCATCGTCATCAACCCGGCTGGGCTGACCTTCACTTCGATCCCCGTGCTGGACGCGCTGAAGATGTTCGATCGCCCGATCATCGAGCTGCACATCACCAACATCCACCGGCGCGAGCCGATCTATCACCGCTCCCTCGTCTCGGGCGTGGCCACCGCCGTCATCGCGGGGCTGGGAGCTCGCGGCTATGCCACGGCGATCCGCTCGCTGCGGGAGATGCTGGGCTGAGCGGTCCACGGGCCGTGCGGGCGAAGAAGAAGACGCGGTAAGGAGGAATGACGATGCGGGAAGAAGCAGGGACGGCCCTGTGGCGCCGGCGCGCGGTGCTGTCCGGGCTGGGCGGCCTCGCGGCGCTGCCGGCCGCCGGGAGCGGCGGCGCCCGTGCCGAGGGGCAGAACGCGGCGCAGGGCTATCCGAGCCGGCCGGTCACGATCATCGTGCCCTTCGCCCCGGGCGGATCGACCGATTTCGTCGCGCGGCTGCTGGCCCAGCACCTGTCCACCGTGCTGCATGGCAACTTCGTGGTGGACAACCGCGCCGGCGGCAGCGGCACGGTGGGCCACGGCGCCGTCGCCCGCGCGCGGCCCGACGGCTACACCCTCGGCGTCTCGCCCACCGGCACCTTCGCCCTCGCGCCCTTCCTGTTCGAGCGGCTGCCCTACGACAGCGACCGGGGCTTCGCGCCGATCAGCCTCCTGGCGGGCAACGCGATGTTCGTCTGCGTCCACGCCACCAGCGACATCCGCACCTATGCGGACCTGATCGCGGCGGCGAAGGCCCAGCCGGGCAAGCTGACCTACGGTTCGGCGGGGGCCGGGACGATCAGCCAGCTCGCGCCCGAGATGATGCTCGACATGTCCGGGACGGAGATGCTGCACGTCGCCTACCGCTCCGGCGGGCTGCAGGTGCAGGCGCTGCTCGCGAAGGAGACGAGCATGGCCTTCGTCGATACGGTGACGGCCATCCCCTACATGAAGTCGGGCGACCTGCGCGCCCTGGCGGTGACGAGCGCGCAGCGCAGCCCCCAGGCGCCGGAGGTGCCGACCCTGGCGGAGTGCGGGCTGGAAGGGTACCGCGCCACCAACGATTTCGGCTTCTTCGCGCCCGCCGGCACCCCGCCCGCGATCATCGCGACGCTGTCGGACGCGACGCGCCGGATCCTGGCGATGCCGGAGGTGAAGGCCAAGCTCGACGCCGCCTCCATCGACATCTACGCCGGCACGCCGGAGGCCTTTCCCGCCTACCAGGCGGAGGAGGGGCGGCGCTGGGGCGCGCTGATCCGCAAGCGCGGGATCAGGATGGAATAGGAGGCGGCCATGTCCGGCGGGAGGTTCGAGGGGATGCCCGGGGGAACGGCACGGGGAACGGCACGGGGGATGCTCGCGATCTGGAGCGATGTCGGCCCGGAGCAGGAGACGGACTACCTGCACTGGCTGACCCGGGAACACGCCGCCGAGCGCGTCGGCGTGCCGGGCTTCGAGGCCGCCCGCGTCCTGCGGGCGGAGCTGCCCGGGACGTGCCGCTATCTCATTCTCTACGAGCTGGCGGATCCCTCGGTGCTGGCCGGGGCGGACTACCTGGCCCGGCTGAACGCGCCGACGCCGTGGTCGTCGCGCGTCATGCCGATCCTGCGCAACTTCGCGCGCGGCGGCGGCCGGGTGGTGGCGGAGGCCGGCGCCGGGCAGGGCGGCAGCCTCCTCGCCCTGCGCCTGGACCGGGCCCCGGCGGGCGAGGCCGGGCCGCTGCAGGCGATCGTGGCCGAGGACCGGATCTGCGCCGCCCGGCTCATCGCGGTGGACGCGGCGAGGACCGAGGTCTCGACGCGGGAGAAGGCGCTGCGCGGTGGCGACGGCAGCTTCCCCGGCCTGCTGCTGATCGAGGCCACGGACGCGGACGCGCTGCGGCGGGCGCTCGCCCGGCACGCCGCGGCCGTCAGGGACCTCGGCGGCGAGCCGGCGGAGGCCACCGCCTACGCCACGGCCTTCGCGCTGCGGGGCGGGGCCGGCACCGCCGGGTAGGGGAGGGAGCCGGCCGGGAACGACCGTCGGGCGGCAGGGTGGGCCCGGGCCGAATCCGGCCCGGCGTCAGCGCGCTTTCCGCGCCAGGCCGTCGTCGTGCCCGGCCGGTGGCCGCGAGGCGGCGGCCCGCCGCCGGCAGCGCCGGATCGCCCCGCAGGCCGGGCGTGGCGGCTCAGGCGGCGGGGTTCTGTCGGGGCTCGCGCCGGCCACTACCTGAGTTGGCCGCCAGGGGCAGGCAGGGGTAGATTTCGGACCGGCGGAATGGGGCTGGGTTTCGGGCATGGAATGCCTGGACTGCGGCTCGACGGCGGTGACCGAGGGTCGGGAGCGCACGGCGCAGGGCTACCGGCGTTTCCGCTGCCGCGACTGCGGGCGGCAGTTCAACGAGCGCAGCGGCGGTCTGCTGAACCGGACACAGTACCCGAGCGACATCATCGCGCTGGTGGTGCTGTGGCGGCTGCGCTATCGCCTCACCCTGGGAGTCCTGCCGCCCGGCATCGATGCGGACCGGCGAGCCGGCAGCGAGCCTCCGCATCGCCCCACGGGCCAGCGGCCGCATGGCGAAGGGCGTCGTCGGCCCCACGCCATGGCCGCCATCAAGGGCTGATGCCCACCTGCTCGGCGATGCGGCGCCAGCGCTGCTCCTCCTCCTGCATCAGGCCGGCGAACTCGGCCGGCGCCATGCCGCCCGGCTCCGCCGCGAGGGTCCGCAGGAACTCCGCCACGTCCGGCTTCGCGAGGGCCGCCACCACCGCCTCGCGCAGCCGGCCAACGATGGGGGCCGGCGTGCCGCGCGGCGCGGCGAGGCCGGACCAGTTGATGACGTTGAAGCCGGGCAGGCCGGCCTCGTCGAAGCTGGGCAGGTCCGGCACCGAGACCGGATGCCCCCGGCCGCTCAGCGCCAGCGGCCGCAGCATGCCGCTGCGGATGCCGCCCAGGCCGGAGCCGAGCGAGGGCATGACGACATCGACCTGGCCCGCCATGGCGGCCGTCACCGCCTCGCCACCGCCCTTGTAGGGGACATGGTAGAGGCGGATGCCGGCGGCCTGCTGGAACGCCTCGACGGAGAAATGCAGCGCGCTGCCGACGCCGCCGGAGCCATAGGTGATCGTCTCCGGGTCCTTGCGGGCCGCCGCGATCAGTTCGCCGAGCGTGCGGTAGGGCGTGTGCGCGCCCACGGCGATCAGCACGGGGGAGATGGCGAAGGCGGTGATCGGGGCGAAGGCGTTCGCGTGGTCGAAAGGCAGGTTGCGGAACAGGATCGGCAGGGTCGGGTAGGTGTTGTCGATCGCCAGCAACGTCTGCCCGTCCGGCGCCGACCGCGCCACCTCGGCGGCGCCGATCGTGCCGGTCGCGCCGGGGCGGTTCTCGACGACGAAGCTCTGCCGCAGCTCCTCCGACAGGCTGCGGGCGAAGAGCCGCGCCAGCGTGTCCACCGCGCCCCCCGGCGCCCAGGGCACGAGGATCCGGACCGGGCGCGACGGGTAGCCCTGCTGCGCCCGGGCCGGCGCCACGGCGGCGCCGCAGAGCGCGGCCGCCAGCATGGCGCGCCGCGAGAGCCGTGTCCCCGGCACGGCACCGAAGGGGATGGGCCTCGACATCCTGGTTCGTTCCCTCTCTCGCATCGTCCCGGTCCCGGCATCCGGCCCGGCGCAACCTCATGCACGCCGCGGCGCCGGCCGACCCCTCCGGGGCGCCGCCCCGCCCTTCGTATCAGACCGGGCAGCCCTTCGAGCGCAGCAGCGCGTTGAAGCGCTCCTGGTCGGTGGTGCCGGCGGCGTTGGCGACGCGGATCTTCTCCTCCCGCGCGGCATGCGCCTTCGCCCGGGGCAGCAGCGCCTCGGCCTCGGCGGCGGGGATGACGATCACGCCGTCCGCGTCGGCCAGCACCAGGTCGCCCGGGCAGACCGCCATGCCGGCGCAGGCGATCGGCACATTCACCTCGCCCGGCCCGTCCTTGCTCGGGCCGCGATGCGTGTGGCCGCGCGCGTAGCAGGCGATGCCGCCCTCGGCCCATTCCGCGATGTCGCGCACCGCGCCGTCGATGACGAAGCCCGCGATGCCGCGCCGCAGCGCCGAGGTCCGCATCAGCCCGCCGATCAGCGCCTGGCCGACATCACCGCCGCCATCGACGAGGATCACGTCGCCCGGCGCCGCCATGGCGATCGCCTGGTGGATCATCAGGTTGTCGCCGGGGCGCACGCGCACCGTCAGCGCCGGGCCCGCCACCGTCAGCGACAGGTCGTCGTGATAGGCGCGCAGCCCCACCGCGCCGATGCAGCGGCCCATGCTGTCGCCGGCATGCGCCGTCGGCACGCCGCGGAAGGCCTCGAACAGGCCGGCCGGCAGACTCTCCGCGCGCGGGTTGACCCTGTAGCCCGGGGGCCACGCCTTGCTCGACTCGCTCATGCCACGGATTCCTTCAGGGTGATCGGGTTGACGCAGACCGCCGGGTCCACCGGCTCGCCGCGCAGGACCGCGAGCGCGTGCCGGGCGGCGGCGCTCGCCGTCGCGTCCAGCGCCGCGTCGGTGGAGCCGCCCATGTGCGGCGTCATCACCACGGCCGGATGGGCGCGCAGCCCGTTCCCGGCGGCGGGCGGCTCGGCGGCGAAGGTGTCGAGACCGGCGCCGGCGAGGCGGCCGCTCTCCAGCGCCGCGAGCAGCGCCGCCTCGTCCACCAGCCCGCCGCGCGCCGTGTTGATCAGCAGCCCGCCGGGCGGCATCAGCGCGAGCTGCGCCGCGCCGATCAGCCCGCGCGTCCGCGCGTCCAGCGGGCAGTGCAGCGAGACGACGTGGCTGCGCCGCAGCAGCGTGTCGAGATCCGCCACCAGCTCGACCGGCAATGCCGGGTCCGGCCGCGCCATCGGATCGAAGGCAAGCACCGTCATGCCGAGGCCGAGCGCCGCCCGCGCCACGGCGCGGCCGATGCCGCCGAAGCCGACCAGCCCCAGCGTGCGCCCGGAAAGCTGCAACCCGCTGCCGGCGCGGTCCCATTGCCCGGCGCGGATCGCCGCGTCCTGGCGCGGGATGCCGCGCGCGGCGGCCAGCATCAGCCCGACGGCCAGCTCGGCCACGGACTGGCCGTTGGCGGCGGGGGCGATCAGCACCGGGATGCCGCGCCGCGTCGCCGCCGCGACGTCGACGCTGTCGTAGCCGACGCCGTGCCGCGAGACGACGCGCAGAGTCGGGCAGGCGGCGAAGGCCTCCTCGCGGAAGGGCAGGGTGCGCGAGATCACCGCCGCCACCGGCAATTCGCGCAGATGCCGCAGCATCTCGGCGACACCGCCCTCGCGGCTGGTGAACACCACCTCGCACCCCGCCGCGCGGAGCAGCGCGAGTCCGGCCGAGGCCAGGCGCGGCACCGTCACCAGCACGGTGCGGCCCGCGGCGCCGTCCGGTGCCGTCCTGTCCGCCATCATCGGTCCTTTCCGCTGGAATTCGCGGCATCCGGCCAGCGCGCCGAGAGCACCGTCCCGGTCTCGGATTCCGTGACGAACAGCCGGTCATCCTCGGGATGGAAAGCGAGGTTGGTGGTGGTGCGGCCGGCGGGCGAGCGGATGCGCGCCAGCGCCTCGCCCTGCGGCGACAGCACGAAGACGCAGCCGAGCGAGGCATGCGCCACCAGCAGGTTGCCCGCCCGGTCCATCGCCATGCCGTCCGGCCCGCTGGTGCCGTGGAAGGAGCAGAAGCGCCCGACCTTGGAGGTCGAGCCGTCCGGCTGCAGCGGCAGGCGCCAGACCGCGTTGTCGCGCGTCATGGCGACGTAGAGCGCGTCCTCCTCCGGCGACAGGGCGAGGCCGTTCGGGCTCGGCCCGTTGGCGAGCAGGCAGTCGAGCCGGCCCTCCGGCGTCAGGCGGTAGACGCGCCCGGTCGGGTCGCTGAGGCCGGTCTGGCCCTGGTCGGTGAAGTACAGGTCGCCGTTGCGGGCGAAGACCAGGTCGTTCGGCCCCTTGAAGCGCTCGCTGTTGCGCCGCGTCAGCACGGGCTCGACGCGGCCGCTGCGCGGATCGAGCGCCAGGATGCCCTGCTTGTAGTCGGCGATGTAGAGGCGCCCGTCGCGCCGGTTCAGCGCCAGCCCGTTCGGCTCGCCGTCGTACTCGGCGAGGAGCTGCCATTCGCGCCCGTCCGGATCCAGCCGGAAGATGCGGCCATGCGGGATGTCGGTGACGTGCAGCGCCCCGTCGGCGCCGAAGCAGGGGCCTTCCAGGAAGCAGTCCACGGCGGCGCCGCGCTTGTTGGCGCGCGACCATTCCGTGACCACGGGGCGGCGGAGCGACGCCGGCATGCGGGCGTGGATGCCCGCCTCCAGCGTCACGGGTTGCGAGAAGGGATCCATGCGTGCGGTTCCGTCGGATGCGGGAGGGGGCGGCTCAATCCACCTGGACCTGCGCGGCCTGGACGATCTCCCGCCACTTCGGGATCTCGTCGGCCACGTAGCGGCGGAACTCCTCCGGGCTGCTGCCGAGCGGCGTCATGCCCTCGCCCGCGAATTGCGACCGCACCTCGTCGAGCTGCAGCGCCTTGCGCGCCTCGGCGTTGAGCCGGTCGAGGATCGGCGCCGGCAGCCGCGCCGGCGCGACCAGACCGGTCCAGTTCAGCGCCTCGAAGCCGGGGAAGCCGGATTCCGCGATGGTCGGCACCGCGGGCAGCACCGGCATGCGCTCGGCGGAGGTGACGGCGAGCGCGCGCAGGTCGCCGGAATCGAGGAAGCCGCGCACGGAGGGCGGGTTGGCGAAGTAGAGGTCCACCCGGCCCGCCAGCAGGTCGGTCGCCACCTGCGCGGCGCCGCGATAGGGCACCTCGGTCCATTGCACGCCGGTCCGGTGCGCCAGCATCTCGCCGACCAGGTGCCCCACCGTGCCGCTGCCGGGATGGCCGGCCGTCAGCTCGCCGGGCTTCGCCTTCGCCGCCGCCAGCACGTCGGCGAGCGAGCGGAACGGCGAATCCCTGCGCACCACCAGCACCACGGGCTGGCGCGCCAGCAGCGAGACGAAGGTCAGGTCCCGCAGCGGCTCGTAGGGCATGAGCGGATAGAGGGAGGGGTTGATGGCCAGGTTCGAGGTCTGGCCGACGGCGATCGTGTAGCCGTCGGCGGCCGACTTCGCGAGGGCGTCGAGGCCGAGATTGCCGCCGGCCCCGGGCCGGTTGTCGATCACGATGTTCCAGCCGGTCGACTTCGTGATGCCGCTCGCCACGGCGCGCCCGACCATGTCGGTGCCGCCGCCCGGGGGATAGGGAACGATCAGGCGGATCGGGCGGTCCGGCCAGGATTCCTGGGCCAGCGCCCGGAGTCCCAGGGGGCGCCCCGCGGTCAGCGCGGCCAGCCCGGCCGAGGCGGCACCCAGCAATGCGCGTCGTCGCATCGTTCCACTCCCTCCCATTCGTTCCAGCGTCCGGCGGTGCCACGCTCCGCGGCGTCGGGCCGCCGGCAGGCACGAAGCTGGGCCGTTGATCGGCCAACGTCCAATGGTAAAATGTTCGGAAACCATTCCCTGCGGTTATGAATGGACCTGCGCGATCTCAGCTACTTCACGGTCATCGCGGAGCTCGAGCATCTCGGCCGCGCGGCGGAGCGGCTGCACCTGTCGCAACCGGCCCTGACCAAGTGCCTGCGGCGGCTGGAGGCCTCGCTCGGCGCCACGCTGTTCCGGCGCGAGGGGCGCGGCATCCGGCTGACGCCGGCCGGGGGGCTGCTGCTGGCCCGGGCGCGCCGGCTGGGCGCCAGCGCCGAGGAGTACCGGCGGGAGGTGCGCGACTTCGCCGAGGGCGCGGTGGGGCATCTGCGGATCGGCACCGGGGCGACCACCGCCGAATGCCTGCTGCCCGGCGTGTGCCGCGAATTGCTGGGCCGGCACCCGGGCATCACCTTCGAGATCTTCGTCGGGATGAACGACGTCCTGCGCACGAAGCTGCGCGACGGCGAGCTCGACCTCGTCCTCGGCCCGCTGGTGCCGGACGACGAGGCGGAGTTCGCCCGGCACCTGCTGACCGCCGACGAGGTGGTGGTCACCGCCAGCCGGGACCATCCGCTGTTCGCGCAGCCGCCGAGCCTCGCCCGGCTCGCCGGCCATGCCTGGGTGCTGGCCTCGCCCCGGGTGGACACGCATCGCTGGCTCGTCGCGGTGTTCGCCGCCGCGGGGCTGCCGCCGCCGCGCATCCAGATCGTCACCAACTCGATCTCGGCGCTGCCGCGGCTGATCGCCTCGACGCAGTTGCTGAGCTTCATGTCGCGCCGCAACCTGGGGCCGGGCGGCGCCGGCATGGCCCTGCGCGAGGTGCGGCTGGCGGAGACCACCATGCTGCGGCAGTTCGGCGTGGTGCACCGGCGCGACGGCTACCTGCCGCCGGCGGCGCAGCACCTGCTGCGACTGCTGAAGACGGCGGTGCCGGAGGAGGATGCGGCCGAGGCCGCGCCGGGCTGAGCGGCGCGGCGCCGGAGGGGCGCCGGAGGGGCGCGCCGGAGTGGGCGCCGCCTCAGCCCGGGCGGCGCACCATGCCGCACCAGAACACGTCGCCGTCGGGCGTCGCCAGGTCCAGATGGGCGTGACGCCGCAGCAGCCCGTCGGGCCCGACGCCGAACACGGTCAGGCCCGCCGGCACGGTCCGGATCCGGCCGCCGTCGCGCACCGGCATCGGCTTGATCGCCGCCGTGACCAGCATCCCGCCATCCGGGTGCAGGGAGAAGCAACGCGGGTGGAAGCGCTCCGTCTCGATCGTCTGCACCAGCCGCGGCTCGCCGCTCGCCGGGTCGATGCGGAACACCGCCATCGTGTTCTCGCCGCCGGCGAAGGCCGGGCCGGCCTCGGTGCGCTCCCGGCTGTCGGCCCGGTTCGCCACGTAGACGACATCGCCCCGGGGCGAGAGATGGATCGCCCCCGCGAGCTGCCGCAGCCCCGCCCTGGCCGGGCCGCCCAGCGTGCCGGTGCTGAAGGCCGGCAGGGTGGCCGGCCCGTCCGCGCCCATCGCGAAGGTGTCCAGCCGGTTCTCGCGCTCCAGCGAGACGTAGAGGAAGGCTTGGCCGGGGCCGAATTCGAGGTGGCGGGGCCCGAAGCCGTAGCCGCCGCCGGGCGCGACGGCGCGCCGCAGGCGGAGCTGCCCGGCCTCCAGGTCGAACACCTTGAGCGCGCCGGGATCCTCCGGCCGGCCCGGCCGCGCGTCGTTGCCGCGCGTGACCAGGATCACCGTGCGGCCGTCGGGCGAGACGCGGACCTGATGGGCGTAGATGCCGCCATCGGGCGTCTCGCGCTGCGCCACCGGGGCGCCGATGGCGCCGTCCTCGCCGAGCCGGAACACGCGCAGCTCGCTCGGCGCGTTGAAGGCGACGAACAGGTGCTGCCCGGCGCCGTCCAGCGTCAGGTGGATCGGGCGGTTGTCGAGCCGCAGCGGCGGCCCGGCCAGGGTCGGCGCGCCCGCCGCGTCCATCCGCACCGCCTGCACGCCGTGCACCTCGCCGAAGGCGTCGCCGGCCCGGTCGCTGTAGGCGACATAGAGCAGCGGCAGGGTGGGGTGCGGCCAGACATACTGGATGGCGGCGGGCAGCACGGCTTCCGCCCCCGCCAGCGGCGCCAGCGTCAGGGCCGCCGGGTCCGGCTCGTAGGCGGCCAGGCGCGGCCCGACCGCGACGTAGAAGGTCACCCTGCCCGGTGCCGCGACCGCGTCGCGCCGATCCGCGATCCCCATGGGGCCGGCGGCGGGTGCGGGCGAGGCCGGCGCGCCGGCCCGGGCCGGCAGGGACAGAAGGGGCTGGGGCAGGAGGCAGGCGGCCGCGAGCAGGCCACGGCGCGAGGCGAGGGGCGGCGGGACGGAAGGCGGGGCGGCCGGCGGGGCGGCAGGCGGGGCGCCCGGCGCGGCAGCCGTCGCGCGGTCGGCGGCCGGCGGGGTGTCGGCACGATGGATGGCCGGTCTGATCGTCTGCATCGGGTTCGTTCCCTCCTCGCGCGCCGTCGGGCAGGCCCCGCACGCGGGCGGAGGTTGGAAGGCCGGCGGGCCGGGCACCAGCGCCTAATTCTCCCCCACCCTTTCCCGCGCTTCATGGGTCGGTCCCGTCCGCCTGCTTGACCAGCGCGAGCAGGCAGGCGGTGGCCGGCGTCATGGTGGCCTCGGCGCGGTACAGCACGCCGAAGCGGCGACGCATCACCATGCCGGCCACGGGCACCTCGCGCAGCGGATGGCCCGGCCGTCCCGCGCCGAGATTGCGGCGCGACAGCAGGCTGAGCATCCGGTTGCGCGCGATCACCTGCGAGAGGACGAGGATCGAATTCGTCTCCAGCTGCACCGGCCCGAGCGGCACGCCCGCCTCGCGCAGCCGCGCCTCCAGCCAGCGGCGCGTGGCGACCTGACGCGACGGCAGGACCCAGCGGCAGCCGGCCAGCGCGGCGCATTCCAGCGGCGCGCCGCCGCGCCGGCGGCCGGAGAGGATGGGATGGTCGGGCCCGGCGACGATCACCACCTCGTCGTCCAGGAGCGGATGCGCCGAGAAGAGGGGCTCCGACTCCTCCAGCGGCCCCAGCATCAGGTCGATCCGCCCGGCCTGGAGGCTGTCGCGCAGCACGTCGTTCAGGCCGATGGTCAGCTGCACCGTCACGTCGGGCGCGCCCGCGAGGAAGCGCGCGCTCAGCCCCGGTAGCAGCAGTGCCGCCATGGTGCTGGAGGCGCCGAGTCGGACATGGCCGGTGATGCCGCGCGAGAAGTCGCGCATCTGCCGCCGGGCCAGCTCCATGCCCTGACGCAGCACCCTGGCGCGGTCGAGCAGCATCTCGCCGGCCGCGGTCAGCACGATGCCGCGCCCCTGCCGCGCGAACAGCGCGAGGCCCAGCTCCTCCTCCAGCCGCCGGATGCTCTTGGACAGGGCGGACTGGGTCCGGCCCATCCGGACGGCCGCGCGGCCGAGATGCCCGAGCTCCGCCGCCGCCTCGAAATACGCCAGATCCCGGAAGTCCATCCCGCCCCGTCCCCGCCCGGGACGATCATGCCCGGCATTGCGCCCCGGGCCGGCATCCTTCCACGCGGCGCCGCGCCGGCAAGGCGGTTTCATTCCCCGCGTTCATGAATTGCCGAAAACTATCGATTGGACCTGCGCGACCGCGGCCGCCAAACCACCGCCGAGGGGCGAAGCCCTCCGGACGGTTCAAGGAAGAGGCCATGAGCGACGCCGACGAGGTGGTTCCCTACGAGACGCTGCTGCGGCGCGTCGAGCGGATCTTCGCGGCCCATCTCGACACGGCCGATGCGGCCTTCGTCGCGGGCTGCCTGGTCGAGGCCGATGCGCGCGGCATCGCCTCGCACGGCATCGGCCGCATCCCGGTCTACACGAAGCGGCTGCGCCTCGGTCTCGTCAACCCGCGCCCGCGGCTCGCGGTGAGCGGGAGCGGCGCGGTCGGCCATGTCGATGGCGACAACGGCATGGGCTACGTGGTGGCGCGCACGGCGATGACGCACGCGATCGGGCTGGCCCGCGAGCACGGGATCGGCCTGGTGCTCGCCGCCAACAGCAACCATTTCGGCATGGCGGCGACCTATCTGCAGCAGGCGCTCGACGCCGGCCTCTGCGCGCTGGCCTTCACCAACGCGCCGCCGCTGATGCCGGTCTGGGGCGGACGCTCGCCCTTCCTCGGCACCAGCCCGTTCGGCTTCGCGGCCCCCGGCGAGACGCCCTTCCTGCTCGACATGGCCACCTCCACCGTCGCCTTCGGCCGGATCCGCCGCGCGGCCCGGCTGGGCCAGCCGATCCCGGCCGACTGGGCGCTCGACGAGCATGGCCGCCCGACCACCGATCCGGCGGCGGCGATCCGCGGCGTGGTCCTGCCGATGGCCGGCCCCAAGGGATCGGGCCTCGGCCTGATGATGGAGATCGTCGCCGGCGTCATGTCGGGCGCGGCCTTCGGCGGCCAGGTGCGCAACCAGAATTCCGACTTCACGGCGCCGCAGAACGTCGGCCACGCCTTCATCGCCTTCCGGCCGGACGGCGCCCTGTCCATCGGCGACTACCGCGCACGCTTCGCGGCCCTGATCGAACGGGCCAGGGCCTCCGAACCGGCGGACGGCGTGCCGCGGATCGTGATGCCGGGAGAGCGTGAGGCCATGCTGGCCGCCGCGGCGCGGCGCGATGGCCTCCGGGTCGTGGCGCAGGATCTGCGCATGCTGCGGGAGGAGGAGGATCTGGCGGCCGCATGCCAGCCGGCCTGATGCGCGCCGGCGCCGAACGCCGCCCCGGCGGGAAGCGACGGCGGCGGTGAAGATCAAGCCGGTGCTGGTGCCGGAGGAAGGCCACGGACGCTTCGCCGCGGATGCGCCGATGGCGGTCGCGCCGGACACGGAGGTGTCGGATCGGGCTTCCCCGGGCACCGGTCCGGGGCAAGCCCTCGCCCTGACGACATCTCCCGCGTGACGAACGGGGACGGCGTGGACGCGACGGCCTCGATCGCGCGCCGCCGTCAGCCGCAGCGGACGGACATGCCGCCGTCCACGATGATCTCGGTGCCGGTGACGAAGCGGGCCTCGTCCGAGGCGAGGTAGAGGACGGCGCTCGCCGTGTCCCGCCCGTCGCCTGCGAAGCCGAGCGGGATGCGGGCGAGGCGCTGCCTCACGATCGCCTCCACGTCCCCGCCCGCGCGCTGCCCCGCGAGCCTCGCCTCGACCATCGGCGTGTGCATCTGCCCCGGCACCACCGTGTTCACCCGGATGCCCCTGGGCGCGTACTGCACCGCGACGACGCGCGAGAGCTGGATCACCCCCGCCTTGGACGCCGCGTAGGCGACCTGCGCCGCCCCGGTCCAGCGGATGCCGGAGGTCGAGGCCAGGTTCACCACCGCCCCGCCCCCCTGCCGCTCCATCACCGGCAGGACGTGCTTGAGGGTCAGGAACACGCTCTTGAGGTTCACGTCGATCTGGAGGTCCCAGACCTCCTCCGCCATCTCCACCGGCCCGCCGGCCGCGGAGCCGCCGACATTGTTCACCAGCACGTCCACGCGGCCGTGCCGGGCCACCACCTCCGCGACGAGCCGTTCGATCGCCGCCCCGTCCCGCACGTCGAGCGTCGCCGCCTCGAAGCGCCCGCCTTCCGAGGCGATGCGCTCGGCCGTCTCGGTCATGGCGTCCGGGTTCCGGTCCACCCCGATCACGACGGCCCCTTCCGTCGCCAGGCCATGGGCGATGGCCCGCCCGTTGCCCCAGCCCGGCCCGACGCAGCCGGCGCCGGTGACGATCGCGACCTTGTTCTCGAAACGCCTCGACATCTGGCTCACTCCACCCGGGTGTTGGCCGCCGCCGCCGCCTCGCGCCGGCGCGCGAGGTCGGCGGGGACGTATCGGTCTGCCTGGGCCGGTGGGAAGACGCCGGGAACGGCCCCTTCCGCCGCGAGCGCCGGGGCGAGGCGCGCCTCCGTCACGGCGGCCCGCACGGCGGCGTTCGGCCGCTCGCGCACCGCGGCGGGGATGCCGCGCCGGGCAGGGCCGCCCCACCGGATCGCCGCCTCGTCGTCCGGAAGCCCGGACTGGCCGGCGTCGGCGCGGCGGGAACGCCGGGCGGCGCCGGCGGCGGACAGCAGGCTGCGGCGGCGCATGGCGGTTCCCCTCAATCCAGGACGATGTGCGCGGCCTGGGCCACGCGGCGCCAGCGCGCGATCTCGGCGCGCTGGAAGGCGCCGTATTCGGCGGGCGTGCCGCCCACCACGGCGTAGCCGGCGGCCGCCAGCGGCTCCGCCACCGCGGGCTCGCGCAGGATGTCGGTGATGTCGGCGGCGATCCGCTCGCATAGCGCGGGCGGCGTCCCGGCCGGGGCCATCACCGCCTGCCAGGAGCCGACCTCGAAGCCGGGCAGCCCGGCCTCCGCCGCGGTGGGGACATCGGGCAGGAGCGGCGCGCGGCGGTCGGACGTGACGAGCAGGGCGCGCAGCCGCCCCTCGCGCACCGGTCCGATGATGGAGCCGAGGCCCTGGAAGGAGATCTCCACCGTCCCGGCGAGCAGGTCCATCACCGCCGTCGCGCCGCCCCGCGACGGAACATGCGTCGCCTGCGTCCCGGTGAGCTGCGTGAAGAGTTCCATCGTCAGGTGCGGCGAGGAGCCGATGCCGGAGGTCGCGTGGTTCACCCCGCCCGGACGCGCCTTCATCCAGGCGACAAGCTCCGGCAGCGTCGCCACCGGCGCGACGCGCGGGTTCACGACGAGGACGTTCGGCGTCGTCACCGCGAGGGTCACGGGCGCGAGGTCCGTCAGCGGATCGTAGCCGGGGTTCCGGTACAGCACGGCGTTCAGCGCGAAGACGCCGATGGAGCCGACCAGCAGCGTGTGCCCGTCCGGCGCCGCCCGCGCGAGCATCCGCGCCGCGAGCTGCCCGTTCGCGCCGGGGCGGTTGTCCACGACCACCGGCTGCCCCCGCCGCTCGGCCAGCCGGGCGGCGAAGGCCCGGGCCGCGATGTCGGAGGCGCCGCCGGGCGCGAAGGGGACGAGGAGCGTCACCGGCCGGGCGGGCCAGGCGGGCTGGGGCAGCACGGGCTGGGCCGGCACGGGCTGGGCCAGCGCGGATGCCGCGAGGCCGAGCCCGGCCGCGGCGGCCAGCATGTGGCGGCGCGTCCATCGGTCCACGGCGTTCCTCCCCGGTACGGTGCGCCCTGCTTAAATCACCTATTCCATCCGATGCAAGTAACTTCCATTCTGTGAAAGCCGATGCTACGGCGGACCGCAGTCCGGTTGGGCCTGCGGTTCGCCGTAGCTCGTTGTTCTCGGCGCGGATTCACGCCGCCAGGCGTGTCCGCCCGACGGCGATCCGCTCTAGGAGGCCTGCCGTGACGAAGACGCGGACCATCAATCCCCCGCCGGCACCGACGGCCCGCGAGACGGGGGATTCCGAGGGCGGCGTGCGCGCCGTGGACCGGGCACTCGCCATCCTCGCCGCCTTCGAGGACGAGGACGGCCCGCTGCCCCTGGTGGAGGTGGCACGACGCACCGGCCTGCACCTGACGACCGCCCTCCGGCTGCTCGGCACGCTGGAGGGCCACGACTTCGTCCGTCGCCTCCCCGCGGGCGGCTACGCCCTCGGACCGCAGCTCCTGGTCCTCGGCGAGCGCTTCCGGCGCGGCCTGCGGCTGGAGGACGCGGTGATGCCCGCCCTCGACCGGATGCGCGCGGAGAGTCGGGAGAGCGCCGCCTTCTTCGCGCGGGAGGGCGATGCCCGCCGCTGCCTGTTCCGCCTGGACGGCCCGCAGGCCGTGCGCACCGTCGCCCGCGTGGGGGAGGTGGCGCCGCTCGGCATCGGGGCGCATGGCCGGGCGCTGGTCGCGCTGGAGGCCGCCCCGCGCCCCCGCCTGCCGGTCGTCAGCCGCGGCGAGCGCCTGCCGGAGGTCGCCGCCATCGCCGCGCCCGTGCTGGACGCGCGCGGGCGCGTCGCCGGCTCGGTCGGGATCACCATGCCGATCTACCGCTTCGACGCCGAGGCCGAGGCGCTCTGCGTCCCGATCGTGCTGCGCGAGGCGCTGGCCCTGACCCGCGCGCTCGGCGGCGATCCCGCGCCGGTCGCGGCACTCGCCTGACCCGGAGGAAACACCCATGCCCCGCCCCATGCCCCGCCCCATGCCCCGCCTGGACCTGCCGCCCGAGGAGACGATGACCCCGGAGCAGCGGGCCGCCCGCGACGAGGCGGTCGCCGGCATTCGCGGCCGCGTGCCCGCGCCGATGATCGCGTGGCTGCGGAATCCCGAGCTCGCCCGTCGCGGGCAGAAGCTGGGCGAGCTGCTCCGCTACCAGACGACGCTGGAGCCGCATCTCTCCGAGCTCGCCATCCTCGTCTGCGGCCGGCACTGGACCTCGCACCACGAGTGGACGGCGCACAAGCGCGAGGGGCTGAAGGCCGGCATCGACCCGGCGGTGGTCGCGGACATCGCCGCCCGCCGCGCGCCGAGGCTGGAGGACGAGCGCGCGCAGGCGGTCCACGACGTGTCCGCCACCCTCCTCTCGACCGCCCGCCTCCCGGCGCCGCTCTACGCCCGCGCCGTCGCGGCGCTGGGCGAGCGCGGCCTCGTCGAGCTGGTCGGCATCCTCGGCTACTACTGCCTCGTCGCGCTCACCCTGAACGCCTTCGAGCTCGGGCTGCCCGGCAGCCTCGCGCCGGAGCTGGAGGACCCCGACTTCCCGTCCGCGGAGGCCGGCGCATGAGCGCCGCGACGCAGCAGCACCAGATCCCCGTGCGCGAGGACTGGCTCGCGACTCGGCAGGAGGAGGCGCTCGACCCCGGTCAGGTGATCGTGGACCCGCACCATCACCTCTGGGACCAGCCGGGCTGGCGCTACCTCCTGGACGAGCTGCTTGCCGACCTCGACACCGGGCACGACGTGCGCGCCACCGTCTACGTCCAGTCCTCGCGCTCCATGCTCCGCGCCGAGGGGCCGGAGGCGATGCGGGCGGTGGGCGAGACGGAGTTCGCCAACGGCGTCGCCGCCATGTGCGGCAGCGGCCGGTACGGCCCGGTGCGCGCCTGCGCCGGCATCGTCGGGGCGGCCGACCTGCGCCTCGGCGACGCCGTGCGCCCGGTGCTGGAGGCGCATGCCAGGGCCGGGGGAGACCGCTTCCGCGGCATCCGCCACATCGCGACCTGGGACCCGGACCCCGCGATGCTGAACCCGTCCTACCGGCCCGCCGAGGACATGCTGGACAGCCCCGCCTTCCGCGCGGGCTTCGCCCAGCTCGCGCCGCTCGGCCTCCGCTACGACGCCTGGCTCTACTTCCACCAGATCCCGCGCCTCGCCGCCCTGGCCCGCGCCTTCCCGGGCACGCCGATCGTGCTGAACCACTGCGGCGGCATCCTCGGCATCGGCCGCTACGCCGGCCGGCGGGACGAGGTGTTCGCGCAGTGGTCCGCCAGCATGCGCGACCTTGCCGCCTGCCCGAACGTGATGGTCAAGGTGGGAGGTCTCGGCATGCGCCTGCCCGGCTTCGGCTTCGAGGCGCGGGAGCGGGCGCCGTCGTCGCAGGACCTCGCCGAGGCGTGGCGCCCCTGGATGGAAGGCTGCATCGAGGCCTTCGGCGCCTCGCGCTGCATGTTCGAGAGCAACTTCCCCGTGGACAAGGGAAGCTACAGCTACGCGGTCGGCTGGAACGCCATGAAGCGCGTCGCCTCCGGCGCCAGTGCGGCGGAGAAGGCCGACCTGTTCTGGCGCTCCGCCGCCCGCTTCTACGGCCTGCCAGGCTTCGACCTCCGGGAAGCGTGACAAGAGAGGAAACGCCCATGATCGTGAACCGACGCGCCGTCCTCGCGGCGGGCGCGCTCGCCGCCCTGCCGGCGCGCGCCCAGCCTGCCTATCCCACGCGGCCCATCCGCTTCATCGTGCCCTTCGCGGCCGGCGGGCCGAGCGACATCATCGCCCGCATCATCGCCCCGCGCATGTCGGCGACCCTCGGGCAGCCCGTCATCATCGACAACCGCGCCGGCGCGGGCGGCATGACCGGCGTGGACCTCATCGCGAAGGCGCCGCCCGACGGCTACACCTTCGGCATCGGCAGCGCCGGCGCGCTCGCCATCTCGCCGGGTCTCGGCCGCGGCACGCCCTACAATCCCGTCCGCGACCTCGCCCCGATCACCATGGGCGCCCTCGTGCCGGAACCGCTCGTGGTGCCCGCCGCCTCGCCCTTCCGGACGCTCCAGGACCTGATCGCCGGGGCGAAGGCCCGGCCCGGCTCCCTCAACTTCGGCACCACCGGCAACGGCTCCATGCCGCACCTCGCGGCGGAGCAGTTCCGCGCGGCGGCGGGCATCGAGATCGTCCAGATCGCCTACAACTCCGGCGGCCAGCTCGCGACGGCCATCCTGCGCAACGAGGTGCAGCTCGGCTTCGCCGACCTGCCGGTGCTGCTGCCCAACATCCAGGCCGGGACGATGCGTGCGCTCGCCGTCGGCACGCCGGACCGACTGAGCTGGATCCCCGACGTGCCGACCTTCCGCGAATCCGGCCTGCCCACGGTGGACGCGAGCAACTGGCACGGGCTGGTCGCCCCGGCGCGGATGGAGCCGGGCCCGCTGGACGCCATCCGCCGCGCCGCCCTCGCCGCGTTGGCGGACGCCGAGGTGCGGCGGCTACTGCACGAGCAGGGCGCCATCCCCGGCGGCAATCCCCCGGAGGAGTTCGGCGCCTTCATCGGCAGCGAGGTCGCGAAGTGGGGCGAGGTCGTTCGCCGGAACAACATCACGCCGGACTGACGATCCGCGCACCCGAACGGCAGGCCGAGACCATCCGTCAGGGATCGCGAAGCATCGGGTTGCCCCAAACCCCTCGGCTCACCGCCTCGCCCGCCGGTGCCGCCACTCGTCGGACAGGGCATTCCCGGGCTGGGCGTGCCCGCCCGGCGCCTCGGAGGATGCGCCGGATCGAGGGTCGAGCCCTGGGCGGCGCCGGATCAGAGGAACGGCCAGTTGCACCGTCCATACCCGCCGTAGCTGTCGAGCAGGCTCCGCCCGAAGCCCCGCAGCGCCTTCCGGCAGGCCGTGCCGACCGTGCTTCGCAATCCCATGGCGTCGCACTCCTCCATCAGGGAGCCGCTGGCAGGGAGCCGCTGGCAGGGGGCCGCCAGGGGGCCACCGGCAGGGCACCGCTGGCCGAACCGCCCCCTACCAGCCCCAGCGCATCACCGGGCGGTTCGCCCAGGCGGCGCGGGCATCGTTCCAGCGGGCGTCGGCCCGCTCGTTGGCCGCCTGCCAGTTGGCGGCGCGGCCGGCCTGGAAGTCGGCCGCCGCGGCGCCGTAGTTGCCCACCGCCGCGTTCATGCGCCCGGCCTGGAAGTCGGCGCGCGCCTGCTGGTTGGCGAAGCGGGCGTTGGCGCGGTCGTAGCCGGCCCAGGCGTGGTCGTTCCAGGCGGCGTAGGGGGCGGCGGGGCCGACGTAGTAGCCCTGCGCCATGGCGGGCGCGGCGGCGGCGCCCAGCATCAGGGCGGCAGCGAGGGCGGGGAGAAGCATCTTGCGCATGACACCGGACCTTCTGGCGTCGGGCGGCGGATCGGGGATCGATCCGGGGCGCCGGCAGGTGGAATGATGCGCCGGCGGGATGGAAGCGGGACGCGAGCGAGGATGAAACCGACGCCATGATGCCGATGACGGCGGTGCCGGCCGGCCGTTCCCGCATCCGGCCTGCCGCACGGCGCGGTGCGCACCCGTTAGAGCCGATCCAGCCTGACTGTATCAGGCTGGAACGGCTCTAGCCTTTTGATTTTTCGCATTTTCCGAGCCGCTGAGCGAGGACGCTCAGCTTGAAAATGTTCTAGAGCCGTTCCGGCCAGGCTGTATCAGGCTGAAACGGCTCCAGCCTTTCGGTCTTTCGCATTTTCCGGGTCGCTGGGTGAGTACACCCAGCTTGAAAATGCTCTTGGGTCACGTTCGGCAGGGCGCCGTTGGGCGGGCTGCACTCCGGCCGATCCACGACCGGCCTGCCGTCGGGATCGTGGATGGCGGGCCCGATCGCGACCGCGGGCCACCCATCGCCGCTCCCGCGCGATCATCCCCGCGATCGGACGAACCCCGCGCCCGGGACACCGGAATGCGGCTCGTCGTCGGCCCGTCTACGCCCGCAGCAGCCCGCCCAGCGGCGCCACGCCTTCGCTGCCCGGGAAGGCCCGCGCCACCGCCGCCGGCGGCAGGCCGAGATGCCCGGCGAGCAGCGCCTTGGTGACGGCACGCAGGTCCATGGTCGGCGCAAGATCGCGATTCTCGTGCAGCCGCCCCTCGCCCAGGCCCGGCCAGTCCGCCACCACCCGCCCGCCGGCAACGGCGCCGCCCAGCAGGAAGGCCGCGCCGGCCGTGCCGTGATCGGTGCCGCCGGTGCCGTTCACCCGCACCGTGCGGCCGAACTCCGTCGCCACCAGCACCGCCGTCTGCCGCCAGGCCGGGCCGAGCCCCTCGCGCAGCGCCGCCAGCCCGGCATCGAGCTGCCCGAGCGGCCCGTTCAGCCGCCCGCGCTGCCCCGCATGCGTGTCCCAGCCGCCCAGCTCCAGCGCCGCCACGCGTGGCCCGTCCGGCGCCGCCAGCAGCCGGCCGGCCCCGCCCGCCAGCGCCGGGAAGGCGTTGCGGTCGCGCGCCGCGATCTCGCCGGCGAGCCCCGCGAAGCCGCGCGCCCGCATGCCCTCGGCGAAGGCCGGCCCCAGCACCGGGTCGGCGGCGTTCAGCGCCGCGACCTGCGCCAGCAGCGCCGCCCCCGGGCCGCCGGCGCCCTGCGGCGCCCACGCGCCGATCGGCGCCGGCCCGCGCAGCAGCAGCGGCTCCTCCACGCCCACGGCGAGGCCGTTGCGCGCCGCCCCGGGCCGGGCCGGCAGCGCCGCCAGCGCCCGGTTCAGCCAGCCGCTGGCCAGGCGCTGGTCGGCGCCGCTCTCCAGGCAGTCCTGCGCCTCGAAGTGGCTGCGCGAGCGGGTGGGGCCGGCGACCGCGTGCAGCACCAGCGCCTCGCCCCGGCGGTACATGCCGTGCAGCGCGGCGAGGCGCGGGTGCAGGCCGAAATGGCCGCCCAGGTCGAGCACGCCCTCCTCGCGCCCCGGCTCCGGCTGGGCCAGGTCGCCGCGCAGCCCGGCGAAGGCGGGGTCGCCATAGGCCGGCACCGCCGCCAGCCCGTCCAGCGCGCCGCGCAGGATCACCACCACCAGCCGCGCCTCGCCTGCCGGCCCCGCCGCCAGCGCCAGACGCGAACGCCCCAGCGCCAGCCCGGCGCCGAGGCCGAGCAGCACGCCGCGCCGCCCCGGTCCGCCCGCTGGCCCGCCCGCTGGTCCGCCCACTGGCCCGCCCGCTGGTCCGCCCACTGGCCCGTCCGCTGGTCCGCCCACCGGCCTGCCGCCACGTTCCGGGCAGCGGCCCGCTGGCCCGTGCCCCGCCCCGCCATCGTGGCCGGCCATGCCCCGTGCCGGCGTTCCGCGCCCCGCCATGCCGTCATCCCCCGTCGCCGGCCTCATCGCCGGTTGAACTCGGGGCTCGCCAGCAGCAGCACCAGCGCCTCGCGCCGCGAGCCCGCCCGCGCCACCGCCGATACCGTGGCGGCGCTCGCCAGCGTCCCCAGCGACTGCTCGGCCACGGCGAGCGGGTCCAGCCGGGCGGCCACCCGTCCCGCCAGCCCGTTCGCCCACTCGGCCCGGCGCAGCACCGCTTCCGGCGCCGCCCAGTCCGCGGCGCTGTCCGGCCAGCCGTTCGGCCCCGGCGCCGTCCACATCGGCTGCCCCAGCGCGCCCGCGGCGCCCTGCGCCATGCCCGCCATCGACGCGTCCGCCCCGCAGGCGCGCAGCGCCGACACCACGTAGTCCTGCGGCCCGCGCAGCTTGGAGAGGGGCGGCGCCCAGGCCTCGGGCAGCCGCACCAGCGCCCGCGACGCGGCGCCGAGGTCGCCGCCCGTGTCGCGCAGCACCGCCTCGATCCGTGCCACGGCGGCCGGCGGCGGACCATCGGCCACGAAATGGCGCACCAGCGCCGTGGCCAGGGCCCGGTAGGTCGCCGGATGGGTGGCCAGGAAGCGCAGCGCCGCCTCGCCCTCCGCCTCGCCGCCGCGCCAGCCGGTCTCGAAGCGCCGGCCGAGCACCCGCTTCTCGCCGGCCTGGTGCGCCTCGTCGCGGAACACGAAGCCGGTGGGCGCGCGGTCGCGCTGCACCGACCAGCCGGTGAGCACGGCGGCGAGCTGGGTCACGTCGGCCTGGGTGTAGCCGGCGGCCGGGGTCACGGTGTGCAGTTCCAGCAGCTCGCGGGCGTAGTTCTCGTTCAGCCCCCGGCGCTGCCGCAGGCCGGCCAGGCTGTCGGGCCCGACCGAGACGTGGTTGTCGAGGTAGAGCAGCATGGCCGGGTGGTGCGCCACGGCCAGCAGCAGGTCGGCGAAGCGGCCGGTGACATGCGGCGCCACCGCCTCGCGCAGGTAGTGGCCGAGCACCGGCGCCACCTCGCCGTTGCGCCGGCTGACCGTGAGGTGGTTGGCCCAGAAATCCACCAGCCGGTCGCGGAACGGCGCCTCGCCGGCGATGC
Source organism: Roseomonas acroporae (assembly GCF_023223525.1). Classification (GTDB taxonomy): domain Bacteria; phylum Pseudomonadota; class Alphaproteobacteria; order Acetobacterales; family Acetobacteraceae; genus Roseomonas_E; species Roseomonas_E acroporae. The sequence continues at coordinate 58,832 of NZ_JALPRX010000073.1, read as the reverse complement.
GGCGCGCCAGCCAGCCCCGCGCCTCGGCGTTGAACAATTGCGCCACGCGGGTCGGCGGCCCGGCCGGGGGCGGGGCGCCAGGGGACGTACCGGTGGACGTACCGGTGGGCGTGCCGGAGGGGGCGCCCGCAGGGGCGCCGGGCGTGGCGTTGGCCATGCCGCCGGCCATCCCGCCACCCCCGCCGGGGCTCCCGCCGCCTTCCGGCGCCGCCCCGGCCGAGCGGGCCATGGCATCGGCGCCCGAGGCGAGGCGGCGGCGCTCCTCGCGGTCCTCGCGCCAGGCGGTGAAGCACTCGTCCAGGCCCGGACCCGGCAGCGCCGGCGCCGGGCCGAGCTGCGCGTCCAGCCAGGCCAGCGGGTCGGCCGGCAGGGGCTGGTCGAGCCGGGGACCATAGCCGAAGCGGATGACGGCGACGCGACTGTCCAGGTTCATCCCAGGCTCATTCCGGCTTCCGGGGCGCTGCCACGCCGCGCCGGGCGGGCTTCCGGGAGGTTGGCCGCGCCACCCAAGCACATCCGTCCGTACGACGGACAGGGCAGCACGGTGACGTCCCCGCCATGAGATGCGAATTCGAAACGGAATGCGGCGGTCGCGCCCGGCCGCGAGCCCGCTTCACCCGCCGCGCCCCCGGTCGCACGCCTGGCCGCGCGCGCCCATGGTGGTCATCACGGCTCGAAATGAGCGCGGCGGGTCGTCCGGGCCTAGCTTCCCCGGCAACCCGGGGGCGTGAACGGCGTCCCCACCGAAGAACGCAGGAGGTCCCGATGCCGAAGATCCTCGTCCTCTACTACTCCATGTACGGCCACATCGAGACGATGGCCGAGGCCGTCGCCGCCGGTGCCCGCGAGGCGGGCGCCGAGGTCACGGTCAAGCGCGTGGCCGAGCTCGCCCCGCGCGAGGTGCTCGAGCGCGCCCACGCGAAGCTCGACCAGGCCGCCCCGCTCGCCGACCCGCAGGAACTGGCGCAGTACGACGCGATCATCGTCGGCGCCCCGACCCGCTACGGCCGCCTGCCCGCGCAGATGGCGCAGTTCTGGGACCAGACCGGTGGTCTCTGGGCGAAGGGCGCGCTGGTGGGCAAGGTCGGCAGCGCCTTCACCTCCACCGCCAGCCAGCATGGCGGGCAGGAGACGACGCTGATGGGCATCCACACCATGCTGTTCCACCACGGCATGGTGCTGGTCGGCCTGCCCTACGCGCATCCGGGGCTGACGGTGCTCGACCAGGTCAGCGGCGGCTCCCCCTACGGCGCCACCACCATCGCGGCCGGCGACGGCTCCCGCCAGCCCAGCGAGAACGAGCTGAGCATGGCCCGCTTCCAGGGGAAGCACGTCGCGGAGATCACCGCGAAGCTGCATGGCTGATCGAGGGGGGAGGGCGGGGACGCGACCCCGCCTCCGCCCGACAGGCCCGCACGCCGGAAATGCCGCCGCGCGATCCGTCCCCGACAGGATGGATGGCGATCGGGCGGCGGCATGCATCGTCGGCCCCGGGGCTCCGTAGCCCCGGGCGGAATGGAGGCGCCGCCGCCGCGGCAGGCCCCGCTGGGGATGGACAGGTCGCGCCCGGCCTCGTGGCGTGTTGCCCATCGGGCGGCCGGACGAGCCCGTCCTCAAGGGGGTGGAAGGCGCTTCCCATGAGCGCAGCGTCGAGGGGCGCAGCGTCGAGGCGGCTGGCGCGATCGGGAGAAACCCGAGGCGGAGATGCCGGGCAGGGTGTTTCCCCCTGAGGTCGCCCGACCGCGTCCCCCGGCCGTCTTCCCCGGCCGCGTCCGCGGCCTCTTCAGGCCGCCAGCCCTTCCGTTGCGGCGCGCGGCTTGCGATCGCCGGGACCGGATCAGTAATCCGCCTCCACCTTCGCCGCGCGGGCGATCTGCCGCCACTTCGCCCGTTCCGCCACCATGAAGGCGTGCTGCTCCTCCGGCGACAGGCGGCGCGGCTCCGCGCCCAGGCCGCGGAAGCGGGCGTCCACGTCGGGGTCGGCCATGATGGCGTTGATCGCCTCGTTCAGCCGCCGCACCACCGCGGGCGGCGTCGCCTTCGGCGCGGCGAAGGCGTACCAGGCGACGTAGTCGCGGTCCTCCAGCCCCAGCTCGATCACCGTCGGCACGTCCGGCAGCATGGCGGAGCGGTTGCGGCCGGTCACCGCCAGGGGGCGCATCCGGCCGGCGGTGATGTGGCCGATGCCGGCGCCCACCGAGTCCACCATGATCGGCACCCGCCCCGACACCACGTCGAGCTGTGCCGGCGGCGTGCCGCGATAGGGGACGGCGGTAATATCCAGCCCGTGGCGCAGCTTGAAGGCCTCGACGATCAGGTGGTTGATCGTGCCGGCGCTGGGCAGGGCGTAGTCGAGCTTCCCCGGCGTCGCGCGGGCGCGGTCCACCACGTCCTGCAGGCGGCGCAGCCCGCATTCCGGGTTGGCGACCCAGACCATGGGCGAGGCGACCGGCAGCGCCACGGCGGCGAGGTCGTCCACCGGGTCGAGCGGCACGGAACGGTAGACGCTGCTGTTGATCGTCATGGTGCTGATGGAGGCGAAGAGCAGCGTGTGCCCGTCGGTGGTCCGCTGCACCTCGGCGGCGCCGACATTGCCGTTGGCGCCGGGGCGGTTCTCCACCACCACCGGCCTGCCGAGCCGTTCCGAGAGCAGCGGCGCGATGATCCGGGCGTAGGTGTCGAAGCCGCCGGTGACGGAGGGCACGACGATGCGCACGCTGCGGCTGGGCCAGGGCGCCGCCGCGGCCTGGGGTGGCGCGGGCTGACCGGTCTCCGGCTGGGCGAGGGCCTTGCCGCGCGGCAACAGCGCCGGCAACGCAAGGCCGCCGAGCAGCCGGCGGCGCGTCGGCGTGGGGATGGGCCCGGCGACCCGATCTGGCATGGCGCTTCCTCCCGGTTTTCCGGGAGCGTTCCGAACCGCGCCGCCGACGTCAACGGAATTCGGTCGGTCGACCGGTCTCGGGTCGCGGGCAGCGCGTCAGGCCGCCGCGATGCCCGCGTCCCGCCGCCACACCTCGCCGCGGGGCGGCGGAATCAGGCCAGCCCGTCGTGCAGATCCTCGTAGGCACGGCGGACCACGGCGGCGCCGTGCTCGCGCTCCAGGCGCCGCACCGTGAAGTGGGCATGCGCGATGCCCGAGAAGTGCTCCAGGAAGGCGAGGTTGACCGCGGCCCCCGCCGCGGCGCCGAGCAGCGGCATCGCCTGGGCGGTGACCTTCATCCCCACCGGCGCCGTGAAGCGCGTGGCGATGGCGCCGATGAAGCCCGGCATCACCGTGCCGACCACCCGGCCGATGCCGCCGCGCAGCATCTCCGTCATGGCGACGCGCAGCGCGAAGTAGCCGGACTCCGCGGCGTCGTCGGCCGGGTCGCGGCCGCCCAGGGCGAACACCTTCATGCACTCGGCGGCGACCAGCGGGTCGTCCAGGTCCTCGCCTTCCTCAGCGGCGATGGCGGCGATCCGGCGCAGCAGGATGCCGGTCGAGACCGGCAGCTCCACCAGCGTGCCCGGCAGGCCGAAGGTGCCACCCGCGACGCCGGAGGCCACGGCCAGGCCACGGTGCATCCAGGCGCTGGAGAGCTTGAGGGGCCCCAGGTCGGGCGTGCGGTCCGGGCGCGTCGCCATCGCCGCGCGCAGGGCGCGGTCCAGCGTCTTGCGCACGGCCCAGTCGAGCACGGACTGCATCGGGCCGGGCAGGCGGCGCTTCAGCCCCTCCACAGTGGAGCCGGCCAGCGCCGCCAGCCGGACGGCGAGCGAGGAGGTTTCCAGGGTGCGGACGGCCGCGGCGAGCTCGGCCTGGGCGTCGTCGGGCAGCCAGCTCGGCACGGTCAGCGCGTGGCCGGCGGTGTCGGTATCGGGGTGCGTGGCGGACATGCTGGAACAACTCGGCAGCGCCGGGGCGCGTTCAAGCGGTGCGAAAAAACTTCGCCCCCAACCTTCCGGCCCTGACCTTCCGGCCCCCGACCCTTCCGACCTCCGACCCTTCCGGCCTCCGCCCCTGTTCCGACGTCCACCTCGCGGGCCGGCCGCCGGCCGCACCGTCCCGGGACGGACCGGCGGCGGCGGGCACGGGCACGGCGCCGCCGGTCCGGCCGTGGCCGCCCTCAGCCCGACGACGCGGCCCTGGCGGCCAGCAGCGTCAGCACGGCGCATTCCGCCAGCACCGCCGTGGCGCCCAGCACGTCACCGGTCTGCCCGCCGAGTCGCCGCCATGCCAGACGGGCCATGGCCAGGCCCGCCAGCCCGGCCAGCAGCCCGGCACCGAGCGCCGTGCCGGCCGGCAGCAGCAGCAGGGCAGGGAGCAGCGCCAGCGCCAGCCCGACCCCGACGGCGCCACGCGGTGGACGGCCGACCGACGCTCCCAGCCCGTCGCGCCGCGCCGGCGGCAGCAGCACGAGCGGCAGCAGCATCGCGCCGCGCCCCAGCGCCGCGGCGGCCACCAGCCCGAGCACGACATGGCCCGCCTGCGTCGTCGTGGCGTCGCCGGGGCGGGCCATGGCCGCCAGCGCCGTGCCGCGCAGCGCCAGCGAGAGCAGCAGCGCCAGCGCCCCGAAGCTGCCGATCCGGCTGTCGCGCATGATCGCCAGCCGCCGTTCCGGCGTGCGGCCGCCGCCGATCCCGTCGGCGGTGTCGGCCAGCCCGTCCTCGTGCAGCGCGCCGGTGACGAGCGCCATCGTCGCCAGGGCGAGCACCGCGCCGGAAGCGGGCGGGATGCCGAGGCCGCTGGCCAGCGCGAAGGCCGCGCCGCCGGCCGCCCCCGCCACGGCGCCCGCCAGCGGGTAGGCCCAGACCGCGCGCGCGCAGCCGGCGGCATCGGCGAGGGGCAGCCGGCCGACCGGCAGCCGGGTGAGCAGGCCGAACGCCGCGCCCAGCTCCGCCAGCCGCCTGGCGAGGACAGGAATCATGGCGCCGGCGGCGCGGCGGGGTGCCGGAAGACCGGCCGGGGACTCGGCAGGGCGAGCCGCCCGACGCTCCGCCGACGGAACCGCCGGCAGGCAGCGAGGCCGCGGGCCACGCCCCTCATGTCCGCCCGGCGACGCCGGAGCGGAATGCCAGCCGGTCAGGATGGCGTTCCGCTCCGGCCCGTCGCTTTCCCGGCGGATCCACGCCTCCAGGCGTGGCTGCCCTCTGGGCCGCCCTCTGGGCCACTCCCTGGGCCGCCCCCTGGCGGTCCGCCCTATCCAACGTCGGACACGCCCGCCGAGTCGAAGGTGGCCATGCCGGCGTGGCAGGCGGCGGCGGCGCGCAGCAGCGGCACCGCCAGCGCCGCGCCCGAGCCCTCGCCCAGCCGCATCCCGAGATCGAGCAGGGGCGACATCCCGAGCGCCGCGAGCAGGCCGCGATGTCCCGCTTCCGCCGAGACGTGCGCCACCGTCGCGTGGTCCAGCCCTCCCGGCGCGAGGCAGGCGAGCGGTGCCGCCGCGACGGTGGTGGCGAACCCGTCCAGCAGCACCGGGATGCCCTGACGGCGTGCCGCCAGGGTGGCGCCGAGGATGGCCGCCAGCTCCCGTCCTCCCAGGCGACGCGCGGCCTCCAGCGGGTCCGCGAGGGCGCCGCCATGGTGCGCCAGGGCGAGGTCGATCGCCGCCTGCTTGCGCCGCAGCCCCGCCTCGTCGACGCCGGTGCCGCGCCCGGCCCAGCGCGCGCCGTCGCCGCCGAACAGCGCCGCCGCCAGCGCCGCGGCGGCGGTGGTGTTGCCGATGCCCATCTCGCCGAGGCAGAGCAGGTCGAGCCCGGCCGGCACCGCCGCGCAACCCGTCGCGACGGCATCGAGGAATTCCGCCTCCGTCATGGCGGCCGCCACGGCGATGTCGCCCGTCGGCCGGTCGAGGTCGAGCGGGACCACCCGCAGCGTGGCGCCTGCCAGGGCGGTGAGCTGGTTGATGGCGGCGCCGCCGGCCGCGAAATTGGCCACCATCTGCGCCGTCACGGCGGCGGGGTAGGGCGAGACGCCTCGGGCCGTGACGCCGTGGTTGCCGGCGAACACCAGCACCGCGACCCGGCCGATCTGCGGCATCGGCGTGCCCTGCCAGCGCGCCAGCCAGGCGGCCAGCGTCTCCAGACGGCCCAGGCTGCCGGGAGGCTTGGTCAGGCGGTCCTGCCTGCGGTGCACGGCGGCCACCGCCGCCTCGTCGCCGGGCGGAAGGGCGCGGCATGCCGCGCGCAGGGTTTCGAGGGAAGGGAAGGGCAGCATGGGCCTCACGGTCGCGCGGTGCGGCATGATGCTTCCGCGCGCGGGCCGCCGCCACTCCCGGCGGGTTGTACCGGCGGCGGCCCGGAAGGGCCTGTCGTGCCGATGCAGGATCGGTGGACCATGGCCCCGCGTCAGGCCGGCTGGCGGGCGATGGCGTGGAAGAAGCTGCCGCTGACCCTGGCGCGCCGCCCCCCCGACGGGCCGAGCGCCGTCCCCGCCGAATCCGCGAGCATGGCCAGCGGCGCGTCGCCGCCCGGTTCCGACACGGTGGCGTAGTGGAATTCGTGCCCGCGCAGCACCGTGCCGGCCGGCCCGAGCGGCCCGTCGGCGCACAGCCGCGCCTCCCGGTAGCCGAGATGCAGGCGGCGGCGCGCGAAGCTGGTGGCGTGGCCGAGCAGGCCGAGCATGCGGTGCCGCCCGCCCGCCGCATCCTCCAGCCCCTCGCCCAGCACCATGTAGCCGCCGCACTCGCCATGCACCGGATGCGTCTCGGCGAAGCGCCGCAGCCCGGCGCGGAAGCGCGGCGACGCGGCCAGGCGGCCGGCGTGCAGCTCGGGATAGCCGCCCGGCAGCCAGCAGGCGTCGCAGCCCGCCGGCGGCGGCTCGTCGGCGAGCGGCGAGAAGGGCAGGATCTCGGCCCCGGCCCGCCGCCAGCCGGCCAGCAGGTGCGGATAGGCGAAGCCGAAGGCCGCGTCGGCCGCGAGCGCGATCCGCTGCCCCGGCGGCGGCAGCGCGGCCCGCCACGCCGGCATCGCGCCGCCCCCGCTGCCCGCCGGCCCGAACGCGGCGCCACCGGGCGGCGCCGCCAGGGCCAGGATCGCCTCCAGGTCGAGACGCGCTTCCGCCACCCCGGCCAGACGGTCGAGCAGCGCCGGCAGCGTCGCGGCCAGCTCGCCCGCCTGCACCAGGCCGAGATGCCGCTCCGGCAGCGCCAGCGCCGCCTCACGCGGCAGGGCGCCCAGAACCGGCAGCCCGGCGGCGCGAATGGCCGCCGCCGCACCGTCGCGATGGCGGTCGCTGCCGACGCGGTTCAGCACCACCCCGGCCACCCGCACCGCCGGGTCGTGCAGCGCGAAGCCGCGCGCCACGGCGGCGGCGGATTGCGATTGGCCGGAGACATCCAGCACCAGCAGCACCGGCAGGCCGAAGCGCGCCGCGAGGTCGGCGGCGCTGCCCTGGCGCCGGTCATCCTCGGGGCGGCCGACCCCGGCGCGCTCGCCCGTCCGGTCTGCGTGCGGCGCGCCGGCCCCGTCGAAGAGGCCCATCGCCGCCTCGGCCACGAGCAGCACGCCCTCGCCGCCGGCCGGCGGGGCGGCGGCCTCGGCCAGCAGGGCGTCGAGCAGGGCCGGCGGCATGGCCCAGCTGTCGAGGTTGAGGCAGGGATGGCCGGTGGCGGCGGCATGGAAGGCCGGATCGATGTAGTCGGGACCGGACTTCACGGCCCGCACCGCCACGCCGCGCCGACGCAGCGCCGCCAGCAGCGCCAGGGTCACGGTGGTCTTGCCGGCGCCCGAGCGCGGCGCGGCGACCAGCAGGCCGCGCGTCGTCACGCCTGCCCCCTCCGGCGCGGGGCAGTCCGGGGCGGCACGAGACGCGTCGCCATCCCCGTGCGGGCAAGGTCCGTGCGGGCAAGGTCCGCGCCGGCACGGGGCGCCGGCGGCCGGATGCGCCCGGAAGCGTGTTGCCCGAAGGCATATGGCCCGGAGACGTGCCCCCCCGCGGCGTGAATCCGCGCCGGCGGCGACAGGCGGCCGCGGAACGCAGTCCCGGCCGCCCCGTGTTCCGCTGTAGAAGGGTTCCCGTGCAAGCCGATCCGCCGTTGCGCCGGGGCTGGACCACGGGCGCCTGCGCCGCCGCCGCGACCAAGGCGGCCTGGACGGCGCTGCTGACCGGCCGTTTCCCCGATCCGGTGACGCTGCGCCTGCCGCGCGGCGAGGAACCCGCCTTCGCCCTGGCCGAGGCCGCCCTGCATGGCGACGCCGCCACGGCCGGCGTGGTGAAGGATGCCGGCGACGACCCCGACGTGACGCATGGCGCGCTGATCCTCGCCACGGTGCGCCGCGGCCCGCCCGGCGGCGGCGTCTCGTTCCGCGCCGGCCCCGGCGTCGGCACGGTGACGCTGCCCGGCCTGCCCGTCCCGCCCGGCGAGCCGGCCATCAACCCGGTGCCGCGCCGGCTCATGCGCGAGGCGATCGCCGAGGTCGCGGCCCGCAACGGCGCCGCGCCCGACGCGGTGGTGGAGATCGGCATCCCGGACGGCGAGGCGATCGCGCGGCGCACGCTGAACGGCCGGCTCGGCATCGTCGGCGGGCTGTCGATCCTGGGCACGACGGGGGTGGTGGTGCCCTACTCCTGCGCCGCCTGGATCCACTCCATCCATCGCGGCATCGACGTCGCCCGCGCGGCCGGGCTGGACCACGTGGCCGGCGCCACCGGCGACGCCTCCGAGCAGGCGGTGCGCCGGCTGCACGGGCTGCCCGACCAGGCGCTGATCGACATGGGCGACTTCGTGGGCGGGATGCTGAAGTACCTGCGCGTGCATCCCGTGCCGCGCGTCACCGTGGCGGGCGGCATCGCCAAGCTGACCAAGATGGCGCAGGGCCGGCTCGACCTGCATTCCCGGCGCGGCGCGGTGGATCTGGCGGCGCTGTCGGCGCTGGCGCGGGAGCGCGGCGCCGACGAGGCGACCGCCGCGCGGATCGCCGCCGCCAACACCACGCCGGAAGCCTTCGGGCACGCGGCGGCGGCCGGGATCGCGCTGGGGGATGCGGTGGCGGCGCGGGGATGGGAGACCGCTGCCGCGGTGCTGCGCGGCATGCCCGTGGCGCTGGAGGTGGTGCTGTTCGACCGCGAAGGGCGGGTGGCGGGGCGGGCGCCGTTCAGGAACGTCGGATAGAGCGGATCGCCGGCGGGCGGCTATGCCCGGCGGCGTGAATCCGCTCGGAAAACAATGGGATGGCGCGGCACGCAGTCCCGATTGGTCTGCGATCCGCTCTGGCGCGGATCGCCGGCGGGCGGACACGCCCGGCGGCGTGAATCCGCGCCGGGAACAACGAGCTACGGCGAACCGCAGTCCCAACCGGACCGCGGTTCGCCGTAGGCAGGCCCCCGCCGCGCGGGGGAGGGCTGCCGCGGCCCGGTCCATCACGCGCCCCGGAACCGCCGCCGGTAGTCCGGGTCGTACAGCGCGCTTTCGCGGAACCCCTCGGCGCCCAGCGCCGGCCCGACCAGCACCAGCGCCATCCGCTCCACCGGCTCGGCCGCGGCCAGCGCCTCGATGGTGGCGAGCGTGCCGCGCAGGCGGCGCTCCTCCGGCCAGCTCGCCCGCACCACCACGGCCGCCGGGCAGTCGGCCCCGTAGAACGGCGTCAGCGTCGCCACGATGCGGCCCAGCGCGTGCACGGCGAGATGGATGGCGAGCGTCGCCCCCGTAGCACCGAAGGCCGCGAGGGTCTCGCCCGGCGGCATCGCGGAGGCCCGGCCGGAGAGGCGCGTCAGCACCACGCTCTGCGCCACCTCCGGCACGGTTAGCTCGCGCCCCAGCGCGGCGGCGGCGGCGGCGAAGGCGGGAACGCCGGGGGTGAGGGTATAGGGGATGCCGAGCCGTTCCAGCCGCCGTACCTGCTCGGCCACGGCGCTGTACACGGCGAGGTCGCCGGAGTGCAGCCGCGCCACGTCCTGCCCGGCCGCGTGGGCGCGCCGGTACTCGGCCTCGATCGCGTCGAGGTCGAGCGGGGCGGTGTCCACGAGGCGGGCGCCGGGCGGGCAGTGCGCCAGCAGGGCGGGCGCCACCACGGAGCCGGCGTAGAGGCAGACCGGGCAGCGCGCCAGCAGGTCGCGGCCGCGCAGGGTGATGAGGTCCGGGGCGCCGGGGCCGGCGCCGATGAAGTGGACGGTCATCCGTCGGCCAGGGCCCCGTTCCCCGCCGGGGCCGCGGCTTCCGCGGCGGTGTCCCGGGCGGCACCCCGGGTGGCGCCCCGGCTGGCGCTTCGCGTGGACTCCCGGGCGGCGTTCCGGTCCGGCACGGCCTGCCGCAGCGACAGCAGCGGCGAGGAGCCGAAGCGCTCGGCCAGGAATTCGACCAGCACGCGCACCCGGCGGGGCAGGTGCCGCGTGCCGGGCCAGACCAGGCTGACATCGCGCGACCGCTCGTGCCACGTCGGCAGCACCGGCACCAGCGCGCCGGCCTCGACACGCTCGGCCACCGAGGGCGCGGAGAGCAGCGCGATGCCGAGCCCCGCCTCCGCGGCGAGGCGCGTCGCCTCCACGCTGCTGGCGCGGAAGCGGCCGTGCACGGTCACGGTGACGGCATGTCCCTGGATGGTCTCCAGCGTCCACTCGGCCGGGCCGGGCTGGACGTGGCCGGCGCAGCACTCGTGCTCGGTCAGCTCCTCGGGGCTCGCCGGCGTGCCGGCACGCGCCAGATAGTCGGGCGAGGCGAACAGGTTGAAGGTGAGGCGGCCGACCCGGCGGACGATCAGTCCGGCATCGCGCACCGGTCCCACCCGCAGGCCGAGGTCGATCCCCTCGCCGGTCAGGTCGATGACGCGGTCCTCCAGCACCGCCTCGATGTGCACGGCGGGGTAGGCGGCCAGGAAGGCCGGCATCCAGGGCATGACGACCTTGTTGAAGAAGACGATGGGGGCGGCGAGGCGGACCTGGCCGCTGGCCTCCGTCCGGTCGGCGCGCACCGCGTCCTCGGCGGCCTCCAGCTCGTCGAGGAGGCGCACCGTCTCGGCGTAGAACGCCTCGCCGGCCGGGGTGACGCGCAGGCCGCGCGGCGCGCGGATCAGCAGCGGCGCGCCGAGGCGGTGCTCAAGCTCCGAGACGAGGCGCGAGACGCTGGGCTGGCTCATCGCCAGGTCGCGGGCGGCGCGGGTGATGTTGCCGGTTTCCACCACCCGGCGGAACACGGTCATCTGCTGCAGTCGGTCCATGCATCGGTTCGGGCTGGGCGTGGCGGGGACGGAGGCGGGCTGACCTCGCTCCGTCGGCGGGACGTTTCCTGGTTCTGGACGCTGCGGTGCGGAAGGACGGGGAGAGAAGCGGCGGGGAACGCCCGCTCAGGGCAGCAGCACGGTGCTGCCGGTGGTTTCGCGCGCCTCCAGCGCACGGTGCGCCTCGGCCGCCTCGCGCAGCTTGTAGCGCTGGTTGACCACGATCCTCACGGCCCCGGAGGCGACCACGCCGAACAATTCGCGGGCGCCTTCCAGCAGGTCCTCGCGCTTCGCGGTGTAGGTCGCGAGGGTGGGGCGGGTGACGAAGAGCGAACCCTTGGCGGCGAGCATGCCGAGATCCACCGGCGGCACCGGGCCGGAGGCGTTGCCGAAGCTCACCATCAGGCCGAACGGGGCCAGGCAGTCGAGCGAGGCGGTGAAGGTGTCGCGGCCGACGCTGTCGTAGACCGCGGGCAGCATGGCGCCGCCGGTGATCTCCTTCACCCGCGCCGGCAGGTCCTCGCCGGCGGCGACGATGTGGTCGGCGCCGTGGGCACGGGCCAGCGCCGCCTTCTCCGGGGTCGAGACCGTGCCGATCACGGTGGCACCGAGGTGCTTCGCCCACTGGCACATGATCAGGCCGACGCCGCCGGCCGCGGCGTGCACCAGGATGGTCTCGCCCGCCGTCACCCTGTGGGTGCGGCGGAGCAGGTACCAGGCGGTGAGGCCCTGCAGCATCATCGCGCCGGCCGCCTCGTCGGCGATGTCGTCCGGCAGCCGCACGAGCCGGTCGGCCTTGATGGCGCGGGCCTCGGCGTAGGCGCCGATCGGGGCGGTGGCGTAGGCGACCCGGTCGCCCGGCTTCACCTCGGTGACGCCCTCGCCGACCGCCTTGACCACCCCGGCCGCCTCCATGCCCAGCGTCGCCGGCAGGCTGGGCACCTTGTAGAGGCCGTTGCGGAAGTAGACGTCGATGTAGTTGAGGCCGATCGCGGTGTGGCGCACCAGCGCCTCGCCCGGCTTCGGGTCGGGGGTCGAGACCTGGTCCCACTGCAGCTTCTCGGGGCCGCCGGGTTCGTGGATCCGGATGGCGTGGCTCATGGTGCGACCTTCCCGGGCGTGACCGTCATGGGCATGACCTTCATGGCGGGCATTCCTCTCAAAGGAGGTTGCCCTGGCCGATGGGGCTGGCCACGGGCGCCGCGCGCTTCGCCAGGGCGCGGCGTTCCAGCTCCAGCAGGTAGCGCTTGGTAGCGGGTCCCTCGGCGCCGGAATAGCCGCCGAGCGAGCCGCCGGTGCCGACCACGCGATGGCAGGGGATGAGGATCGGGATGGGATTCGCCCCGTTGGCCTGCCCGACCGCACGGGCCGAGGTGCCGAGGGCGCGGGCGAGTTCGCCGTAGGAGCGGGTCTCTCCCGCCGGGATGGCCCGCAGGGCGGCCCAGACGGCCTGGCGGAAAGGCGAGCCGAACGGGGCGAGCGGCAGCTCGAAGCCGGCGCGCAGGCCGTCGAAGTAGTCCTGGAGCTGGTCGGCGGCACGGCGGAGCAGCGGCGTCTCGTCGAGGTCGCGGCCGCGGCCCCAGTCCAGGGCGACGATGGCGTCGGAATCCTCGGACAGGGTGATCTCGCCGAGAGGGGTATGAAGGGCAAGCTGCGGCATGGCGTCGGGGCGGATGCCACACCCGGCGGGGCAGGGGCGTCAAGCGTGGCGTTTCGCCGCGCTGGGGCGGCCGGGCCCGTCGGGAACGGGTTCGCGCGGAGGGGGGTATCGCAGCCCGCGGCCGGAAGGCGGGCCGGAGCCCTGGCTGCCGCCGCCGGCGAATCCGCGATCGCGCCGGGCTTTGGCTGCCGCCCCCGGCACCGCCGGGGCGGAATGACTCCGCCGGGGCGTACCGCCATCCGACGATCCGCCCTAGATGAAGGACGACACCGTACAAGCACGAGCAGGGTTTCCGATGTCCGACAGCCAGAGCAGCGATCCCGCGAACCTGCCCGATCCGCCGCCCTATTTCCGCGCCCATGTCTTCGTGTGCGGCAACCGGCGGCCGGACGGGCATCCGCGCGGCAGCTGTGCCGCGCTCGGCTCCGAGAAGCTGCGCGACTACATGAAGGTGCGCGCCAAGGAGCTGGGGCTGAAGGGGGTCCGGGTGAACCAGTCGGGCTGCCTGGACCGCTGCGAATTCGGGCCGACCCTGGTGATCTATCCGGAGGGGATCTGGTACCGGCCGCACACGCCCGAGGACGTGGACGAGATCCTGACGACCCATCTGCGGGACGGGGGCCGGGTGCGGCGGCTGATGCTGACCGAGCGGGACGTGGTGCCGAAGAAGGGATGACGGGATGGCGAGCCCGCTGGCCCGGCATGGTGACGGGGATCCGCGCCGCCCCCTGCGGAGGGGAGGGGAACCTGTCGGAGCCGTCCATCGGGCCGAGAGGACGGCCGCCGACCGGACGCCGGGGAACCGGGGCCGGCGGGCCCGGGCAGGCGAGGCCTTCCGGGCATGACGGCCCGACCGCCCTCGGCCCCCGCATGAATCCGCTCCCCGGCAGCGATGGCCGCACCATCTTCGCCCTGGCGACCGGCGCCGCGCGCGCGGCCGTGGCGGTGCTGCGCCTTTCCGGGCCGGGAAGCGGGCCGGCGCTGGAGCGGCTGGCCGGGCGCCGGCCGGCGCCGCGCCTGGCGACGCTGCGCCGGCTGCGCGATCCCGACACGGGCGAGGTGCTGGACCAGGCGCTGCTGCTGTGGTTCCCGGGCCCGCGCTCCTACACCGGCGAGGATGCGGCGGAGCTGCACCTGCATGGCGGCCCGGCGGTGGTGGCGGGCGTGGCGGCGGCGCTGGGACGGCTCGGGCTGCGGCAGGCGGAGCCCGGCGAGTTCACGCGTCGGGCCTTCCTGAACGGGCGGATGGACCTGACGGCGGCGGAGGGCATCGCCGATCTGGTGGCGGCGGAGACGCCGGCGCAACGCCGGCAGGCGTTGCGGCAGGCCGAGGGCGGGCTGGCGGCGCTGTACGATGGCTGGACCGTCCGGCTGACCCGGCTGCTGGCGCGGCAGGAGGCGGCGATCGAGTTCGTCGAGGAGGATCTGCCGGCGGATCTCGATGCGCTGGTGCTGGCGGAGGCGGCGGCGCTGCGGGGCGACATCGCGGCGCATCTCGACGATGGCGGCCGGGGCGAGCGGCTGCGCGACGGGGTGGAGGTGGCGATCGTCGGCGCGCCGAACGCGGGGAAGTCCTCGCTGCTGAACGCGCTGGCGGGGCGCGAGGCGGCGATCGTCTCGGCGCGGGCGGGGACGACACGGGACGTGGTGGAGGTGCGTCTGGAACTGGCCGGGGTGCCGGTGACGCTGGCCGACACGGCCGGGCTGCGCGAGGCGGCGGACGAGATCGAGGCGGAGGGCATCCGGCGGGCGCTGGAGCGAGCGGGGCGGGCCGATCTGGTGCTGGCGGTGTTCGCCGCGGACCGGGCGCCGGACGCGGAGACGCTGGCGCAGTGCCGGGACGGGGCGCTGGCGGTGGCGAGCAAGACGGATCTGGCGGCGGCGCCGGACCGGCTGGGCGGGCTGGTACCGGTCGGGGTCTCGGCGCGGACGGGGGAGGGGCTGTCGGCGCTGCGGGCACGGCTGGAGGCGAGGGTGCGGGAGATCGCCGGGCTGGGCGAGGCGCCGGCGCTGACCCGGCCGCGCCATCGGGCGGCGCTGGGCGAGGCGGTGGCGTGGCTGGCCGAGGCCGAGGCGGCGGCACTGCCGGAGGTGCGGGCCGAGGCGCTGCGCGCGGCACTGCGGGCGCTGGGGCGGCTGACCGGGCGGGTCGGGGTCGAGGCGGTGCTGGACTCGGTGTTCCGCGAGTTCTGCATCGGGAAGTGAGGCGGTGGGGGCGCGAGCCTCTTCTGCGGCGCCGGCGGGAGCGCGTATACCCCGCCCCATGCACGACGAATTCTGGGACGTGGTGGTGGTGGGCGGCGGCCATGCGGGTTGCGAGGCGGCGGCCGCCGCGGCGCGCTGCGGCGCCCGCACCCTGCTGCTGACGCATAGGCTGGCCACGGTCGGCGAGATGTCCTGCAACCCTGCCATCGGCGGGATCGGCAAGGGGCATCTGGTGCGCGAGGTGGACGCGCTGGACGGGCTGATCGGGCGGGCCGGCGACATGGCCGGCATCCACTTCAAGCTGCTGAACCGGAGCAAGGGGCCGGC
Source organism: Roseomonas acroporae (assembly GCF_023223525.1). Lineage (GTDB taxonomy): Bacteria > Pseudomonadota > Alphaproteobacteria > Acetobacterales > Acetobacteraceae > Roseomonas_E > Roseomonas_E acroporae. The sequence goes on along the minus strand of NZ_JALPRX010000073.1, from coordinate 43,510 downwards.
GGTGCGCGGGCCGCGGGCGCAGGCGGACCGGGCGCTGTACCGGCGCGCCATCCGCTCGCTGCTGGCCGCGACGCCCGGGCTGACGCTGCGTGAGGCGTCGGTGGAGGATCTGGAGCGGGATGCGGGCGGCCGCGTCTCGGCCGTTCTCTGCGCGGACGGGGCACGGCTGCGCTGCGGCGCGGTAGTGGTGACGGCGGGCACCTTCCTGCGCGGCGTGATCCATGTCGGCGAACGGCAGAGCCAGGCGGGCCGGGTGGGGGATGCGCCTTCGGTGGGGCTGGCGCTGGCGCTGGCGCGTCTCGGCCTGCCCATGGCGCGGCTCAAGACCGGCACGCCGCCGCGGCTGGACCGGCGCAGCATCGATTGGGAAGGGCTGGAGGCGCAGCACGGCGACGACCCGCCGGAGCCGCTCTCCTGGATGACGGCGCGGATCGACAACCCGCAGGTGGAGTGCCGCATCACCCACACCACGCCGGCGACGCATGCGCTGATCCGCGCCAACCTGGACCGGGCGCCGATCTACACCGGGCAGATCGCCGGGACCGGGCCGCGCTACTGCCCCTCCATCGAGGACAAGGTGGTGCGCTTCGCGGAGCGCGAGCGGCACCAGATCTTCCTGGAGCCGGAGGGGCTGAAGGACGACACCGTCTACCCGAACGGCATCTCGACCAGCCTGCCGGCGGAGGTGCAGGCGGCGATGATCGCCAGCATCCCCGGGCTGGAGCAGGCCCGCATCCTCCGCCCCGGCTATGCGGTGGAGTACGACCACATCGACCCGCGCGCGCTGCGCCCGACGCTGGAGGTGCGGGCGGTGCCGGGCCTGTTCCTGGCCGGGCAGGTTAACGGCACCACCGGCTACGAGGAGGCGGCGGCGCAGGGGCTGATGGCCGGGCTGAACGCGGCGGCGCTGGCGGGTGGGATGGCGGAAGGGCGGGTGCTGGGTCGCGACCAGGCCTATATCGGCGTGCTGATCGACGACCTCGTGCTGCAGGGCGTGAGCGAGCCGTACCGGATGCTGACGGCCCGTTCCGAGCATCGCCTCGCGCTGCGGGCGGACAATGCCGGACCGCGCCTGACCGCGCTGGGCCTGGGCTGGGGCTGCGTCGGCGCGGAGCGGGCGGCCAGGCATCACGGCTTCGACGCGGCGCTGCGCGAGGCTCTGTCCCGCGCCCGGTCGGACGGGGCGACGCCGGCCCGCTGCAACGCGCTGGGTCTGCCGATCAACCAGGACGGTCGCTGGCGCAGCGTGCTGGATCTGCTGGGACTGCCCGGCATGCCCGTGGACCGCATGGAGGCGGCCTTTCCCTGGCTGGGCGAACTGTCGCCGGGACTGCGGACCCAGCTGGAGGCGGAAGCCCTGTATGCGCCCTATCTTCAGCGACAGGCAGCGGAGATGCAGGCCCTGCGGCGCGAGGAGGGCATCGCCATCCCGGACGGGCTCGACTTCGTGCGGGTCGCCGGTCTCTCGACCGAGATGCGGCAGCGCCTCGCCGCCGCGCGGCCGGCCACGCTCGGTGGCGCCGGCCGCGTCCAGGGCATCACCCCCGCGGCAATCGCGGCGCTGGCCGCGCATCTTCGCCGGGAAGGGGCGCGTTTCACGTGAAACACGCCACGCCCAGGGCCACGCCCGATGTTTCACGTGAAACGCAGCGCGCACTCGACGCCTATCTCGATCTGCTGCTGCGCTGGAACGAGCGGATCAACCTGGTCGCCGAGCGGGACCCGGCGGCGATCCGGCATCGACATATCGCGGACTGCCTCCAGCTCGCCGCCTACCTGCCGCCCGATGACGCCCCGCTCGGCGATTTCGGCTCCGGCGCCGGCTTCCCCGGCCTCGTCCTCGCCGCCGTCACCACCCGGCCGGTGCACCTCGTCGAATCGGACAAGCGCAAGGCCGCCTTCCTGCTGGAGGCAAGCCGCACCTTTGCCCTGCCGCACGTCACCGTGCACAGCGAGCGGCTGGAGCGCGTCGCCCTGCCGCCGCTCGGCGTGGTGACCGCCCGCGCCCTGGCGCCGCTCTCCAGCCTGCTGCCCATCGCCGCCGCGAGGCTGCGCCCGGGTGGCGTCGCGCTTTTTCCCAAGGGTCGCACCGCCGAGGCCGAATTGACGCAAGCCAATGCTGACTGGACAATGCACGTCGAGCGCTTCCCGAGCGTCACCGACGCCGCCGCCACCATCCTCCGACTGAGCGAGATCCGCCGTGCCGGCGCCCAAGACTGAGAGCGCGGCCCTCCGCGCGCCCCGCCCTCCACGCATCCTCGCCTTCGCCAACCAGAAGGGTGGCGTGGGCAAGACCACGACCGCGATCAACCTCGGCACCGCGCTGGCAGCCGAGCACAAGGTGCTGCTGGTCGACCTCGACCCGCAGGGCAACGCCTCCACCGGCGTCGGCCTGCCACGGAACGGGCGCGGGGAGGGGAGCTATGCGCTGCTGATCGGCGAGAAGCCGCTGGCCACGCTGGTCTGCCCGACCGCCGTGCCCAACCTCTCCGTCCTCTCCGCCGACAACAACCTCGCCGGCGCCGAGGTCGAGCTGGTCGGCCTGCCGGAGCGCGAGCGCCGGCTCCAGCAGGGCTTCGCCGCGGCGGCCGAGGCGCTGAACGCCTACGACTACGTGCTGATCGACTGCCCGCCCTCGCTCGGCCTGCTGACGCTGAACGCGCTGGTGGCGGCGGATGCCGTGATCGTCCCGTTGCAGACCGAGTTCTTCGCCCTGGAAGGGGTCAGCCAGATCACCCGCACCATCGAGCGCGTCCGGCGCGGCTTCAACCCGCGCCTGCGACTGGCCGGCATCGTGCTGACCATGTTCGATCGCCGCAACAATCTCTCCGAGCTGGTCGCCACCGACGTGCGCGGCTTCTTCAAGGAGGCCGTGTTCGACACCGTGATCCCGCGCAACGTCCGCGTCAGCGAGGCGCCCTCCCACGGCCTGCCCGTGCTCCTCTACGATTTCCGCTCGCCGGGCGCGCAGGCCTACATCGCCCTCGCGGGCGAATTGCTGCGGCGAGAGCGTCAGGCCTCGACGGCGGAGAAGGCGGCGTGAGCCGGAAGCCGGCCCGCCTCGGCATGGGCCTTTCGGCGCTGCTCGGCGAGATGCCGGATCCGGAGCCCGCCACGACCTCGAATGCCGAGGGCGGCTTCCGCACCCTGCCGATCGAGACGCTCGCCCCCGGCCCGTTCCAGCCGCGCGGCCCGATCGACCCGGAGGCGCTGCAGGAGCTTGCCGCCTCGGTCCGGGAGCACGGCGTGCTGCAACCGATCCTGGTGCGCCCCACCCCGGACCGGCCCGGCCATTACCAGATCATCGGCGGCGAGCGACGCTGGCGCGCCGCCCAGGCCGCGCAGCTGCACGAGGTGCCGGTCGTCATCCGTCCCCTGGGGGACCGCGAGGCGATGGCGGCGGCGCTGGTGGAGAACCTCCAACGCCAGGACCTCAACGCCATGGAGGAGGCGGAAGGCTATCGGCGCCTGCTCAGCGAATTCGGCCTGACCCAGGACGGGCTCGGCCAGGCCGTGGGCAAGAGCCGCAGCCACGTCGCCAACACGCTGCGCCTGCTGGCGCTGCCGGAGGGTGTCCGCACCCTGGTCCGCAAGGGCTCTCTCTCGGCCGGGCATGCCCGTGCCCTGCTGACCGTCGAGGACCCGGAGCGGATGGCCAACACGGTGCTGGTGCGTGGCCTGAACGTGCGCCAGACCGAGGCGCTGGCTGCCGCGCAGGGCCGGCCGCGCCCGGCCCGTGCCCGGGCGGAACGCGATCCGGAAACGGCGGTGCTGGAGCGGGACCTGGCCTCGCGGCTGGGCCTCAAGGCCGAGGTGAAGCATGACGGCAGGCACGGCCAGCTCGTCCTGCACTACCGCGACCTCGATCAGCTCGACGGCCTCATCCGGCTGCTGATGCCGGAGAGCTGACCGGCCGACGGCGCCGCCCGGCTTCCCGCCACGCGCGGGAATGCCGGCCGTTCCGGCTATCGCCGCGCCATCCGCGCGACATCCAGCAGCGCCATGCGCGCCACGGCGTTCTCCGGCAGCCCCGTGGTCTTGGTCCGCCGCTCCGTTTCCAGCAGCGCCGCGCCCGCGGCATCCAGACGCGCCGGCGACCAGAGCCGCAGCGCCCGCTCGAACGCCGGACGGTGTCGGAAGAACACCGGCGGCCGCAGCCCGGCCAGCGCCGTCTGCGGCGTGGCCCCGCCCTGCATCGCCAGCACGGCGGATTGCAGCCGTTGCAGATGCCGCAGCGCCGCCCGCACCACGCCCACCGCCGTCTCGCCCTCCGCGAAGGCGGCTTCCAGCGCCCGGTCGGTGGCGACGGCGTCACCCACCGTCGCCGCCATCAGCGCCTCCTCCAGGTCGAGCGTCGTACCCTCGCCGATGCAGGCGGCGGCGCCGTCCTCGGTGACGCGGCCGCCTTCCCCGACATAGAGCGCCAGCTTCTCCAGCTCACGCCGCATCAGCAGCCGGTCCTCGCCGAGACGCTGCGACAGCCAGTCCACCGCCCCGCGATCGGCCTTCACCCCAAGCTCGTCCAGGATCGCCACGATCGCCTGGCCCAGCTCCGCGCCACGCTCTCGGTAGCAGGCGATCACCAGGGCGCCTTCGGCCGGCTCCAGCAGGGCGCGCAGCCGCGAACGCCCCGGCAGCTCGCCGCCTTCCAGCAGGACCAATCCTCCGGGCGCCGCCCCAGGCCCCCCGCCGGGCCGCTCTGCCTGCAACACCCGTTCCGCCGCCGGCGCCAGGGCGTCGCCGGCGTCGCGTACCCGTACCACGCGGCGCCCGCCGGTCAGCGGCACCGCGGCCGCCTCGTCGGCCAGCAGGCGCGGGTCCCTGGCGGCCGCCTCGCGCGTCACCTCGGCCAGCCGGAAGGGATCGTCCTCGCCGCCCAGCACGGCGCGCAGCAGCATCGTGGCCCGCTCGCGCACCAGCCCGGCATCGTCGCCGTGCAGCAGCACGAGCCGCGTGGCACCCAGCGTCGCGCCGGGGGCGGCCAGGAAGCCGGCGACGCGGCGCGGCTCCAGCTTGGCCACGCGCCCGGCTCAGGCCGCCGACGGCTGCCGGCGGCGCTCCAGCGCCACGGCGACGCGCTCGACGATCTGCTCGGAGAGCGATTCCATCAGGCGCCGCTCCATCGCCTCGCGCGACATGTCGGCGGCGAAGTACTGCTGGTCGGGCAGGTTGAAGGCGTCGAGGGACCGGACCATGCCGCCGGCCAGGCGGTTCGGCGGCGCGGCGTTGTCGAACAGCGACCAGGTGGCCGTCGCCGTGTAGCGCAGGCGCGAGGGGGTACCGTCGCGCCGGAAGCCCTGCGGCTCGACGTTGAATGCCGTCGAGACGTTCAGCTCGTAGCTGCCCAGCCCGTCCGCCCCGGTCGGCGTCAGGTGGTTCTCGAGCGAGCGCTTCAGCAGTTGCCCGGATCGTTCGGGGATCGGCCCCACCCGCACCTTGGCAAGCTCCGCCGTGATCGGGCCGCTGCGCTGCGGCGACCCGGCCTCGCCGCCGCCCGCGTACATCGGCCGGAAGCCGCAGCCGCCCAGTCCGCCGAGCAGCAGCACCCCGCCGAGCCCGAGCAGCCGGCGGCGCCCCGCCTGGGGCTGCCGCGCGGGCTGCCCCACGGGAGGCCCGGCCGGGACCTCAGACGACGAAATTGACGATCCGGCCTGGGACATGGATGCGCTTCCGGATGGGGCGACCGTCGATGGCACGCTGCACGTTCTCCTCGGCCTCGGCCCGGGCCAGCACCTCGGCCTCCGGCGTGCCCACCGGCACCTCGATGGTGGCGCGCAGCTTGCCCAGCACCTGCACGGCGAGCTTCACCGTGTCGGCCGCCAGCAGCGCGGGGTCCGCCTCGGGCCAGTCCAGCTCCGCCACCAGCGCCTCGGCGCCGCCGTCCCGCCCCGCGGGCCGCAGCAGCGACCAAAGCTCCTCGGCCAGGTGCGGCATCATCGGCGCGGACAGGCGTGCCAGCGTCTCCAGCGCCTCGCGGCGCGCGGCCCCCAGGGCGGGGGCGGCATCGCCCGACGCCTCGCCGCCCGACGCCTCGCCGACCGCGTTGGTCAGTTCGTAGAGGCGCGCCACGGCGACGTTGAAGTTGAAGCCCTCCAGCGCCTCGGTCACGGCGGCGATGGTCCGGTGCGTCGCCTGCCGCAGCTTCCGCGCCGCCGAGCCCGGCTCGGCGGTCAGCGGCGCCTCCGGCGCCGGCAGCCCGCCGGCCGCGCCCGCCACCAGCCGGTAGAGGCGCTGGGTGAAGCGCGAGGCGCCGGCGACGCCTGCCTCGCTCCACTCCATGTCGCGGTCCGGCGGGTTGTCCGAGAGGATGAACCAGCGTGCCGTGTCCGCGCCGTAGCGGTCGATGATGCCGCCCGGGTCCACCGTGTTGTTCTTGGACTTCGACATCTTCTCGCCGCGGCCGACGGTCACGGCCTTGCCGGTCTCCCGCGCCACCGCCGTGCCGTCGGCGCGAACCTCCACCTCGGCCGGGTAGAGCCAGCGGCCATCGGCGGCGCGGTAGCTCGCATGCGTCACCATGCCCTGGGTGAACAGCCCGGCGAAGGGCTCCTCGGCGGCCAGCTCCCCGGTGTCGTGCAGGGCGCGGGTGAAGAAGCGGCTGTAGAGCAGGTGCAGGATCGCGTGCTCGATGCCGCCGATGTACTGGTCCACCGGCATCCAGCCATCCGCCGCCGCCCGCACCAGCGGCTCGCCGGCGCGCGGCGCGGTGAAGCGGGCGAAGTACCAGGAGCTGTCCACGAAGGTGTCGCAGGTATCGGTCTCGCGCCGCGCCGGGGCGCCGCAGGACGGGCAGGCGACGTGCTTCCAGGTCGGGTGGTGGTCCAGCGGGTTGCCGGGGCGGGAGAAGTCCACGTCCTCGGGCAGCCGCACCGGCAACTGGTCCTCGGGCACCGGCACGGCGCCGCAGGAATCGCAGTGGATCACCGGGATCGGGCAGCCCCAGTAGCGCTGGCGCGAGACGCCCCAGTCGCGCAGGCGCCAGTTCACCACGCGGGTGCCGGCGCCGAGTTCCTCCAGCTTCGCGATGGCGGCCAGCTTCGCCTCGGCGGTCGGCAGCCCGTCGAGGAAGCCGGAGTTGAAGGCGATGCCGTCATCGGTGAAGGCGGTGTCGCCCACCGTGAAGTCCTCGCCGGCATCGGCGGGCCGCACCACCGGCAGCACCGGCAGCCCGTACTTGCGGGCGAAGTCGAGGTCGCGCTGGTCGCCGGCCGGGCAGGCGAAGATCGCGCCCGTGCCGTATTCCATCAGCACGAAATTGGCGATCCAGACCGGAAAGGTCGCGCCCTCGATGAAGGGATGCGCGACGCGCAGCCCGGTGTCGTAGCCGCGCTTCTCGGCCTGCTCGATCGCCGCCTCGCTGGTGCCGAGCGCCCGGCATTCGGCGACGAATTCGGCCGCCTTCGGATCGCGCGCCGCGACGGCGGCGGCGATCGGGTGCTCCGGCGCCACGGCCAGGAAGCTCATGCCGAACAGCGTGTCCGGCCGCGTGGTGAACACCTCGGCCTCGGTGATTCGCCCCTCCGGCCCGGCCACCGGCTCGACCAGCGGGAAGCGCACGCGCGCACCCTCGGAGCGGCCGATCCAGTTGGCCTGCATGGTCTTCACCCGCTCCGGCCAGCGGGGCAGGTCGTCCAGCGCCGCGAGCAGCGCCGGCGCGTACTTCGTGATGGCGAAGAACCACTGCGACAGGCGCTTCTTCTCGACCGGCGCGCCGGAACGCCAGCCGCGCCCGTCGATCACCTGCTCGTTGGCGAGCACGGTGTTGTCCACCGGGTCCCAGTTCACCCAGCTCTCGCGCCGCTCGACCAGGCCGGCGCGCATCAGCCGCACGAAGAGGCGCTGCTGCTGACCGTAGTACTCGGGATCGCAGGTGGCGAATTCGCGGCTCCAGTCGAGGCTGAGCCCCATGCGCTTCAGCTCGGCGCGCATGTTGGCGATGTTCTGGTAGGTCCAGGCCGCCGGATGCACGCCGCGGTCGCGCGCCGCGTTCTCCGCCGGCAGGCCGAAGGCGTCCCAGCCCATCGGGTGCAGCACCTGGTGCCCGCGCGCCCGCTTGTAGCGCGCCACCACGTCGCCCAGCGTGTAGTTGCGCACGTGCCCCATGTGGATCTTGCCGCTGGGGTAGGGAAACATCTCCAGCACGTAGTACTTGGGCCGGCTGCCGTCCGGCACGTCGGGCACGGCGAAGCAGCCGCGCCGCTCCCATTCCGCCTGCCAGCGCGGCTCGGCGGCCCGGAAGTCGTGCCGCAGCTCGGCGGCGGGTTCGGGACGACCGGCCGCGGCGGCGGGCAGGGTGTCGGTCGGGCTGGGGACGTCGTTCATGGGGCTCGGCATTCGGGGGCGCGGCGGGCGATGCGGTGGGAAGGAAGGGCCAGGGATAGGGCCTGACCCGCGCCAAGGGAAGGGCGGGGCGGCCTCGGCAGGGATGCGCCGCCCGCGCGGTGCGCGAGTCCCTACGAGGCGGGGGGGCGGGGCGCGTCGGCGGATCGGCACGAGTCCGTAAGCTGCCCGCCCTAACCCTTCGGCGCGCGGGCCGGGCCCGTCGGGCGGCGGCCCTGTTCGGGCCGCCGGCTCCGACGCTACGCTCGGAACCGGGCGCGGAAACGCTTTCTCGGAACGGGAGCAGGGCGATGCGGCGGCAATCCGGCAAGGCGGCGACGCTGCTCCTGGCGCTGGTCCTGGCCGTGCCGCCGTTCGCCGGCAGCCGGGCCCAGGGCAAGGGCCAGAACCCATGGCCGGGCAATGCGGGGCAAGGCAGTCTGGGGCAAGGCAGCCTGGGGCAGGGCAACCCGGGGCAGGGCGCTGGCCCGGGCATGGCCGGCGGGAACGGCACGCCCGGCGACATGGCTTCCGGAAACACGGCGCTGGGTCAGGGCGTGCTGCAATTCGGCTCCCCCGACGGCTTCGCCCTGCGCATCGGCGTGCGCGTGATGCAGGGCGAGGGCGCCGGCGGCCCGCCCGGCGCATCGCCCGCCCCCCTGGCCGGCCTGCCCGCCACCCCGCCATCCGGCTGGCTCCCGCCCGCCGCGCCGGAGGGCCAGCTTCAGGGCTGGCAGCCGCCGGCCGGCCTGCCGGGCAAGCCGCCGGCCGCCGGCCAGAACGCCCTCCCGCCGCCATCCGCCGCCGCATCCCCCGCGGCACCGCTGTCGCCGCAGACGCTGCGCCTCGTCTCCTTCACCCCGGCGCCGCAGATCAGCGCGCAGGTGCGGGCGCAGATCCAGCGCAACATCGGCAGCAGCGCACCGCAGATCGCCGAGCCGCTGCGCCGCGTGCTGGAGACCGGCGCGCCCTGGCAGGAATTCGATGCGCTGCTGCTGCGCTACGGCTACTCGCCGCGCAACCTCGCCGACGTGATGACGGCCTACTACATCGTCGCCTGGGAGGTGGTGAACGGCGCCGACGCCTCCATGCAGACCGCCGCCATCGCCGCCGCGCGCGGCCAGTTCCTGAACGTGCTGCTGAGCGATCCCGGCCTGCCCGGCCGTACCGACGCGCAGAAGCAGGTCACGGCCGAGACGCTGGCCTTCCTGACCGTGTTCATGGCCGCCCTGCACCACCAGGCGGCGCAGGCCGGGCCGGACAGCGCCAACCTGAACGCGGTGCGGGAGATGGTCTACCAGCACGTCCGGGCCCAGGGCCTGGACCTGCGGCGGGTGCGCCTGACCGGCAGCGGCTTCGTTCCCGCCTGATGCCGAACGGCCGGGTCCGGGGCGCGGCGCCCGGCCGGCATTGGCCACCGGCCGGCCCGGGATGGCCCGGCCTGGGATGCTCCTGTCCGGCGCGGCCCGGTCCCTGCGTGTTCCAGGCCGAACGGAATGGCCGGGATGGGACGGTCGGGCCAGGGAGGGTCAGGCGGCGGCGCGTCCCGCCTGCGGGTCCAGCCGGTAGCCGCCGCCCTCGGTGAGCAGCAGCCGCGCGTTGGAGGGGTCGGGCTCGATCTTCTGCCGCAGCCGGTAGATGTGCGTCTCCAGCGTGTGGGTGGTGACGGCGGCGTTGTAGCCCCAGACCTCGTTCAGCAGGATCTGCCGCCCCACCGGCCGGCCGCCGGCGCGGTAGAGGTACTTCAGGATCGCCGCCTCCTTCTCGGTGAGGCGGATCTTGCGGTTGCGCGCCGTCTCCAGCAGCAGCTTGGCCGAGGGCCGGAAGGTGTAGGGCCCGATGATGAACACCGCGTCCTCGGAATTGTCGAAGACGCGCAGCTGCGCCCGCACCCGCGCGAGCAGCTCGTTCATCCGGAAGGGCTTGGCGATGTAGTCGTTGGCACCGGAATCGAGGCCGCGCACCACGTCCTGCTCGGCGTCGGCGCCGGTCAGCATGATGATCGGCACCTTGAAGCCCTGCCGCCGGAGCTTGGCGCAGAGGTCGCGCCCGTCGCCGTCGGGCAGGCCGATATCCAGCAGCATGGCATCGAAGCGCGCATTGTCGGCGGCGAGCTTCTGCTCCGCCTCGGCCGAGCTGGCGGCGCCGACCGGGGCGAACTCGCCGTCGACGGCGAACTGTTCCGTGAGCGTCGACCGCAGGGCGTCGTCGTCGTCCACGATGAGGATGGGACGCGAACCGGACATGCATTCTCCCAGCATACTCGATGCGCCCGATGCCGTGCGCCGTCGTCGCTCACGGCGAATCGACGCGAGACGCGCGGTCGTGAAGCCAGGGTGCCATCGACATCAGGCGTGGATCAAGGAATTGAACCACGGAACCGTGAACGGCTGTGATCGACAACACTTCTGTGCGCCTCCGGTTCCATGGCGTCGCGTCCGGTTCGCCGGCCGGGTGTGCCCCGGCTGCGCCCGGGCTGCATCGGACCGGCCCGCGCCGCCGGTCCGCGCCAGGCGGCATCCCGGGTGGCATCCCGCGTGGCATGACGCTTGCCACCATGGCTGCCATGGCCGCCACCAGTGGCTGCCACTGGAACCGCCGCGGGAAGTGCCGCCGGGGCTGGCAGCCGCCCCGGCAGCCGCCGACCCGGCGGCGTGATCCTCGTCCTCCAGCCCGCCGCCAGCCCTGCCGAGGCTCCCATGCTGACCGACCCGATCCGGCTAGCCAGCCGCGACCCCATCACCGGCGCGGTGCCCCCGCCCGCCGATGGCGGCCCGCCCCTGGACGACGAGGCGGCGGCGCCGATCCCCGGCAACCTCACCTTCGACCAGTTCCTGAGCGGCCTGAACCCCCTGCAGCATCTGCCGGTGGTCGGCACGATCTACCGCGCGGTCACCGGCGACGAGGCGCCGCCCGCGATGCGCGTGGCCGGCGCGGCGCTGTTCGGCGGGCCGCTCGGGATGGTGCTGGCGGCGGCCGGCGCGGCGCTGGAGCAGTTCCGGCCCATCCAGACCCTCGCCGCCGCGATCGGCGGCACGCCGGGCGGCGACGCCGCCACCGTGCTCGCCAATCTCGACGGCGCCGCGAACCGCGCGCTGGCCGAGGCGCCCGGCGGCACGGCATCCGCCGCCCGGGGCGCGGCTTCCGGCCTCCCCGCCGTCGGCCCGTCTCCCGCCGGCCTGCCCGCCGACAGCCCGGCCGCCGGCGATCCTGTCCCGCCGGGGGCCGGGCCGGGCCCGATGCGCCCCCCGCCCGAACCGGCGGCCGCCACGGCCCCGGTTGCCATGGCCGTCCCGGCAGCCGCTAATGTCGCTTCCAGCGCTGCCGTGTCCGACCCGGCGACGGGGCAGGACGCGGCTGGCCGCGCCGTCGCCGTCGCCGAACTGGGACAGATGCTCATGAGCCTGCGTACCGACCCCGCCATGGAGGCGCAGATCCGCGCCGCCTACGCGATCCATGCCCGCCGCGCCGGCTGAGCCGGGCTTCGGCATCGTCGTCCCCGATCCCGCCGGGGGCGGCGGCCCGAGCGCCGCCTGGCTGAGCTACAACGGCGCCGTGCTTCGCTGCGCCATCGGCCGCACCGGCGTGCAGCCGGACAAGCGCGAGGGCGATGGCGGCACCCCGCCCGGCCGCCTCGTGCTGCGCCGGGTGCTGTACCGCGCCGACCGTGGTCCGCCGCCGGCCTGCCGCGTGCCGGTGGAGCCGATCGCGCGCGACGACGGCTGGTGCGACGATGCCGACCACCCCGCCTACAACCGCCCGGTCCGACTGCCCTTCGCCGCCAGCCACGAGGAGCTGTGGCGCGAGGACCGCCTCTACGACCTGATCGGCGTACTCGGCTGGAACGACGACCCGCCGGTGCGCGGCCGCGGCAGCGCCATCTTCCTGCACGTCGCGGCACCCGACTTCGCGCCCACGGCGGGCTGCGTCTCGCTGCCGGAGGCGGAGCTGCGGCGGCTGCTGGCCTCGGGGCTGGCCGGGCTGCAGGTGCTGGCGGCCTGAGGACCGGCAGCGGGACATCCATCCCGTACCCTGCCCGCATCGGCCCGTCGGGGCGGCGCCTCCCCGGCTTCCGCGCCGCCGGCGTCGGCCGCTGCCCCGCCCGGATCGCGGCCCGCCCAAATCGCGGCCCGCCGCAGCCGCGGGGCCGGGCGGGCGCTGCGCGGCGCCTGCCACGCCGATCCGCCCGCCGCGATGCCGGTTGCAACCGCACCGTTTCCGATCCGTTGGCGCCGCATGTCGCACGCCCGCCACACGGTCCTGATCCTGCTGGCCTTCCTGGCCGTGCTGCTGGTGCTGGCATCGCACGCCGTGCTGCTCTTCGGCGCCGCCATCCTGCTCGCCGTGGCGCTGCGCGGCCTCGCCGATCCGCTGGCGCTGCGGCTGAAGATCCCGGAGAAGCTGGCGCTGCTGCTGGTCGCCGTGTCGGTCCTCGGGGTGCTCTGGCTGGTGGGCTGGCTGGCGGCGCCGCAGCTCCAGGCGCAGGCCGACAGGCTGATGCAGGAGCTGCCGAACAGCCTCGCCCGGCTGCGCGAGTGGCTGTCGCACACCAGCATCGGCGGCGCGCTGCTGCGCTGGGTGCAGCCGGAGCAGTTCCAGAGCCAGGGAGAGCGCGCGGCGCAGATGGCGGCGGGCGCCGTGTTCGGCACCTTCAGCGCGCTGGGCGACACGGTGTTCTTCCTGCTGATCGCGGTCTATCTGGCGCTGGACCCGGCCCCCTACCTGCGCGGCCTGCGGATGCTGTTCGCCCCCTCGCTGCGCCGGCGCGTGGACCGCGTGCTGGCGGAGGTCGGGCGCACGCTGCGCGGCTGGCTGGCCGGGCAGCTCGTGGCGATGGTGCTGGTGGGGCTGCTGGCCTTCCTCGGCCTCTGGACGCTCGGCGTGCCGCTGGCGGCGGTGCTGGGCTTCCTGGCCGGTCTGCTGACCTTCGTGCCGGTGGTCGGCGCCTTCGTCTCCGGCGCGCCGGCGGTGCTGATGGCGCTGGCGCAGGACCCCACCCTGGCGCTCTGGGTGATCGGCCTGTTCCTCGCCATCCACGTCATCGAGGGCGACTTCGTCACGCCCTACGTGCAGAGCCACGCCGTGGACCTGCCGCCCGCCATGCTGCTGGCCGCGCAATTCCTGCTCGGCGCGCTGTTCGGCCTGATGGGGCTGGCGCTGGCCGCGCCGCTGATCGCGGCGACGCTGGTGGTGATGCGCCGCGGCTACGTGCAGGCCTGGGTGGAAGGCGACGAGGACGACGCGGCCGAGGCGCTGCCGGCCTTCGAGGATGGCCCGCGCGAAACGGTGGCCACGGTGCGGGCGAGGGAACAGCCCGCCGCCGGCGGTCCGGCGCCCTGAACCGGGCGGTCTGGACTGGGTGGCTGGACCGGCCGGATCTGGGCCGGGCGATCTGAACCGGGTGATCTGAACCGAGTGATCTGGGGGCCCGCCACCCTCCCGGACCGGCCGACCCGGGGCCGCCGCCCCGCGTCGCACCGGCCGCCCGGCTACTTCGTCGTGTAGCCGCCGTTGATCAGCACGGTCTGGCCGGTCATCCACCAGCCGTCCGAGACCAGGAAGCGGATGAAGGGCACCACGTCCTCGATGTCGGTCAGGCCGGTCTTCGAGAAGGCCGAGAGCGCCGCCGCCGTGCGGTGGTAGGCCACGGCGTCCTGCCCCTCGGCCGGGTAGAAGAAGGGCGTATCCATCGGCCCCGGTCCCACCGCGTTCACCGAGATGCCGCGCGCGCCGAACTCCTTGGCCGCGGCCCGCGTGAAGTGCTCCACCGCCGCCTTGGTGCCGGCATAGGTGGCGTAGAAGGGCGTGAAGGCACCGAGCAGCGAGGTGACCAGCGTCACCAGCTTCCCGTTGTCGGCGAGTTGCCGCCCGGCCTCGCGGATGAACAGGAAGGCGCTCTTGGCGTTCACCGCCGCCATCTCGTCGTACTCGGCCTCGGTGGTCTCGACGATCGGCTTCTTCAGCACCTTGCCCACCGTGTTGACGGCGATGTCCGGCCGCCCGAAGCGCGTCACGACATCGGCGAACAGCCCCTTCACGGCGGCGCCGCCGGTCAGGTCCGCCTGGAACAGCGCCGCCTCGGCACCGGCGGTCTGCACCGCCACCAGGGTCTCGCGCGCCGCCGCCTCGGTCGCGGCGCTGTTGTAGTGGATCGCCACCGCCCCCGCGCCCTGCCGGGCGAGGTCGCGCGCGATCAGCCCGCCGAGATTCTTGGCGCCGCCGGCGACGAGGACGACCTTCCCCTTGATGCTGTGGTCCATGATGCTGCGATCGGTCATGCGTCCGGCTCTCCGAGTGCGGGATGGCCCGGCGGGCGCATCCATGGATCGCAACCTGATCTTCCGGCCGCCGCGCATAAACCCGCGATCCTTGACAGGACCTGTCGTGGATCGCGAACAATCCGGCCATGGACCGCCTCGACCAGCTCCGCGTCTTCGCCCGCGTCGTCGAATGCGAGAGCTTCACCCGCGCCGCCGACACGCTGCGGATGCCGCGCTCCTCGGTCTCCACGGCGGTGCAGGCGCTGGAGGTGCGGCTCGGCGCCCGGCTGCTGCACCGCACCACCCGCCGCCTCGCCCTCACCGAGGAGGGATCGCTGTTCTACGAGCGCTGCGTCCGCCTGCTCGGCGACCACGAGGAGGCGGAGGCGCTGTTCCGCCGGGACGGCGCGCCGGCGCAGGGGCGGCTGCGGATCACCGTGCCGGGCCGCTTCGGCCGCCTCGTCCTCGCCCCGGCGCTGCCGGAATTCCTCGCCCGCCATCCCGGCATCGCGCTGGAGATGAGCGTCACCGACCGCCCGGTGGACCTGTTGCAGGAGGGGATCGACGCCGCCATCCGGGTCGGCGCGCTCGGCGACACCAGCCTGATCGCCCGCCCGGTCGGCGCGCTGCCGCTGGTCAGCTGCGCCAGCCCCGACTATCTCGCGCGGCACGGCACGCCGCGCACGCCGGCCGACCTCGCGGGGCACCAGGTGGTGGGCTACGCCTCGCCCGCCAGCGGGCGGGTCGAGCCGTGGGAGTATGCGCGGGGCGGCGAGGTGCGCACCCTGTCGCCGCCGCGTCGGGTGACGGTGAACTGCGCGGAATCCTACATCGCCTGCTGCCTCGCCGGGCTCGGGCTGATCCAGGTGCCGGCCTACGACGTGCGCGCGCATCTGGAGGCGGGCGAGCTGGTGGCCGTGCTGCCCGACTACGCCGCGCCGCCGATGCCGCTCGCCTTCGTCTATCCGCACCGGCACCTGTCGCGCCGGCTGCGGACCTTCCTGGACTGGGCGGTGCCGCTGCTGCGGACGCGGGTGCTGGGGGCGGGCGGGGGGTGAGGCGGGTGACGGCGCGTCCTATCGTGGCGGTGGTTCCGCCAACTTCTCGACCTCGATCAGGGCCAGACGCATGACGTCGCAGTCGCTAAGGCGGTAGTCCCAGTCGGGCCTTGACCTCGCGAGGGGCGGTATCCGGCTCAGCCGCTCGACGAGCGCGGGCGGCGGCGGATAGTAGATGCCTTCCGCATGCACGCCGCGCGCGATCGACTGGACGATGGCCGGCACAACGATGGACTCGAAATCCGCACGATCCATGTAGTCCGGGCCGTATCGGCGCGCCATGTCGCGCGGATCGCCTGAGCCGAAGAACTCCCGGCTGTCCACCGGTGTGCGGTAGATGGCGTTGTCACGGATGATGAAGCCGAGTCCATGCTGCATCATCGCGCGAGAGAGAAGCAATAGCGCCTGCGGGCGCAAAGGCCCCCTCAACCCCATGTCGAATTTGCTGCTGTCCCAACAGGTGGGGCTGTACCTGTCCGGCACGACGAAGAGCAGGATGACCATCGCCATGCCGGCCATGAGGCCGGGAACGATCAGCCACACGGCCCATCGCATCGCCTTCCTCATCAGCGAACCGGCCCCCATGTTGCGCGCCTGAGGGTCAGTGTTCCATCGGGGTTGTACTCGGCTTCTGCTTCGACATCCTGTTGCCGCCGATAGGCCATGTCGAAGGGTCGTGCCTCACCGGCGCGTTCCAGCGTGGCGGCCTCGCCGCCGCCCGGCTGGCCGGCGTGGAAGTCGAACGGCTCGCTATCCGTCCCCCGCTCGGTATTACCGAAGCCGTGCGAAACGGTCCCACGGATTAACAGACGGTTCCCATCCCGCCGAGCGCTGAATTGGCCGCGGGACGCGACGTTGTTCTGCCCGAAAGCGAGGTAGGTCGCCGGATTGGTTATGATGCTCCCGGCGGTGTCCGCAATTCTCTCCAACCTGCCAGGCAAGCTTTGAGCCGCCTCGTTATTGCTCGTGGGGTAAGCGGCATCGTAGCCGTCTTCGAAGGCGAGGGTCTCCCCATCGTTCAATTTGCTCAGGCGCGTGACTTGGGAATTGGCCCGCGTTCTTCCGACAAATGTACCCCGCTCCATTCTGCTGCGGTTGCGATCTTCCTGCGCCATCAGCGGATCGAATTGCGCGATCTCCTCGCTTGTGTAGTCGCGCCGCCCACCGACCCCGCTGCGATAGCGGCGTAGATTTTCCGCGGCGGTTCTGAAGCCTGGGCTCAGCGCCGCCGCGGCATCGAAGCCGAGTTGAGTCCGATCGAAAAAGGTACGGGCATCCGACAGTTCCTGTTCGTCAGGATCGAGAGAAGGCCGGAGCGATTCCATCCAGTCGCTCATCGCCGGATCTCCGAACGGCAGTGATGAAGCTCGACCCGCAACGTCCATTCCGTTTCGCCATTCGGGCCGATCCAGCCATCCCGACGCAAGCCGCGGTCACGCTGGTAGGCTTGGATCGCCTCGTGCAGCATGCGATCGATGTAATGGTTCAATTCGCCATGGTGGCGATAACGCCCCAAATGCCACAGGGCAGCCTTGGTCCAGAGAATATCCCTGGGATGGTTGGTTTGGCCGTTCCCTACCACGTCAATGAGCAAAGATGTCGGGGGGGGGGGGGTTATAGAGCTTGCGAGAGGCATGAACAAACTCCGGAAATCTGCCGCGAAGCATACGGTATAGGCTGGAGCAGGCCAAGTAAATTTTCCTATAATAGGAATATTTATGATAAATCTTGACGCTCGGCGGCATGTCAGAACGAATAAGTAACGAAGATGTCTTCGGTGGCACCAAGTCGTCGGTTATGCCTCGCCCGCCAGCGGGCGGGTCGAGCCGTGGGAGTATGCGCGGGGCGGCGAGGTGCGCACCCTGTCGCCGCCACGGCGGGTGACGGTGAACCGCGCGGAATCCTGCATCGCCTGCTGCCTCGCCGGGCTCGGGCTGATCCAGGTGCCGGCCTGCGACGTGCGCGCGCATCCGGAGGCGGGCGAGCTGGTGGCGGTGCTGCCCGACCACGCCGCGCCGCCGATGCCGCTCGCCTTCGTCTATCCGCACCGGCACCTGTCGCGCCGGCTGCGGACCTTCCTGGACTGGCCGGTGCCGCTGCTGCGGGCGCGGGTGCTGGGGGCGGGCGGGGGGTGAGGCAGGTGACGGCGCACCCCGCGCCGTGCTCGGATCGGTCAGGGAATGGCCGCAGGCGTGGGTGGTGCCGATGACCGATATGCCCCTGATCCTGGAACGCCACGGCGTCGTCTTCGAACGCCACGTCCACCGTCACGACGGTCTCGATCTCGTCGTCTGGATCGTCCGTCCGCCCGGCCCGGGGCCGTTCCCGCTGCTGGTCCAGAACCACGGTTCCGGCATCGGCATGGGCGCCGACGGCACGCCGACTGGCGATCCGTCGCGCCCCACCATCGACCCGGACAACCCGGCCTGGGCACGCAGCGCCGCTGGCGGGGTCCTGTCCCTGTTCCCGGAAGGCCGGGGCTATGGCGGTTCGGCGGGCCCGGACCCGTTGGCCGTGGTGCGGCGCGGCACCAGGGCCACCTTCGAGATGCTGCTGGGCCGCGCCGGGGATGCCAATGCCGCCGCCGACTGGGCCTGCGCGCGACCGGACGTGGACGGGGCGCGCTGCGTCATCACCGGCGGCAGCCATGGCGGCGTGGTCTCTCTGCTCGCCGCGGCGCAGCGGCCCTATGGCGGTGTCATCGCCCAGGCCACCGGCGCCGCCTACGGCCACATGGAGGCGAGCATCCGCCCGATCGCCAACGCTGCCGCGCGGATCACGGCGCCGGTGCTGTTCCAGCATCTGCGCACCGACACGCTCGTGTTCCCCGAAGGCGCCAGGCACATCTTCGAATGGAGCAGCCGCTTCCGCCCCGCGCAGCGCTGGCGTGACTATCCCGGCGAGCCCGGCATCGAGGGGCACCACACCTTCGCCCCCGCCAACTGGCGGCAGCTTCTGCCGGACTACCTGGCCGCCCTGCGTGCCGGCTTCGCCGCCACGCCTACCGCGCCGGAGGTCCCGCCCGAGCAGTGGACGACCCTGGACTTCCTGTTGCCCGGCCCATTGCCGCCCGGTGCCGCGGGCTGGTGCGGGCGCTTCGGCGCGGACGGCCCGGACGCGATGGTCGTGCTGGACAGCGGGCGGCTCGTCTATGCCTGGAAGGACGCGGATTCCCGTGGCTATGCCGAGGCGGCGATCGGCCATCGCGGCGACGCGCTGGCCGCTGAGCCCTGGCCCGGCGTCTCGCTGCTGCTGGAGCCGCTGCCCGGGAACGCGTTCCGGATCACTTACGAGGCGGGCAGGCAGCGGGCGACGGCACGCCTCGATCCGGTGACGCCCTGAACGCGCCGCGCACGCCACCCAGCCGGGCGCCCTACCCCGGCACCCGCACCTCGCCGCGCCCGTACAGCACGGCATGCCCGCCCAGCCGCACGCGGTCGCCCCGTCGCTCGCACCACAGCGTGCCGCCGCGCGCGCTCGCCTGCCGGCAGACCAGACGCTCCCGCCCCAGCCGGTCCGCCCAGAAGGGCACGAGCTGGGTGTGCGCCGCCCCCGTCACCGGGTCCTCCGCCGCGCCGACCTTGGCCGAGAAGTAGCGCGAGACGGCGTCGTACTCGCTGCCCCGCCAGCCCGCGCCGGGGGCCGTGGCCGCCACGCGGGCCGGCTGCGGCGGCACGCCGGGGGCCGGCTCGCCATCCGGCAGCGCCGCGATCCGCGCATGGTCCGGCCGCAGCGCCAGCACCTCGTCCGGGCTGTCGAACAGGCAGATCCAGTCGCGCGCCTTCCACACGGCGCGCGGCGTGGCGCCCAGCGCCTCCACCAGCCCAGGCGGCGCCGCCACCGGCACCGGCGCCCAGGCGGGGAACTCGAGCACGAAGCGTCCCTCCTCCTGCGCCACGCCGAGCAGGCCGGAGGCGGTGTGGAAACGCAGCGGGCTCTCTTCGCCCATCTCCGTCGCCAGCACGAAGGCGCTGGCCAGGGTGGCGTGGCCGCAGAGCGGCACCTCCTGCCGCGGCGTGAACCAGCGCAGCTGCCAGCCCTCGGGCCCGGCGACCAGGAAGGCCGTCTCGCTGAGGTTGTGCTCGGCCGCCATGGCCTGGAGCACCGGGTCCGGCAGCCAGCGCGGCAGCGGCACCACGGCGGCCGGGTTGCCCTCGAAGGGGCGGGTGGCGAAGGCATCGACGAGAAACAGGGGCAGCCGCATCGGACCTCACCGGATGCCCGGCGGCCTGGCGCGGCGCCGGGGCGGGGCCGGCACCGGCCCGCCGCCGCAGGCTGGCCCCGGGGCGCGCCGGCTGTCCAGCGCGGAGCCTTCCCGCGCGGACCGCGAGGTCCGGCGGGCTGCCGCGCGGGGTCGACACCGCGCCGACCCCGGATGCCGCGCGGGACGCAACGGCGGCGCCGGGGCCCGCCGCCTGCGCCGGCCCGCCTTCCGGAACACCCTCCTGTCCGCCTATCCCCGCCGCGCCCAGAGCGCGAACAGCCCCACCGCCGCCGCCCCGATCCCGAAGCCGGCGCGGTACCCGACCGCGCCGATCAGCGCGCCGAAGGCGATCGAGCCCAGGCTCTGCCCCAGGAACAGCGCCATCACGAAGGCGGAGACGGAGGTGCCGCGCGCCTCCGGCAACGCCTCGGTGGCGCGTGCCTGCAGGGTGCCGTGCAGCAGGAAGAAGCCGAAGCCGAGCAGCGCCTGGATCGGCGCCACCACCCACCAGGCCGGCGCCACGGCGATGCCGGCGAGGCCGAGGCCGATCAGCACGCCGCCGCCCACCAGCATCCCCGACTCCCCGAGCCGCGCCAGCAGCCGCCTGGCCAGCCGCGTGTAGGCGAAGGCGCCGAAGCCGAAGCAGGCGATCACCAGCCCCGCCTCGCCCGCCGTGTGGCCGAGATGCTCGATCAGGAAGGAGCCGATGAAGGGGAAGGCGCCGCCGACCAGCAGCCCGCCATCCAGGAACGCCGCCAGCAGCAACCGCCGACCCGCCGGCTGCCGCAGCAGGCGGAGATAGGAGCGGAAGCCGCCGCCCCCCGCCACCCCGGCCGGCTGCCACAGCGCCGGCCCCAGCCGCCAGGCCAGCAGCGCGCCGACGAGGCAGGCCACGGTGCCGAACAGCGCGAAGGCCAGGCGCCAGCCCCCCGCCTCGCCCGCCACGCCGACCAGCGGTCCGGTGAGCAGGAAGGCCATCACGGAGCCGGTCAGGAAGCGGCTGATCGTCGCCTGCCGCTCGGCATAGGGCACGGTGTCGCCGAGATGGGCGAGCAGCAGCGGCATCACCGCCCCGGCGAAGGCCCCGCCCAGCGCGCGCAGCAGCGCCAGCGCCCCCAGGCTGCCCGCCAGCCAGGCGGCGGCGAGATGCGCGAGGCCGTAGAGCAGCAGCGCCACCGCCACCATGCGCAGCTTGCCGAGGCGGTCGCCGAGTGGGCCCATCACGACCTGGCTGAGCCCGTAGGGCAGGGCGAAGGCGGCCACCACGGCGCCCATCTGGCCGACCGCCACGCCGAAGTCGCGCGCCACCATGGGCAGCAGCGGGTCGAGCAGGCGGATGCCGGCGCTGGCGCAGAAGCCGCCGGCGGAGAGCAGGAGGAGGGAGGGGGCGGTCAACAGGCGGGCCTTTCGGGGCTCCGCCCCGGACCCCGGCAGGGAGGCGCTGCCTCCCTGCACCCTCCGCCAAGGGGCGAAGCCCCCTTGGATCCCCCGTGCCGGGAAGGGCAGCCCGGCGGTTGCGACAGCCCGAACCCAAACGAACAGAGGTCCAGCAGGGCTTCGCCCTTCCAAGGGACCATGGGGCGGATGGGGGCCGGGGAAGGCAAGGCCGTCCCCGGGGGACGGATGGGGTACGGAGAAGGCGGCGCCTTCCCCGGTGCCCGGATGCGCAGCGGCACCCGTTCCGCCATGGCCGCCGGACCGGTCCGCCGCAAGCCTCGTCCGTTCAAACCCGCCCCCGCAGCCTGGCCCACAGCATCAGCAGCGCGTCGTAGGGGATGGCCGGCACCTCGCGCAGGCGCCAGTACCACATGCCCCAGCGGCTCATGCCGGCCGGTGTCGCGGGGGGCGGCACCGGCCTTGCCCGCAGCCCGGCGAGGCGCAGCAGCAGCACGCAGCGCGGCAGGTGGTAGAAGCTGGTGGCCACGCGCACCGGGCCTGCATGTCCCATGCCACGCAGCAGGTGCGTGCAGGCGATGGCGGAGGAGAGGGTGTCGAGGCCCGTCCGCTCCTGCAGGATCGCCGCTTCCGGCACGCCGTGGTCGCGCAGCAGCGCCGCCATCACCTCGGCCTCGGGCGGGCCGTAGCGGCCCTGGCCGCCGGTGACGCAGTAGAGCGGCGAGACCTGGCGCGCGCCGTAGGCCGCCGCCGCCTCGATGCGCCGGCGCAGCGTCGGGCTCGCCGTGCCGTCCGGCCGGATCGCGGCGCCGAAGACGACGATGACGGTGTCCGGCGCGGTCACGCGCCCGCCTTCCCCGACCCGATCCTTCCCGGCCCGATCCTTCCCGGTCCGGCCGCCGTGGGACCGACCATCATGGGGGCGGTCGGGGCGGCGCCTGCCTCGCCGCGCGTCCCGGCCCCGCTCAAGGCGCCGCCAGCAGCATTCGGTTCAGCGGCTCCAGCGCCCGGCGCAGCGCCGCGACGTCACGCGCGAAGGCCTCGCGGGAGGTGCCGGCCGCCGCCAGCTCGTCGCCGATCGCGCCGATGCTGCGCACCCCGTCCACCCGCTGCAGGATCGCCGCGGCGAGGCGCGGCAGCGGCACGGTGACGCGGATACCGTCGAAGGTCACCGGCATGGCGCCGGTCGACGGCAGGCCGCGCGCGAGCGTCGGCCCGTCCAGCTCGCGCAGCACCGGCACCGCGTCCGGCGAGTCCCAGGGGGGCGCCGCCACCGGGTCGTCGGCGCGGACGCAGTAGGCGATGTGGATGCCCATGTTGCCGGCGACCGCCTCGGCCAGCGCGGCGCGCGACACCGGGTCGAGCGCCTCGGCGCGGGCGCGCAGGCGCGGGTCGGTCAGGTAGGTGTCGGGGTCGTAGCGCAGCGGCTCGACGAGGCAGGCGATGCGCAGCCCGGCGCCGCGCACCAGCGCTTCCAGCGCCGGCACGGTGAAGGCCACGTCGCGCGGGTTCAGCAGCAGGTCGTAGAGGCCGGCATCGCCGCCGTCGAGGTGGTCGGAGAGGTAGGGGTTGCGGCGCAGCCAGTTGGTCTCCGGCAGCCCCTTCCACAGCCGCCTTGCCGCCTCGACGCGCGCGGCCGGCGTCTCCTCGGGCGGGGCGAGCAGGCGCAGCGCGTCCTGCATCATGTAGACGCCGGTGCGGCCATGCGGCGCGTAGACCATCAGCCCGATGCCGCCCCCCGGCGCCAGGGCCGAGACCAGCGCCGCGAGCCCCGCCGCCGGGTCCGGCAGGTGGTGCAGCACGCCGCAGCAGTCGATGTAGTCGAAGGGCGAGCCGGGGACGGCATCCGGCAGGTCGAGCAGCGAGCCCTCGACGAAGCGGACATTGCCGAGCCCTCGGGCCTCGGCGCGAGCCGCGGCGATGCGGCGGGCGGCGGCGGAGCGGTCGAGCCACACCACCTCGCCGGCGCGGCCAGCCGACTGCATCTGCTGCGCCAGCATGATCGTGGCATCGCCCGTGCCGCCGCCCGCCACCAGCGCGCGCAGGGGCCGCGCGGCCGGGCGGCGCGCGCCGAAGATCCAGTGGTCGATCTCGCGCAGGTGGCTGGGGCTGCCGACCACCAGCCGCTTCGCCTCCTGCCGCGGGTCGCGCGCCGGGTAGGGATAGGCCTCGTACTGGGCGGAAAGCTGGGCGTCGCGCGCGTCGGTCATGCCGCTCCGTCGGGGTGGGTGGGGGGCTGGCCGTGCGGCCGCGCGCCGTGGGGTGCTTCTAGAGCGGATCGACGGGAGGCGGAACGCCTCGGGGAGGCGAAACCGCATGCCTGCCGTGCCGTGGGTCGCCAAAGGCCGCCCGGCGGTTGCTGCCGCCGGAGTCGCGCCGTATCTAGCGCCCATGCGCCGCACCGACCTTGCCCCGACCGTTGCCGCCATCCTCACCCTCGCCCTGGCGGCCGCGCCGCCCGTGGCCGCGCAGTCGCGCCAGTCCGGCGCGAGCGCGCCGGCACGCCCGGCCGGCGGGCCGGCGCGCCTCGGCACCTTCGGCGACTGGACGGCCGCGACCCACATGGAGGGCGGCCAGAAGGTCTGCTACGCCTTCACCCGCGCCTCGCGCTCCGAGGGGGCGGGCAACCGCCAGAACGTGCTGCTGCTGGTGACGCAGCGGCCGCAGGGCCGCGACCAGGTGGCGGTGCGCGCCGGCTACTCCTTCCCGCGCAACGCCGAGGTCACCATGACCATCGGCGGCACCGAGCTGCCCTTCTACACCGCCGCCGACAGCGCCTTCGCCCGCGACGGCCGCGCCGCCGTGGCGGCCATGCGGGGCGGCCGCGAGGCGAAGACCAGCGGCCCCGGCCCGAACGGCCGCGGCACCGCCTCCGACACCTTCCCGCTCAACGGCTTCACCGCCGCCTACGAGGCGATCAGCCGCGAGTGCCCGCCCCCCGGCCCTTCTTCCGGCCGGCGCTGAGCCGCCCCATCCGAGCCCCGCCATGAACGCGCTGACCCCGCCCGCCGCCCCGCCCGCCGCGTCCCTCTCCGAGGCGCAGGCGGGGCTGCGCGCGGAGGAGGCGGCGCGCATCCTGGCCAAGACCGCGCTGTTCGCGCCGCCCGAGGCGACGCTGGCGGACGGCAGGCGCGACCTGGTCGGCCTCTCGCGCGAGGAGCTGGCGGCCGAGATGGTGGCGATCGGCGAGAAGCCGTTCCGCGCCAAGCAGCTCTGGCACTGGATCTACCACCAGGGCACCGCCGACTTCGCCGCGATGTCCACCATCGCGAAGCCCATGCAGCGCAGGCTGGCGGAGCGCTTCGTGGTCGGCCGGCCGGAGGTCGCGACGGTGCAGACCAGCGCCGACGAGACGCGCAAGTGGCTGTTCCGCTTCCGCGACGGGCAGCAGGCGGAAACCGTGTACATCCCCGAGGAGGATCGCGGCGCCGTCTGCATCTCCTCGCAGGTGGGCTGCACCCTCTCCTGCCGCTTCTGCCACACCGGCACGCAGAGGCTGGTGCGCAACCTCTCGGCGGCCGAGATCGTCGGCCAGTTCATGGCGGCGCGCGACAGCTACGGCGAATGGCCGAGCCCGACCGACGGCGCCACGCGGCTGCTCTCCAACGTCGTCATGATGGGGATGGGCGAGCCGCTCTACAATTACGAGAACGTCGCCAAGGCGCTGCGCATCCTGATGGACGGCGAGGGCATCGGCCTCTCGCGCCGGCGCATCACCCTCTCCACCTCCGGCGTGGTGCCGATGATGGACCGCTGCGGCGCGGAGCTGAACGTGGGCCTCGCCGTCTCGCTGCACGCGGTGACGGATGAGCTGCGCGACGAGATCGTGCCGCTGAACCGCAAGTACCCGATCGCCGAGCTGATGGCCGCCTGCCGCCGCTACCCCGGCGCCTCCAACGCGCGGCGAATCACCTTCGAGTACGTGATGCTGCGCGGCGTGAACGACAGCGAGGCCGAGGCGCGCGAGCTGGTGCGCCTGCTGCGCGGCATCCCCGCCAAGGTGAACCTGATCCCGTTCAACCCCTGGCCCGGCAGCCCGTACAAGACCAGCCATTCCGAGGTGATCGGCCGCTTCGCCGACATCCTCAACGAGGCGGGCTACGCCAGCCCGATCCGCCGGCCGCGCGGGCGGGACATCCTGGCGGCGTGCGGGCAGCTCAAGACCGAGAGCGAGCGGCGGGCTCAGCGGCAGGCGTAGGGCATCGGGGCGCTGCCCCGAACCCCGCCAGGGGCGTTGCCCCTGGACCCCACCAAAGGGCGAAGCCCCTTTGGAAACTCCGTTCGAATCGAACCATCGAGGCCCGAACGCCAGCGGAGGTCCAGGAACCTGGTCGAACGCATGTTCGACCCTGGCGGATGGGTCCAGGGAAGGCCCTGCCTTCCCTGGTCGGGGTCGCAGGGGGCGAAGCCCCCCGCACCCGCGTATCGGCTCAGGCCGCCTCGCTCTCCGCCCGGCGCGCGTGCTTCTTGCGCTCGTGCGGGTCGAGGTAGCGCTTGCGGATGCGCACGGCGGAGGGGGTGACCTCCACCAGCTCGTCCTCCTCGATGTAGGCGATGGCCTGCTCCAGGCTCATCCGGCGCGGCGGCGTCAGCAGCAGGGCCTCGTCCTTGCCGGCGGCGCGGATGTTGGTGAGCTTCTTCTCCTTGATCGGGTTCACGTCGAGGTCGTTCTCCCGGCTGTGCTCGCCGAGGATCATGCCGACATAGACCTTCACGCCCGGATCGACGAACAGCGTGCCGCGCTCCTGCAGGTAGAACAGCGCGTACTGGATCGCCTCGCCGTCGGAGTTCGAGATCAGGCTGCCGTTGCGGCGGCCCTCGATCGGGCCGGCCCAGGGCTGGTAGCCGAGGAACAGGCGGTTCATCATCCCCGTGCCGCGCGTGTCGGTCAGGAACTCGCCGTGGTAGCCGATCAGGCCGCGGCTCGGGATGTGGAAGGTGAGGCGCACCTTGCCGCCGCCCGAGGGGCGCATGTCCTGCATCACGCCCTTGCGCTGCGACATCTTCTCGACGACGACGCCGGAATAGCCCTCGTCCACGTCGACCAGGCACTCCTCGAACGGCTCCTCGCGCTCGCCCGTCTCCGGGTTCTCGCGGGTCAGCACGCGCGGGCGGCCGATGGTCAGCTCGAAACCCTCGCGGCGCATCTGCTCGATCAGCACGCCGAGCTGCAGCTCGCCGCGCCCGGCCACCTCGAAGCTGTCCGCCTCCTCGCTGTCCTTGACGCGGATGGCGACGTTGCCCTCGGTCTCCTTGTAGAGCCGGTCGCGGATCTGGCGGGAGGTGACCTTCTTGCCCTCGCGGCCGCCGAGCGGGCCGTCGTTGATGCGGAAGGTCATGGAGAGGGTCGGCGGGTCGACCGGGATGGCCGGCAGCGGCTCGGTCACCTCGGGGGAGGCGATGGTATCGGGGATGGTGGCGTCGGAGAGGCCGGCGATGGCGATGATGTCGCCCGCCTGCACCTCGTCCACCGGCACGCGGTCGAGGCCGGAGAAGGTCATCAGCTTGGTCAGGCGGCCGCTCTCGACCACCGTGCCGTCCTGGCGCAGCACGCGGACGGGCATGTTGACCCTGGCCGTGCCCTGCTCGACGCGCCCGGTCAGGATGCGGCCGAGGAAGTTGTCGCTCTCCAGGATCGAGGCGTTCATCGCGAAGGGCTTGTCGAGGTCGACCTTCGGCGCCGGCACGTGGCTCAGGATCAGGTCGAACATCGGCGACAGGTCCTTGCGCGGACCGTCCATGCTCATGTCGGCCCAGCCCTGGCGGCCCGAGGCGAACATGGTGTGGAAGTCGAGCTGCTCGTCGGTCGCGCCGAGCGCCGCGAACAGGTCGAACACCTCGTTGTGGACCTCGTCCGGGCGGGCGTCCTGCCGATCCACCTTGTTGATGACGACGATCGGCTTGAGGCCGCGCGCCAGCGCCTTGGTCAGCACGAACTTGGTCTGCGGCAGCGGGCCCTCGGCCGCGTCGCAGAGCACGATGGCGCCGTCCACCATGGAGAGGATGCGCTCCACCTCGCCGCCGAAATCGGCGTGGCCGGGCGTGTCCACGATGTTGATCTTGACGCCCTTCCACTCGACGGCGGTGGACTTGGCGAGGATGGTGATGCCCCGCTCCCGCTCCAGGTCGTTGCGGTCGAGCGCACGTTCGGCGACCTGCTGGTTGGCGCGGAAGGCGCCGGCCTGCTTCAGCAGGTTGTCCACCAGCGTGGTCTTGCCGTGGTCGACGTGCGCGATGATGGCGACGTTGCGGAGTTCCATTGGGCGAGGCATCCGGTCGGGCCGGTAACCGCAGCACAACGCGCTCCCACCGGCGGAGTGGCCGGCAGCGGCGTGGCGAGGCGGGAAGGCGGCGTGTTGCGGCGCAACACATAGGCGTCCCGGCCCTGAAAAGCGAGACTTACCCGCGTCCCCGAGGCGAATGCCGGGCATGCGGAGGCCGCGCCCCGAAGGCGCGGCCCCGATATCGGCCCCCTGCTATCGGCCCCCCTGCTATCGGCCCCCCTGCTATCGGCCCCCCTGCTATCGGCCCCCCTGCTATCGGCCCCCCTGCTATCGGCCCCCCTGCTATCGGCCCCCCTGCTATCGGCCATTGTCGTCACCCTTCCCGGCCCCGCCGGGTGGATGGGCCGGAGGGCTGCCGGCGCGCGAGGTCGCGGGCGGGATCAGCCGCCGGTGCTGCCGCCGGCGGCGTTGTTGCCGCCGCCGCCCTGGTTGTTGCCCGGCATGCCCGGGCGCGGCATCGAGCCGCCGCCCGTCCCCGGCGCCGGGGCACCGGTCGTGCCCATGGTGGTGCCGGTGCCGGGCACGCCCGAGGGACGCGCCACGTTGGGCTGGGCGGCCGTGCCGTTGCGCGTGCCGGAGCCGGTGGTGGGCGACATCTGCGGCCCGGCCTGGGCCATCCGGAAGGCGTTCTCGTACGCCGGCGTCAGGGCGGCACCGTCCAGCCGCTTCATCGCGCGGCCGGGCGGCGGCGCGGCGGGCGGCATGACATCGGTGATCGGCTCGACCGGAACCTGACCGACCATGCGCATCGCCTGCGCGATCTGCTGCTGGGCCCCGGCGCGGTCGCGGCTCATCAGGGCGGTCCGCGCCCGGCTGATCGCCTCCACCGCGCCGGACTGCATCGGCTGGTCCGCCTGGCTCGCCAGGGTGGAACGGGTCAGCAGGCGCGTGGAGGCGCGCTCGAGCAGTTCGTTCGCCTCGCCCAGCCGACCGCGCTGCACCATCGCCTCGGCGCGTTGCAGGAGCGGGAACGGCGTTTCCGGCCCCATCGCGTCCGCGGCCGCGGCATCGCGCCGCTGCGCCGGAACCCAGGGCGTGCCGGGCGAGCGCAGTTCCTGCTGCATCTCGCCGATCGCGCTGCCGTCGCCGCCCTGCGGCGCGGTGCGGTCGCGCGGCGCCGCCAGAGCCGGCATCGCCAGCAATGCCGTGCCGAGCGCGGTGAACACCATGAAGCGATTGCGCATGACTGCGGCTCCCCGTTCGTTGGCGGCGCGGCGGCCATGCCCCGCGCCGGGCGGCGGAGAAGGCGGGCCACCATTCCACCGGCTCGCCCAACCAACACCTCAGCGCACGCGCGGTTCCGACGGCGCGACCACCCCCGACGGGTTGGGGCGTCCGCCCGGACCGGACGCAGCGCGGCCGTTCCGGCGTGGCGGGGCGTACCCGTCCCGGGCGGAGGGAAGGCGGCAGCGCCCTGTCCCCGCCGCGGGGAGCGGCGCGGTCAGGGATGGGCCGTCAGTTGCGCCACATCCAGTACATGCCGAGGCTGAATGCCAGCACCAGCAGCGTCAGCCACCCGCCGGCCCGGCGCGGCGCGGCCCGCCGGGGCGCGACGGATGCCGGCGTGTCGTGCCGCTCCGCGGCATCCGGGCCGGGGCGATCCGACGCGGGAGAGGTGGGCACGCGCAGGGGCAGGGCGGCGGCCGGCGTCGTCGCGGCGGCCATCGGGGTCATGGCCTCCCGGCCGCCATGGGGCCTGCCACCATCGGCAGGATGGCCGGCGGGGATGGATGGCGCCGGGAAGGGTAGCCCTCCCGCCGGCATGGTGGCCGGACCCATGGCAGCCGGTGCGGAAGGCGTGGGCATGGCGGGGTATCGCGTCCCCGGTGCCGCCGCGGCCATCTGCCGGAGCATCGGCCCCGCCCCGTTTCCCGGCGCGTTGCCGGGAAGGTCCGCCCGCAGCCACGCCAGCGTGCCGGTGCCGGCCTGGCTGTCGATGCCCCCGGAGGGCAGCCCGAAGGTTTCCCCGGACGATGGCCCCCCGGACGATGGCGCCCCGGGCGGCCCGACGGGCGGCCCGGCGGCAGGCCCCGCGGCCGACGCGGCATCCGCGCCGAGCAGCGCGGCCAGCGTGCCGCGCGGGTTCGGCGCCGGCCGTCGGCGACCGCCTTCGTCACGCGGGAGCGGCGGCTCGTAGATGCTCATGCGGCGAGCATAGAATGGTTTCGGTTGCGTGGGTATTGACTTGCCATGCCGGGCGGCGGGGCGGCGCGCACCGTGGCCGTCCGGCGACATGGTTCCCGCCGAGGCCGGATCAGCCGGCCACGGCCGCCTCCCGCCGACCGGCCGGGCCGAGATCGGCATCCAGCGAATCCGCCGCGATCCAGCCGGACATCATCACCATCGGCATGCCCGGCCCCGGATGCGCCGCCCCGCCGGCGAGGTACAGCCCGCGCACCTGCCTCGAGCGGTTGCCCGGCTTGAAGGCGCCGAGCCAGCGCCCGTGGCTCGCCAGCCCGTAGATGGCGCCGTCCAGCACCCTGTAGCGGTCGTGGATGTCCTGCGGCGTCAGGTGCCGCTCCACCACGATGCGCCGCTCGATGTCCTCGAGCCCCGCCGTGCGCTTCAGCTTGTCCAGGATCACCTGCCGGTAGCCGGGGAACATCGCCTTCCAGTCCTGCCCGGGCCGGAGGTGCGGCGTGTGCACCAGCACGTAGAGCGCCTCGCCGCCCTCGGGCGCCACGGAGGGGTCCGTCGCCGCCGGCGCCGCCAGGTAGGCGGTCGGGTCCGGCGCCGGCACGCCCTGGCGGTAGATCGCGTCGAATTCCTCCTCGGCATCGCGCGAGAAGACGAAGTCGTGGTGCGCGAGGTGCTCGTAGCGCCGGTCCAGGCCGAGATAGAGCACCACGCCTGAGCAGGCCGGCTCGAACCCCTTGCCGGCGTAGCGTTTCCCCGCCGCCCCGCCCACCAGCTCGGTGTAGGTGCGGATCGCGTCCATGTTGGAGATCACCGCGTCGCACGGCACCACCTCGCCGGCAGCCGTGGTGACGGCGCGCACCGCACCGCCCGTCGTGTCCAGCCCGACGATCTCCGTCCCCGGCCGCAGCTCCGCGCCGAGCTCCGTCGCCAGCCGTGCCAGCCCCTCCGCCACGGCGCGCGTGCCGCCCTCCGGGTACCAGATGCCCTCGCTCGCCTGCATGTCGCCGATCGAGCACAGCACCGCCGGCGCGAGATAGGGCGAGGAGCCCACGTACTGGCAGTAGTGGTCCAGCATCTGCGCCAGCCGCGCATCCGGCACGTGGCCGCGGATCACCTTCGCCACGGTCTGCCCCATGCGCAGGCTCAGCACGTCGCGCATGGTCGAGGGCGAGAGGTTGGCGCGGAAGTCGATCGTGTCGGTGATTCCCTCCACGGACTTCCAGAAGAAGAACTTCTCCGAGACGCCGTGCAGGTGGCGCGCGATGTCCTGGAACTTCCGGTAGCCCTCGCCCAGCCCCTTGTCCGGCGCGAAGCGGTCCATCGCCGCCGCCATCGCGTCCACGCGCTCCACGAGGTCGATCCGCGTTCCGTCCTCGAAGAAGCAGCGCCATTGCGGGTCGAGCCGGACCAGCGGGATCTCGTCCTCCAGCCGCCGCCCCGCCTCCTCCACCACCCGCCGCAGCACGCGCGGCACGGTCAGGATGGTCGGCCCCATGTCGAAGCGCCACGCCCGGTTGGCGGCGGCGCCGCTGCCCTCGGTCTCCTCCAGCCGCAGCACCGCCGCCTTGCCGCCGAGCCAGTCGTTCTTGTCGAACAGCGTCACCCGGTGCCCGCGCGCCTGCGCCACCACCGCCGCGGCCAGGCCGCCGAGGCCACCGCCGATCACCACCACGCGCGCGCCCATGCCGGATTCCCTGTGCCTGTCCGTCGAGTCCGTTGCCCGTCGCAGCCAGGCGCCGCCCGCCCTGCCGCCCTGCCGCCCTGCCGCCCTGCCGCCCTGCCGCCCTGCCGCCCTGCCGCCCTGCCGCCCTGCCGCCCTGCCGCCCTGCCGCCCTGCCGCCCTGCCGCCCTGCCGCCCTGCCGCCCTGCCGCCCTGCCGCCCTGCCGCCCTGCCGCCCTGCCGCCCTGCCGCCCTGCCGCCCTGCCGCCCTGCCGCCCTGCCGCCCTGCCGCCCTGCCGCCCTGCCGCCCTGCCGCCCTGCCGCCCTGCCGCCCTGCCGCCCTGCCGCCCTGCCGCCCTGCCGCCCTGCCGCCCTGCCGCCCTGCCGCCCTGCCGCCCTGCCGCCCTGCCGCCCTGCCGCCCTGCCGCCCTGCCGCCCTGCCGCCCTGCCGCCCTGCCGCCCTGCCGCCCTGCCGCCCTGCCGCCCTGCCGCCCTGCCGCCCTGCCGCCCTGCCGCCCTGCCGCCCTGCCGCCCTGCCGCCCTGCCGCCCTGCCGCCCTGCCGCCCTGCCGCCCTGCCGCCCTGCCGCCCTGCCGCCCTGCCGCCCTGCCGCCCTGCCGCCCTGCCGCCCTGCCGCCCTGCCGCCCTGCCGCCCTGCCGCCCTGCCGCCCTGCCGCCCTGCCGCCCTGCCGCCCTGCCGCCCTGCCGCCCTGCCGCCCTGCCGCCCTGCCGCCCTGCCGCCCTGCCGCCCTGCCGCCCTGCCGCCCTGCCGCCCTGCCGCCCTGCCGCCCTGCCGCCCTGCCGCCCTGCCGCCCTGCCGCCCTGCCGCCCTGCCGCCCTGCCGCCCTGCCGCCCTGCCGCCCTGCCGCCCTGCCGCCGGGAAGGTCTCAGCGTCCCGGCCGGCACCGTCAAGCCGTGGCTGCCCGGCGGCGCCCACCCGGCCCGCATGAACCCTGGCCTGCATGAACCCGGCCTGCACGAACCCCGGCCTGCATGAACAAGGTGTATGGCAAAAAAACATTGCCTCGTACGTACCGGGTAGTTCATATCGCCGGCGACGAAGATCGAGGAGGACGCCCTGCCCGAACGCTCGGCCGAGCCAGGCCCGTCGTCCGACACGACCCGTCACGCGATGTCCGAGGCCGGAAAGCCCGGTTCCGCATCGGCACGGTTTCCCGGCAGCCCGGCACCGCTTCGCCGGGACCGCGCCGCAACGACCGGGCCCGCAGCATCCAACCACGCCACGGAGGAAAACGGCATGAGCAGCGCCTCACATCACGAGCCAGGCGGCCGTCACCAGTCGAAGAAGGCCGCCGCCAGCGGCTGGATCGGCTCCGCGCTAGAATATTACGACTTCTTCATCTACGCGACGGCCGCTTCCCTGGTCTTCCCGCAGATCTTCTTCCCCTCGTCCAACCCGACGGTCGGCATCATCGCCTCGCTCGCCACCTACGGCGTCGGCTACGTCGCCCGTCCCATCGGCGCCTTCGTGCTCGGACATTGGGGCGATACGCATGGCCGCAAGCAGGTGCTGCTGGTCTGCATGTTCCTGATGGGCATCTCGACCATGGCGGTCGGCCTGCTGCCCACCTACCAGCAGGTCGGCCTGCTCGCCCCGGCGCTGCTGGTCTTGCTGCGGCTGGTCCAGGGCTTCGCGGTGGCGGGCGAGATCTCGGGCGCCAGCTCGATGATCCTGGAGCACGCGCCCTTCGGCCGCCGCGGCTTCTTCGCCAGCTTCAGCCTGCAGGGCGTGCAGGCCGGGCAGATCCTCGCCGCGGCGGTGTTCCTGCCGCTGGCCGCCTACATGCCGGAGGAGGCGTTCAACAGCTGGGGCTGGCGCATCCCCTTCCTGCTCAGCGTGGTGGTCATCATCGCCGGCTACGTCATCCGCCGCGAGGTGGACGAGACGCCCGCCTTCGCCGAGGAGAGCCAGCACGGCCAGGTGCCGGCCTCGCCCATCGTCGAGGCCTTCCGGCTGAGCTGGGACGACATGGTGCGCGTCGCCTGCATGGCGCTGATGAACGTCATCCCGGTCGTCGCCACCATCTTCGGCGCCGCCTACGCGGTGCAGCCGGCCTACGGCATCGGCTTCCACAAGGACGTCTATCTGTGGATCCCGGTGCTGGGCAACGTCCTCGCCGTGCTCATCATCCCGATGGTCGGCAACCTCTCGGACCGGATCGGCCGCCGCCCGCCCATCATCGTCGGCGCGCTGGCCTCGGGCCTGTTCTCCTTCGTCTACCTCTACGCGATCAGCATCGGCAACGTGACGCTGGCGATCGTCTGCTCGCTGCTGATGTGGGGCGTGGTGTACCAGGGCTACAACGCCGTCTTCCCGAGCTTCTACCCGGAGCTGTTCCAGACCCGCACCCGCGTCTCGGCGATGGCGATCGCCCAGAACACCGGCACCACCATCACCGCCCTGCTGCCGGCGCTGTTCGCCACGGTGGCCCCCCCGGGCTCGGCCAACATCCCGCTGACGGTCGGCGCGATCACCTTCGGCGTGACCATCGTCGCGGCGCTCGCCGCCCTGTCGGCGCGCGAGACCTACCGCATCCACCTGAACGACCTCGGCCACCGCGACGCGGTGCCGGTGCCGAAGCCGGACTACGAGCGGATGCGCGCCGAGGCGCTCGGCACCGCCGGGGCGTGAACGGCGGGGAGGGCGCCGCCCTCCCGCAGCCGCCCCACCAGCCCCGCGCGCGATGCCGGCCCGCACGAGCCAGCACTTGTGCGGGCCGGCATCAGACCTCCACCGCGACCTGCGACGCCGCCACCGCCGCCTCGGCCGGCGGCGCGTCGCCCGCCGGCGCCAGGCCGAGGTCGCGCAGCACCAGCCCGCTGGTGATTCGCGCCCCCTCGTAGATCACCGGCAGCCCGCTGCCCGGATGCGTGCCGCCGCCGACGAGGTAGACGCCGTCCGCGTCGGCGAAGCGGTTGCCCGGCCGGAAGCAGAGCATCTGCCCGAGATCGTGCGCGAGGTTGAAGGTGGCACCGTAGCCCACCGCGAACTCGTCCTGCCAGCCCTGCGGCGTCACCATCCGTTCGTGGCGGATTCGCGACTCGATGTCGGGCAGGCCGAGCGCCGCCAGGCGGCGCAGCGCCAGGGCGCGGTAGTGCGGCGCCACCTCGGCCCAGTCGATTCCGGCGCGCAGGTTGGGCACCGGGATCAGCAGGTAGAGGCTGGTGTGCCCCGGCGGCGCCATGCCGGGATCGGTGGCGCCGGGATGGTGCAGGTAGATCGAGGGCACGTCCGGCAGCTCGCCGGTCTCGATCTGGCGGATGTTGCGCCGGTAGTCCTCTGCCAGCAGGACGGTGTGGTGCGCGAGGCCCGGCAGCGTTCCCTCGATGCCGAGGTAGAGCATGAAGGTCGAGCAGGAATAGCGCGCCCGCGCGATCCGCCGGTCGTTCCAGCGCCGCCGGACCGCGTCCGGGATCAGGCGCGGGATGGCGTGCGCGAAGTCGGCGTTGACCACCACGGCGTCGGCCGCGTGCCGCCCGCCCGCCGTCTCCACCGCGCGCGCCCGTCGCCCGTCGAAGGCGATGCGCTCCACCGGCTCGCCCAGTCGGATCTCGACGCCGAGGCCGGTGGCGACCCGCGCCATGGCCTCCGACACCGCGCCGCAGCCGCCGCGCGGGTGGAACACGCCGTGCTCGTACTCGAGGAAGGAGAGGATGGTGAACAGGCTCGGGCAGCGGAACGGGCTCATCCCGAGGTACTTGGCCTGGAAGGAGAAGGCGAGGCGCACGCGCGGGTCGCGGAAGTGCCGCGCGAGGTCCCGGTCCACCGAGCGGTGCGGCCGCAGCAGCGGCAGCGAGCGCAGCATGTCGAGCCCGAGCAGGTCGGCCGGCGAGCCGAAGGCCCGCTCCAGCACCGGCCGGAAGGCGGCGAGCTTGCGCCGGTTCTCCGCCAGGAAGGGGCGCAGCCCGGCCGCGTCGCCGGGGGCCAGCCGGGCGATCTCGGCCTCCATCCGCGCCGGGTCGGCGGTGGCGTCGATCGTCCCGCCGCCCTCGAAGACCAGCCGGTACTGCGGGTCGAGGCGGATCAGCTCCACCTCCTCGCGCAGCCGCGCCCCGGCGGCGCCGAAGATCTCCTCCAGGATGCGGGGGTAGAGGAAGAAGGTCGGCCCCAGGTCGAAGCGGTAGCCGCCCGGCGCCGTGACGGTGCGGGTCCGCCCGCCGACCGTGCCGTCGCGCTCGTGCAGCGTGACGCGCGCCCCGGCCGCGCCGAGCAGCATGGCGGCGGCGAGCCCGCCCGGCCCCGCGCCGATCACCGAGACCCGCTTGCGGGGCCGGATCACCGCCGGCCGCGCCGGCTTCCGCGCGGGCGACGACCCGCCCGGTAACGTTTCCTTGTCGGAGAGGTTCAGCGTGGCGTCCCTCAAGCGCGGCGGCGCGGCCGGGTGGGCGGTGCGTGCGAATCGTCCCGTGTATCGTCCGCCATGTGGCACGGTTCGCCAGGACGCGAAGGGGACATCCCGGTTCACGGAACCGTGAGCCGGAGCGATGCCCGTGTCCCGCCGGATCGGCGCTCCCAGGCGGCGCTCTCAGGCCGGCGCTCTCAGGCCGGCGCCACCTCGTCCGCCATGCGTGCCCGGCGCTGTCCGAGCGGCTTCGGCGCACCGGTGGTGGTGTCCTGCGCCGTCTGATGCTCCATCTCGGCGTTCAGCTCGCCGCCCACCAGCACCACGATCGAGGAGAGCCAGATCCAGGTCATGAAGCCGATCGCCGCCCCCAGCGAGCCGTAGGTCTCGTTGTAGTTGCCGAAATTCGAGACGTAGACCGAGAACCCCGCCGACAGGCCGAGCCAGGCCAGCGACGCCACCCCGCCGCCCCAGCTCACCCAGGACCAGCGCGCCCGCTCCCGGCTCGGCCCGTAGCGGTAGATCAGCGACAGGAACACGGTGATGCCCACGAACAGCACCGGCCAGCGCACCCAGCGCAGCAGCGTCTCCGTCGAATCGCCGAGATAGACGAGGTTCAGCACGATCGGCAGCACCACCACCGCGCCCATGGCCAGCAGCACGAACAGGATCGAGCCCACCGTGAAGGTCAGCGAGACCAGGTTGAGCCAGACGAAGGAACGCTTCTCCTCCTCCTCGTAGACCACGTTCAGCGAGTCGAAGAGCGCCTTCATCCCCTGGTTGGCGCTCCACAGCGAGGTGGCGAGGCCGATGATGGCGCTCACCCCCAGCGTCCCGTCCGCCTTGGCCGCCACGCGCTTGATCTGGTCGGTGATGATCTCCATGCCTCCCTGCGGCACGAAGCCCGCGATCTCCGACAGGTGCTTGCCGATCGTCGCCGGGTCGGCGAACAGCGCGTAGAGCGAGACCAGCGCCGCCACGGTCGGGAACACCGAGAGCAGCGCGTAGAAGGTGATGCCGGCGGCGTTGGCCATCACCCGGTCCTCGTTCACCTGCGCGAAGGTGCGCTTGAGGATGCTCCACCAGCCGCGCGCCGGGATCTGGTGCGGCGCCTCGGCGGTGCGGCCGAGCGGATCGCGCTGCGGCGGCGCCACCGGCCCCGCGCCGTTCGCGGCCGCGATGGCGGCCTCCGGCGGCGCATCCGGCGTGAGGCGCGCGGCCGCGCGCCGCTGCCGGTCCGGCAGCAGCAGGGCGGCCAGCCCCATGGCGGCGCCGGCGGTGAGGAGGGCGTTGCTGAGGCGCTGCGCGGCGGGCATGCGGGGCGCTCCGGATGCTGGAAGAATGGCCGCGCGGGGCGGCATCATGCGCTGCAACGCGGGCGGAGCGTTCCGGTGGCGCGCCGGCGGCGATAAGCCCTCCGGGCGCAAGGCCGGGGGCGCAAGGCCGGGAGTGCAAGGCCGGGAGTGCAAGGCTGGGGCGAAGGCCGGCACGTCGCCCCGTGACGCGGGCCGGTGGCGCGGGCATGATGCGCTGCAACATCAGCGACGGGGTGCAGAGGATGCTCGGACGACGTGGCTTCACCGCCGGAGGCGCCGCCGCCGTGACGTCGCTGCTGGCCGGCACCGCCGCCCTCGGCCCGCTCCGCGGGGCCCTCGCCCAGGGCACGGCCCAGCCGGCGGTCCCGCAGGGTGCCTGGCCGGAGCATGCGTTGCGCTGGCTGGTCGGCTACCCGGCCGGCGGCGCGAGCGACGTGATGGCCCGGCTGATCGGCCAGGCCATGGCGGCCCGCCTCGGCCAGCCCGTGGTGATCGACAACCGCCCGGGCGGCGGCGCCGTGCTCGCGACCGAGGCCGCGGTGCGCGCCCCCGCCGACGGCTACACCTGGCTGCACGTCGACAACGGCATCCTGGTCTACAATCCCGTCCTCTATTCCCGCCTGCCCTTCGATCCCGACAGGGACCTCCAGAGCGTCGGCTTCATCGGCCGCTTCCCGCTGTTCCTGGTGGTGCGCCCCGACAGCCCGGTGAAGGACTTCGCCCAGCTCGTCGCCGAGTCCCGCGGCCGGGCCCCCACCTACGGCTCCGCCGGCGTCGCCTCGCCGCATCACCTCGCCATGGAGATGCTCAAGCGCCGCACCGGGCTCGACGCCACCCACGTTCCCTATCGCGGCGCCCAGGCGGCGATGACCGACCTGCTCGGCGGCCTCGTGGACACGGTGTGCGTGGACTGCGCCTCCGGCCTGCCCTTCCTGCGCGCCGGCCGCGCCCGCGCGCTGCTCGTCATGTCGGAGGCCCGCTCCGCCCAGGCGCCCACGGTGCCGACCGCCGTCGAGCTCGGCCATGCCGGCGCCGTCGCCTATGGCTGGCAGGGGCTTTCCGTGCCGCACGGCACCCCGGCCGCCATCGCCGGCCGCCTCAACGCCGACCTGATCGGCGCGCTCGCCACGCCCGAGATCAAGGCGCGCATGACCGATCTCGGCATCGAGACCGCGCCCTGGACGCCCGCCGAATTCGCCGCCTTCGTCACGCGCGAGATCGCGACGTGGCGGCCGCTGATCCGCGAGCTCGGCATCCGCCTGGACGGGTAGGACGCCCGACCGGCCGCGGACGGCCGGCTGCCACGGTCGGGCGGAACACCGCTGCAGCCGTGCTGCTCTCGCGCATCCTCCGGTCCGTCGGGTGCGTACGCCCGGCCTGAAATGCGCCGGTGCCGTTCCGACCGACTGTATCCGGCCTGACCGTATCGGGCCGGAACGGCTCCAGCCTTTTGGTTCTTCGCATTTCCCGGGTCCGCGCCCCCCGACGCCCCCTGGCGCGGGGCCCGGGCAGAGCCCCGGATGGGCGGCAGATGCCGCCGGCACGGCATGGCGGGCGGGGACAGCGCGCGGGCTGCCTACCGCGCGCCGGCGAGCGCGGCCTCGAGGCGGTAGGTCCGGATCGCCGTCCCGGCGAACAGCGCGGCCTTCTCGGCCTCGCCCGCGCCGGCCGCGAGGCGCTTGAAGGCGTTCCACAGCACCGCGTAGCCGCACATGCCCTTGTCCACCGGGAAGTTGCTCTCGAACATGCAGCGCCCGGCACCGAACGCCTCGATGCAGGTCTCGACGTAGGGGCGCCAGGCCTCGGCCAGTTCGGCCGAGCCCGCCGGCCGCTCCCGCAGGTCGAGGTCGAAGCCGTTGACCTCCATGGCGAGGCCGCCGAGCTTCACCACCACGTTGGGACAGGCGGCGAGCGCCAGGATGTCCCGCCGCCAGGCCGCGAGGACCGCCGCGCGCTGCCCGGCGAAGGGCCCGACGCCGAGCGGGCCGCCCACATGGTCGAGCACGATGGTCAGTGCCGGAACCGCCCGCGCCAGGGCGATCACGTGCGCGAGCTGCGTGTGATAGGCCCAGACGTCGAGCGTCAGGCCGAATTCGGCGAGGCGCCGGGCGCCGGCCGCGAACGCCGGATCCTCCAGCGGCCCAGGCGGCGGGGAGAGCAGGTTCGAGCGGATCTCGGGCGAGGGGTGCCAGGCGGTGCGGTTGCGCACGCCGCGGAAGCGCCCGCCCCCGGCGCCGCCGGCCGCCGCCACATGGGCCTCCAGCAGCGGCGCGACCCGGTCGCCGAGCGTCAGGTCCACCATGCCGACGATGCCGGCGCAGGCGCGGGTCGGGCCGTAGGTGCCGCTGGCGCTC
The DNA here is from genome assembly GCF_023223525.1 of Roseomonas acroporae. GTDB lineage: Bacteria > Pseudomonadota > Alphaproteobacteria > Acetobacterales > Acetobacteraceae > Roseomonas_E > Roseomonas_E acroporae. The sequence goes on along the minus strand of NZ_JALPRX010000073.1, from coordinate 4,158 downwards.
ATCGCCGCGATGCCGTTGACGAATTCGGTCTCGCCCAGCGGTCGCCGCTCCTCCGGCCCGTCGGCGCGGTGCATGGCGCCGCACTGCACGAAGACGGTGGCGCGCACGTCGTGGCCGCTGCCGGTGTCGCGCAGGAGGTCGTCGAGCAGGTAGCGCTCGCCCGGGCGGTCCCACAGGTGGTGGTGCGGGTCCACGATCGGCAGGTCCGGGTCGAGGATCGCCTCCCGGGTCCGGTCGAGCCAGTCCTCGCGGATGGCGATCTGGCGCGAGGCGGTGAGCCGCCGGGCGGCGCGGTCGGTCATGACGGTTTCCCCCTTGGGTTGCCGCCGGGATCGCCGGCGGCATGGCGCGGTCCGCCGCGGACCTCGCCGGGCGTGCCCGCCCGCATCCTCGCCGCCGCGGCCGGCCATGTCGCCCCCCCGGCGCGGCGCGCCCTCGGCCCGCTGCCGGCGGTCGGCGCGCAGCCCGGGCGGATCCGCGCCGGGGCCGCCGGCAGGACGGGGGTGCGAACCCGGTCGCCCCGGACATCGCGCCAAGCGTCGCCCTACAGCGTCCGGGATCGTGCCCCTGGCTGCCGCCGGGGCGCCGATTCCCCCGGCGGAAGGGTCTGTCAGGGAGCGGGCCCGACGAGGCGGCCGAGCTGGTGGGCGGCATCGCCGTTCACCGCCCCCTCGGGCAGACGACCGGCGGCCGGCGCCTCCTCGCCGCAGCGGCCGGCGAAGGCTGCCTCGATGCGGGTCAGGAACACCCTCATCGCGCGAATTCCGCCGAACGCTTCTCGTTGAAGGCGCGCATGCTCTCCAGGCGGACGCCGGCGCCGAGGCGGAGCACGTTCATCCCGTTCCCGCAGGCGATGCCGGCCGCGCGCGGCGATGCCATCGCGGACGATCCGCGGCCGGCGCGGGTCTCCCGGACGCGCGGGTCCATCATTCCATCCTGATCCCCGCCTGCCGGATCACCACGCCCCAGCGCCGGTGCTCCGAGGCGATGCGCGCGGCGTAGTCGTCGGGCGTGCCGCCGACCGGCTGCGCCCCGACCTCCATGAAGCGCGCGCGCAGGGCCGGCGCCGCCATGGCGCGCCGCGCCGCCGCGTTGGCCGTCTCGACCAGCGCCGCCGGCGTGCCGCGCGGCGCCAGCAGCCCGAACCAGGCGGTCACCTCGTAGCCCGGCAGGCTCTCGGCGATCGCCGGCAGGTCCGGCAGCCCCGGCCAGCGCGCGGCCGAGGTGACGCCGAGGCCCGACAGCGCGCCGGAGCGCAGGTGCGGCAGGATCGAGGGCAGGTTGTCGAAGCCGAACTGGACACGCCCCGGCAGCAGGTCCTGCAGCATCGGCGCCGAGCCGCGGTAGGAGACGTGCTCCGCCTCGATCCCGGCCTGGATCCGGAACAGCTCCGCCGAGAGGTGCGTGCTGCCGCCGATGCTGGTCTCGCCGTAGGCGAGCCGGCTGCCCGCCGCCGCCCGCTCACGCGCCTTCGCCACCAGCCCCGGCACGGTGCGCACGCCGAGGTCGGGGTGCGCCGCCAGGATGTTCGGCACGTCCGCCACCAGCACGATCGGCGCGAAGTCGGCGATGCCGTCATAGCCGGGGCTGGCGTAGAGATGCGCGTTGATCGCCTGCGTGCCGGGCGAGCCCATCAGCAGCGTGTAGCCGTCCGGCGCCGCGCGCGCGGCCGCCGCGGCGGCGATGTTGCCGCCCGCCCCGGGCCGGTTCTCGCACACGAAGGCCTGGCCCAGCGTCTCCGACAGGCCCGAGGCGATCAGCCGCGCGAGGATGTCCACCGTGCCGCCGGGCGGGAAGGGCACCAGCACCTTCACCGGCCGCTCCGGCCAGGACGCGGCCCGGGCGGCGCGCGGCGCCGGCACGACGGCCAGGGCGAGCCCCGCGCCCAGGGCGGCACGCCTGCGCCAGCCCGCCGCCTCGCCTCGTCCCGGCATCGCCGTCCCTCCCGCGCTGTCGGCCGTTGCCCGGCCGTCCCCTTGCGGTCCAGCATCGGGGCATTCCCGGCGGCCGGCAACCTTGCCGCGGCCCTCGCGCTGTTGCGCCGGGAAAGCGGAACCGGGAGCCGCCGTGCAGCAGGACATTGAGGAGCCGGCCGCCGCCGGGGCGGACGGGACGGCATCGCAGCGCCTGCCGGCGCTGCTCGTGGTCAACCGCAACAGCCGGCGCGGCGCGGCGGCCGGCGAGGCGGCGGGCGCGGCGCTGGAGGCGGCCGGCGTGCCCGTGCGCCGCGAGAATTGCGAGGATGCGCGCGGCCTGCCCGACCTGATCCGTGCCATGGCCGACCGGGTGGACCGGGTGGTGATCGGCGGCGGCGACGGCAGCATGAACGCCGCGGCACCCGGCCTGCTGGAGACGGGCCTGCCGCTCGGCGTCCTGCCGCTCGGCACCGCCAACGACCTCGCCCGCACCCTGGGCATCCCGGCGGATCCGGAGGCGGCGGCGGCGGTGATCGCGGCGGGGCGGCTGCGCGCCATCGACCTCGGCGAGGTGAACGGGCACCCCTACTTCAACGTCGCCAGCGTCGGCTTCGGCGTCGACCTCACCCGCGCGCTGACGCGTGATTCGAAGCGGAGCTTCGGCGTGCTCGGCTATGCCATCGCCGGCTTCCGCGCGCTCAGCCGGCTGCGCCCGTTCAGCGCCGAGATCCTCTCGGGCGGCGAGCGGCGGGTCTCGCGCACCGTCCACGTCGCCGTGGGCAACGGCCGGCACTACGGCGGCGGCATGACCGTCTCCGAGGATGCGGAGATCGACGATGGCCGGCTCGACGTCTACAGCCTGGAGGTGGCCGGCGTCTGGCAGCTCCTGAAGCTGCTGCCGGCGCTGCGCAGCGGCCGCCACCAGCGCTGGGCGGAGATCCGCACCCTCACGGGCGACGCCATCGAGATCCGCACCCGCCGGCGCCGGGCCGTGAACGCCGACGGCGAGATCGTCACCCGCACCCCGGCCTGCTTCCGCGTGCTGCGCGGCGCGCTGCGGGTCTACGTGCCCTGACCACCGGGTCCGCCCCGGTCACGGCCGCCCCGACCATGCCTCTCCCAATCCTGCTCATCCCGGTCCTGCCCATCCTGGCGGCCGCGCCGGCGGGCGCCGGCATGCCGACGGCGCCCGCCGGGCCGGCTCCGGGCACGCCGTTCGACGCCGTGGCCGCGGAGGTGCTGCCGCTGCTGCCCCTCCTGCTGCTCGCCCTCGCCACGCTGGGCGGGCTGCTGCTGCTGCGCGCGGCGCTGTGGCGGCTGCTGGACCGGCTGGCCGGCCGGCTGGCGGTGCGGGAAGGACGTTCCGGCCGCGCCCGGCGCTGGGTCGCCCGCCATCCCGCCCGGGCCTGGCTGCGCCGGCGCGCGCCGCGGGCCTACGGGCTGCTGCGCCGGCGCCTGGACCCGCGCCGCTTCGCCGGCCTGCCCCTGACCCTGCTGGCGCTCGCCGCGCTCTACCTCGCCGCCCTGTTCGGCGGGCTGGTCGAGGCGGTGCGGGAGGCCGATTCGGTCCATCGCCTCGACGTGCGGTTGAACCTCGCCCTCGGCGCCGTCCGCGCGCCCTGGCTGCTGGCCGGCATGGCGTGGCTGACCACCCTCGGCACCGGCGCGGCGCTGGCCGGCATCGCCGTGACCGCCACCGGCTTCCTCTGGGCCGGCGGGCGCGCCAGGCTGGTGCCGGCCCTCTGGCTGACCCTGCTCGGCGCCCAGGCCACCACCTGGATCGGCAAGTTCGCGGTAGGGCGCACCCGGCCCGACTTCCTGGCGGACGTCACCGCCGCCTCGCCCTCCTTTCCCAGCGCGCACGCCACCGGCGCCATGGCGGTGCTGGGCTTCGTCGCCTACGCCGTGGCGCGCGACCTGCCGGGGCGGCGCCGGCGCTTCGAGCTCGGCTTCTGGACCGCCGCGCTGATCGGGCTGATCGGGCTCAGCCGGATGCTGCTCAGCGTCCACTACGCCACCGACGTGGCCAGCGGCTACCTGGTGGGCGGCTTCTGGCTGCTGGCCGGCATCGCCCTGGCGGAATGGCGCCGCGGCGCCGCCATGCCCGCGGCCTCGTCCGTCGATCCGTCCCCGACAGCACCCCCGGCGCCGCTCCGGACCCCACGGGAGGGCGCGGCGCCGCCCGGGGCTCCCTCTCCTTAGAGCCGATCCAGCCTGACTGTATCAGGCCGGAACGGCTCTA
>NZ_JALPRX010000072.1 GCF_023223525.1 Roseomonas acroporae | reverse complement strand
GGCGAGGCCTGACATCGAACGGGGGGTTCCAGGGGGGCTTCGCCCCCTGGCGGGTGGGGTGCAGGGGAGGGCGGCGCCCTCCCCTGCCGCTACGACCGTCCCGCCAACGACCGGGACGGACAGACCGGGAGACGCCACCACGCTTGCGGCCGCCCTCGCGGCCGGGGATCGAAAGGTGTGCCATGTCAGTGCCCCGTCGCCGTGCCCTTCTGCAAGCCACCCTGGCGTTGCCGATGGCGCGTGCCCTGCGCGCCTCGGCGCAGGACGGCCCCTATCCGGACCGCCCGATCACCGTGATCTCGCCCTGGGCGGCCGGCGGATCGAGCGATTCCTTCCTGCGCATCCTGGCGCAGTACCTCACCGGCGAGCTCGGCCAGAGCGTGGTGGTGGAGAACCGCTCCGGCGCCGCCGGCACGGTGGGACATGCCTACGCCGCGCGCGCGAAGCCCGACGGCTACACGCTGCTGTTCGGCACCAACAGCACCTACGCCATCGCCCCCTTCCTCTACGACAACCTGCCCTACGACAACGACCGCGCCTTCGCCCCGATCATGCTGGCCGGCACCAACCCGCAGGTGCTCTGCGTGAGCAAGACGCTGCCGGTGACGGACTTCGCCGGCTTCCTCGCCTATGCGCGGGCGGGCCAGGACCGGCTGACCTTCGCCTCCTCCGGCATCGGCGGCACCAGCCACCTCGCCACCGAGCTGCTGATGTCGATGGGCGGGTTCAGCATGCTGCACGTGCCCTATCGCGGCGGCGGCCCGGCGGCGCAGGCGCTGGTGGCGGGCGAGGTGGGCGTGGACTTCATCGACGCGATCACCGCCAAGCCGCTGGTGGAGGGCGGCGTCGTCCGCGCCATCGGCATCAGCAGCCGGGAACGGGCGCGGCTGTTCCCCGCCGTGCCGACCATCGCCGAGGCCGGGCTGCCGGGCTTCGAGAGTTCCACCGACTTCGCCTGGTTCGCCCCCGCCGGCACGCCGGAGCCGATCATCCGGCGCCTGCTCGCCGCCGGGCAGAAGGCGTTGCGGGACCCGGCGGTGCGCGAGCGCGTGATGGCGCAGGGAATCGAGCCGATCGGCAGCGGCCCGGCCGAATTCGCGGCCTATCTCGCCAGGGAGAAAGCCAAGTGGGGCGAGATCATCCGCAGCCGGAACATCCGGCTCGCGCCCTGAACGGCGCTCAGGCGAGCGGCGGCCGGGCGTTCGGCGGCCCGGCCCGTGGCCGTGGGGGGCCGAAGCCCCGCCGCGACCCGGCCCCCCTTCGTCCCAGGGCATCCTCAAGCCGGGCGTGCTCGCCCGGCGACTCAGGAAATGCGAAAAGCCAAAAGGCTGAAGCCGTTCCGGCCTGATACGGTCAGGCCGGAACGGCTCTAGAGCATTTTCAAGCTGAGCGTCCTCGCTCAGCGGCTCGGAATATGCGAAAAATCAAAAGGCGAGAGCCGTTCCGGCCTGATACGGTCAGGCCGGAACGGCTCAAGAGCATTTTAAAGCAGAGCGTCCTCGCTCAGCGGCTCGGAATATGCGAAAAATCAAAAGGCGAGAGCCGTTCCGGCCTGATACAGTCAGGCTGGATCGGCTCTAGCGTCCCGCGCGCGCCGCCGGCGCCTCCACCGTCCGCAGCGCCGCCGAGCCGCCGTTCACCGGGATCCGTATCCCGGTGTCGCGCAGCCCGTTCTCGCCGATGGCGAAGACCTGCACGTTGCGCTCCACCATGTTGCCGACGAGCAGGTTCCGCCCGTCGCGCGAGAAGGCCGCGCCCTGCGACCAGGTGCCGACCCGCGCCTCGCCCGCCGGGGTCAGCCGCGTGCCGGTCAGCCGATAGAGCTTCACCAGCCCGGGGCCGCGGAAGGGCGAGTTCTCGGGCTTGTTGGAGCCGTTCATCACCGTCACCGCGATCAGGCGGCCATCCGGGCTGATCTGGATTCCCTCGGGGGTCTGGCCGACGCTGACCGTGTCCACCACCCGCCAGGGCTCGCGCGAGAGATCGATCACGCTCACCGTGTCGGCATCGCCCGTGCCGCTGCCGATGTTGGCGACCACGGCGGCATGGCCGTCCGGCGCCACGACGAGGCCGTAGGGGTTGCGGCCGGCGCCGATCACCCGGTCGGTGCGCGTCACCCGCTCGCCGTCCACGTCGAGCACGTTGATCTGGTGGTCGCCGTTGCGCGTCACCAGCGCGTGCCGCCCGTCCGGCGTGAAGGCGACGTGGCTGACCAGCGAGGCGGGGGTGCCGACATCCACCGTGCCGACATTCTCCACCTTGCCGTCGCGGATGCGGAACACGCCGACCTTGCCGGCCTCTCGGTAGGCCACCAGCGCCAGCGTGCCGGCGCGGTTGATCGAGACGCCGGCAGGCCCCGCGCCTGTCTCCAGCGTGGCGACGACTCGCGGCGGGCTGGCCGTGAGGTCGATCACGCTCATCCGGTTGTCGGGGACGGTCTTCGTCGCGTCGTTCGGGTCGACGCGCTGGTTGGCGGTGACCAGGGCGAGCTTCCCGTCCGGCGTGATGGCCACCGAGAGCGGCGGGCCGACCACGCTGGTCGGCACCTGGATCTCGGCGGCGACGCGCGGCGGGCGCGCGGCGAGGTCGATGATGCTGATCGTGTCGGGCGCCGGGTTCTGCGCCACCCCGGCCACGCC
>NZ_JALPRX010000071.1 GCF_023223525.1 Roseomonas acroporae | reverse complement strand
CGACCACGCTGGTCGGCACCTGGATCTCGGCGGCGACGCGCGGCGGGCGCGCGGCGAGGTCGATGATGCTGATCGTGTCGGGCGCCGGGTTCTGCGCCACCCCGGCCACGCCGTTGCGCAGCACCGCCTTGTTGTCGTTGGCCGAGATCGCGATCTCGGCCGAGGCGCCGGCGGCGCCGGCCGCCAGCAGGGCCAGTGCCGCCACGCCGGCGCGCAGCCGGTTCCGAATGCCCATCGTTTCCAACCCCATGGCTCGTTGCGGGGCCGTCGGCCCCGACGCACTGTCGGCCGGGCGCCGGCGGTTCGGCAAGACGGGGGCGGCGGATCCCCGGGGCGTCCACCGCGTCGCTCCGCCGGCCCCGCTACGGCGAACCGCAGTCCGGTCGGGACTGCGGTTCGCTGTCGCTCGTTGTTCTCGGCACGGATTCACGCCGCCGGGACCGGTACCGTCTCGCCGGGGACCGGTGCCGGCCGGAGCGGTGGGGCCGGGCGCTGCCCCGGCGGCGATCGGGCCGCGCTTTCCGGCGCGGCGTCAGGCCGTCGAGCCGGCCGAACGGTCCGTGGGGTGGTCGGCGGGCTTCGGGTTGCGCTCCAGCGCGTGGCGCAGCAGCGCCGCGGAGCGGTACACGCCGTGCACCATCTTGCTGTAGGGCACCACCAGGAACAGCGACAGCACGATGCCGAGATGGAGGGCGAGCAGCACCCCCATCGCCCCGGTGCCGCGCAGCGCCAGCAGCAGCAGGCCGGTGGCGGCGGTGAGCAGCAGCAGCACGAGCAGCGCGTAGTCGGCGCCGAGCAGGCGGCGCGCCACGGGCGCCTGGTCCTGCACCACCTTGAGCCAGATCAGCCCGCCGCAGCCCGCCACCATGCCGATGCCGCCCACCGTGCCGAGCAGCACGGGCAGGCTGAGGAAGGGGTAGGGCGCCACGCGGCCGAGGAAGTGGTCGTAGAAGGTCGCCGTGACGGTGGCGGCGAAGCAGAGCAGGAAGCCGTAGAACATGGCGTGGTGGAAGCGGCGGCGCAGGGTGGAGAAGTGCTCGCCCGTGTCGTTGCAGCCGCCGCCCCCGCCGCCGAGGTTGCGCAGCGTGAGGATGTCGTGCAGGGCGAGGGCGAGCGGTCGGCCGCGCGTCAGCTCGTCCGGCCGGCCGCCCGTGTCGCGCCAGAAATTGCGGAAGCCCATGGCCAGGGCGAGCACGGCGAACAGGAAGCTGCCGCCGGCGAGCGTCACCATCAGCCACCACGGGATGATGCGGTAGAAGGCACCCGGCCCATGCTGCGGGCTGTACAGCACCGCCGGGTCCTGGATCGCGGCGGTCAGGATCAGCGCCAGCGCCATGCCGAGGGCCGCCGCGAGCGAGACGATGGTGCCGTTGCGCCGGAACAGCCCGGCGAGCGGCTTCGGCCAGGCGTATTCCTCGTAGGTCTCGGCGCGCACCCTGGCGAAGGTGGCGGGCAGGTTGATGCCGAATTCGTGCGGCGGCGCGTACTGGCACGCATAGTAGCAGCCGCGGCAGTTGTGGCAGAGGTTGGCGAGGTAGGAGAGATCGGCCGCCGCGAATTCGCGTCGCAGCTCCATCGCCGGGAAGACGGCGCAGAAGCCCTCGCAGTAGCGGCAGGCATTGCAGATGTCCATGGCGCGGCGCGCCTCCTGGACGGACTCAGTTTCGCGCATGCTTCGCGGCCTCCCTGCCCGCGATCCGGCCGAACACGGTACCGATCGCCATGCCGAAGCCGGCGAGATAGCCCTTGCCGAGAATCGACCCCGCCATGATCTCGCCCGAGGCGAAGAGGTTGGCGGTGGGCCGGCCATCCTCCATCAGCACGCGGGCGTTCTCGTCGACCTTGACGCCGAGATAGGTGAAGGTGATGCCCGGCCGCAGCGGGTAGCCGATATAGGGCGGCACGCTGATGTCGCGCGCCCAGTTGGTCTTGGGTGGGGTGATCCCCTCGGTGCGCAGCCCGTCGAGGCGCGAGCTGTCGAAGGGGCCGGGCCGGCAGGCGGCGTTGAACGCGCGCACCGTGGCCGCGACCTTCGCCGGTGGCAGGCCGAGCTTCTCCGCCAGCCCCTCGATGGTGTCCGACTTGATGGCGGGGAAGACCGAGGGCATGAACAGGCGCTCGGCGCGGCTGTCGATGATGGCGTAGCCCACCTGGTCGGGCTGCTGCGCGACGAGCCGGCCCCAGATGGCGTAGCGCTTGGGCCAGACATCCTCGCCCTCGTCGTAGAAGCGCTCGCCGTTCCGGTTCACCACGATGCTGAACGGCACGCAGTCGAGCCTTGTCACGATGCCGCCGTCGAATTTCGGCGCCCGGCCGTCGATGGCGACGGCGTGGCACTGCGTCGGGTCGCCCACCGAGGCGACGCCCTGGTCGAGCAGGTTGCGCAGCACGCGGCCCTTGGCGTAGGGCGTGCCGCGGATCAGGAAATTCTCGGCCGCCGGTCCCCAGCCCTGCTTGAGCCATTCGAGATTGGCCTGGAAGCCGCCGGAGGAAGCCACCACCACCTTGGCCCGAACCCGTTCCGGGAAGCCCTTGCTGGTGACGACCGCCTCGCGCACGAAGCCGTCGTCGAGCACGAGGTCGGTGACTTCCGTGTCGTACAGGATGTCGATGCCCAGGCGTTCGGCCGTCGCGTAGTAGGCGTTCACCAGCGCCTTGCCGCCGCCGAGGAAGAAGGCGTTGGTGCGGGAGAGGTTCAGCGTGCCGGTCAGCGAGGGCTGGAAGCGCACGCCGCAGGCTTCCATGAAGGGCAGCGCATCGGCCGTGGCGCGGATGGTCAGCCGCGCCAGCCGCTCATCCGTCTGCCCGCCGGTGACGCGCAGCAGGTCGTCCCAGTACTCGTCCTCCAGATAGGCCTCGGTGAGCACCGAGGTGGGCGCCTTGTGCATGGTGCGCATGTTGCGCGTGTGCCGGCTGTTGCCGCCGCGCAGCGGCTTCGGCGCGTGCTCCAGCACCAGCACGCTGCACCCCGCCTGGCGCGCCGTGACCGCCGCGCACAACGCCGCGTTGCCACCACCCACCACGAGGACGTCGTAGAGCCGCGACAGGTCCACCATGGGCCGCCTCGCATCCCTTCATTGTATCCCTTCGGGTACAATACGGCGGCGGGCTGCCGGCCGCAAGCGGCGAGGCAGTGGGGAATGGTCCGACGAAAGCTGGCATGGCTATGGTGTGGTCATGCCCCCTCCCGGCCCCGACACCCCGGCGCTGCGCGACGCCCTCCGCTTCTGGGAGCGCGGCCGCCTGCTCTACGTGCTGGCGCTGGCGGCAACCGTGCTGCTGGTGGCGGGCGGGCCGGCCGGGCTGGCCGGCAGGCTGGTGCCCGGCGGCTGGCTCGGCCTGTTCTCGCTCGCGGTGATCGCCAACCTGCTCTACTGCCTCGCCTACGTGCCGGAGGGCCTGGCGATGCTGCTCGGCGTGCGGCACGGGTGGCGTCCGTTCCGGCCACCGCTGCTCGTCCTCGGCACGCTGCTGGGCTGCCTCGCCGCCTGGGCGCTCACGCCCGTGCTGCTGGGCGCCGACCCGCTGCCGATCCGGCCGGACTGAGAGGGACCCGGGCGGGCCGCCGCGCCGCTCACACGGGTCCGCACAAGTGCGGACCCGTGTGATTCGCCGATGCGGCGTGCGGCCGCCCCGCCAACCCCGCGCGGGGTGAGCGCGATGCTGCGCCCGGCGCGCTGGAACAGGCGGACGCCGAGCGCCGCCTCCAGCACCTGCACCATGCGGCTGACGGCGCCCTGGGTCACGCCCAGTTCGCGCGCGGCGGCGGTGAGGCTCGGCGTGCGGCCGGCGACGGCGGAGCCGCGGATGGCGTTGAGCGAGGGACGGCGTGTCCCGGTCATGAATTCCGATGAGTTCATCTCATGACATCCGACGGCGATACCGTTTGCGCGCCGTCAGGGAAGGACGCACCCGCCCGGCCTGCCGCGCGAGGGCGCGGGACGAATGCCCTTGCCCCCTTCCACATCGCGTTCCCGCTCAAGCACTTGGAAGCCGCGCGCGAATTCCATGGAGGCATTGCCGGAACCTCCGCAGGGCACAGTCCCGATACATGGATGCCTTCGGGTTCTTCGGCCACCGGATCGTCGCCCGCCACCGCCGCGCGCGGCGGCGGGAGCGGGGCTTCGTGATCGAGCCTCATCTCCGCTTCAGGAACCGGACAGGCGGGCGGACCACGATCCCTTCCTCGATCCGGCCGCAACTCGCTGAAGTTCGCGGCTTTCGGCGACATGTCGCCGCCATTCGCGAAGCGGGACGGGATGATCGGTTGCGGGCCGGGCAGCTCGCCCGGATCGCGGCGTCCGCCGCAAGGCAGTGCCTCTTTCGTCGTTCGAAGTATCCATCCTTCGACCGAAAGTATTGATTCCGGAGATGGACAGATGCCGCACAGGCCACGGCCAGATCAGGAAAATGCCCAGACTTCGGACTTCCTGCCGGCATCATGGGCACACGAAGGAAATTCCCCTGTCGATGCCTTTTTCTGTTGCATCGCGAAAAAGTGGGGTCTAGGCAGCCTGCGCGGCGACGACGCGGCGCAAGCGCAGCATCGCCTCGACGCAAAAGTCATGGATCGACAGCATGGGCCCGCGTGCCGTCATCGTTCCGATGCGGCCCGCCGCGGCGAGAGGCATGGATGACACGAGGCGCGCGCTTGGCCGTCGACATCGGCGGCACCTTCACCGATCTCGCCGTGGAGTGGGCCGGCCCCGGCGGGACGGCGCGCCAGACCGCCAAGGTGCTGACCACGCCGCACGCGCCGGAGCAGGGCGTGCTGGAAGGCATCCGGGTGCTGCTGGCCAAGGCCGGCCTCGCCCCCGGTGACATCGCGCTGTTCGTCCACGGCACGACGCTCGCGACCAACGCCGTGATCGAGCGCAAGGGCGCGCGCACGGCGCTGCTGACCACCGAGGGCTTCCGCGACGTGCTCGCCCTCGGCAACGAGAGCCGTTACGACCAGTACGACCTCGACATCGAGCTGCCGCAGCCGCTGGTGCCGCGCCGCTGGCGCGTGCCGGTGCCGGAGCGGCTCGACAACACCGGCAAGGTGCTGCTGCCGCTGGACGAGGCCGCGCTGCGCGAACGCGTCGCCTTCCTGCGCGCCGAGGGCATCGAGAGCCTGGCGATCGGCTTCCTGCACGCCTTCCGCAACCCGGCGCACGAGCAGCGCGCCGCCGCGATCCTGCGCGAGCTGTGGCCGGAGCTGCCGGTCTCGCTGAGCAGCGAGGTGAGCCCGGAGATGCGCGAGTGGGAGCGCTTCTCCACCACCGTCGCCAATGCCTATGTCCAGCCGCTGATGGCCAGCTACCTGCACCGGCTGCGCGACGGCGTGCAGGCGGCGGGCTTCGCCTGCCCGCTCTTCCTGATGCTCTCGGGCGGCGGGCTGACCACGCTGGAGACGGCGGCGCGCTTCCCGATCCGCCTCGTGGAGAGCGGCCCGGCGGGCGGCGCCATCTTCTCGGCGCACGTGGCGCGCCAGCGCGGCTTCGCCAACGTGCTCTCCTTCGACATGGGCGGCACCACGGCGAAGATCTGCCTGATCGACGACTTCCGGCCGCAGAACAGCCGCACCTTCGAGGTGGCCCGCGTCGGGCGCTTCAAGAAGGGCTCCGGCCTGCCGCTGCGCATCCCGGTGATCGAGATGGTGGAGATCGGCGCCGGCGGCGGCTCGATCGCGCAGGTGGACAGCCTCGGCCGCATCCAGGTGGGGCCGGAGAGCGCCGGCGCCGATCCGGGCCCGGCCTGCTACGGCCGCGGCGGCACGCGCCCGGCGGTGACCGACAGCAACCTCGCCCTCGGCCGCTACGACCCGAAGCTGTTCGCCGGCGGCAACCTGCCGCTCTTCCCCGAGCGGGCGCGCGCGGCGCTGGCCGAGCATGTCGGCGGCAGGCTGGGCCTCGACGCGCCGATGGCGGCGCTCGGCGTGGTCGAGATGGTGGACGAGAACATGGCCAACGCGGCCCGCGTCCACGCCATCGAGAGCGGCACGGGCTACGAGGGCCGCGTGATGATCGCCTTCGGCGGCGGCGGGCCGGTGCACGGCTACCGCGTCGCCGAGAAGGTCGGCATCGACCGCGTGCTGGTGCCCTCCGGCGCCGGCGTCGGCTCGGCGATCGGCTTCCTGCGCGCGCCGGTGGGCTACGAGGTGGTGCGCTCGCTCTACCAGCGCTTCGCCAGCTTCGACGTGGCGGCGGTGAACGCGCTGCTCGACGACATGGTGGCCGAGGCGGAGCAGGTGGTCGCGGCCGGCGCCTTCGGCGCGGCCACGGTGCAGACGCGCATCGCCTACATGCGCTATGTCGGCCAGGGGCACGAGATCGCGGTGCGCCTGCCCGCCCGCACCCTGACGGCGGCGGACGTGGCGGCGATCCGCGCCGAGTACGACGCGGAGTACAGCCGCTTCTTCGACCGCCCCGTGCCGGGCAGCGACGTGGAGGTGATGAGCTTCGCCGTCACCGTCGCGACCGAGGTGGCGGCGGCCGAGCCGGTGGCCGAGCCCGAGGCGGCGCCCGCCCCGGCGCCGGCGCGTACCCAGGCGGTGCGCGACACGGCCACGGGCGAGGTCTCGGACTGGGCGGTGTACGACCGCGCCGCGATGGCGCCCGGCGCCACCCTGCGCGGCCCGGCGATCGTCGCCGAGGCGGAAACCAGCACGCTGGTCGGCCCCGGCTGGCGCTGCCGCGTCGACGGGCTCGGCTATCTGGAACTGGTGAAGGAGGCGGCGTGATGCCCGACGGGAACAGCAACGGCGCGCTCGCCGCCATCCAGCGGCAGATCCAGTGGAACCGCCTGATCGCGGTGGTGGAGGAGCAGGCGCAGACCATGATCCGCACCGCCTTCAGCACCACGGTGCGCGAGGCGGGCGACCTTTCGGCCGGCATCTTCGACCTCCAGGGCCGCATGCTGGCCCAGGCCGTCACCGGCACGCCGGGGCACGTCAACTCCATGATGGAGAGCGTGGGCCACTTCCTGGCCAAGTTCCCGGTGGAGACGATGCAGCCGGGCGACCACTACATCACCAACGATCCCTGGCTCGGCACCGGCCACCTGCACGACCTGACCGTGGTGACGCCGGCCTTCCACAAGGGCAGGATCGTCGGCCTGTTCGCCAACACCGCGCACGTGATCGACGTGGGCGGGCTCGGCATGGGGCCCGAGGGGCGCTCCGTGTTCGAGGAGGGGATGTACATCCCGATCGTCAAGTGCTTCGACCGGGGCCGGGCGAACGAGACCTTCTTCGACTTCATCCGCGCGGGCTCCCGCACGCCGGTCGAGCTGGAGGGCGACGTCTATTCCCTCTGCGCCTGCAACGACGCCGGCGCCAAGCGGCTGGTCGAGATGCTGGACGAGTTCCGCCTCGACGGGCTGGACGCGCTGGCCGCCTACATCTTCGACAGCTCGCTCCGCGCGACGCTGGCCGAGATCGAGCGCCTGCCGCGCGGCACCTACCGCGCCGAGATCCGCTCCGACGGCTACGAAGCGCCCGTCACGCTGAAGGCGGCGATGACGGTCCACCCCGACCACATCGAGGTGGACTACGCCGGCACCTCCGGCCTCTCCGGGCGCGGCATCAACGTGCCCGCCGCCTACACCCGCGCCTATGCCTGCTTCGGCATCAAGTGCGTGGTGGCGCCGGAGATCCCGAACAACTGGGCCAGCCTCGCGCCCTTCCGCATGGTGATCCCGGAGGGCTGCATCCTCAACGCGCCGCGCCCCTTCGCGGTCAGCGTGCGCCACATCGTCGGCCAGCTCCTGCCCGATCTGATGATGGGCTGCCTGCACCAGGCGGTGCCGGACCGGGTGGTGGCCGAGGGCTCCTCGGCGCTGTGGAACCCGCCGCTGCGCGGCGGCGCGCAGGTCTCGGGCGGCGAGGCGGTGCTGCCGGACTTCGAGATCATCACCTTCAACTCCGGCGGCACCGGCGCGCGCCGGGGCAAGGACGGGCTGGACGGCACCGCCTTCCCCTCCGGCGTGCGCACCATGCCGGTGGAGGCGACGGAGAACGTGGCGCCGGTGATCTTCTGGAAGAAGGAGCTGCGCCCGGATTCGGCCGGAATCGGCCGCACCCGCGGCGGCTTCGGCCAGATCATGGAGATCGGCACCAAGGGCGAGCAGGAATTCGCCGTCAACGCCATCTTCGACCGCGTCGCCAACCCGCCGCGCGGCCGCGACGGCGGCGGCGACGGCGCGCCGGGCTGGGTCGGGCTGACCGACGGCGAGACGCTGCGCAGCAAGGGCTACCAGGTGATCCCGAAGGGCAAGCGCCTGCTGCTGCTGCTGCCCGGCGGCGGCGGCATGGGCGACCCGGCCGGGCGCGACCCGGCGCTCACCGAGCGCGACAGGGCCGACGGGCTGGTCACGCGCTGAAGGCGGGGCCGCCCCGCCGCCGCGCCCGCCGGGGCGTGGCGCCGCCGGCGGGCGTGGCGCGGCTCACGTCTCCAGGGCCGCCGCCTCGGCCAGCACGTCCGACAGGTGGTGCGCCAGCATTTCCGTGGCGATGGGCAGCGGGGTGCCGGCGCGGCCGTAGAGGTTCAGGCCGCTCTGCAGATGGCCGCGGCCGTGCCGCAGCGGCACATGGGCCAGGAGACCGGCGGCGAGCTCCTGCTCGATGCCGATGCGGGTCATCAGCCCCACCCCGAGGCCTCTGAGGACGAGCTGCTTCATCAGGTCGATGGAGCCCGCCTCGTAGCGCCCGCGATCCGCCAGCCCCGCCTGGACGAGCATGGGGTGGAGCTGCTGCCGGTTGGCGAAGTTCCCCTTCGGCAGGATGAGCGGGTGGTGGCGGATCTCGCTCAGGGAGGTGTGCGGCAGCGCCGCCAGGGGTGAGGCCGCCGGCGCCACGGCGCCGAGGCGGAACCGTGCCGCGGCGATCCGGCGCAGCTCCGGGCGCGGCCCGACCTCGAAGGCCAGGCCCAGATCGGCCTCCCCGGCGGCGACCGCGGCCGGGATCGCCTCGGTGCCGAGAATGGCGACCCCGATGCTGACCCGCGGGTAGCGGGCGCTCATGGCGGCGATGGCGGCCGGGACGAGGTGGTGGCACAGGCCCTCCAGGGTCGCCAGCTCGACATGGCCCGCCTCCAGCCCCTTCAGCGCGTCCAGCGCCGACCGGACCCGCTCCGCGTCGCGCAGCACGCCGATGACGTGGTGGGCGAGGATCTCCCCCGCCGCGGTCAGCTTCAGGCCGTCGGGCAGGCGCTCGAACAGCGGCGCCTGCACTTCCGCCTCCAGCGCGAGGATCTGCCGGTTGACCGCGGAGGAGGCGACGTTGAGGCGGCGCGCGGCCTCCCGGATGCCGCCGGCGCGGCGGACGGCGTCGAAGTAGGCCAGCGCCGCCGCGTGGATGCGATAGCGGGGCCGCTGCACGGCCGCCTCCGTCACTGATGCCGGAACGGCATCAGCATGGCCGATATCCTGTTCTTGTTCGAGCGGTATCCTTCTGGGAAAGGTGCGGACGGGCGGCCCGGCGGCCGGCGCGGGAGGTGCCGGCGGCGCTTCACCCCGGGCCGGCGCGGCACCCGCGACGCGACGCGGGACCTGCCGCCGACGCAACGCACCGGTCCGGACGGTCCCGGCCCCGGCACGCACGGAAGGGAATGATCCTCGATGCCGACTGCTCCACCCGATCTTGCGGTGCCCGCGCCGGGCGCCGTCCCCGCGGGAGGCGACGTCGTCACCCGCGACGCCTGGAAGGCCCTCGCGGGTTCCGCCCTCGGCTACGCTATGGACGGCTTCGACCTGCTGATCCTGGGCTTCATGCTGCGGGCCATCGCCGCCGATCTCGGCCTCACCCAGGCCGAGGCCGCCTCGCTGGTGACCGCCACGCTGGTCGGCGCCGTGATCGGCGGCGTCGGCTTCGGCATGCTCTCGGACCGGCTCGGGCGGGTGCGGGTGCTGACCTGGACCATCGTGCTGTTCGCGGTCTTCACCGGCCTCTGCGCCCTGGCGCAGGGCTACTGGGACCTGCTGGCCTACCGCACCATCGCCGGCATCGGCCTCGGCGGCGAGTTCGGCATCGGCATGGCGCTGGTGGCCGAGGCCTGGCCGGCCAGCAGGCGGGCGCGCGCCTCCTCCTATGTCGGCCTCGGCTGGCAGCTCGGCGTGCTGGCGGCGGCGCTGCTGACGCCGCTGCTGCTGCCGGCGATCGGCTGGCGCGGCATGTTCGCCATCGGCCTGTTCCCCGCCGTCGCCGCCTACTTCATCCGCCGCGGCCTGCACGAGCCGGAGGTGTTCGTCGCGCATTCCGCGCGCGGGGAGAATGCGAAGGCCGCGACGCCGCCGGCAAAGTCCTCGCTGCGGCTGCTGGTGGCGGATGCGGAGACGGCGCGCCGCAGCCTCGGCATGGTGATCCTCTGCGGCGTGCAGAATTTCGGCTACTACGGCGTGATGATCTGGCTGCCGAACTACCTCTCGGGGCGGTTCGGCTTCGGCCTCACCCAGTCGGCGGCCTGGACCGCCGTCACCATCCTCGGCATGGCGGTGGGCATCTACGCCTTCGGCCACGTCGCGGACCGCGTCGGCCGCCGGCCGGCCTTCCTCGCCTGGATGCTCGGCGCCGCCGTGATGGTGGTGGTGTATTCGCGGCTGACCGATCCCATGGCGCTGCTGGTGGCCGGCGCGGTGATGGGCTTCTTCGTCAACGGCATGCTCGGCGGCTACGGCGCGCTGATGAGCGAGCTCTACCCGACGGCGGCGCGCGCCACGGCGCAGAACGTGCTGTTCAACATCGGCCGCGCCATCGGCGGCTTCGGCCCGGTCGTGGTCGGCGCCGTCGCCATGGCCTGGGGGTTCGACACCGCCATCGCCCTGCTCGCGCTGCTCTACGGGCTCGACATGCTGGCGCTGTGGCTGCTGATCCCCGAGCGCAAGGGCGAGGCGCTGTCATGAGCGCCACGGCAGAAGCCGCGGCCGAGGGGCCCGGCGCCTTCCGCCCGAGCGCGGCGGAGGAGGCTGTCGCGGTCCTCGCCAACGAGGTCGTCAACGGCGAGTACCGCCATCTCGTGGTCTCGTGCAGCGAGCTGGCGGCGACGGCGGCGCCGGGGCAGTTCTACCAGCTCCTCTGCCCCGCCCCGCCCGGCACCCCGGCGGGCGCGGCGCCCTTCCTGCGCCGCCCGATGAGCCTCTACGGCGCCGACCCGGCGCGGCGGCGGGTGGAGTTCCTCTACAAGGTGACGGGCCTCGGCACGCGGGGCCTCGCCACCCTCGCCCCGGGCGACACGATGCAGCTCCTCGGCCCGCTCGGCCGCGGCTACCGGCTGGACCCGGCCTGGAAGCACATCGTCGCGGTGGGGCGCGGCGCCGGCCTCGCGACGCTCGGGCCGATGGCGCAGGCGGCGCGGCGGGCGGGGATCGGCGTCACCGCCATCCTCTCGGCGCGCCGGCCGGACCTCGTCGTCTCCGACGCGCTGTTCCGCGCCCACGGCGCCACGGTGCTGACCGTGACCGACGCCGAGGGCAGCAGCGGCCCGGCCAATGTGGAGCGGCTGCTGCGCGGCCTGATCGCCGAGGGGCGCTGCGACGCCTTCTTCACCTGCGGCTCGGCCCGCCTGCTGCGGGTGCAGCAGCTGCTCGCGCGCGAGTTCGGCCTGCCCGGCCAGGTGGCGATGGAGCAGCAGATGGCCTGCGGCCTCGGCCTCTGCTTCTGCTGCGTGCGCGACTTCAACCTGGGCGGCGAGATCGTCCACCGGCGCGTCTGCTGGGACGGCCCGGTCTTCGACCTGCTGGAGGCGCTGCCGTGACCGACCTTGCCGTGACGATCGGCGGGCTGCGCCTCGCCAATCCGGTGATGCCCGCCTCCGGCACCTTCGCCGAGGGGCTGGGCGAGGCGATCGACCTCGACCGGCTCGGCGCCCTGGTGACCAAGACCGTCACCCGCGAGCTGCGCGACGGCAACCCGCTGCCGCGCGTGGCCGAGGTGGCGGGGGGCATGCTCAACGCCATCGGCATCCCGTCGAAGGGCATCCCCTACCTGCTGGAGAAGACGGTGCCGCTCTACCGGCGCTGGTCGCCGCCGCTGGTGGTCTCCATCTCGGCGCCGACCGCCGAGGGCTTCGCCTCGCTGGCGGCGGAGATCAGCGTGCCGGGGGTGGCCGCCATCGAGGCCAACATCTCCTGCCCGAACATCGAGGAGGACGGCAAGGCCTTCGCCATGCGCGCCGCCTCCACCGAGGCGGTGGTGCGCCAGCTCCGCGCCGCGACCGCGCTGCCGCTCTGGGTCAAGCTCACGCCCAACACCGGCGACATCGCCGAGGTGGCGCGGGCGGCCGAGGGCGCGGGCGCCGACGCGCTGGTGGTGGCCAACACGGTGCTCGCCATGTCGATCGACCTGAACACCTTCCGCCCGCGCCTCGGCAACGTCATGGGCGGCCTCTCGGGCCCGGCGATCAAGCCGATGATCCTGCGCCAGGTCTACCAGTGCGCCCGCGCCGTGCGCGCCCCGGTCATCGGCTGCGGCGGCATCGCCACGGCGGCGGACGCGGCCGAGTACATGCTGGCCGGCGCGGCGGCGGTGCAGGTGGGCACCGCGACCTTCCTCAACAGCCGCGCCATGATCGAGGTGATCGAGGGGCTGGACCGCTTCTGCGAGGCGCGCGGCATCGACCGCGTCGCCTCGCTGACCGGCGCGCTGCGGCACGAGGAGGCCGACGAGGAAGACCTTTCCTGGGTATCCCCGGCGCCATGACGGCGGACCGGACGGGCGCCGCGCCGGCGGTGCCGGGCGCCACGACGTCATCCGCGCCGGGCGTCACGATGCCACCCGCGCCGGGCGGCGCGGCCGCCGCGGCGCCGGTTTCCGGACCGGCCCCCGGATCGACCGAGGCGCCTCCCTGGCTGGGCGAGGCCGCCGCCGCGAGCCGCGCCCTGGCGGAGGAATTGTTCGACGCGCTGCGCCGCGCCGGCGACGACGGCGTCGGCATCACCCGCGACAGCTACGGCGCCGGCGAGAGCGCGGCGCTCGACCTCGTCGAGGCGGCGGCGCGCCGGCACGGGCTGGAGACGGCGCGCGACGCCGGCGCCAACCTGGTCGTCACCCTGCCCGGCAGCGATCCCGCCCTGCCCGCCCTGGCCTGCGGCTCGCACCTCGATTCCGTGCCGCAGGGCGGCAATTTCGACGGCGCGGCGGGGGTGATCGCCGGGCTGATGGCGCTGGCGCGGCTGCGGGCCGAAGGCTTCGCGCCCCGCCGCGCCATCCGCCTCTACGCGCTGCGCGGCGAGGAGAGCGCCGCCTTCGGCCGGGCCTACATGGGCTCCTCAGCGCTGTTCGGGCAGCTCTCCCCGGCCGACCTCGCCCTGCCGCACGCCGTCACCGGCCGCACCCTGCGCGACTGCATGGCCGAGGCCGGCGCCGACGTGGCGCGGATCGGGCGCGGCGAGGCGCTGCTGGACCCGGCCTCGCTCTCGGCCTGGCTGGAGCTGCACATCGAGCAGGGGCCGGTGCTGGTCGCCCGCCGCCTGCCCGTCTCGGTGGTGACCGGCATCCGCGGCAATGTCCGCCACCGCAGCGTCACCTGCCTCGGCGAGGCCGGCCATTCCGGCGCGGTGCCGCGCTGGCTGCGCCACGACGCGGTGTTCGCCGCCGCCGACCTGCTGCACCGGCTGGACGGGCACTGGCAGGCGATGCTCGGCCAGGGCCACGACCTCGTGGTGACGACCGGGGTGCTGGGCACCGACCCGGCCGAGCACGCCATCGCCCGAATCCCCGGCCGGCTGCGCTTCTCCTTCGAGGCGCGCAGCCAGTCCCAGGCGACGCTGGAGGCGTTCCATGCGCTGTTCGTGGAGGAGTGCGGCCGCGTCGAGGCGGAGCGCGGCGTGCGCTTCGCGGCGGAGCGGCGCCTGGACACCGCGCCGGCGGTGATGGACCCGGGCTGGATCGGGCGGCTGCGCGGCATCGTCCGCCGCCTGGGCCTGCCCGACGAGCCCATGGCCAGCGGGGCGGGCCACGACGCGGCCGTCTTCAGCAATGCCGGCGTGCCCAGCGTCATGCTCTTCGTGCGCAACGAGAACGGCTCCCACAACCCGCGGGAGGCGATGGAGATGGAGGATTTCATGGCCGGTGCCGAGGTGCTGCGGCTCGCCCTGACCGAGGGGGCCGCCTGACCATGCCGGCGGACGCTGCGACCGCCCCGATCGCGTCCCGCCGTCCGGGCGGATCCGCGCCCCCGGGCGTTCCCGCCTGCCGGCGCGCCGCTCCGGTGCCGACGGCCGCCGCGGCGGATGCCCCGGCGCAGGGTGGCGGAGACGCGGCCCGGGACATCCGGGAGGACGGCCGATGACGGGCGCGGACGGCGCCGGTGCCGCCCCCGCCGGGACGGGTGCCGGGATGGCCAGGCTCCTGCTGGAGGCAGGGGCGGTCCAGGTCAGCCATGACCGCCCCTTCGTGCTGGCGGCGGGCTGGGCCAGCCCCGTCTACGTGGACTGCCGGCGCCTGCTGGGCATGCCGCACCTGCGCGCCGGGGCCATCGCCCTGGCCCTGGACTACCTCCGGCAGCGCTTCGGCGCCGCGCCGCCCTTCGACGCCGTCGCGGGGGGGGAGACGGCCGGCATCCCCTGGGCATCCTGGATCGCGGACCGGCTCGGCCTGCCGCTGCTCTACGTCCGCAAGCGACCCCTGGGCATCGGGCGCCACGCCCAGGTCGAAGGTGGTGCGCCGGAGGGCTCGCGGGTGCTGCTGGTGGACGACCTCGCGACCGACGCGGCCAGCAAG
This sequence comes from Roseomonas acroporae, assembly GCF_023223525.1. Classification (GTDB taxonomy): domain Bacteria; phylum Pseudomonadota; class Alphaproteobacteria; order Acetobacterales; family Acetobacteraceae; genus Roseomonas_E; species Roseomonas_E acroporae. Next base: position 88,712 of record NZ_JALPRX010000071.1, on the reverse strand, counting down.
GTCGCCTTCGCCCAGGGGTTGCGGACCGCCGGGATGCGGCTGTCCGACGCGCTGGTGCTGTTCCACAACCGCGCCTTTCCCGGCTGGGATGCGCGCCTCGAGCATCTGGGCCTGTCGCTGCACGCGCTGGCCAGCTGGGACGACGTGCTGCGCCCGGAAGCGGGCGAAACGCTGCTCTCCCCGGCGGACCGGGACGTGATCGAGCGGTTCCTGCGCGACCCGGCGGGCTGGTCGGCCGACCATGGCGGCCGCAGGGCGCCCATGACGCCGCCCCGGTGATCGAGGCTGGACCGGGCGGCGCCGCCAGGAACGCGGCCCTGCCTCGGCCGCCTCAACCCGGCGCGGCGACCAGCGCGCCGACGGACGGGCGCGCCGGCAGCGGCCGCGCTTCCACCAGGCACGTGCCGGGCAGGGTCAGCCAGGTGCGCGTGCCCACGCCCGGCACCGCCTCCAGCCGCAGCTCGCCACCATGGGCGCGCATCAGGCGCTGCGCCATGGCCAGGCCGAAGCCCATGCCGCGGGTGCGCATCGCCTCGTCCCCCGCCGCCGCGTCCACCGCGAGATCCCCGGCGCCCGCGCCCATCCCCTCGTCCTCGACGATCAGCGAGACGGTGTCGGCGGTGCGCAGGAGGCGCAGCGCGATGAAGTCGCCATCCCGCGACAGCCGCGCCGCCCGGGTCAGCACATGGGACAGGACGCCGTGCAACGCCCGCCGGTCGGCATGCAGGGTGGCGACCTCCAGCTCCCGCGCGATCCGCCAGTGCCGGCAGGCGGGGCCGAGCAGGCTGCCCACCGTCTCCGTCACCTCGCGCAGCAGGGGCGCCACGGGAAAGGCCTCCGGCGCCACCACGCCGGGCCCGGCCTCGGCCGCGGCAAGGTCGGCGACGTCCTCGGTCAGCCGCAGCAGCTCGCGCGCCATGGCGGCGATGGCCAGCGCGCCGACGCTGACCGCCTCGGGCGCCGCCTCGGGCGACTGCGCCCCAAGCCGCTCCGCATGGCCCAGCATGCCGAAGGCCGGCACGCGCAATTCCCTGGCCACCAGCCCCAGGCAACGTCCGCCGGCCGCGAGGCCGCGCCGCGCCTCCGCCAACGCCGCCTCGCAATGCCGGAGCCGCCGGCGATAGTGCAGGCAGGCCCCTGCCAGGAGCGACAGGACCAGGGCACAGACAGCCAGGAAAACGGGATTCTCGGGCATGCCGGCATCAGTAATGCGACAAACCCTGATGCCGGGTTAACCGGCACCGCGATGGCGCCTCACGAGCCGGTGCGCGCCCGCGGCGGCGCGCCCGCACGTCGCGGAAGCCCGCCGGGACAAGGCCCCGGCATGGCAGCGTCCCACATCGGCCAGGGCGGCCGCCCGTGCGGCGCGCCCCGTGCCGGCTTCAGGCCGCGGCGGCGGCCGTCTTGCTTCAGGCCGCGGCGGCGGCCTTCTTGGCCTGGGCGCGCGCGATGCGGCGCTTCAGCGTGATCGCCTCGGTCGGCAGGCGGCGGTCCGGCGTCTCCAGCAGGAAGCTGTCGAGGCCGCCATTGTGCTCCACCGTGCGGATGCCGTGCGTGGTCAGGCGCAGGCGGATGCTGGTGCCGAGCACGTCGGAGAAGAACGACGTCTCCTGCAGGTTCGGCAGGAAGCGGCGCCGGGTCTTGTTGTTGGCGTGGCTGACGTTGTTGCCGGTCAGCACGCCCTTGCCGGTGATACCGCAGCGGCGGGCCATGACGCGTACTCCTGAATCTCGCAAGGGGCGCCCCGAGCGGCAACGCGGGGGCGCCCGCGCACGGTCGCACCGCGCGCGGGGGAACGGTTGAGGGGCAGGCGTATGACCGAGCCGACCCGCCGCGTCAAGCCATGCGGCGCCCCGGCGGACGCCGCACCGCGGCGGTTCGGTGGATGCCGCGCCGCGATGGCCGGCCCGTACCGCTCAGCCCGGCACCGAGGCGCCCGGCGGCGGCGCCTGCCGCATGGCGCGCAATTCGCCGCTCTCCACCGAGCGCAGCGCGCTGCGCAGGATGCCGGCCACGGCGCGGTCGTCCAGCGTGCGCGAGAGCAGCCCGAGCGCCCCGCCGAGCAGCGCCGAGGCGATCGAGATCGAGGCGATGTTCTGCTCCAGCATGTACTCGATGGCCTTGTCGATCACCGCGCCGGCGTGGCTGAGGTCTTCGGGGGCCATGCCCTCCGGGTCGAGCTGCATCAGGCGGATACTCCTTCTGCGGCGGGAGATAGTCGCGCCCGGCCGCTGCCGGAACCCCCGGCCGGCCAGATGCCACGGTTTCGCCGCGATGCGTCGCCGGCGGGACACGCGCGGGCGTTCCCGGCGGGGCGGGGCTCGCCCGCCGGGGCGGGGCGGGCCCCCGGAGCATTTCCAGGCCCAGCGGCCCGGAAGATGCGCCGGAGCAGCGGCCGGAGCCGTTCCGGCCCGATGCGGTCGGGCCGGAAGCGGCTCTCTGGAACGGCTCTCTGGAACAACTCCGGGCGGCACGGCCCCGGAGGATCAGCCCCCGCGCGGCGCCTCCGCCATCTCCACCGCCCGCCCGAGATCCACCGAGAGCAGGCGGGAGACGCCGCGCTCCTGCATCGTCACCCCGTACAGCCGGTGCATCCGCCCCATGGTCAGGGCGTGGTGGGTGACGACCAGGAAGCGCGTGCCCGCCTCCACCGCCATCGCCTCCAGCAGGTCGCAGAGCCGCTCCACGTTGGCGTCGTCGAGCGGCGCGTCCACCTCGTCGAGCACGCAGACCGGCGCCGGGTTGCAGCGGAACACGGCGAAGACCAGGGACAGCGCCGTCAGCGCCTGCTCGCCGCCCGAGAGCAGCGACAGGGCGGCGAGCTTCTTGCCCGGCGGCTCGGCGTAGATCTCCAGTCCCGCCTCCAGCGGGTCGTCGGAGCCGACCAGCGCCAGGTGCGCCCGGCCGCCGCCGAACAGGCGGCCGAACAGGGCGCGGAATTCCGTGTCCACGCGCTGGAACACGGCGCGCAGCCGCTCCCGGCCCTCGCGGTTCAGGTGGCCGACCGAGCCGCGCAGCTTGGCGATGGCGGCGCCGATCTCCTCGCGCTCGCGCTCGATGCCGCCGATGCGGGCCTCGATCTCGGTCACCTCGTCCTCGGCGCGCAGGTTGACCGGGCCCATCTCCTCGCGCTCGCGCAGCAGCCGCTCGGCCTTGCGCCGCGCCTTCTCCTCGGCGGCATCGGTCAGCTCCGGGCCGGGCGGCGGCAGCGGCGTGGCGCCGAGGCGCTCGGCCACGCGCCCGGCCACCGTGGCGGCGGCGGCATCGGCCTGGGCCAGCAGGCTCTCGGCCCTGACCTGCGCCTCGCGCGCCGCGGCGAAGGCGGCATCGGCCGCGCGCCGCGCCTCGGCCGCCTCGCGCGCCTCGGTCTCGGCGGCGAGCAGCGCGGCGGCGGCGGCGCGGTGGGCGGCCTCGGATTCGGCCAGGAGGCGGCCGCCCTCCCGGCGGCGGGCCTCGGCGGCCTCCGGCGCCTCGGCCACCGACTCGCGCTCGGCCGCCGCCGCATCCCGGCGGCGGCGCAATTCCCCGACGCGCCCGGCCGCATCCGTCCGGCGCGTGCCCCAGGCCGCCGCCTCGCCCGACAGCGCCGCACGGCGGGCGGCGAGCCGCGCATCCTCGCCCTCCAGCGCGAAGCGGGCGGCGCGCGCCGCCGCCTCCTCGCCGCGCGCCGCGGCCAGCGCCTCGCGCGCGGCCTCCAGCGTCGCGCGCGCCGCCTCGGGATCGGCCAGCCCGGCCTCGGCCTCGCGCAGCGCCGCCAGCGCGGCCTCCGCCTCGGCCAGCTCCGCCGTGCGGGCGGCGAGCTGCGGCTCGATCGCCGCCAGCAGGCTTGCCGCCTCGCTCGCCGCCGCCGCCAGACGGGCGGATTCCGCGCGCGCCGCTTCCAGCGCCGACTCGGCCGCCCGGCGCGCCTCCCGCGCCGCCGCCTCCGCCGCCATGGCCCGCGCGGCCTCGGCCGCCGCCGCGTCGCGCGCCGTCCGCACCGCCTCCGGCGCCGGCAGGGCCGCGACGGCCGCCGACGCGTCCGCCAGGGCCTGCCGCAGCGTCGCCAGCTCGCCATCCAGCCGCTCGCGCTGCGGCGCCAGGGCGGCGGCGCGGCTCTCCGCCTCCGCCCCCTGCGCGGCGAGGCGCGACTGCGCCGCCCGGGCCTCCTGCAATCCCTGATCCGCCCGACGACGCGCCCCACGCGCCGCCTCCAGCGCCTGCGCCGCCGCGTTCGCCGCCCGCGCCGCCTCGCCGCGCGCCGCGCGCAGGGCGGCGATCTCCGGCAGGCCGGCGAGCGTGGCCTCGGCCGCCCGGAGCGCCGCCGCCGTCTCGTCGCGCTCGGCCAGCAGCCGGTCGCGCTGCGGCGTCAGCGCCGCCACCCGGCCCGCCGCCTCGGCCTCGCGCGCCGCCAGCGCCGAGAGGGCGGAACGCGCCTCCCCGAGCCGTGCCTCGGCCAAGCGGCGCGCCTCCCGCGCCGCCGCCTCGCGCGCCGTGGCCGTCTTCGCCGCCTCGGCCGCCTCCCGGCCGGCCGTTGCCGTCCGTGCCGCCTCGGCCTCGGCGGCGGCCAGCTCGTCGCGCACCGCGCGCAGCCGGTTGCGCTGGCGCAGCCGCGCCGCCGCCGGGCCCGGGGCGCCGGCGGCCAGCACATGGCCGTCCCAGCGCCACAGCGCGCCATCCGCCCGCACCAGCGCCTGGCCGGGACGCAGCGCCGCCTGCCACGCCGCGCCGTCCGCCCCGTCCGGCAGCAGCCCGACCTGCGACAGCGCCCGCGCCAGTTCGGCCGGCGCCTCCACCAGCGCCGAGAGCGGCCGCACACCATCGCCGGGCACCGCCGAGAGCGGGTCGAGCGCCGGCAGCGCCCGCCAGTGGCGGGGGGCGGCCGGGTCGGTCGGGCTTTCTAGCGCCTCGCCCAGCGCCGCGCCGAGCGCCGCCTCCAGCCCCGCCGGCACCGTCACCGAATCGAGGATCGGCGCGCCGCCGCCGCTGCCCGCCTCGGCCAGCAGGGCGGTCAGCCCGTCCGCCTCGGCCGCGAGGCCGGCCCGCGACGCATCCGCCGCCGCCGCCGCGCGGCGCGCCGCATCCTCGGCCGCGGCCGCCCCGGCGCGCGCGGCTTCCGCCGCTTCCAGCGCCGCGCGCGTGGCCTCGGCGGCTTCGGTGGCCTCGGCCGCCGCCCGCTCGGCCGCCGCCAGCCGGTCGGCCGGCACGCGTGCCGCCTCTGCCTTCGCCAGTTCCACGCCGAGCGACTGCAACTGCCCGGCCAGGCGCTGTGCCCGCTGCGCCAGGGTGGCGCGGTCGGTCTCGGCCTGGGCGCGCGTGGCCTCGGCGCCGGTCAGGCGGCGTGCCGAGGCGGCGGATTCCTCCTCGGCCGCCGCGCGCGCGGCCTCCGCCGACTCCAGCGACGCGGCGGCCTCGGCCAGCGCCCGTTCCGCGTCGGCCAGGGCGGCGCCGGCCGCCTCCAGCCGCTCGGCCGGCACCAGCGCCCGCCGCGCCGCCTCGTGCTCGGCCACCAGCGCCGCGTGGTCGCGCTCGGCGCGCCGGGTGCGCTCGGCCAGCGCGGCCTGCGCCGCCTCCGCCCGCTCGCGCTCCGCCGCCGCCGCCTCGGCCGCCCGCGCGGCCTCCGCCGCCGCCGACTGCGCCGCCGCGCGCGCCGCCTCGGCGCGCTCCAATTCCTCGCCGGCCGCCAGACGGGCCGCCTCGGCCGCATTCACCGCCGCCGCCGCCCCGGCCAGCGCCTCGGGCGGCACCTGCATGCCGGCCGCCGCCGCGCGTTCGGCGGCCAGCGCCGCATGGCGCTCGGCGGCGCGGGCGAGGCGGGCTTCCGCCGCCTCCCGCTCCGCCGCCGCCTGGCGCGACCGGGCCGTGGCCGCCGCCGCCGCGTCGGCCGCCGCATCCGCCGCCTCGCCGGCCCGGGCCGTCGCCGCCTCGGCCGCCGCCAGCGCCTCGGCCGCCGCCTGCACGCGCGCCGGCAGGGCTGCCTCCGCGGCGACCACCTCGGCGTGCTCGGCCTCCAGCCGGGCCAGCGCCGCCGCCGCGTCGCCCTCGGCGCGCCCGGCGTGATCGAGGTCGAGCGCGATCTGGGCGAGTCGGGCCTCGGCCGCCTCCAGCGCCGCCCGCGCCCGCCGCTCGGCCTCCTCCAGCCCTTCCGACTCGACGCGCCGGCGCTCCAGCGCGGTGCGCGCCACCGCCTCGGCCTCGCGCGGGGCCGGCAGGGCCTGCTCGGCGGCGAAGACGCGGCGCACCGCCGCCTCGGCCGCCGCCTCGGCCGCGCCGGTGGCGCCGCGCGCCGCGTCGAAGCCGGCGCGCGCCTGGGCCTGCGCCGTGCGCGCCCGCGCGTCGAGCAGCGACAGCCATTCCGCCTCGGCCGCCCGCGCCATGCCGGAGAGGTTGCGGTAGCGCGCCGCCTGCCGCGCCTGCCGCTGCAGCCCCTGGCGCTGCGCGTCGAGCTGGCCGAGCAGGTCCTCGGAGCGGGTCAGGTTGGTCTCGGCGGCGCGCAGCTTCAGCTCCGCCTCGTGCCGCCGGGCGCGCAGCCCGGCGATGCCGGCCGCCTCCTCCAGCACCTGCCGGCGCTCCTCGGGCTTCGCCGCGATCAGCGTCGCGACGCGGCCCTGGCTGACCATGGCCGAGGCGCGGGCGCCGCTGCCGATGTCGGCGAACAGCGTCTGCACGTCGCGGCCACGCACCTCGCGCCCGTTGACGCGGAAGGCCGAGCCCTCGCCGCGGCTGATGCGGCGGGTGATCTCCAGCTCGTCCGCCTCGGCGTGCGGCGGCGGGGCGAGGCCGGCGGCGCCCTCCAGGCTCAGCGTCACCTCGGCGAGGTTGCGCCCCGGCCGCGTCGCGGTGCCGGCGAAGATCACGTCGTCCATCTCGCCGCCGCGCAGGGCGCGGGCCGAGCTCTCGCCCATCGCCCAGCGCAGCGCCTCGACCACGTTGGACTTGCCGCAGCCGTTCGGGCCGACGATGCCGGTGAGGCCGGGCAGCACCTCCACCGTGGTGGGCTCGGCGAAGCTCTTGAAGCCGGCGATGCGCAGGCGGGTGAGCGTGGCCGTCGCGGCGGAAGTATCCGCCGGGGCTTCGGTGGTGTCGGGGGCGTCGCTCATGCGGTGATGGTCCAGTGCCGGGACTCCGCCCCGGACCCCGGCCAGGGGCACTGCCCCTTGGGGAACCCCGCCAGGGGGCGAAGCCCCCCTGGAACCCCCCGTTCGGTTTTGGCCACGAGCGGTTCAGCCCGCGAGACCGAAAACGCCGGCGGAGGTCCAGGAACCTGAGGTTCCTGGCGGATGGGGTCCGGGGAAGGCAGCGCCTTCCCCGAAAAGGCCGACCCGGCGACCGTGGTCCCGCGCAATCTCAGCCCGCGGCCAGTTGCGCGAAGCGCTCGAAGCTGAGGTCGCCGGATTCCTTGCGGTCCCCGAAGACGAAGCTCGGCGTGGCGTCGACGCGGTAGCGCTGCTCGCCCTCGACACGCGAGGCCGTCACCGCCCGGCGCAGCGCTTGGTCCGCCTGCACCGCGTCGAATTGCTGCGCGTTCATGCCGGCGAGGGCCGCCATCTTCCGCAGCTCCTCCAGCGGGTCCTGGCGTCGGGTGAAGGCCCAGCGGTCCTGGGTGGCGAAGAGGGTGCCGATGAACGCCTCGTAGCGCTCGGCCGGCAGGGCGCGGGCGGTCATGGCGGCGGCCAGGGCGAGGCCGTCCAGCGGGAAGTCGCGCCAGACGAGGCGGACCTTGCCGGTCTGCACCAGCTCGGTCCTCACCTTCGGCAGCGTCTCCTTGTGGAAGTGGGCGCAGTGGGTGCAGGTGAGCGACATGAACTCCTGCACCCGCATCGGCGCGTCGAGCCGGCCGATGCCGCGCTCGGTCAGGCGCGGGTCGCCTTCCGGCGCGGCGGCGGGGGCGGCCGGAGCCGGGGTTTCGGTCGTGTTCCCGGCAGCCCCCCCGGCCGTTCCCCCGGCTGCGCCCCCTTGCGCCCGGACGATTCGCGGCATGGCCAGCAGCGCGCCGGCGGCGAGGATCAGGCCACGGCGGGGCGCGGCGGGGATATCGGACATGCGGTCACTCTCCCGAGTGGGCGGCGGGCCGGCGGTGGGGGGCCGCCCCGCTTCATCGGCGGTTCCGATAGACGCCCTGCGCCAGCTTTGCCAGGGCCGCGCGCAGCCCCTCCCCCGGCACCGTGCCCAGTGCCGCGCTCACCGAATCGGGCACGGGGGCCGGTCCGCGCGGGGCCGGGCGGGCGGCGGGGCCCTGCCCCGGCTGCACCGGACGCTGCACGAAGCGCAGGCGCTGCACCGCCACCTGGCCCAGCCCGGCGTTGATCCGCTCCATGAGCTGGGGGGCGAGGTGGGTCAGCTCCATGGCCATGGGGCCGGAGCAGGCGATGGTCAGCGTGCCGCCGGTGAGGGAGCGCGGCGCCGTCACGGCGGCGAGTTGCGGGCCGACCAGCGTGTGCCAGTCCGCCAGCAGCGGCGCCGCCGCGCCGCGCCGGCGCAGCGCCGGCTTCACCAGCTTCGGCACCAGCGCGCCGAGCGGCCTCGGGCCTCCGAAGAAGCGCCCCGCGAACCTATCTTCCGTCACCCGTGACCACTCCCCCGACTGCTCCCTTGGCCGCTCCCTGGGCCGCTCCCTTGGCCACCCCCGCCGACGCCCTGCTCGGATGGTACGACCGGCACCGGCGCACCCTGCCCTGGCGCGCCCCGCCCGGCGCCCCGGGAGGCGGCCGGCCCGATCCCTACCGCGTCTGGCTGTCGGAGATCATGCTCCAGCAGACCACCGTTGCCACGGTCGGGCCGCGCTACCGGCGCTTCCTGGAACGCTTCCCGACCGTCGGGGCGCTGGCGGCGGCGCCCGAGGCCGAGGTGATGGAGGAATGGGCCGGGCTCGGCTACTACGCCCGCGCCCGCAACCTGCACGCCTGCGCGAAGGCCGTGGCCGCCGCCGGCGGCTTCCCGCACACCGTGGCGGGGCTGCTCGCCCTGCCCGGCATCGGCCGCTACACCGCCGCCGCCGTCGCCGCCATCGCCTTCGACCAGCCGGCGGTGCCGACCGACGGCAACGTGGAGCGGGTGGTGGCGCGGCTGCACGCGGTGGAAGCGCCGCTGCCCGGCGCCCGGCCGAGGCTCGACGCGCTGGCGCAGCGTTTTCTCGCCGATCCCGCCATGCGCGCCCGGCCCGGCGACTTCGCGCAGGCGCTGTTCGACCTCGGCGCCACGATCTGCACCCCGCGAAACCCGGCCTGCGCCCTCTGCCCCTGGCGCGAGGGCTGCGCCGGCCACCGCCTCGGCATCGCGGCGACGCTGCCGCGCAAGGCGCCGAAGGCGGCGCGGCCGCTGCGGCACGGCGCGCATTTCCTGCTGCTCGACGGGGCGGGGCGCGCCGTGCTGCGGCGGCGGCCGCCCGAGGGGCTGCTCGGCGGCATGCTGGAGATCCCCGGCACGCCCTGGCGGGAAGCGCCCTGGGGCGAGGCCGAGGCGCTGGCCGCCGCGCCCTTCCCCGGCGTGCCCGGCGACGCCTGGCGCCTGCTGCCCGGCGTCGCCCGGCACGGCTTCACGCATCTCGAGGTGGAGATGCGGCTCTACGCCGCGGCCCTGCCCGGCCTCGACGCGCCGCCGGGCACCGAGCTGCGCCCGGTCGCCGAGGCGCGCGCCGCCCTGCCGACGGCGATGCGGCGGCTGCTGGCGCTCGCGGACGCCGCCGGCCTCGGCTGAGGCCCGCGCGGCCGGGCCACACACACGGGAGCGTGCATCTTCGTGACCGTATTTTAATGTGATGCGTCTGTGCATCGTGCCCGAATGCCTGTGGAGTAGGCGCAGCCCCCGACGCGGCGCGCCCGCACAACCTGCCGAGGAGCCCCGATGCAGCGCCTCACCACCTACATCCTCGTCGCAATGGTCCTCGGCATCGTGGTGGGCTACGGCTGCCACGAGCTGTGGCCCGACCCGAACACGGCACGCTCCATCGCCAGCTACATCTCGCTGTTCACCGACATCTTCCTGCGCCTGATCAAGATGATCATCGCGCCGCTGGTGTTCTCGACGCTGGTGGTCGGTGTCGCGCACATGGGCGATGTCGGCGCGGTGGGGCGGATCGGCGGCAAGGCGATGCTGTGGTTCGTCTCCGCCTCGCTGGTCTCGCTGCTGCTCGGCCTCGTGCTCGTCAACCTCATGCAGCCCGGCGCCAGCCTGAACCTGCCGCTGCCGGAAGCGGGGGCGGCCAGCAGCATCCGCGCCTCCTCGCTCTCGCTGAAGGACTTCGTGGCCCACCTCGTGCCCGTCTCGGTGTTCGACGCGATGGCGCGCAACGAGATCCTGCAGATCGTCGTCTTCTCGCTGATGTTCGGCGTCGCTGCCGCGGCGCTCGGCGAGAAGGCCCAGGTGCTGGTGCGGTGGATCGAGGAGCTGTCGCACGTCATCCTGAAGATGACCGGCTACATCATGCTGCTGGCGCCGATCGCGGTGTTCGCCTCGATGGCGGCGATCATCACGACGCAGGGCCTGGGCATCCTCGTCACCTACGGCACCTTCGTGCTGGAGTTCTACATCGGCCTCGCCATCCTCTGGTGCCTGCTCACCGCGGTCGGCTTCCTTTTCTTCGGCAAGCGGGTGTTCGAGCTGGTCTCGCTGGTGCGCCAGCCCTTCCTGCTGGCCTTCAGCACGGCGAGCAGCGAGGCCGCCTATCCGCGCCTGATGGAGCAGCTCGCCCGCTTCGGCGTCAGCCCGAAGGTGATCTCCTTCGTGCTGCCGCTCGGCTACTCCTTCAACCTCGACGGCTCGATGATGTACTGCACCTTCGCGGTGGTGTTCATCGCGCAGGCCTACAACATCGACCTCTCCTGGGGGCAGCAGGCGACGATGCTGCTGCTGCTGATGCTGACGAGCAAGGGCATGGCCGGCGTGCCGCGCGCCTCGCTCGTCGTCATCGCGGCCACGCTCTCCACCTTCAACATCCCCGAGGCCGGGCTGCTGCTGATCATCGGCATCGACCAGTTCCTCGACATGGGCCGCTCCGCCACCAACGTGATCGGCAACTCGCTCGCCGCCGCCGTGGTCGGCAAGTGGGAGGGCGACCGCACCCCCGAGCCCGGCGCCGCCGTGCTGCCGGAACCGCCGCCCGGCACCTTCGACCAGGCCGAGGCGGCGGAAGCGGCCGGCGCGACCCAGCCGGCATGAGCGCCGTGCCTGCGGTATCTCCGGCGGCGGCGCCCGCCGCCGCCATGCCGGCAACCGGCCCTGCCCTGGCGATGCGGCGCATGGGCCGTGCCCTGGCCGGCCGCGCCCGTGGCCTGGGCGCGGCGCTGATCTGGACCATCGCCTGGACCATTCCTTGGGCCCTCGCCCTTCCGACCGCCCCGGCCAGGGCGCAGGACGCCTCGCCCTCCGCCGGGTCGCCCGCCACGCTTTCCGGCACGCTGCGCGAGGCTGCCGCGCGCGGCAGCCTGCGCCTCGGCTACCGCGAAAGCTCGCTGCCCTTCTCCTTCCTGGACGCGCGCCGCCAGCCCGTCGGCTATTCGATCGACCTCTGCCTCGCCGTGGTCGCCGCCGCGCGCGAGGCGCTCGGCCGCGACCTCGCCGTCGAATGGCGGCCGGTGACGCCGGCGAGCCGCATCCCCGCGCTGCTCGGCGGGCTGATCGACCTCGAATGCGGCTCCACCACCAGCAACGCCGAGCGCGAGCGGCAGGTCGCCTTCTCACCCATCATCTTCGTCGCCGGCACGCGGCTGATGGTGCCGCGGGGCAGCCCGGTGCGCCGCTTCGCCGACCTCGCCGGCCGCAACGTGGTGGTCACCGCCGGCACCACCAACGCCGAGGCGCTGCGCAGCCTCGCCGAACGCCAGCGCATCCCGATCAACCTCGTCGCGGCCCCCGATCACGCGCAGTCCTTCGCCCGCCTCGTCGCCGGCGAGGTCGACGCCTTCGCCACCGACGACGTGCTGCTCCAGGGGCTGCTCGCCACCAGCCCGGAGGGCGACCGGTTCCGCGTCGCCGGCCCGCTGCTCTCCTACGAGCCCTACGGGCTGATGTTCCGCCGGGGCGACCCGACCATGGCCGACCTCGTCACCCGGACCTTCGCGCGCCTCGCCGCCAGCGGCGAGCTCGGCGACATCTACGACCGCTGGTTCACCCGCCGCCTGCCCGGCGGCGAGCTGCTGAACCTGCCGATGGGGCCGCAGCTCACCGAGCTGTTCCGCATGCTGGGCGCGCCGGACTGAGCGCCTGTCCGGGAAGCCGGCGGCGGGGGCGGCGGCGAGGGATCCGCCGTGCCGGGAAAGGGTTCGGCGCACCGCGCCGAGCGCCGCAGGCCCACCCCCTGCCCCGGCGTCCCGCATCGGGGCAGGGGGCCGGCCTCTCGAACGGGCCCCGAGGCCGGCGCACGGCGCGGGGCAGGGCGGGGCAACACCGCCTTGCCCTCGCCACCGCCGCCATGGCAAGCCGGCGGAACCGCAACCGACGGAAAAGCCCGCATGCGCCACGCCATCGCCTACCGGAATGCCGCCCGCCCCTCCTCCACCCTGCGCCTCGCCGGCTTCGCCGTGCTGGGCTCGCTGGCGCTCGCGGCCTCGGCACAGGTCGCCCTGCCCTTCTGGCCGGTGCCGGCCACGCTGCAGAGCCTCGTCGTGCTGCTGCTCGGCGCCCTCGGCGGCAGCCGGCTCGGCGTCGCCTCGGTCGTGCTCTACCTCGCGCAGGGGTCGCTGGGGCTGCCGGTCTTCGCCGCCGGCACCGCCGGCCCGGCCGTGCTGGCCGGCCCCACCGCCGGCTACCTGCTGGGCTTCCTGCCCGCCGCCGCCCTGGCGGGCCTGGCCGGGCGCGGCTGGGCGCGGCAGGCGCTGGTGCTCGCCGCCGCGCACCTCGTCCTGTTCGTGCCGGGCGTCGCCTGGCTCGCAGGCTTCGTCGGCTGGGAGCGCGCCCTCGCCGCCGGTTTCGTGCTGTTCCTGCCGGCGACCCTGGTCAAGACCGGCCTCGCCTTCGCGGTGCTGCGCGCCGTCCGGCGCTGACGGGCGGCAGGGCGCGGGACCGGCCTGCCGGCGCCCTGCGCCCTTGCCGGGCGGGGACTTGCCCGGCCCGCCCTCGTGCCGACCTGCCCAGGCCGGCGTGGATCGCCGGCGGGCGGAGGCGGCCCGGCGGCGCGGATCCCGACCGGCGGCGACGAGCCAGGGCGGGACGCGGTCCCGCAGCCGTTCCGGCCCGACCGCGTCCGCGGCCTCCTCGGCCATCGCCCCTGCCGCTGCGCCGCCCGGCTCAGGATCACCCGGGCCGGTATCGCGCGCGGGGTTGGTGGGGCGGCCGCGCGCCGGACCGACGAATCATACGGGTCCGCACTTGTGCGGACCCGTATGACAGGCCGACCGTGCCGCCGCGCGCGCGTCAGAGCCGTTCGTGCGAGGCGCCACGACGTCCCGGCGGAGCCGTGGATCCGCGCACCACGAGGGTCGGTGGCAGCACCGTGATGCCGGACGAGGCGCCACGCCGGATCGTCTCCAGCAGCAGGGCCGCCGCCTGCCGGCCCATCGCGTCGTGCGGGATGCGCACGGTGGTCAGGCCCGGCGTGATCATATCCACCAGCGGCATGTCGTTGTGGCCGCTGACCGAGATGTCCTCCGGGATGCGCAGGCCGGCCGCGTAGCAGGCATCGTAGGCGCCCAGCGCCAGGAGATCGTTGGCGCAGGCCAGGGCGGTCGGCCGGTCCGGCCGCGCCAGCAGCCGGTCGGCGGCGAGCCGGCCGGCCGGCCGATCGAACGCCTCGGCCACCTCGATCGGCGCGTCGCCGTCCGCGTGCAGGCCGCATTCCGCCATCGCCTGCTCGAACCCCTGCCGGCGCAGCAGGCCGGTGGACAGCGTGGCCGGCCCGGCGAGATGCCCGATCCGCCGGTGCCCGAGCCCGGACAGGTGCGCGACGATCAGGCGCATGCCCGCCACGTCGTCCGGCACGACGGCCGGTACCACCGCCGTCCCCCTGGCGCAGGCGCGATTGATCAGCACCACGGGCAGGCTTCGCTGCAGGCAGGCGGCGACGGCCGGGTCGTGCTCGCGCGCCGCGGTGGCGAGCAGCATCCCGTCCACCCGGCGCGAGGCCAGCTCGGCCACGAAGGCGGCGGCGCGCGCGGGGTCGTCGCCGGGATCGGCCACCAGCAGCGCGTGGTCGGCCTCGGTCAGGGCGGCGGCGGCGCCGGCCAGGATCGGCGCGAAGACCGGGTTGGCGATCCCCGGCACCAGCGCGCCCACCAGCCGCGAGCGGCCCGAGCGCAGCGCCGAGGCCGCCGCGTCCACCCGGTAGCCGAGACGTGCCGCCACCGCCTGCACCCGCTCCGCGACCGGCGCGGCGACGAGATGGCGCGTCGCCGGGTTGAGGGCGCGAGAGACGGTGGAGAAGTGCACGCCGGCCTCGGCGGCGACCTGGCGGAGCTTGGGCGCCGGGCGGGGCGGATTCGGCGGGGCGGAAGGCGACATGGCGGCAATATAGGCTTGCACCGCGCCGCAAACGATCCTACAAACGTTTGCAGGAACGTTTGCAAAGATCCCTCCACCGCAGAAGCCGCCCCACGAGAGGCGGCGAGAGGAGCGCATCGTGATCATCGACAAGGCAGCGGACGTGACCCCCGCCGTGCTGGCCGCCATGGCGGCGACACCCGACCCGAGGCTGCGCGAGGTGACGGCGGCGCTGGTGCGCCACCTGCACGCCTTCGTGCGGGAGGTCCGGCCGACCGAGCAGGAATGGGAATACGGGGTGGAGTTCCTCGGCCGCGTCGGCCAGGCGAACACCGCGACGCACAACGAGGGCGTGCTGTTCTCCGACGCGCTCGGCGTCTCCACCCTGGTCTGCCTGCTCAACAACGGCGACGACGGCGCGACCGAGACGGCCGCGGCGCTGCTCGGGCCGTTCTGGCGCGACAATTCGCCGCGCACCCCGGATGGCGGCAGCCTGGTGCGCAGCCCGACGCCGGGCCCGCGCCTGTTCGCGCGCTGCACCGTGCTGTCGGGCGGCGCGCCGGTGGCGGATGCGCGGGTGGACGTGTGGCACTCCTCGCCCACCGGCATGTACGAGAACCAGGACGCCGCGCAGGCCGAGATGAACCTGCGCGGGCAGTTCGTCACCGATGCCGAGGGACGGTTCCGCTTCGTCTCGGTCAAGCCCGCCGGCTACCCGGTGCCGACCGACGGCCCGACCGGCGACCTGCTGCGCGCGCAGCGCCGGCACCCCTTCCGCCCCGCGCACCTGCACTTCCTGATCCACAAGCCCGGCTACAGGACGCTGATCACCCAGGTCTTCGTGGACGACGACGAGCACCTCGGATCCGATGTGGTGTTCGGCGTCACCCGCGCGCTGGTCGGCGGCTTCCGGCGGGGCGAGGGCGCGGCGCCGGACGGCGGCGCGGGCGAGTGGTGGAGCCTCGACTACACCTTCCATCTCGAACCCGGGGAGGCGCGCCTGCCGGTGCCGCCGATCGCGTGAGGAACTCGCCATGAGGGACCTGCAGGGAAGCACCGCCGTGGTGATCGGCGGCTCGGGCGGCATCGGCGCGGCGACGGCGCGGCTGCTCGCGGCGTCCGGCGCGGCGGTGACGGTGACGTATCACCGCAACGCCGAGGCGGCGGCGGCACTGGTCGCGTCGCTGCCGGGCGAGGGGCACGCGGCGCTGCACGCCGCGTCCGAGGACAGCGCCTCGCTGGACGCGCTGGCCGGCGAGGTGAGCGCGCGGCGCGGCCGCTGCGACCTGCTGGTGAACAGCGCCGGCTTCACCCGCGCCATCCCGCACGCCGATCTCGACGCGCTGGACGACGCCTTCCTCGACGCGATGTGGGCGGCGAACTGGCGCGGCCCCTTCGCCGCGGTGCGCGCCTTCCGACCGCTGCTGGCGGAGTCCGAGGGGCTGGTGGTGAACGTCTCCTCGATCGCCGGGCTGAACGGCTCGGGCTCCAACCTCGCCTACGCGGCGCTGAAGGCGGCCACCGACAGCCTGACGAAGTCGCTGGCCCGCGCGCTGGCGCCCGCCGTGCGCGTGATGTCGGTCTCGCCCGGCGTGGTGGATACCGGCTTCGTGCCGGGGCGCGGCGCCGACGCCAACGCGAAGCTCGCGCCCGGCATCCCGCTGCGGCGCGTGGCGCGGCCCGAGGACGTGGCCGAGGCGATCCTCGCCTGCGCGACCCTGCTGACCTACTCGACCGGCTCCGTGATCCTGGTGGACGGGGGGCGGGCGCTGTGAGGGCCGTGCGCGACGAGGTCATCCTGACCTGCGCCGTCACCGGCAACCTGACGACGCGCGAGCAGCATCCCGGCCTGCCCGTGACGCCTCTGGAGATCGCCGAGGCGTCGCTCGCCGCCGCCGAGGAAGGGGCCGCCATCGTGCATCTGCACGTGCGCGACCCGGAGACCGGCCGCCCCAGCATGGAGCTCGCCTACTACCGCGAGGTGGTGGAGCGCATCCGCGCGCGCAACCCGTCGCTGATCATCAACCTCACCACCGGCCCGGGCGGGCGCTTCGTGCCCTCCGAGGAGGAACCGCGGCTGGCGGCGCCGGGCACCACGCTGACGACGCCGGCGATCCGCACCGCGCACATCACGGAGCTGCGGCCGGACATCGCGACGCTCGACCTCAACACGATGAATTCGGGCGGCGAGGTGGTGATCAACACGCCGCGCAACGTCCGCCGCATGGCCGCCGCGATCCGCGCCGCCGGCGCGGTGCCGGAGATCGAGCTGTTCGATTCCGGCGACATCGCGCTGATGCGCGACCTGCTGGCGGACGGGACGCTGGCCGCGCCGCCGCTCTGCTCCTTCGTGATGGGCGTGCGCTATGGCTTCCAGCCCTCGCCCGAGACCGTGCTCTACGCGCGCAACCTGCTGCCCGAGGCGGCCGAGTTCACCGCGATCGGCATCGGCCGCGCCGCCTTCCCGATGGTGGCGCAATCCGTGCTCGCCGGCGGGCATGCGCGCGTCGGGCTGGAGGATGCGGTGATGATCGAGCGCGGCGTGCTCGCCCCGTCCAACGCCGCGATGGTCGCCAAGGCGCGGCGCATCGTCGAATCGCTGGGCAGCCGCCTCGCCGGCCCGGCGCGCGCCCGCGCCATCATCGGCCTGTCCTGAGGGAACGACGCATGTCCGCCCTATCCAGCCCCCTGCCGGGCCCTGTCTCCGCGCCCGTTCCGGGTGAAGCTTCCGCGCCCGTTCCGGGCGACACCTCCGCGCCCGTTCCGGGCGACGCTCCCGCACTGCGCGTCGCCACCAGGGCGGCCGGTCCCGACGCGCTGGGCCTTGCCCTGGTCGAGCACCGCCCGGCGCTGCCGCCCGGCTGGTGCCTGGTCGAGGTCGCCGCCGCCGGGGTGAACCCCTCCGACGTCAAGGCGGTGCTGGGCGCCATGCCCAAGGCCGTGTTCCCCCGCACGCCGGGCCGCGACTTCGCGGGCCGGGTGGTGGAAGGCCCGGCCGGGCTGCTCGGGCTGGAGGTGTGGGGCTCGGGCGGCGATGTCGGCATCACGCGCGACGGCAGCCATGCCCGCTACCTCGCCCTGCCGCCCGAGGCCGTGTTCCGCAAGCCCGAGACCCTGTCGATGCGCGAGGCGGCCGCGATCGGCGTGCCCTTCGTGACGGCCGAGGTGGGCCTGCGCGAGGCGGGCGGCGTGCATCCCGGCCAGGTGGTGCTGGTGCTCGGCGCCAACGGGCGCGTCGGTCAGGCGGCGTGCCGCATCGCCGCCGCCGCCGGGGCGCGCGTCCTCGCCGGGGTGCGGCGCGAGGTCGCGGTGCGCGGCGCCGAGGCGGTGTTCGACTGCCGCGCGGTGGACGTGGCGCAGGCGGTGCGCGCGGCGACGGACGGGCACGGCGCCGACATCGTGTTCAACTGCGTCGGCTCGCCCTGGTTCGCCGCCGGCAACGCGGCGATGGCGCACGGCGCGGTGCAGGTCTTCATCGCGACGCAGGACCGCGCCGTGCCGTTCGACATCTTCGCCTTCTATCGCGGCCGGCACCGCTACGTCGGCGTCGACACGCTGGCGCTCACGGCGGCCGAGACCGGCGCGGTGCTGGAATCGCTGCGGCCCGGCTTCGAGAGCGGCGCGCTCTCGCCCTACGAGATCGAGGCGGACCACGTCTTCCCGCTGGAACGCGCGGCGGAGGCGTACCGGATCGTGCTCGGCGGCGCCACGCAGCGCGTGCTGCTGGAGCCGCGCGGGTAGCGGGCGGAACGGGGAGGGCGCCGCCCTCCCCGCCGCCGATCCGCCGGGAAGCCCGGATTCCGAGGTTCCGCCGGCCTTCTTCCGCACGGGTGTGCGTGCCCGCAAGGCCGATGGCGATCCCCGCGGGCTTCGCTCCCGGCGGGAGGACCCGGGGAGGGCAACGTCCTCCCCGGCGGGGTTCGGGGAGCGATCCCGAACCCGGGCGACAAGACCAGGAACGGGAGAAGCGGATGAGAAGCAGGACGATCGGGGTCGCGCTGGCCGGGCTGTTGCTGGCCCTCTCCCCCGCCGGCGCGCAGGAGCGCTTTCCGGAACGCACGGTCACGGTGATCGTGCCCTTCGCCGCCGGCGGCCCCACCGACGTGGTGGCGCGCCAGCTCGGCGAGGCGATGTCGCGCGACCTCGGCGTCGCCGTGGTGGCGGAGAACGTCACCGGCGCGGGCGGCACCATCGGCGCGCAGCGCGTCGCGCAGGCACGGCCGGACGGCTACACGCTGCTGCTCGGCAATGTCGGCGTCGCGACGGCGCCGGCGCTGTACCGCCGCCTGCCCTACGACCCGCTGACCGCCTTCGACACGGTGGGGCTGATCACGCCCGTGCCGATGACGCTGATCGGCCGCCCGGACCTGCCGGCGGCCACGCTGCCGGAGCTGGTGGCCTGGATCCGCCGCACCGGCGCGGAGGTGAACCTCGCCCATGCCGGCCTCGGCTCGGCGAGCCATCTCTGCGCCACGCTGTTCCGCTCCCTGCTGCAGGTGCCGGTCACCGCGGTCGCCTTCCGCGGCACGGCGCCGATCATGACGGAGATGATGGGCGGGCGCGTCGACCTCGCCTGCGATCAGACCACCAACACCGTGCCCTATATCCGGGACGGCCGCGTGAAGGTATTCGCCGTGACGACGCCGCGGCGCCTGGCCGCGCTGCCCGACGTGCCGACCACGGCCGAGGGCGGCATGCCCGGGCTGCTGGTGACGATCTGGCACGGCTTCTACGTGCCGCGCGGCACGCCGCGCCCGGTGGTCGAGCGGCTGGCGCAGTCGCTGCGCGCGGCGCTGGCCGATCCGGCGGTGGTGGCGCGCTTCGCCGACCTCGCCACGACGCCCGAGCCGCCGGAACGGGCGACGCCGGAGGCGCACCGGGCGCTGCTTGACGCCGAGATCGCCCGGTGGCGTCCGGTCATCGCGGCAGCGGGCGAATACGCCGACTGACGGGCCGCGCCGCCTGGATCCGTCGCGTCGATACGGTCCGTCGGCGGGCGGCCCCGCATGCTTCGCCGGCTCGGCGCGCGGCCGCCCCACCCAGCCCCGCGCGCGATACCGGCCCGCACAAGCCGGGACTTGCGCGGGCCGGTGTCAGAGGGTGATGCCGCGCTCCCGGATCAGCGCCCCGTAGCGCGCCTGCTCGCCGCGGATCATCGCCGCGAAGTCGTCGAGCACGACCGGGTCGAGCCGCACGTCGGGCGTCGCGCGGCTGCGCACGAAGTCGCTGCGGATCGCCTCCGACAGCGCGTCGGCGAGGCGCCGCAGCACGGGCTGCGGCACGCCGGCCGGCGCCACCACGCCGTGCCAGAACTCGAACACCACGTCCGGATGCACCGTCTCGCGCAGCGTCGGCACCTCGGGCATGATCGCCAGCCGCTCGGCCGAGGTCAGGGCCAGGATGCGGAAGGTCCCGCCCTCCCGGAAGGGCAGCAGGGAATAGACCGATCCGGCGTAGAACGGGATCCGCCCGGCGCCGAGATCGGTGACGATCGGCGCCTCGCCGCGATAGGCGACGTTCTGCAGCCGCACGCCGCTGCGCGCCATCATCAGCTCCATCGCGATGTGCGGCGAGGAGCCGTTGCCGACGCTGCCGCAGCCGGCGCCCGGATTGGCGCGGATGTAGTCGAGCGCCTCGGCCACGGTGCGGATGGGCAGCTGCGCGCTGACGGCGAAGGCGAGCGGCGCGCGGTAGGCCTGGCAGAGCGGCGCGAAATCCTCCAGCCGGTAGGGCAGGCTGGCGTAGAGGTTGGGATTGAGCGAGAGCGTGCTCGTCGCCACCCAGCCGATCGTGTAGCCGTCCTTCGGCGCGCGCGCCGTGGCCTCGGCGGCGATGATGGTGTTGGCGCCCGGCCGGTTCTCCACCACCACGCTCTGCCCGAGCGTCTCGCGCAGCCGCTCGGCCACGGTGCGGGCGAAGGCGTCGCCGCCGCCGGGGGCGAAGGGGTAGATCAGCCGCACCGGCCGGTTCGGCCAGGGCGCCTCCTCCGCGCGGGCGGCCCGTGCCAGGACCGGCAGGGCGGCGAGGCCGCCGGCGAAGGCGCGGCGGGTGACGGGGTTCGGCATTCTCGGACCTTCCTCCTGCTGCTGCGCGTCGGGTTGCCCCCGATCGCCCGCGCGCCGGGCATCGCCCCCGGCTTCGTTCGTGTCACGCGAAGGGCGGGGTTCGCCGATCCGCCCCGGCCCCGGACACTGCACCGAAGGACCGTGGGGAACGGTTCCCCTTCGAGACCTGCGGTCCGCCGGGACGGATCGAACGGCGCCGCCGCGTGCCTCAGGCGGCGCTCGCCCGCCCCTTCCGCTCGGCGACCGGCACGGCGCGGTCGCCGATCACGCCAGCCGCCGCCAGCCGCGCCAGCGCCGCCCCGTCGAGCCCGAGCTCGCCGCCCAGCACCGCCGCGTTGTGCTCGCCGAGGGTCGGCGCCGGCCGCCGCACCGCGAAGGGCGCGCCGCCGGCCGGCCGGAACGGCGCCGAGGGCTGGCCGTGCGCGCCGATGAAGGCGCGTTCCGCCGGCTGCCAGAAGCCGCGCGCCAGCAGGTGCGGGTCCTCGCGCAGCCGGGTCGGCCAGCGCACCGTGCCGGCCGCGATGCCGGCCGCCTGCAACGCCTGCATCGCCGCGTCGGAATCGTGCCGGCGCGTCCAGTCCGCGATCGCGGCCTCCAGCGCGCCCTCCCGCGTCCGCCGCCCGTCGAGCGTGGCGAGCGCCGGGTCCGCGCCCAGATCGGGCCGGCCGATCGCGTCGCAGAGCCGCGCCCAGGCCGCGTCGTCGGTGACGGCGACGGCCAGCCACTCGCCGTCGCCGCAGGGGAAGCAGCCATGCGGCGCCTGGGTCGGGTGGCGGTTGCCCCAGCGCGGCCCGGGCGAGCCGGTGGCCGACTGCGCCACGATCCAGGGCGCCACCAAGGGGAACAGGCATTCCACCTGGGCGAGGTCGATGTGCTGGCCCTCGCCGGTGCGCTGCCGGTACAGCAGCGCGGCCAGCAGCGCGGCGGCGCCGTTCAGCCCGCCGATCGGGTCGCCATAGGCGAGCTGGTTGGTGGTGGGCGGCCAGTCCGGCTCGCCCGAGACGCTGGGCAGGCCGGAGGCGTGCTCCAGCGTCGAGCCGTAGGCACGGGCGTCGCGCCACGGCCCCTCGCCGCCGAAGGCGGGCATGGACAGCATCACCAGGTCCGGCCGCTCGGCCGACAGCACCTTGTAGTCGAGGCCGAGCTTGGGCAGCACCTCGCGCGCGTAGTTCTCCACCACCGCGTCGGCACCGCGCACCAATTGCCGCAGCAGCGCCGCGCCCTCGGGATCGGTGAGGTCGAGCGTGATGCCGCGCTTGTTGCGGTTCAGCACGCAGAAGCGCAGGTCGCGCTCGTACTGCCGGCTCTCGAAGAAGGCCGGGCGCGGATCGACGCCGCGCCACCAGTCCGGGTACTGGCAGGCCTCGACCTTGATCACCTCGGTGCCGAGATCGGCGAGCTGGCGCGTGCAGAGCGGCCCCGCCCAGCCCATGGAAAGATCGACGACGCGCAGGCCCGCCAACGGCAGCGCGCCCGCCGGCCGCGCCGCTTGCGGCGTCACGGGCCGCGCCGCCAGCGGCGTCACGGATCGCGCCGCCAGCGGCGACGCATCGTGCTCGCCGAGGCGCGGCGCCGTGCCGGTCGCCAGCGGCGGCGTGCGCGTCAGGCGCTGCGGCAGGGTCGGCCCCTCGAATTCGGCGTCGCCGATGCGCACGCGCTGGAAGGCATCGCGCGCGCGGTGCGTCGGCGTCGCCAGCAGCCCCGCCATGTCCGGCACCACGGCGAAGGGCAGGCGGCGGCGGAGCGCCTCCTCGAACCATTCCATCGCCGTGCGCTGCGCGAGATGCGGCGCGAACAGCGCCTCCAGCGCGTCCGCGTGCTGGAGGCGCTCGATGCCCATCACGTAGCGCGGGTCGCGCCCCAGCTCCGGCGCGCCGATCATGTCGCAGAAGGCGCGGAACTGCGCCGGCGTCACCACGGTGACGCCGAGCCAGCCCTCGCGGCAGGGATAGACGCCGAGCGGCGAGGTCGGGGCGAAGCGGTTGACGCCGTGGCGGCGCTCCACCTCCGGGTTGGTGAGGCCCTGCGTCGCCTGGTACTCGGCGATGGCGATGTTGGCCTCGTGCACGCTCAGCTCCAGCCGCGCCGGCTGCCCGTCGGCCGCGGGGCCGCCAAGGGGGCCACCGGGGGGGCCGCCGAGCAGGTGCGCCGCCACGGCGTTGAAGGCGGCGAGGCCGCCGACCACCTCGCCCGCGATGCCGCCGAGCATGGCAGGCGGCCCCTCGGCGGGCCCGGTGCAGGCGAAGATGCCGGAGAGGGCGCGGCAGGTGGTGTCGGTCGCCGCGAAGTCGCGGTACGGGCCGCTGTCGCCGAACCAGGAGAGGGCCAGGGCGATGCCGCGCGGCGCCAGCGGCAGCGCCTCGCGCTCGGCGCGCGGGCGGGCGTCGAGCAGCACGTCGCAATCGGCGACGAGGCCGGGCAGGCGCGCCGGGTCGGCGATCAGTCCCCGCTTGTTGGTGTTGAGCCAGGCGAAGAGGGCCGATTCGGCGCCCTCTCCCGCCTCGACCAGCGGCGGCGCGTGCCGCAGCGGGTCGCCTTCCGGCGGCTCGGCCTTCAGCACCTCGGCGCCGAAATCGGCGAAGAGCTTGCCGGCATAGGCGAGCGCCACGCCGCCTCCCACCTCCGCCACGCGGATGGCGGCAAGCGGCTGGGCGTGGCGTGGCGCTGCGGTCATGGGCACGTTTCTCCCACTGGGACGGGGCTCGTCGCCCGCCATTTGTTATTTGTGATATAAGATTGCCGGGCGCGCCGCCGTCAAGCCGCTTCCGTCCTTCGCCCTGGTATCCGGGCCGCCCCATGCGCGGCCACCCACCGCCCCCGGCCCTCCGGGCCGTTCCCGCTCCCGTCGGCTGCCTCCCCGGGCTTTCCCTGGGGCTCTCCCTGCGGGCCGCCCGATCAGGCCAGCCCCGGCATCCCGGCCGGCAGCGCCGCCCGCGGCGCGACCCCCGACCCACCCGCCGGCCCGTCCCCCGGCACCCCACCCGCCGCCGCGCCGGCGGACGGAGCGGCAGGCGGGGCGGCGTTCAGCGCCGGCAGGCGGCGGATCAGCTCCTCCGTGTACACGTTGATGTCCTGCTGCATGGCCAGCCGGGCGAGCGCCGCGTCGCCCTCCCGCACCCCGCGGATGATCTCCAGATGCGGGTGCCGGTCGCGCGGATGGCGCATCCGGGTCAGCGCCAGCCCGCCCTGCAGCGGGCCGCACTGCAGCCACAGCCCCTCGATGATCCGCCCCAGCACCACCTGGCCGGAGAGCCCGGCCATCAGCATGTGGAAGCGCTCGTTCTCGGCCAGCATGTCGTGCGGGCGCCGCGCCAGCCCGGCCGCGATCATGCGGTCATGGATGGCGCGCAGCGCCTCCGCCGCCTCGGGGCGCGGCCGCTCGGCGGCGCGCTCGGCGGCGCGGCCCTCCAGCTCGGCGCGCAGCGACAGGATCTCGCGGCACCGCTCCTCGGTGAGCACGGGGACGCGGACGGAGCGGTGGTCGAACTGCTCCAGCCCGTGCTCGCTCACCAGCCGCGCCAGCGCCTCTCGCACCGGGGTCGGGCTGACGCCCAACTCCAGCGCGAGGTCGCGCAGCTTCAGCTTCTCGCCGGGGCGGAAGCGGCTGCGCATCAGGTCCCGGCGCAGCCGGTTGTAGACCCTGGCGCCGAGGTTCTCGCCCTGGATGGGGCCGGTTTCCGTCTCCACGCACAACTCCCGGCACGGTCCGCTACAGCCGGCTTGACGCACGGCCAGCCTTGTGTGATTTGTGATAACAAATTCCGGCAGAGAGGACCAGGGGAATGTCCGAGGTGAAGGTCGTGTCCGAGATCGCGGCCTCGGTCTGGAAGATCCAGGCCAATCCGGGCGACCGGGTGGAGGAGGGCGACGTGATCCTCATCCTCGAATCCATGAAGATGGAGATCCCCGTCACCGCGCCGCAGGCGGGCACGGTGCAGGCGATCCTGGTGCGCGAGGGCGAGACGGTCGAGGAAGACCAGCACGTCGCGACCCTGGCCGGCTGAGATGGCCGCCCCCGCCGCCTCCCTCGCCGCGCTCGGCCCGGTGCTGATCGCCAACCGGGGCGAGATCGCCTGCCGCATCGCCGCCACCTGCCGGCGCCTCGGCATCCCGACCGTCGCGGTGTACTCGGACGCGGACGCGACGGCGCTGCACGTCGCCGCCGCCGACGACGCCGAGCGGATCGGCCCGGCGCCGCCGCGCGAATCCTACCTCTCCATCCCCGCGATCCTCGACGCGGCGCGCCACGCCGGGGCGCGCTCGGTGCATCCCGGCTACGGCTTCCTCAGCGAGAACGCCGATTTCGCGGCGGCCTGCGCGGCGGCCGGGCTGGTCTTCATCGGCCCGCCCGCCGAGGCGATCCGCGCCATGGGCGGCAAGGCGGCGGCGCGGGCGGTGGCGCGCGGCGCCGGCGTCCCTTCCGTGCCCGGCTACGACGGCGAGAACCAGTCGGACGCCGTGCTGCTCGCGGCGGCGGAGTCGGTCGGCTTTCCCGTGATGATCAAGGCGGTGGCGGGCGGCGGCGGGCGCGGCATGCGCCGCGTGCCGGACGCCGCTGCCTTCCCCGCCGCGCTGGAGGGCGCGCGCCGCGAGGCCGCCGCCTTCGGCGACACGCGCGTGCTGGTCGAGAAGCTGGTGCAGCGCGCCCGGCACATCGAGGTGCAGGTCTTCGCCGACCGCCACGGCAACGTCGTGCATCTCGGCGAGCGCGACTGCACCCTGCAACGGCGCAACCAGAAGCTGGTCGAGGAATCCCCCGCCCCCGGCATGGACGCGGCACTGCGCGAGGAGCTCGGCCGGCGCGCCACGGCGCTGGCCAGCGCGGTCGGCTATGTCGGCGCCGGCACGCTGGAATTCGTGGCGGATGCGGACGCGCCGCTCGCGGCCGACCGGATCTGGTTCATCGAGATGAACACGCGCCTCCAGGTCGAGCATCCGGTGACGGAGATGGTCACCGGCCTCGACCTCGTGGAATGGCAGCTCCGCGTCGCCGCCGGCGAGCCCCTGCCGCTGCGGCAGGAGCAGATCCGGCTCGACGGCCACGCGGTGGAGGCGCGGCTCTGCGCCGAGGACCCGGCGCGCGGCTTCCTCCCCTCCCCCGGCCGGCTCGCCGCGCTGCATCTGCCGGAGGGGCTGGAGGGCGTGCGGGTCGATACCGGCGTGCGCGCCGGCGACTTGGTGACGCCGTTCTACGACCCGCTGCTGGCCAAGGTGATCGCCCACGCGCCGACGCGCGAGGCCGCGCTGGACCGGCTGGCCGAGGCGCTGCGCCGCTGCGCCGCCGAGGGCATCCGGATCAACGCCGCCTTCCTCGCCGCCGCGCTGGACAGCGCCGAGATGCGGTCGGGGGAGGTCGATACCGGCTTCCTCGAACGCGCCCGCACCAGACTGCTGCTCGCGCGGGCGGCCTGAGCCGACACGGCGCCGTCGCCTGCCCCCTCTTTCATAAGAAGGGGGTTTCAACGGGAGCTTCGCCCCTTCGCGGGGGTCGAACGCACCGCGTTCGACGGGCAGCGCCCCGGGGATTCAACGAACGAAGCCTGCGGCGCGAATCCGCCCGCCGGGGCCACGACCAGGAGGATCACGTCCCATGCCCGCCTTCGCCGCCGCCTCCCTCGCGCGCTCCCCGGCACGCGCCGCGCTGCTCGCCCTCGGCGGCAGCCTCGCCGTCGCCGCCTCGGCGCAGATCCAGGTGCCGCTGCACCCGGTGCCGATGACGCTGCAGAGCCTGGTCGTGCTGCTGGTCGGCGCCGCCTATGGCTGGCGCCTCGGTGGCGCGACGCTGGCGCTCTACCTCGCCGAGGGGCTGGCCGGGCTGCCGGTCTTCGCCGGCTTCAACGCCGGTCCGGCGGCGCTGCTCGGCCCGACCGGCGGCTTCCTGCTCGGCTTCGTGCCGGCGGCGGCGCTGGCGGGCTGGCTCGCCGAGCGCGGCTGGGCGCGCGGCCTCGCCGGCAGCGCCGCGATGCTGCTGCTCGGCCATGCGGTGATCTTCGCCGCCGGAATCGCCTGGCTGGCCACGCTGGTCGGCCTGCCGACGGCCGTCGCCGCCGGGCTGCTGCCCTTCCTGCCCGGCACGGCGGTGAAGGTGGCGCTGGGCACGGCGCTGCTGCGCGCCGCCGGCCTGGTCCGCACGGCGCGCTGAGGAGACCGCGAGCATGACCTGGCAACCCGAACTCGACGAGCTGCGCGCGCGCGAGGCGATGGCGCGCGCGCTGGGCGGCGCCGACAAGGTGGCGCGCCAGCACGCCGGCGGCCGGCTGACGGTGCGCGAGCGCGTCTCGGCGCTGGTGGATGCGGGCTCCTTCCACGAGACCGGGGCGATCGCCGGCAAGGCGAGCTACGACGAGAGCGGCCGCCTCGCGGAATTCCAGCCCTCCAACTGCGTCTTCGGCCGCGGGACGCTGGACGGCCGCCCGGTGGTGGTGGTGGGCGACGACTTCACCGTGCGCGGCGGCTCGGCCGACGCCACGATCCGCGAGAAGCCGATCATGGCCGAGCGGATGGCGCACGACTTCCGCCTGCCGCTGATCCGCATGATCGAGGGCTCGGGCGGCGGCGGCTCGGTCAGGACCATCGAGACGACGGGCCGCGCCAACCTGCCGGGCGGCGTCGGCGGCGGCTGGCTGTACCACTACACCACGGGCAACCTCAGCGTGGTGCCGGTGGTGGGGCTCGGCCTCGGCTCGGTGGCCGGGCTCGGCGCGGCACGGCTCGCCTCCACCCACTTCTCGGTGATGACCAAGGAGACGGCCTCGATGTTCGTGGCCGGCCCGCCCGTGGTGGCGCGGCTCGGGCAGAAGCTCGAGAAGAAGGAGCTCGGCGGCTGGGAGATCCAGACCAAGAGCGGCGCCATCGACCACGCCGTCGATTCCGAGGAGGAGGCCTTCGCCGCCGCCAGGCGCTTCCTCTCCTACCTGCCCTCCTCCGTTCACGAGCTGCCGCCCGTCGTCCCGTCCGAGGACGAGCGGCTGCGGCGCGACGAGAAGCTGTTCAAGGCGATCCCGCGCGACCGGCGGCAGGTCTACAAGATCCGCCCGATCATCGAGAGCGTGGTCGACCAGCGCAGCTTCTTCGAGATGGGGAAGATGTTCGGGCGCTCGATCGTCACCGGCCTCGCCCGGCTCGACGGGCACCCGGTGGCGGTGATGGCGAGCGACCCGTTCTTCTACGGCGGCTCCTGGACCGCCGACACCTGCCAGAAGGTGATCCGCTTCCTCGACCTCGCCGAGACCTTCCACCTGCCCGTCGTCTACCTGATGGACTGCCCCGGCTTCATGATCGGGCTGGAGGCGGAGCGCACCGCCACCATCCGCCTCGGCGTGCGCGCCATGGCGGCGCTGAACCAGACCACGGTGCCGATGTGCACCATGATCCTGCGCAACGCCTTCGGCGTGGCGGCGGTGGCGCACCAGCCGGCGGGGCGCTTCTCGCTGCGCTACGCCTGGCTCTCGGCGCGCTGGGGCTCGCTGCCGCTGGAGGGCGGGATCGAGGCCGCCTACCGCGCCGAGCTGGACGCGGCGCCGGACCCGCAGGCGGCGCTGGCGGAGATCGAGGGGCGGCTGGACCGGCTGCGCTCGCCCTTCCGCACCGCCGAGACCTTCTGGGTGGAGGAGATCATCGACCCGCGCGAGACGCGGCCGCTGCTCTGCGAGTTCGCGCATCTCGCCCGGCCGCTGCTCTCGCCCACCCCCTCGCGCCTGCAGATGCGGCCGTGAACCGGGCAAGGCCGGGGCGGAGGCCGCCCGGTGGCGCCGGCGCCCGTGGCCGGCGCATCGGTCGCCGCCTCGGCGCGGCCCTGGCGCTGCTGCTCGCCGCCGCCGCCGCCGCGCCGGCGGCGGCCTTCCCGGACCGGCCGCCGCGCATCCTCGGCGGCTTCGCGGCCGGCGGCACCAGCGACATCGTCAACCGCCTCACCGCCGAGGCGGTGGCCCCGTCCTTCGGGGTGCGGCCGGTGGTGGACATCCGCACCGGCGCCAACGGCTTCATCGCCGCGGCCGAGGCGGCGCGCAGCGCGCCGGACGGGCTGACCGTGGTGCAGTGCTCCACCGGGCTGCTCACCATCACGCCCGAGCTGCCCGGCGCGCAATTGCCGATCGACCCGGCGCAGGACCTCGTGCCGATCGCCAACGTGGCGCATTCCAGCCAGGCGATGGTGGTCTCCTCCCGCTCGCCCTACCGCAGCGTGGGCGAGTTCCTGGCGGCGGCGCGGGCACGGCCGGGGACGCTGACCTATGCCAGCGCCGGCATCGGCTCGGTCTCGCACCTCTCCGGCGCGCGGCTGGCGCGGCTCGGCGGGCTCGAGCTGGTGCACGTGCCCTATCGCGGCGCGGCGCCCGGCGTGCTGGACGTGGCGGCGGGGCGCGCCGACACGATCATCACCAATCTCGGCGACGTGGTCGGGCAGCTCGGCGAGGGGCTGCGCCTGCTGGCCTTCGCCGACGGCATCGGCTCGCCGCGCTTCCCCGGCGTGCCGCAGCTCGGCGATTCGGTGCCGGGCTACGCGGTGAGCGGCTGGTTCGGGCTGTGCGGCCCGCGCGGCCTGCCGGCGGCGCTGGCCGAACGCTGGGTGGCGGCGCTGCGCGCCGGCTTCGCCGACCCCGCGCTGCGGCAGCGGCTGGAGGAGAACGGTCTGGTGCTGCGGCTGGAGGACACCGCGACCTTCGCCCGCACCATCGCGACCGACCGGCGCGACTGGGGCGAGGTGATCCGGGCCGCGCGCATCCGGGTCGAGTAGCCGTGGCCGAGGCCGGCGGCACGCCGGCGGCGGGCGCGAACCAACAAGACACCGGCCGGGGTGGCCGCCGCGGGCAGCGTCCGCGCCGGCCGCCATGCGGCGTCGGGACAGGGAAGAGAACGGCATGAGAAGGCGGATGCTGGGACTGGCGCTGCTCGGCGGCGCGCTGCTGGCGGGGCCGGCCATGGCGCAGACGGCGCCAGGGGGCGCGCCGGGAGGAAGCCCCGGGGGCACGATGGGAGGAAGCACGGCGCGCATCGTCGCCGGCTTCGCCCCCGGCGGCACCAGCGACATCATGGCGCGGCTGGTGGCCGAGGCGGTCTCGCAGCTGCTCGGGCAGCGCGTCATCGTCGAGAACCGCACCGGCGCCAACGGCTTCATCGCCGCCGAGGCGGTGGCACGCGGCCCGGCCGACGGCTCGGCGCTGTTCCAGTGCCCGATGGGCACGATGACGATCAGCCCGGAGCTGCCCGGCCTCACCCTGCCGATCGACGTGCGCACCGAGCTGGTGCCGGTCGCCAACGTGGCGCTCTCGCGCTACGCCGTGGTGGCCGGGCCGCGCGGCCCCTACCACAGCCTCGCCGACTTCATCGCGGCGGCGCGACGGCAGCCCGACACGCTCAGCTATGCCAGCGCCGGCGCCGGCTCGGCGCAGCACCTGGCCGGCGAGCGGCTCGCCCGCCTCGCCGGGCTGCGGCTGATCCACGTCCCCTATCGCGGCGCGGCGCCGGCGGCGCTCGACGTGATGGCCGGGCGGGCGGACCTCCTCATCACCAACCTCGGCGACGTGGTGCGGCAGATCCAGGGCGGCGAGCTGCGCCTGCTGGCGCTGGGCGACGCCGCCCCCTCCCCCGACTTCCCGGACGTGGCGCGCCTGCCCGCGATCGTGCCGGGGCTGGAGGTGGTGGGCTGGTTCGGCCTGTGCGGCCCGCGCGGCCTGCCGGCCGAGGCGTCGCAACGCTGGTCCGAGGCGGTGCGCCGGGCGCTGGAGGATCCGGCGCTGCGCCGCAAGCTCGGCGAGAACGGGCTGACGCCGCAATTCGAGGATCAGGACGCGTTCGGCCGGCGCATGGAGGCCGACCGGCGCCTGTGGCGCGACACGATCCGGGACGCCAACATCCGGGTGGATTGACCGGGGCGCCGCTTGCCGCCGTCCCGTGCCGGCCGTGGTGACCGCCGACACGTCCGGGGCTCTTCCGGAGCCGTTCCGGCCTGACCGTATCGGGCCGGAACGGCTCCAGCCTTCTGGTTCTCCGCATTTCCCGGGTCGCCGGGTGAGGACACCCGGCCTGAAAATGCTCCTGGGCCCTGCCCCAGACCCGGCGCCGAAGGGCCCTCGGGCGCCCCCCTTCGCATGACGGATCGCCGATCCGGCCGCCCGTGTCAGCCCGGCTCCAGCCGCAGGATGCGCCCCTGCGTCTCGTCGGTCAGCAGGTAGAGGAAGCCGTCCGGTCCCTGCAGCACCTGGCGCAGCCGGGTGCGGCCCCACAGCAGGCGCTCCTCGCCCGTCACCCGCTCGCCCCCGGGGGCGCCCTCGGTCGAGAGCCGCACGAGGCCGGGCGTGTTCAGCGCCGCCAGGAACAGGCTGCCGCGCCAGGCGGGGAAGGCGTCGCCGGCGTAGAAGCCGATGCCGGAGGGGCTGACCGAGGGCACCCACCAGTGCAGCGGCTCCTCCAGGTCTGGCCGCGACGCCCCCTCGCCGATGCGGCTGCCGTCGTAGTCCACGCCCCTGGTCACCAGTGGCCAGCCGTAATTGCGCCCCGGCCGCAGCAGGTTGACCTCGTCGCCGCCGCGCGCGCCGAATTCCGCCTCCCAGACCGCGCCGGTGGCGGGGTGCAGCGCCAGCCCCTGCGGGTTGCGGTGGCCGTAGGTGAAGATCTCGGGGCGCGCGCCCTGCTGCCCGAGAAAGGGGTTGCCCGGGGCGGGGCGCCCGTCCGGCGTCAGCCGCAGCACCTTGCCGGCGAGGTCGTCGAGGCGCTGGGCGCGCATCTTGTCGACGTAGCGGTCGCCGGTGGAGAGGTAGAGCATCCCCTCGCGGTCGAAGAGGAGGCGGCAGCCGTAGTGGTTGCCGCCCGCGGCCTGCGCCGGCGTCGCGTCCAGCAGCTGCTCCACGTCAGAAAGCCCGTCGGCGCCGAGCCGCGCCCGCACCAGGCGGGTCAGCGTGCCGCCTTCGGCGTTCGCGGCGAGACAGAGGTGGATGCGGCGGCTGACGGCGAAATCCGGCGCCACCGCCACGTCGAGCAGCCCGCCCTGTCCCCGCGCCGCCACGGCAGGCACGCCGGCGAGCGGCGGTCCCACCCGGCCATCGCGCCCGACCAGGCGCAGCCGCCCCGGGCGCTCGGTCACCAGCAGCGTACCGTCCGGCAGGAAGGCGGCGCCCCAGGGATGATCGAGCCCGGTGGCGAAGGTGGTGACGCGGAAGGCGACGGGGCCGGCCCGTTCCACCTGCCCGGGCGGGGTGGCGACGAGCGGCGCGGCGCAGGCCGGCAGGGCGGCGGCGAGGAGAAGCAGGCCGGCGGCGAGCAGGCCGCGCCGGCGGCGGACGGGGCGTGCCGGCCCCGTCGGCCCACGCCGCGCCGCGGCGGCGTCCGGCTCCGGACCGGGGCGCGCATCCGGGCCGCCCAGCCCGCGTCCTTCACCCGACATCGCGCGCCGCCGGACCGTGCAGCGCCCCGATCGGCCCGTGCCGGTCACTCGCCGATGGACTTGGCGACCCAGTCCTTGAGCTGGCTCTTCGGCATGGCGCCCACCTTGGTGTCCACGGGCTTGCCGTCCTTGAACAGGATCATGGTGGGAATGCCGCGCACCGCGTAGTCGTTCGGCGTGCCGGGGTTCTCGTCGATGTTGACCTTGGCCACGGTCAGCTTGCCGGCATAGTCGCGGGCGATCTCGTCCAGCGCCGGGGCGACCATGCGGCAGGGGCCGCACCACTCGGCCCAGAAATCCACGAGCACCGGGCCCGGCGCCTCCAGCACGTCCTGCTTGAAGGTCTCGTCGGTCACGGCCTTGGTGTGTTCGCTCATCGCCACTGATCCTTCGGGAGGCGGACGACGGCAGCGCCGCCCGGCCTTTGCCGGAAGGTCGTGCGCCCCGGCCGGACGGTCAAGGCGTGGCCACCGCATGGCTGGAGCCGTTCCGGCCTGACCGTATCGGGCCGGAACGGCTCCAGCCTTTGGTTTTCCGCAGTTTCCGGGTCGCCGGGTGAGTACACCCGGCTTGAAAATGCTCCGGAGCGGATCGCCGGCGGGCGGCCGCACCCGGCGGCGTGAATCCGCGCCGAAAACAACGCGCTACGGCGAGCCGCGGGCCCCACCGGACGGCGGTCCGCCGTGGCGGGCGGCCGGTCCGCCATGCCGATGGCGGGGACCGGCCCCGGCCGTCGGCGTGGCGGCCGCCACGCGACCGCCGCCGCCCCGATGGGCGGGAGGCTCAGCCGCAGCGCTCGCCGGTGCCGCCCTGGCCCTCACCCGGCGCCTTGTGGATCGGATCGACCCAGAGCACCGTCTCCGGCTTCTCCACCGGCTCGATGTCGAGGTTGACCACGACCGCCTCGTTGTCGCTGCGCACCAGGACGCATTCCAGCGTCTCGTCGGTGGAGGCGTTGATCTCCTGGTGCGGCACGTAGGGCGGGACGAAGATGAAGTCGCCGGGCCCGCCCTCGGCCACGAATTCCAGGTTCTCGCCCCAGCGCATGCGGGCGTGTCCCTTGACGATGTAGATCACGCTTTCCAGCGCGCCGTGATGGTGCGCGCCGGTCTTGGCGTTCGGATGGATGTGGACCGTGCCCGCCCAGATCTTCTGCGCCCCGGCGCGGGCGAAGTTGATCGCCGCGGCACGGTTCATGCCGGGCGTCTGGGCGGTGTTGGTGTCCAGGCTGCTGCCGGGGATCACCTGCACGCCCGTGTGCTTCCAGCCGTCGGGCGGGATGTCGTGGTGCTCGTGGCCGTCATGCGGCATGGCTGGGCTCCTCTCTCGGCGCCGGCGCCGGCCGGCGCAGGGACGGGCCCCGACGGGGGCCACGCGGCGGCCGGCCGGCCGCTTCGGGGCGGAAGGCGCCAACGGGCACCGCCAACCCTCCGGGCGAACCGGGCCAATCTAGCCAGCCGAGCGGCGCCGCGTAAGACGTGCGCATGGCGCGCCTCGCCAGCGGATCGCAACTTCGGAGCGCGACTTCGGAGCGTGCCTCCGGACCGCACCGTCGGGCCGCCGCCGGCCATGCCATGCCGGCCGGCGGCGATCCGTTCCCGGCGGATCGACCCCATCGGCCGCTTCCGCCAGGTCGCTTCCGTCAGGTCGCTTCCGTCAGGCCGCCTTGATGCCGGCCAGGAAGCGCCCGACCTCCTCGTTCAGCCCGGCCGCCTGGCGCGAGAGGCCCTGCGAGGCCTCCAGCACCTCGCGCGTGGCGCCGCCGGTCTCGCTCGCCGCCCGGCTCACCTCGGCGACGTTGCAGGTCACCGCCTGGGTGCCGGCGGCGGCCTCGCCGACATTGCGGGCGATCTCGCGCGTGGCCGCGCCCTGCTCCTCCACCGCCGCGGCGATGGCGGTGGCGACCTGGCTCACCTCGCCGACATGGGCCGCGATGTCCTCGATGGCGGCGACGACATCGCGCGTCGTCGCCTGGATCCGGCCGATCTGGTCGCCGATCTCCTCGGTCGCCTTCCCGGTCTGGCCGGCGAGGGTCTTGACCTCGCTCGCCACCACCGCGAAGCCCTTGCCCGCCTCGCCGGCCCGCGCCGCCTCGATGGTGGCGTTCAGGGCCAGCAGGTTGGTCTGCCCCGCGATGTCGGAGATCATCTTCACCACGTCGCCGATGCGCCCCGCCGCGTCGGCCAGCCGGCGCACCGTGCCGTCAGTCCGACGCGCCGCCAGGACGGCCTTCTCCACCAGGGCGGTGGAGTGCGCCATCTGCCGCGTGATCTCGGCCACCGAGACCGCGAGCTGCTCGGCGGCGGCGGCCACGGTCTGCACGTTGCCGTCCGCCTGCCCTGCCGCCGCGGCGGCCTGCCCGGCGCGGTCGGAGGCCAGGACGGCATGGCCGGACATGGCGGCGGCGGTCACCTGGAGCGAGGCGGCGGCATCGGCGATGCCGCCCACCAGATGGCCGGCCTCGGCCTCGAAGCGGCTCGACAGCGCCTCCAGGCGTCGCGCGCGCTCGATGCGGCCGGCCTGCTCGGCCGCCTGCTCCGCCGCCCGCGAATCCGCCTCGCGCAGCCCGCCTCGGCACTCGTCGATCGCGCGCGCCATCTCGCCGATCTCGTCGGCCAGCACCACGCAGGGCAGCTCGAAATCGTAGTCGCGCCGGGCGAGCTGGCGCATCACGCCGGACAGGCGCACCACCCGCGCCACCACATGGCGGTTCAGCCAGGACGCGGCGGCCAGTGCCACCAGCACGGAGACCACCATGACGGCGCCGGTCAGCCAGGCCGTGACGCGGAACGTGCCGTCCACCGCCGCGACCGCCTCGCCGGCCATCCGGCCGTTGAGCGCGCGGACATCCCGCAGCGCGCCGGCGAAGCGGTCGAACGTCTCGCGCAGGCCGGTGCTGTAGAACGCGCCGGCGGCGGCGACGTCGCCCGCGCCGACCAGCGCGTCGAGCCGCCCGTCCTGGGCGCGGTACGACGCCCAGGCGGCGCGCATGGCATCGGCCAGACGACGCTCCTCGCCCGCGGTCACCAGGGCGGCATAGGCGCCGAGACTCTCCTCCAGCGCCGCCAGATACGACGCCCGGCGCTGCATGACCGCCGCGGCACGCTCGCTGCCGCCGGCCAGGATCACCGAGGCCTGCTGCTGGCGGTAGCGCGTCGCCTGCGCCTCGATCCGGCCGAGCAGGTCGATGCTGGGGAGCCAGTTGCGGCTGATCTCGGCGGCGGCGTCCCGCTGCCGCGATGCCTGGTACAGGCCGATTCCGCCGAGCATGCCGAGCATGAGGAGCAGGGCGCCGAAGGCGGCCAGCAGCCTGACCCTGATCGAGATACCACGGTAAGCGCGCATGGCTGTCCTTGACGGTCATGGGTCGGACAGGCGCCAGGGCGACCGGAGGCGGCCCGGGGCGTGCTTTCTCCTGGAGCCTGTCCGAGTGGCCGGCGGCGGGACGTGAGGGACTTTCGTGCCGGGAAGGAAGGCCCGCCGCCCCGATGCGGGGCATCGGGGCAAGGGCTGTGACGCTCCCGGCGCGGAAAGGACCCGCCAGACCGACCCGCAGGCCACTCGGGAGGAATTCCTAGCGCGGTATCGGTGAAGGCCCCCTGAACGGCGCCGATTTCGCTTCGACGCCGCAGCGAACGGCCGCCCCGCATGCTCGATCCGGGCATGCTCGATCCGGGCATGGGGCCGGCCCGGGCGTGCCGGCCGCCGGCAGGCGGGCGTCAGGCCAGCCGCGGATAGGCGGCGGGGTCGAAGAAGGAGGCGCCGGCGACGTAGCGGCGCCCCTCGGCCATGTCGGGCGGCGGACCGTCCTCGGCAGCGCCCTCGAAGGTCAATTCCATCTGCACGCCGGACGGGTCGTAGACGAAGAGCTGCCAGAGCGTGGTGCCCGGCACCAGGAACTCGCGCCAGTCCAGCCCGGCGGCGCGGAAGCGGGCGATGAAGCCGTGGTAGCCGCGGCAGGCGAGCGAGACATGGTCGATGGCGGCGGTGCCGACGGGCGCCTCGCCGGCCGGTCCCAGGGCCGGGCCGCCGGCATAGATGTGCATCACTGCCTGCCCGCCCGGCAGCGGGATGGCGAGCCAGGCGCCCGGATAGCCGAAGTCGGGCCGCTTCGCCTCCGTCAGCCCGAGCACGCTCTTGTAGAAGGCGAGGGTGGCGGGCAGGTCGTTCGTCTTCACCGCGATGTGGAACAGGCCGGTGACGAGCGGCGCGGCGGCGTCCGTCATGGGCGGAAACCTTGCCGGCGGCGCGCCGCGCGGTCGGGTTGCCGGGGCGCGGAGCGTGCTGCCGCATGCCGGGGACCGGGGGAGGGCTTGTCTGTCATCGCCGTCCGTCCTCGCAAGAACCGTGCATCGCGGGATGCGGGCGGCATGCCGGCCCGCCCGGGCGGCCGGCACGCCGCCCCCGTTCCCGGATCGGCCTGGACGAGGGCGGATCGCCCGGGCAGGGGCATTCGTTCGCCTATTCTGTAGGCACATGATCCATTCGTGTGCTTACAATTCGGCCGGCTGGCCGATATCGAGCAGAAACTTGGCCCATAGTCGATATTTCGCTGGAATTTTCCACTAACTCCGTGCTTCATGTGGCCACGGCGGATGCGGGGCGTCAGGCCGCGCCGGACGTGGGGATGCGAAGGATGTGGCCGGAACAACCGAATCTGCGCCGGACTGACGTGGCGTCGCCGGCCCGGCCCTCCGGGCGCGTCGTCGCCGGCCGCATCGGCCCGTCCCCGATCCATGACGCGTGAGGAGCCGAGAATGAACCACCTCGCCAACGCCGCCCCACGCGAGGAGGGCGGGATTTCGGCCCCCGGGAACGCCCCCGGGAACGCCCCTGGGGACACGCTGGCACCGCTGCTGGCCGAGATCCGCGCCCGGCGCGGCGAATTCTCGGCGCAGCGCCACGTCTCGCCGGACATCGTCGAGGCGTTCCGCCGCGTCGGCGTGTACCGCGCCATGGTCTCGCGCCGCTTCGGCGGCGAGGAGCGCAGCCCGGCCGAGTTCTGCCGCCTGATCGAGCGGATCTCGGCAGCCGACGGCTCCGCCGGCTGGGTGGCCAGCTTCGGCGCCGCCGCCACCTACCTCGCCGCCCTGCCGGAGCCGACGCTGCGGCAGGTCTATGCCGAGGGTCCGGACGTGGTGTTCGCCGGCGGCCTGTTCCCGCTGCAGCCCGCGCGCCGCGTGCCCGGCGGCTTCGTGGTGAAGGGCCGGTGGAAGTTCGGCAGCGGCTGCACCGGCGCCAGCCTGATCGGCGTCGGCATCGCGGTCGAGGGCGAGCAGGGCGGTCTGCCGCGCGTCGCCGTGATGCCGGCCGGGCAGGTCGAGATCCGGCCGAACTGGGAGGTGATCGGCCTCCAGGGCACCGGCAGCCACGACCTCGTGGTGAACGACGTCTTCGTGCCCGAGGAATGGACGCTGATCCGCGGCGGCCCGGCCTCGGTGGACTCGCCCGCCTACCGCTACCCCTCGCTCGGCCTCGCGGCACAGGTGCTGGCCGTGGTCGGGCTCGGCGTCGCCCGCGCGGCGCTGGACGAGGTGACGGAGATGGCCGGCGGCCGCGCCTCCATCACCGGCGCGCCGCGGATGGCCGACCGCCCCTACGTGCAGTCCGAGGTCGCCAGGGCCGAGGCGCTGCTGCGCTCGGCGCGGGCCTTCTTCTACGAGGCGACCGAGCAGGTCTGGGCGACGGCGGTCGCCGGCGGGAAGCTCCCGGTCGAGGAGGCCAGCCTGCTGCGCCTCGCCGCGACGCACGCCGCGCGCACCGGCGCCGAGGTCGCGCGCCTCGCCTGCGGCCTCGCCGGCACCACCTCGATCTACGAGGGACACGGGCTGGCGCGCGCCATGTGCGACAGCCTGGTGGTGGCGCAGCACGCCTTCCTCGGCGAGGGCACGCTGCAGAGCGCCGGCCGCGTGCTGCTCGGCCTGCCCACCACGCCCGGCTTCCCCTGATCCCGCGCGACGGCCGACGAGACGCCCCGAGACATCACCGAACGAGACATCGCCGAGGAATCCCGAGATGGACACCAACCTGCCCATGCCATCCACGCTCGACGCGCTGGTGCAGCCGGACCGCGCGCGCACGACGCTCTACACCGACCCCGCCATCTTCGAGGCGGAGATGACGCGGATCTTCGAGAGCAGCTGGGTCTGGGTCGCGCACGAAAGCGAGATCCCCAAGCCCGGCGACTTCAAGACGGCGCAGGTCGGCCGCCAGCCGGTGATCGTGGTGCGCGACCGCAAGGGCGCGGTGCATGTCCACGTCAACCGCTGCCGCCACCGCGCGGCGACGGTCTGCGAGGTGCACAAGGGCCGCACCAACAGCTTCGTCTGCCCCTATCACGGCTGGTCCTACGCGCTGGACGGCTCGCTGCGCGGCGTGCCCTACGAGAAGGGCTACGACGGCACGCTGGACAAGGCGTCGCTGCCGCTGCGCTCGCTGCGGGTCGAGACCTATGCCGGGCTGATCTTCGCCTCCTTCAAGGCGGACATCATGCCGCTGGCCGACTGGCTGGGCGGGGCGCGCAAGTGGATCGACCTGTTCATGAAGCAGGGCGCCGGCTACCCGATCGTGACCCAGGGCGAGCACCGGTTCCGCTTCCCCGGCAACTGGAAGATCCAGCTCGAGAACACCACCGACGCCTACCACTTCCCGCTGGTCCACCGCTCCTTCCTCACCGCCGCCGACACGGAGACGGAGGAGTCCTGGGACATCATGAACAAGGGCGGCTTCGTCGAGGATCTCGGCAACGGCCACAGCGTCATGGTGATGATGCCCGAGCTGGTGGACCTGGAGGAAGGGCTCGACGCGCCGATCCCCGAGCGCTTCGCCGAGCTGGCCGCCGAGCTGGCGAAGGAGCATGACGACCCGACGGTGCGCCGCATCGTGCGCGCGGTCGGCGGCTGCGGCTTCAACCTGAACCTTTTCCCCAACCTCGGCTGCTCCGCCGCCTTCTTCCGCGTGCTCCAGCCCATCTCGGTGGACGAGACCGAGGTGCGCCACGTCGCCCTCGGCATGCAGGGCGGCCCGGCGGCGGCGAACCGCGCCCGGCTGCGCATCCACGAATTCTTCCAGGGCCCGATGGGCTTCGGCAGCCCGGACGACGCCGAGGTGTGGGACCGCGTGCAGCACGGCGCCAGCGGCGGCCCGGAGCTGTGGCTGATGATCAACCGCGGCCTCTCGCACGAGGAGGCGCTGCCGGACGGCCACCGCCGCAGCGACGTCAGCGCCGAGACCGGCATGCGCGCCGCCTACGGCCAGTGGAAGCGGATGATGGAGGGCTGAGCGATGGACATGCCGATCACGGGAAACGCCGCCATGGCCGCCGCCGACGCCACGAACACCCTGACCCCCATTACCCTGACCCCCATTACCCTGGCCGAGGCGATGGAATTCGCCTGGCTGGAGGCCGACCTGCTCGACCATGCCGAGTACGAGGCCTGGCTCGCCCTCTGGACGCCGGATGCCCGCTACGTCGTGCCGATCGAGCCGGGGGCGACCGACTTCGAGAACACGCTGAACTACGCCTATGACGACCACGCCATGCGCGAGAAGCGCGTGCAGCGCCTGACCAGCGGCCAGTCCGTCTCCGCCTCGCCGGTGGCGCGCACGGTGCGCTCGCTCTCGCGCTTCCGCCTGCTGAACGCCGACGCCGCCGGCTGCGCGCTGCGCTGCTCGCAGATGCTGACCGAGTTCCGGCGCGGCCGCGAGCGCTTCTACGCCGCCGATGTCGAGTTCCGCCTGGTCCGCGCGGCCGGCGGGCTGCGCATCGAGCGCAAGGTGGTCCGGCTGATCAACAGCACCGAGGCCCTGCGCGGCATCGGCTACATCCTGTGAGCGCGACGACGACGGACCGGCGCGTCGCGCTGGTCACGGGCGGCGGCAGCGGCCTCGGCAGCGCCATCGTCCGGGCGCTGCACGGCGCCGGCTACCGCGTCGCGGTGGCCGACATCGACGAGGCGGCGGCGCGCGACGTGGCGGCGGGGCTCGACGCCTCGGGCGGCACGGCGCTGGGCCTCGCCCTCGACGTGCGGGAGAAGGCGGCGTTCGAGCGGGCGCTGGCGCTGCTGGTGGCACGCTGGGGCAGCGCGCAGGTGCTGGTCAACAACGCCGCCATGACCGTGGCGCGGCCGGTGATGGAGATCAGCCCCGAGGAATTCGACGCGGTGGTCGCGGTGAACCTGCGCGGCACCTTCCTCGGCTGCCAGGTGTTCGGCGCGCATTTCCGCGACCGGGGCCATGGCCGCATCGTCAACATGGCCTCGCTCGCCGGGCAGAACGGCGGCACCGCCACGGGCGCGCACTACGCCGCCTCCAAGGGCGGGATCGTGACGCTGACCAAGGTGTTCGCGCGCGACCTCGGCCGCGCCGGCGTCACGGTGAACGCGATCGCGCCCGGCCCGCTGGACACGCCGATGGTCCACCGCACCGTGCCGCCCGAGCGCCTCGCCGCGCTGAAGGAGGGCATCCCGGTCGGCGAGATCGGCGATCCCGCCTTCGTGGCGAGCCTGGTGGTCCAGCTCGCCTCCCCCGAGGCCGCCTTCGCGACCGGCGCCACCTGGGACGTGAACGGCGGGCTGTACCTGCGCTGACGCCCAACCACTGAGGCCCGGCCGGGCCGGAAACGGAGAGACCGAAGCATGGGCGACGAGCTTCTGGAGGTGGTGATCGCGCGGCGCGAGGAGCAGGCGGCGGGAATCGTCGTGCTCGACCTCGTGCCCGCCGCCGGCGGCGCGCTGCCCGGCTTCGAGGCCGGCGCCCATGTGGACGTGCATGTCGGCCCCGGGCTGGTGCGGCAGTACTCGCTCTGCGGCAGCCCGGCCGACGCCTCGCGCTACCGGCTCGGCATCCTGCTCGACCCCGCCTCGCGCGGCGGCTCGGCGGCGATCCATGCCGGGTTCCGCGCCGGCGAGCGCCTGCGCATCGGCCGGCCGCGCAACCTGTTCCCGCTGGCGGACGGCGCCACGCGTTCGGTGCTGGTCGGCGGCGGCATCGGCATCACGCCGATGCTGGCCATGGCGCATGCGCTGGACCGCGCCGGCGCGGAATTCGAGCTGCACTACTGCGCCCGCGAGCGCGGCCGCGCCGCCTTCCTCGACGAGCTGGCGGCAGCGCCTTTCCAGGGCCGCACGCGGCTGCACCTCAGCGCCGAGACCGGGCGGCTGGTGCCGGAGCGCGACCTGCCGCCGCCGGCGCCGGGCATCCACCTCTATGTCTGCGGCCCGGCGGGCTTCATGGAGGAGGTGATCGCCGGCGCGCGCCGCCTCGGCTATCCGGAACCGCAGCTCCACCGCGAATACTTCCAGACCGAGGTGGACACGTCGGGCGACGCCTTCGAGGTGGAGCTGGCGCAGTCCGGCCGCACCGTCGCCGTCGCCGCCGGCCAGAGCATCGTGGCCGCGCTGGCCGGGGCCGGCGTCGCGGTCGAGGTGTCCTGCGAGCAGGGCATCTGCGGCACCTGCCTGTGCAACGTGCTGGAAGGCGAGCCGGACCATCGCGACGAGTACCTCACCGAGGAGGAGAAGGCGGCCGGCGACCAGATCCTGCTCTGCTGCTCGCGCGCGAGGTCGAAGCGCCTCGTGCTCGATCTCTGAGGGAGAAGACCGCCATGTCGGACACCATCGGGCGCGACGCCTTCCGCGAGGCCATGAGCCGCCTCGGCGCCGCCGTCAACGTCGTCACCACGGACGGGCCCGCCGGCCGGCACGGGCTGACCGCCTCGGCCGTGTGCAGCGTGACCGACACGCCGCCCACCCTGCTCGTCTGCGTCAACCGCGCGGCCGGCGCGCACGACGTGCTGCGGGCCAACGGCGTGCTCTGCGTCAACGTGCTGGCCGGGGGGCACGAATCCCTCTCCAACCGCTTCGGCGGCCGCGGCATCGAGGTGCCGGCGCGCTTCGCCGGCGCCGAGTGGCGCCGCCTCGCCACGGGCGCCCCGGCGCTCGCCGACGCGGCGGTCAGCCTCGACTGCCGCATCGCGCAGGTGACGGAGGTCGGCACCCACAGCGTGCTGTTCTGCGAGGTGCTCGACCTCGCCCTCGCCGACCGGCCCGCCGGGCTGATCTACTTCGACCGCGCCTATCACCGCCTCGGCGCGGCCGCCTGAGACGACCACGCCGCCTGGCCCCGCTCTTGCCAGGACGGCGCCACGAACAACGACAACGCGGGCAGCCGACCGCCTCGCGCAAGAACGGCACGGGATGGAACCAGCCGCGCACCCCGATCGTGACGGAGACTGGTTGATGCTTCGACGTGACCTCCTCGGCGCCGCCCTCGGGCTCGGCGCCGCCCCGCTCGCCGCCCGCACCGCCTTCGCGCAGGACGGCTGGCCGACGCGCACCGTGCGCTGGATGGTCGGCTACGGCGCCGGCGGCACCAGCGACGTTCTGGCGCGCCTGCTCGGCAAGGCGATGACCGAGCTTTCCGGCCAGTCCGTGGTGGTGGAGAACCGCCCGAGCGGCGGTGCCATCGTCGCCACCGAGGTGGTGGTGCGCGCCCCGGCGGACGGCTACACGCTGCTGCAGGTGGACAACGGCGTGATGGTCTACAACCCCGCCCTCTATTCGCGCCTGCCCTTCGACCCGGACACGGACCTCGTCCCGGTCAACTTCATCGGCCGCTTCCCGATGATCGTGATGGTGCGCAAGGAGAGCCCCTACCGCAGCTTCGCCGACCTGCTCGCCGCCTCGAAGAAGGAGGCCGTCACCTTCGGCACGCCCGCCGTCGCCTCGCCGCACCATCTCGGCATGGAGCTGCTTAAGCTGCGCTCGGGGCTCGATGCGACGCACGTGCCCTTCCGCGGCACGCCGCCGGCGATCCAGGAGATGCTG
The DNA here is from genome assembly GCF_023223525.1 of Roseomonas acroporae. GTDB lineage: Bacteria > Pseudomonadota > Alphaproteobacteria > Acetobacterales > Acetobacteraceae > Roseomonas_E > Roseomonas_E acroporae. The sequence goes on along the minus strand of NZ_JALPRX010000071.1, from coordinate 46,050 downwards.
GCCGGGCGCATCGACTGCGCGATGATCGACCTCGGCAACGTGCTGCCGCTGGTGCAGGCCGGCGCCGCGCGCGCCCTGGTCGCGGTGCACGAGGCCCGCGCCCCCGCCCTGCCGGAGACGCCGACGGCGCGCGAGCTGGGCTACGACGTGGTGGCGCCGGGCTGGCAGGGCGTCGTCGTCGCCCGGGGCACGCAGCCGGCGCAGGTCGCGGCGATGGACCGGGCGCTGCAGGCGGCGCTCGACACGCCCGAGGTGAAGGCGAAGCTCGCCACCTATGGCGGCGAGCGGCTGCCCGGCGGCCCGGCCGAGTTCGCCGCCTACATCCGGCGCGAGAACGCCGCCTGGCGGCCGCTAATCCGCGACCTCGGCCTGCGCATGGACAGCTGAGACAACAAGGGGAGATCGCCGGCATGGATATCGAGCAGCTCGCGGGGACCGTCCAGGCCCTCGCCGAGGAGGTCCGGGTGCTGCGCGCCGAGGCGGAGATACGCCGCATCCAGGCGCGCTACATGTTCCTCTGCGACACGCCCTGCCCGGAATACGGCGTGGAGAACGACGAGCAGCGCATCGAGGCGATCATGGCGCTCTACGCCGAGGACGCGGTCTGGGAAGGCGTCGGCAGCTACTACGACAACCAGTTCGGCCGCATGGTCGGCAAGGCGGCGATCCGCAGGCACTTCCAGGGCTTCTGGGGGCAGAAGCGCGATCCCGCGCTGCTGCTCAACGTCCACTACCTCACCTCCGAGCAGATCCACGTGCGCGGCGACGAGGCGGACGGGCAGTGGGTGCACTGCCAGCCCTGGATCTTCGGCGACGGCTCCTCGCTGCTCCGCTCCTCGCGGCTGAACAACCTGTTCCGCTGCGTGGACGGGCAGTGGAAGATCGCCCGCACCCGCACGGAGAACGTGTTCGTGGCGCCGCTCACCCCGGGCTGGGCCGAGAGCATCCCGGAAACCTCGGTGCTGATGAAGCCCTGAAACCACCATCGGGATTGCCGAACCGGATCGGGGAAGGCTCTGCCTTCCCCGGACCCCATCCGCCAGGAACCTCAGGTTCCTGGACCTCCGCGGGCGTTCGAGCCCAGGTGTTTCAACCGCCGGGCCCAGAAACCGAACGGGGGATCCAAGGGGGCTTCGCCCCTTGGCGGGCGGGGGTGCGGGGGAGGGCGGCGCCCTCCCCCGCCGCCGGCCACCCCACAGCCGCCCGAAAGGCCGAGACCGCATGACCGACTCCCCCTTCCGCGTCGCCGTCCTGGGCGGCGGCAACGGCTCCTTCGCCGCCGCCGGCGACATGGCCCTGGCCGGGCACGAGGTACGCCTGTGGCGCCGCGACAAGGCAGCGGTCGCCGCCCACCGCGCCGCCGAGAACCGCATCACCGTGCGTGACTCGAAGGGCGCGCACGACGTGCATCTCTCCCTCGTCACCGACGACCTCGCCGAGGCGGTCGCCGGCGCCGAACTGATCCTCTGCCCCGCCCCCGCCACCGCGCAGCCCGACATCGCGCGGGCGCTGGCACCGCTGCTGACCGACGGGCAGGTGGTGTTCCTGCCGCCCGGCACGCTCGGCTCGGTGCTGCTGGCCAAGGCCCAGCACGATGCCGGCAACCGTGCCGCCACCGCCTTCGCCGAGACCGGCACCCTGCCCTGGCTGGCCCGCAAGCACGGGCCGCACGAGGTGACCATCTCGGTGCGCGCCGTGCGCCTGCCCACCGGCGTCTTCCCGCTTTCGCGCGCCGAACACGCGCTCGCCGTGATCGGCCGCGCCTTCCCGGGCGCGATCGAGCCCTGCGGCGACGCGCTCTCCGGCGCGCTGATGAACGCGGGCTGCATCATCCACCCGCCGCTCATCACCATGAATGCCGGGCCGCTGGAGCACTTCCCGCGCTGGGACATCCACAACGAGGGCACCCAGCCCGCCATCCGCCGCGTCACCGACCGGCTGGACGCGGAGCGCATCGCGGTGCGCGCGGCGCTGGGCTACGGCGCGCCGCACTTCCCGCTGGCCGACCACTACGCGACGGAGGGCGAGGAATGGATGTACGGCCGGAAAAGTCATGACCAGCTCGTCGAATCCGGCGACTGGCGCGAGCACATCGTCCTGACCGAGCACCGCTACATGCTGGAGGATACGCGCCTCGGCCTGTCGCTGCTGGTCTCGGCGGCGGCGCTGGCCGGGGTGGAGACGCCGCTCGCCCGCGCCTTCGCCGCCATCGGCTCGGCGATCTGCGGCATCGACTTCCTGCGCGACGGGCGCGACCTCGGACGGGTCGGCCTCGGCGGGCTGGACCGCGCCGGGGTGCAGGCGGTGCTGCGCACGGGCTTCGGCGCGTGAGCGAGGCACGCGGAGCCGCCGTCGCGCCGGAAAGCGCGCCAGTCGTCGCCCTCGGCGCGGGGCGCATGGGGCGCGGCATCGCGCTGGTCTTCGCCTATGCCGGCTGGCCGGTGCGCATCCTCGACTTCAAGCCGCGCGCTTCCGACGCCTTCGCGGCGTTGCGCGAGGAGATCGGGCGGGAGCTGCGCGCCACCCTGGCCGACCTCGCCGCCTGCGGCCTGTTCGACGCGACGGCGATCGACACCATCCTGGCGCGCGTCACCGTGGTCCCGGAAGCCGGGGCGCCCGACGCGCTGCGGGACGCCGCGCTGGTCTTCGAGGGCGTGCCGGAGGTGCCGGCGATGAAGCGCGAGGCGCTGGCCCGCGCCTCGGCCCTGGCGCCCGCGGCGATCATCGCCTCCACCACCTCCACCATCCTGGTGGACGAGCTGGCGCCTGCCGTCGCGTCGCCGGGGCGCTTCCTCAACGCGCACTGGCTCAACCCCGCCTTCCTGATGCCGCTGGTCGAGCTCTCGCCCGGCCGGGACACCGAGCCGGCGGTGGTCGCGCGGCTGAAGGCGATGCTGGAATCGGTCGGCAAGGTGCCGGTGGTCTGCGCCGCGCGGCCCGGCTACATCGTGCCGCGCATCCAGACGCTGGCGATGAACGAGGCGGCGCGCATCGTCGAGGAGGGCGTCGCCACCGCCGAGGACGTGGACAAGGCGGTGCGCTACGGCTTCGGCCTGCGCTTCGGCGTGCTCGGCCTGCTGGAGTTCATCGACTGGGGCGGCGGCGACATCCTGTTCCACGCCTCGCGCTACCTCGTCGGTGCGCTCGGGCACGAACGCTACGCGGCGCCGGACGTGATCGAGCGCAACATGGAGCGCGGCGACATCGGCCTGCGCACCGGCCGCGGCTTCCTCGACTACGCGGGGCTGGACCGCGACGCCTACCGCCTCGCCCGCCTGCGCGCCTTCGCCGAGCGGCTGCGCGCCGAGGGCCTGGCCCGCCCGCCGGTCCTCGATGCGCCGGAGCGCGCCGCATGACCCTGCCCCGACGCGCCCTGCTCGCCGACGGGCTGCGCGCGCTGCTGCTGGCGGTGCTCGCCGGCCGCGCGGCACGGGCGCAGCCGGGCCATGCCCCGGCGGGCGCGCCGAACCGCACCGTCACCCTGCTGGTCGGCTACCCGCCCGGCGGGCAGACGGACTTCATCGCCCGCCTCGCCGCGCCCGGCCTCGCCGCCGCGCTCGGCCAGACGGTGGTGGTGGAGAACCGCACCGGCGCGGGTGGCAACATCGCCACCGAGGCCACGCTGCGCGCCCGGCCGGACGGCGCCACGCTGCTTGCCGGCAACGGCACGCCGGTCACGATCAACCCGCACACCTTCCCGAATCTCGGCTTCGACCCGCTGCGCCTCGTGCCGGTGGGCATGATGCTGGAATCGCCGCTGGTGCTGAACGTCCATGCCTCCGTGCCGGCGACCGACGCGAAGGGTTTTTCCGAGTGGTGCAAGGCGCAGCCGGGCGGGCCGAATTACGGCTCGGTCGGCGCCGGCAGCCTGTCGCACGTGGCGATGGAGCTGTTCCGCGCCCGCATGGGCATCCCGGAGATGACGCACATCCCCTATCGCGGCGCCGGCCCCGCCAACCAAGACTTCGTCGCCGGCCGCTTCAGCGCCATGTTCGACGGCATCTCGCCCGCCCTGCCCTTCATCCGCGCCGGGCAGACGCATGGCGTGCTGGTCACGGGCGAGCGCCGCTCCGACGTGCTGCCGGGCGTCGCCACCGCCGCCGAGCAGGGGCTCGACGACTTCGTCTTCAGCAACTGGATCGGCCTGTTCGCGCCGCCCGGCACGCCGGCGGCGACGGTGCATGCCCTCAACGCGGCGCTGAACGCCGTGCTGGCCGAGCCCGCGATCCGCGGCCGCATCACCGCCCAGGGCGACCTGCCCGGCGGCGGCACGCCGGAGGCGCTCGGCGCCGTGGTACGCCGGGATGACGAACGCTGGGGCCGCGTCGTGCGCGACCACCACATCCGCGCCGACCAGTAGCCACCATCCGGAAGACAGGGAGAACCCGCTTGCCCGACGACAGCTTCCCCGCCCGCGCCGCCGCCGAGATCGACGCGCTGCACCGCCTGCTCCAGGCCTGGTTCCGCGCCGAGGGCGAGGCCGACCCGGCACCGATCCTCGCGCATTTCGACGAGGGCTACACCATGGTCACGCCGCTCGGCACCCGGACCGGCTACGCGCCGTTCCGCGAGGCGCTGCCCGGCCTGCGCGGCTCCCGCCCGACCCTGGTGATGGAGATCTTCGACGTGGTGGTGCAGCACGCCGGCGCGGATTCCGCGCTGGTCACCTACCGCGAACGCCAGACCCAGGATTCGGGCAGCAACGAGCGCCTCTCCACCGCGCTGCTGCTGCACCGGCCGGACCGCCCGACGCCGGTCTGGCGCCACCTGCAGGAAACCTGGAAGGGCTGACGCCATGCCGGAGGTCGAGATGTGGGGGACCTACCGCTTCCGGGGCCACCGCGTGCAGGTGATCCAGCAATGGCGGGACCCGTTCGGCCAGCGGATGGTGCGGATCGCCGTGATGGACACCGCGCCGGACGCGCCGCTGGAGGACGGCATGACCGAGGCCGCCTTCCTCGGCGAGGCCGTGCCCGAGGCGGCCGGGGGCTGAGGCCGCCGTGCGCGGGCCGGGCCGCGCCACGCATGGCGGCGGCACCCCCTCCATTGCGGCAGGGCCACGATCCGTGCAACCCCGGCCGGCAGCGCGGCGAATCGCGGTGGCGGCCCGCCCGCCCGCCGTGCCGCCCGCGCCATGCCGAGGAAGCCCGGACATGGACGACAGGCAGGCCGATCAGTTCCGCGACCGGGTGGACCCGGGGAGCGACCGCTTCGAGTTCGGGAAGTGGCCGTTCTACCACATGGTCCGCCTCGTCGGCCTCTACACCATGCGGATGGACGCCATCCTGAAGCCGATCGGCATGGACGTGCCGCGCTGGCGCGTGCTGATGATCCTCGCCAGCTACCGCGTCGCCACCATCACCCGGATCGCCGACGAGGCCGCGGTGCGCATCTCCACCATGGCCAAGATCATCCAGCGCATGGCCGCCCAGGGCCTCGTGGAGACGCGCCCCTCCGCCGAGGATGCGCGCTCTACCGAGGTGCTGCTCACGGCGAAGGGCCACGACATCCTGGTGCAGGTGCGCGCCAAGGCCAGCATGGTGTCGAAGCAGGCCTTCCAGGGCGTCTCCGACGAGGAGCTGCGCTTCCTCAACGCCATCGCCGGCTCCATCCACGACAACCTGGCGCCCTGATCCCGCCTCGCACGAGGCCCGCAGGGGGTCGGCGGGGCCGGCCATGCGCCGGCCCGGGAAGCCTGCCGGTCCGCCCCCGCGCCGCGGCGGGTGGCGACCGGACGGCGGGAGAAGGGGAGAGGGGGACGATGGGGACGCCGGCGGCACCGATGCCCCGGCGCGAATTCCGGGCGGCGCGGCGGCGGGCCGCGCCGCCCCCCTCGCATGACGGCCCGTCGACTGCCATCTAGCAGGGTCCGAACGATCCGGAGTCGAGACCCCGCCGATGCGGCTGCCCCGTTCCGCCCAGCTCCTGCTCCTCGCCGGCCTCGCCCTGCCCTGCGCCCTGCCCGCCGCCGCCGCCGCGCCCCCGGCCGACCGCAGCGGGCAGGCCGAGCGCGGCCTTGCCTCGGTCATCCCGGCGGCGCAGCTCACGGGCGTCGATCCGCGCGCCAACAGCGTGTTCAGCAGCACGCTGCCCAAGGGGGCGACGGCGCGCGTGACCAACACGCGCAACAACCGCTCCACCATCGTGCTGGTGCAGGACCGCATCCCGGCGCCGCGCCCGGGCCATGTGCTCGCCGTCAGCCAGCGCGTGGCGGACCTGCTCGGCATGCCGCGCAACGGCGTCGCGACGGTCAAGGTGGCGCCGCTCGCCGTGCCGCAGCCCGACGGCACCGTCCGGCTGGGCACCGGCACCGGCCTCGCCGGCCGCCGCGCCTTCGTGCCCGCGCCGCCGCACGGGCGGTAGGACCCGGCCGCCGGGGCTGACGGCGCCGTTCGCCCCTGGCGGAACCGCCCGACCCGGGCGGCGCGGCACCGGCCCCGACCCTGGCCCCGATCCTGGCCCTGGCCCCGGCGAGCGCCGGTCGCCTCGCGCGCACGCACCACCCCGCGCGGGCAGCCCTGGATGCAGGCTGCCGGCCGGCGTTTCCCGGAGCGGCCGCGGGCGCCGCCGCCGTGCCTTCTCCGGGCTACCGGGCGGGCACGCCCCTCCTGACGCCGCTCTGCTACCGCCCGTCCGGGCGGGACGGCTCGTCCAGCGGCCGCGTGAGCGGCTCGGCCGGCTCGTCGGCGGCCTCCTCGCCCGGCGGCGCGCCGTGCATGCCGCGCCGGAACAGGTGCCGCAGGATCAGCGCCCCCGCCCAGGGCCAGCGCCGCGAGAATCCAGCCCAGCCAGTCCGGCATTCCCCGCGCCCTCAGACCGCCGCCACCGGCCGCGTATCCTCCACCACCACGCCGTCGTTCGGCAGGCTGCCGGACGGCACCAGCTCCACCGCGCCGCGCAGCTTGGTCTCGGCCTGGAGCGCCCCCTGGAGCGTCTCGGCCAGCCGCGCCCGCAGCGCCGGGTCGCCCGGCGCGTCGGCGGGCAGCTCGGCGCGCAGCACCATGGCGTCGCGATCCCCGTCCAGCGAGACCACCAGCCGGGCGCGGCCGATCCCGGGGCAGGCGCGGCGCACCGCCGCCACCTGCTCGGGCCGCACGAACAGGCCGCGCACCTTGGCCGCCTGGTCGGCACGGCCCATCCAGCCGCGCAGCCGCCGGTTGGTGCGGCCGCAGGGCGAGGCGCCAGGGGAGGCGCCGGGGGAGGCGCCAGGGGAAGCGCCAGGGGAAGCGCCGGGGGGAGCATCGGGCAGGAAGGCGGAAAGGTCGCCCGTCGCCAGCCGGATCATCGGGTAGTGCGGCGAGAGGGTGGTCACCACCACCTCCCCCACCTCGCCCTCCGGCACCGGCTCGCCCGTGCCGGGGCGGACGATCTCCACCACCACCCCCTCGTCCAGCACGAGGCCGGCGCCCGCCTCGGTCTCGTAGGCGATCAGCCCGACATCGGCGGTGCCGTAGCTCTGCCGCACCGTCAGCCCCCGCGCCGCGTACCAGTCGCGCAGCGAGGGCAGGAACGCCCCGCCGGTGACATGGCCGAGCCGCAGCGAGGAGAGATCCAGCCCGAGCGCGTCGCCCGCCTCCAGGATCGCCTTCAGGAAGTCCGGCGTGCCGCTGTAGCAGACGGGGCGGAGCTGCGCCGCGGCGCGCGCCTGCGCCTCGGTGTTGCCGGTGCCGGCCGGGAAGACCGGGCAGCCCAGGGCGCGGGCCCCCTCCTCCAGCATCATCCCGGCCGGGGTGAAGTGGTAGGCGAAGCAATTGTGCAGCAGCCCGCCGGCGCGCAGGCCGGTGGCGAACAGGGCGCGGCCGTAGCGCCAGGGATCGGGCTCGGCCCCCGCCGCCTCGAAGATCGGCCCGGGCGACATGAACACCCGCGCCAGCCGGCCGAAGGGCGTGGCGTTGAAGCCGCCGAGCGGCGGAGCGGCGGCCTGGCGCGCCGCGAGATCGGCCTTGCGGGTCACGGGCAGCCGCGCCAGCGCCGCCAGGTCGGTGACCGTGGCGGGATCGATGCCGGCCAGCGCCGCCGCATAGGCCGGGGCGTCGGCCCGGGCGCGCGCCACCTGCGCCGGCAGGGCGGCGGCCAGCGCCGCCGCACGCGCCGCCGGGCTGCGCGTCTCCAGCGCGTCGTAGTGCTCGGTCACGACATTTCCCCCCTGGCGCTTTCCGGGCGCCGCCCCGGGCGCGCCTTCCGGGCGCCGTCAGCCTGCCCCTTCTGCCGGCACCCTACCAGCACCGCCCGGCCGCGTGCAGCGGCCGCGCCACCCGGGCACCGGCTCCCCGGTCCCCGGCGCCCGGTTCCAAGGCACCGGTCCCGGGACCCAGGCAAAGGGACGAATCAAGAACGATTTGCCCAAACGTCATCCGGGACGTCAGCCTCCCGTAAGGCCGCCTGCTCACTTTCCCGCGCGGTCGGCCATGGCCGGCCCTGCCGCCCCCATCATGCCGGCAGCAGGGGCACCGGCCGGCGGCCCCCACCTTCCCAGCAGGCGCGCCGCCGACGCGCCACGAGGTTCAGTCCATGCGCGCGATCGTCTCCTTCTCGCTGCAGCGCCGCGCGCTGGTGATCCTGCTCTTCATCGTCTTCCTGATCGCGGGCGTGGTCGGCTTCACCAACCTCAACATCGAGGCCTACCCGGACCCGGTGCCGCCCACCGTGGTCATCATCACCCAGAACGCGGGCCAGAGCGCCGAGGAGATCGAGCGCTACATCACCATCCCGATCGAGGTCGGCATGGCAGGCCTGCCGAACCTGACCACGGTGCGCTCCACCTCCCTCTTCGGCCTCTCGGACGTCAGGGTGCAGTTCACCTTCGCCTTCACCTACGAGCAGGCGTTGCAGCAGGTGCTGAACCGGCTGGGGCAGATCAACGGCCTGCCGGACGGGGTGCAGCCGCAGATCTCGCCCTGGAGCCCGATCGGCGAGATCATGCGCTACCGGCTGGTCGGCCCGCCCGGCTTCGGCCTCGACGACCTCAAGACTCTGCAGGAATGGGTGCTGGACCGGCGCTTCCGCCGCGTCCCCGGCGTGATCGACGTCTCCTCCTTCGGCGGCCTCACCAAGTCCTACAACGTGGTGGTGGACCTGCCGCGCCTGAACGCCTTCGGCCTCTCCCTGCCGCAGGTGGTGCAGGCGATCGGCAACGGCGACGCGACCGTCGGCGCGGGCACCATCAACATCGGCCCGCAATCGGCCGTGGTGCAGGGCATCGGCCTGATCCGCTCGATGGACGACGTGCGCAACATCGTGCTCGGCTCGCAGAACGGCGTGCCGGTGCTGCTCTCGGACGTGGCCACGGTGGAGGTGGGCAACGTCCCGCGCCTCGGCATCACCGGGCACGAGAACGACGACGACGTGGTGCTGGCCGTGGTGCTGATGCGGCGCGGCGAGCAGACCCTGCCCACCATACGCGGGGTGGAGGCGGAGGTGCAGCGGATCAACGCCGGCGGCATCCTGCCCCCCGGGGTGCGCATCGTGCCGCTCTACGACCGCAAGGACCTGGTCAGCGTCACCACCCACCACGTGGTCCACAACATCATCATGGGCGTGCTGCTGGTGGTGTTCATCCAGTGGCTGTTCCTGGGCGACCTGCGCGGCGCCGTGGTGGTGGGCGCCACCATCCCCTTCGCCTTCTTCTTCGCCGTCCTCGTCATGCTGCTGCGCGGCGAGAGCGCCAACCTGCTCTCGCTCGGCTCGCTCGACTTCGGCCTGCTGGTCGACGCCACCGTGATCCTGGTGGAGAACGTCTACCGCCACCTGCACCTGGCCCACGGCGCCGTCCGGGCGCCGGCGCCGCGCACGGCGCGCGGCCTCGGCGGCGTGGCGCTGACCGTGCTGCGCGCGGCGAGCGAGGTGGACAAGGCGATCATCTTCTCGGCCCTGATCATCGTCGCCGCCTTCATCCCGCTCTTCACCATGGGCGGCATCGAGGGCCGCATCTTCGGCCCGATGGCCAAGACCTACGCCTACGCCATCGGCGGCGCGCTGATCGCCACCTTCACCGTCGCCCCGGCGCTCGCCGCCACCCTCTTCCGCGACGACACGAAGGAGAAGGTGATGCCGATCGTGCGCTGGATGTCGGCCGGGCACGAATGGCTCTACCGCGCCGCCATCGCCCGGCGGGCGGCGACGCTCGGCGTCGCCGCCGCGCTGCTGCTCGGCTCCGGCCTGCTCTTCTCCCGCCTCGGCGGCGAATTCCTGCCGACGCTGGAGGAGGGCTCGATCTGGCTGCGCGCCACCATGCCCGCCACCATCTCGCTGGAGGAGGGCACGCCCACCGTCAACCGCATCCGCCGCGTGCTGCTGGAGTTCCCCGAGGTCGTCACCGCCACCTCGCAGCAGGGTCGCCCCGACGACGGCACGGATTCGGCCGGCTTCTTCAACGCGGAATTCTTCGTCCCCCTCAAGCCGCAGGACGAGTGGACCACCGCCCACACCAAGGACGCGCTGATCGCCGCCATCCAGGCCCGGCTGGAGCGCGAATTCGTCGGCGTGGACTTCAACTTCTCCCAGACCATCTCCGACAACGTGCAGGAGGCGGCCTCGGGCGTGAAGGGCGCCAACGCGCTCAAGGTGATCGGGCCCGAGCTCGACGTGCTCGCCCGCCTCGCCGAGCAGGCGCGGCAGGTGCTGGACCAGGTGGACGGCATCGCCGACCTCGCCGCCTTCCGCACCCTCGGCCAGCCGACGCTGGCCATCCGCATCGACCGTGCCCGTGCCGCCCGCTACGGCCTCGCGGTCGCCGACATCAACACGGTGATCGGCACCGCGATCGGCGGGCAGGAGGCGGCGCGCCTCTACGAGCCCGGCGGCGACCGCAATTTCCCGATCATGGTCCGCCTCGCGCCGCAGTACCGCCAGGGGCGCGACGCGATCGGCCGCCTGCCCGTGGGCAACGGCGCGACGCTCGCCGACGTCGCCGACATCCGCCTCGTCTCCGGGCCCTCCTACATCTACCGCGAGGATGCCAGCCGCTACGTGCCGGTGAAGTTCTCGGTGCGCGGCCGCGACCCGGCCAGCGCCGTGACCGAGGCGCAGGAGCGCGTCGAGGCCAGCGTGCCGCTGCCGCCCGGCTACCGCTTCGAGTGGGTGGGAGAGTTCCGCAACCTGCAGGACGCGATCGCGCGCCTGCAGATCGTGGTGCCGATCGCGCTCGCCCTGATCGCCGTGCTGCTCTACGTGCAGTTCTCGTCGCTGCGCGACACCCTGCTGGTGTTCGGCCTGCTGCCGCTCTCCTGCGTCGGCGGCGTGGTGGCGCTGGAGGCGATGGGACTGAACTTCTCCGTCCCCGCCGCCATCGGGTTCCTGGCGCTGTTCGGCATCACGGTGATGGAGGGCATCATCCTGCTCTCCCACTTCAAGCTGCTGCGCGACGAGGGCATGCCCTGGCGGCAGGCGCTGGACCAGGCGGGCACGGACCGCATGCGGCCCGTCATGATGACCTGCATGGCCGCGATGGTCGGCCTGCTGCCCGCCGCCGTCGCCACCGGCATCGGCTCGGACCTGCAGAAGCCGCTGGCCGTGGTGGTGGTGGGCGGCACGGTGCTGCTGCCGGTCTTCATCCTCATCATCTTCCCGGTGATGATCGACGTGTTCGGCCGTTCCGCGGCGGAACGGCAGCGCGTCGCCGCCCGTCGGACGGTGCCGGGCACCCAGGGCGCCGGGGACTGACGAACCCTGCCGCCGAGGGAATCGGCGCCTCGGCGGCAGCCGGGTGCGTGACTCCGAACGCCGAAGGGCAATGCGCGACGCGGATTTCCGGGGCGCGCGGGTTCACCGGCCGGCACAGGTCCCGACCTGTGCCGGCCGGTATCGCGCGCGGGGCTGGCGGGGTGGCCGCGCGCGATACCGGCGAAGCCTGCGGGCGGCCGGATCCACCCGGCGCCGAACCGGCGCGGCGAGCCGGGAGGCCCCGCCTCCTCCCGGGAACGCCTCCGCCTAGAGCCGATCCAGCCTGACTGTATCAGGCCGGAACGGCTCTAGCCTTTGATTTTTCGCATTTTCCGAGCCGCTGAGCGAGGACGCTCAGCTTGAAAATGCTCTATCCCGCCAGGAGCGCCCAGACCCGCGGCGGCGTCAGCGGCATCTGCAGCGTGTCCGCCTCGCCGGCCCGGCCCTCGCGTGCCAGCGCGTCGGCCACCGCGTTGACCAGCGCCGGCGTGGCGCCGATGGTGCCGAGCTCGCCCACGCCCTTCACCCCCAGCGGGTTGGTCCGGCACGGCACGGACTGGTCGAGCGCGGTCACGTAGCCGCCCACCAGCACGTCCGCGCGCGGCATGGCGTAGTCCTGGAAGCTGGCGCTGAGCGGCTGGCCGCTCTCCGGGTCGTAGACCACCTGCTCGAAGATGGCCTGGCCCAGCCCCTGCAGCGCGCCGCCGGCGATCTGGCCCTCGACGATCATCGGGTTCACCACGCGCCCGGCATCGTTGACCGAGACGTAGGAGACGACCTCGATCTCGCCGGTCTCGCGGTCGATCTCGACCTCGCAGACATGGCAGCCGTTGGGCCAGGTGGGGCCGGCGACCTTGCTGGTGGAATCGATGAAGATCCGCCCCTCCGGCTGCCGCGCCGCGACCTCGAACAGCCCGATCTCCCGGTCCGTTCCGGCGACGCGGAAGCGGCCGCCCTGGTATTCCAGGTCGGCCGACGCGACCTCCAGCGCCTCCGAGGCGAGCGCCTTGCCCTGGTCCACCGCCTTGCCCGAGGCGACGCTGACCGCCGAGCCGGCGGTGAACAGCGAGCGCGAGCCGGCGCTGCCGAAGCCGCTGCCCCGGTCGGAATCGCCGAACACCACGCTGATCCTCTCGATCGGCACGTCGAACACGTCCACCGCGAGCTGCGCGTAGGAGGTGCCGATGCCCTGGCCCATCGCCTGCGTGGTGGCGTAGATCTCGATGCCGCCGTCGCCCTTCACGGCGACCGTCACCCGCTCCTCGAAGGCGTTGCCGCCGGTCCATTCCAGGAAGGTGGCGATGCCGCGCCCGCGCAGCCGCCCGCGCGCCGCCGAGGCCGCGGCGCGGGCCGCGAAGCCGTCCCAGTCCGCCAGCGCCAGCCCCTGCTCCAGCATCCGCTCGAAGTCGCCGCTGTCGTAGGTCTGGCCCATGGCGTTGGTGTAGGGCATCTGCTCGGGGCGGATCATGTTGCGCCGGCGCAGCTCGGCCGGGTCGAGGCCGAGATGCCGGGCCGCGACGTCCATCAGCCGCTCGATGATGTAGATCGCCTCCGGCCGCCCGGCGCCGCGATAGGCGCCGGTGGGGTTGGTGTTGGTGGCCAGGGCGGTGAAGGTGAAGTCGATCGTCGCGATGTCGTAGATGCTGGTGGAGAACCAGGGGCCGATCAGCAGCTGGATGGCGATGCCGGTGCTGCGGGGATAGGCGCCGACATTGGCGCGGCCGTGCACCCGCAGCGCCAGCACCCGGCCCTCGGCGTCCAGCGCCATCGCCGCCCGGCTCTCCACGTCGCGCCCGTGCACGGCGGAGAGGAAGTCCTCGATGCGCGTCGCCGCCCACTTCACCGGCCGCCCCACCTGCCGGGCGGCGAAGGCGACCACCGCGTCCTCCGGGTAGAGGCCGGTCTTCATGCCGAAGCCGCCCCCGACGTCGCCGATCACGACGCGCACGCTGCCCGGGGGCAGGCCGAGCAGGTCGACGATCGCGTCGCGGGCCGAGGAGGGCATCTGGCTGCTCAGCCGCACGGTCAGCCGGCCGGTGGCGGCATCGTGCGCGGCCAGCACGACGCGCGGCTCCATCGGCGCCGGCGCGAGGCGCTGGTTGGCGAGATCCACCTCGACCACGTGCGCCGCCCGGTCGAACGCGGCCTGCGCCGCGGCGGCGTCGCCGTAGCGGCTCTGCGCCACGAGGCGGTCGGGCTCGTCCATGGCGGCGGCGATGGTGGTGACCGCCGGCAGCTCCTCGTAATCAACCTCGATCGCCTCCGCCGCGTCGCGCGCGGCGGCCATCGTCCCGGCGATCACGGCCGCGACCGGCTCGCCCACGAAGCGGACCGCGCCGGTCGCGAGCAGCGTCTGCGGCTCGGCCAGCAGAGGCGAGCCGTCGGGGCGCCTGAAGGGCAGGGCGGCGGTCATCGGCTTCACGCCGGCGGCGGCGAGGTCGGCGCCCGTGAGCACCGCCAGCACGCCCGGCACCGCGAGGGCCGGCGCCGTGTCGATCGAGAGGATCCGGGCATGCGCGTGCGGCGAGCGCAGGAAGACCAGGTGGGCCAGCCCCTCGGGGGCGAAGTCCCCGGTGAAGCGGCCCTCGCCGGCGAGCAGCGCCTGGTCCTCGACCCGGCGCACCGCCCGGCCGCTGCCGAACCGACCGAAATCCATGTCCATTCGTGTCATCCCGCCCGTTCGCATGCGGCACTGCCATGAGTGCCGACCGGCCGGCGACGTCCCGCCCGGACCGGCGCGGTCACGATAGAGCATTTCCAGGCCCGACATACTCGCCCGCCGGCTCGGAAAGCACGCGAAAACAAGGGCTAGAACGGAACCCGCCGGAGCGGTGCCCGGGGTGGCGACGGCCGGTCACCGCGCCGGCGGCGACATCCGGCGCTGAGAAGGGCGAGGTCGTGCCGTGGCGGGCCTGGTGGTGGGCGCGGCGCTCGGCCATGCCCGGCCGCAGGGGCAGCAGGGGCCGGCACCACCGGCGGCACCCGCCGCCGATGCCGGAAGGGCGACGCTCAGGGCGACGAATCCTGATCCTTGTGCGCCGGCATGCCGTCCTGCTGCTCCGGGCGCGCGTCGGGTTCCGCAGCCTTCACCTCGCGCTTCCGCTGCGCCTTGCTCTCGGCCTTCGCGGCCTTGGCCCGTTCACGCTGCGCCCGCTCCTGGCTGTAGTTCGGCTTCTTCAAACCTGTTCCCCTTCGCTACGTTGGTTCTCGCGCTTCTGCCTCCACCCCCGCCCTGTCCCCGTTCCGGCCGGCGGTCCCGGCTCCAGCCTCGCCCCACCGGCCGAGTGGTCCTGGGGCCCCTGCGTCGGTACGGGGCTCGGCCCGCTGCCGACCTGCACGGCACCGCAGCCCGAGAGCAGGCCGACGGCGACCAGGAGCGGGATGGAACGGCCGCGCATGGCCCCGCCTTCCGGGGGTGGCCGCACGGCGGGTGGAAGTCCGGTCTGGAACCGGGGCAGGTCGGCAACCTTCCCCGCGCACCGGATCGCCGGCGGCCTCGCGCCGCCATGCCGGACACCGTCATGCCAAACGCCGTCATGCCGGACAGGGCCATCGACGGGGCACCGAGGGCGCGTACGGCTCGCGCATGTCCGGCCAGATATGGGCATTCCTCGTCCGTTGATTGTGTGGGAGCGGCTGCGGCAACCGCTCCGATCCGTCCGTATGTGGACAGGAAAGTGACACACATGACGTGTGGAGGCAACGGATCGGCCCGGCAGTTCCGGGGCCGCCGCCTTCGGCCAGGGACGGGGACGGGGCGGAGCGGACGCCGTCATCCGTCCAGCGGCGCGCGGCCGCCCGCGTCGGATGGAGATGCCGGGGTAGCCGTGGCCAGGGCAATCACCGGCGCGGAACCGGGGGGCTGACCCAGTCGGGCGGCCCCTCCCGTCCGGCCTCGACGGCGGCCGGGCTTCAGCCGCCCGCGTCGCCGACCGCGCGAAGCAGCGTCAGCATCATGGCGTTGAGCGGCGTCGGGATGCCGTGCCGTTCGCCGGCGGCCACGACGTAACCGGTCAGCGCCTCCGCCTCCAGCGGCCGGCCGGCCATGGTGTCGTGGTACATCGAGGTGCCGGCCTCCTCGGGATAGGTCATCAGCGTCGCCCAGATCGCCGTGGCCTCGTCCGGCCGCAGCGCTGCTCCCTCCGCGCGCCCCACCGCCACGGCCTCCTCCAGCATGGCCAGCCCGAGCGCGCGGATGTCCGGCCGGCGCAGCACGCGCTGGCGCTGCCGGGTGATGGCCGTCAGCGGGTTGACCGCGATGTTGATCAGCAGCTTGCGCCAGGCCAGGAGCGCGAAATCCGGCGCCGGATGGGCGCCGATCATGCTGCCCTCCAGCAGCGCCGCGAAGGCGTGCCCGTGCGCGTCGTCCGGCACGGCCATGTCGTGCCCGGCCACGCGCCGCAGCCGCACGCTGCCGGGCGCCGTGCGCTCGCCGTTGTAGTAGACGATGACGGGCACCACCGGCGCGTCGCCGACGAAGGGGCGCACCCGGTCGGCATGCCCGAGGCCGTTCTGCAGCACGGCGACGCGGGTCGCCGGACCGGCGAGGCGCCGCAGCCAGGCACCGGCGGCCGGCGTGTCCTGCGTCTTGGTGCAGAGCAGGACCCAGTCGGCCGGCGTGGCCGCGTCCGGGTCGGCGAGGCAGCGCAGCGGGATTTCCGCCGTCCCGCCCGGATGCTGGAACGTCAGGCCGGCGAGCGGCCGGCGCGGGCAGGCGAGCACGTCGTGGCGGCCGGCCAGTTGCAGCGCGGCCGCGGCAACGCCGCCGATCCCGCCGAGGCCGATGACGGCTACGGTCTGTGGCTTCATGACCCGGCATCGTGCCAAGTGGCGCCCGGCCATGGAAGGGGCCTCGGGGGGAAAGCCCCGGCCTGCCGCGTTAGAGCATTTTCAAGCTGAGCGTCCTCGCTCAGCGGCTCGGAAAATGCGAAAAATCAAAGGCTAGAGCCGTTCCGGCCTGATACAGTCAGGCTGGATCGGCTCTGGAGCGGATCGCCGGCGGGCTGACACGCCCGGCGGCGTGAATCCGCGCCGGGAACAACGAGCGACGGCGAACCGCAGTCCCAACCGGACTGCGGTTCGCCGTAGCCGCCGCGGCCGGCCTTCGGGAGCGCCGGCCCGTGCCGCCGGCGGCGCGCCCCCTGGCCGCGCCCCCAGGCGGCGCCCCCTGGCCGCGCATCGGGACCGCGCATCGGGCGGCGCGCGGATGCCCTATCCGGCGCCCGCCCCGGCACGGGACTCCCCATGGGCCGCCAGGAGCCGTTCCGCCAGACGCAGATGCGGGCGGTCGAGCATCCTGCCGTCCATCCGCAGCACGCCCGCATCGCCGCTGCCGGCGAACAGATCGACCACGCGGCGCGCCCAGTCCAGCTCCTGCGGCGTCGGCGAGAAGACGGCGTTCACCACCTCGACGTGCTTCGGATGGATCACGGCCTTGGCGCCGAAGCCGTCGCGCCTGGCCTCCCGCGCATCGGCCTCCAGGCCGGCGAGGTCCTCGATGTCCACGTGCACGGTGTCGATCGCGGGAACGCCGGCCGCCGCCGCGGCGGCCAGGCAGAGGTCGCGCGCCATCTGGAACGGGGGCAGCCAGCGCCCGTCCGCCCGGTTCGCCGTCGCGCCGAGCGAGGCCGAGAGGTCCTCCGCCCCCCACATCATCCCGGAAAGGCGCGGGCCGGCCTCGGCGTAGGAGCCGAGGCCGAAGAGCGAGCCCGCCGTCTCGGTGGCGATCACCATGATCCGCGTGCGGCCGGGCGCGATGCCGTGGGCGGCCTCGAAGGCATCGAGCCAGAGCGAGACCTGCCGCACCGGCGCCGCGCCGCCGCACTTCGGCAGGACGATGCCGTCGGGCCGGGCCGGCATCACCGCCGCGAGGTCGTCCAGGGTCATGCCGGTGTCGAGCGCGTTCACGCGCACGTAGCGCCGCTTCGTCCCGGCGGGCGTGGCCAGCATGCCGGCGGCGATGCGCCGCGCCTCGGCCTTCCGGCCGGCCCCGACGCTGTCCTCCAGGTCGAGGATCAGGCCGTCGGCCGCGCCCTCGGCGGCACGCGCGAATTTCCGCTGGCTGTCGCCGGGGACGAACAGGAGCGACCGCATCAGCCCGTCACCGCCGCCTGCCGACGGTGCATCAGGCCGGTGCGCCGGCAGGTCGCCACCACCTCGCCGCGCTGGTTCAGGCATTCGTGCTCGAACTCCACCAGGCCGGCGCCCGGGCGGGATCTGCTCTCGCGCTTGGAGACGATCCGCGTGCGGGCCCGCAGCGTGTCGCCGTGGAAGACGGGCCGCGGGAAGCGCACCTCGGTCATGCCGAGGTTGCCGATGGTCGTGCCCAGCGTCGTGTCCGCCACCGACATGCCGATCATGATGCCGAGCGTGTAGAGGCTGTTGAACAGCCGCTGGCCCCATTCCGTCCCCTCGGCGAAATGGGCGTCGATGTGCAGCGGCTGCGGGTTCATCGTCATCAGGCTGAACATGGTGTTGTCCATCTCCGTGACCGTGCGGGTCAGCGGGTGCTCGAACACCTGTCCCTCGACGAATTCCTCGTAGTAGAGGCCTGCCATCCTATTCCTCCCTCTTGTTGTCCGCGCGGCCCGGCCGCCAGCCCAGGCGGCGCGACAGCGCGCGCCCTGCCTGCCGCACCTGCCGCGCCAGGCCGGACAGGCGGGGCTGCGCCCGGGCGAGGGGCGCCGCCAGCACGATCCCCGCGACCACCGCGCCGCGCGCGTCGAAGACCGGCGCGGCGATGCCGGCCACGCCCTCGGTCGCCTCGCCGAGCGTCACCGCGTGCCCCAGCTCGCGCACCTCGGCGACGAGGCGGCGCAGGCTGCGCCGGTCGGTCACGCTGCGGCCGGTCAGCGGCTCGAGCCGCACCCGCCCCAGATACTCGTCGGGCCAGGGCGGCGGCGACCAGGCCAGCATCACCCGCCCGGAGGCGGTGCAGTGGATCGGCCGGCGGTCGCCGACGGTGGCGGCGAAGCGCAGCGCCGTCCGGCTCTCGACCTTGTCGATGTAGACCATCGCGCTGCGGTCGGGCGCCAGCACGGCCAGCATGGCGGACTCGCCCGTCGTCTCCGCGAGCCGCTCCAGCAGCGCGTGCCCGGCCGCCCCGAGGCCGGCCTCCGGCCGGGTCGCCAGGATGGCGTGCGCGAGCCCGAAGCATTCCGGGCCGAGCCGCCACACGCCGCCGGCCTGCGATGCGTAGCCTGCCGCGGCCAGCCCGCGCAGCAGGCCGAGCAGCGTCGTCTTCGGCGCCGCCAGCGCCTGGGCCAGCGCCGCGAGCGACAGCCCCTCCGGCGCGGCCGCCAGCCGGTCGAGCAGCTGCAGCACGCGCGCCACCGAGCGCGGCCCGCCGCCGCGATCCGGCCCGGCGGCGAACGGGGCGCCGGCCAGGGGATCGATCAGGGGATCGACCAGGGGATCCACCAGGGGATCGGCCGGAAGATCGACCGGGGCGTCGGGCGGGATGGCGGGTGACGCGGTCGCCATCACTGCGGGGTGATGCCGGCGATGCGGACCCGCTCGCCCCAGACCTGCAGCTGCTCGCGCACGTAGCGCGTGAATTCCGCCGGCGTGCGGGCGAAGGGCAGGAAGCCGAGCTGCCGCAGCTTCGCCCCCGTGGCCGGCAGCCGCAGCGACGCGTTCAGCGCCTGGTTGGCGCGCGCGACGATCGCCTCCGGCAGCCCGGCCGGGCCGGAGATGCCGAACCAGACGGTGATGTCGAAGCCCGGCAGCACCGTCGCCACGGGCGGCACCTCGGGCGCCAGCGGCGTCGGCTCGAGCGCCGACTGCGCCAGCGCCCGGACCCGGCCGGCCTGCGACTGCGACAGCCCGTTCGCGAAGTCGGTGAAGGTGCAGTCGATGCGCCCGGCCGAGACGTCGGTCAGCGCCTCGGCGCCGCCGCGATAGGGCACGCCGGTCAGCGACACGCCGGCGGCGCGCGCCAGCACCTCGGTCATGATCTGGCTGCTGGCGTTGCCGTAGCTGTAGGTCAGCTCGCCCGGCTTCTGCCGCGCCCGTTCCAGGAAGGCGCGGAAATCGGCGTCCGGCGCGCCGGGCTGGCCGACGAACAGGTAGGGCGCCTCGGCCAGCGTGCCGATATGGGTGAAGTCGCGCACCGGGTCGAAGGGCATGTGCCGCAGCACGTGCGGGTTGATCGAGGCGGCGCTGCTGCTGGTGACGACCAGGGTCTGCCCGTCCGGCGCCGAGCGCGCCACCGCCTCGGTGCCGACGATGCCGTTGCCGCCGGGGCGGTTGTCCACCACCACGGTCTGGCCGAGCTCCCGGGCCAGCGGCTCCACCAGCACACGCGCCAGCACGTCGGTCAGGCTGCCCGGCGGGAAGGCGACGACGAGGCGCACCGGCCGTTCCGGCCACGCCGCCCGTGCCGCGCGCGGCAGGAGCGACGGCAGCAGCAGCGCCGGCAGCGCGAGCGCGCCGCGTCGCCGCAGCGCCGTGCGGCCGCACCCGGATGCCTTTCCGTTTCCCATCGCGTCCTCCCCTGCGTGGCCACCGATACGGCGCGACCATCGTTCGAATATATGAATGCAGCCTGCTTGATCCGAACGAGCCGGTCAAGTTGCGTGTTGACAGGAGCGGCCCGGCGACACAGTTTCGCGCCCAACAATGGGGCCCAACAACGGGGGACGTCGTCCATGGATTTCGCGCTGACGCCCGAGCAGGCCGACATCCGCGAGCAGATGCTGAAGCTCTGCGCCGGCTTCGGCGACGAGTACTGGCTGCGCAAGGAGCGCGAGGCGGCCTTCCCCGAGGAATTCCACGCCGCCATGGCGCAGGGCGGCTGGCTCGGCATCGCCATGCCCGCCGAGTTCGGCGGCGGCGGCCTCGGCATCGCCGAGGCGGCGGTCATGATGCAGGCGATCGCGGAATCCGGCGCCTGCATGAGCGGCGCCTCCGCCATCCACATGAACATCTTCGGCCTCAACCCGGTGGTGGTGTTCGGCACGGAGGCGCAGAAGCGGCGCATGCTGCCGCCGCTGATCGAGGGGCGCGACAAGCCCTGCTTCGCGGTGACGGAGCCCAATGTCGGCCTCAACACCACGCAGCTGAAGACCCGTGCCGAGCGGCACGGCGACCGCTACGTGGTGAACGGCCAGAAGATGTGGATCAGCACGGCGCAGGTCGCGAACCGGATGCTGCTGCTCGCGCGCACCACGCCGCTCGACCAGGTGAGGCGCAAGACCGACGGGCTCTCGCTGTTCTACACTGATCTCGACCGCTCCCGCGTCGAGGTGCGGCTGATCGAGAAGATGGGCCGCCACGCGGTCGATTCGAACATGCTGTTCTTCGACGGGCTGGAGATTCCCGTCGAGGACCGCATCGGCGAGGAAGGCAGGGGCTTCCACTACATCCTGCACGGCATGAACCCCGAGCGCATCC
This sequence comes from Roseomonas acroporae, assembly GCF_023223525.1. GTDB lineage: Bacteria > Pseudomonadota > Alphaproteobacteria > Acetobacterales > Acetobacteraceae > Roseomonas_E > Roseomonas_E acroporae. The sequence continues at coordinate 24,996 of NZ_JALPRX010000071.1, read as the reverse complement.
TGATCGCCGCCGAGGCCGTGGGCATCGGCCGCGCCGCGCTGCGCAAGGCCAGCCGCTACGCGAAGGAGCGCGTGGTGTTCGGCCGCCCGATCGGCCAGAACCAGGGCATCCAGCACCCGCTGGCGCGCAACTGGGCGGAGCTGGAGGCCGCCGACCTGATGGTCGCCAAAGCGGCCTGGCTGTACGACCGCGGCGCGGAATGCGGCGCCGAGGCGAACGCCGCGAAGTACCTGGCCGCCGAGGCCGGCTTCCGTGCCGCCGAGACCGCGGTGATGACGCATGGCGGCATGGGCTACGCGCAGGAATACCACGTGGAGCGCTACCTCCGCGAAAGCCTGATCCCGCGCATCGCCCCGGTCAGCCGCGAGATGATCCTCTCCTTCATCGCCGAGCGCGTGCTCGACCTGCCGAAATCCTACTGACCGGCCGCGCGCGATGCAGCGGCTCGATCCCGCCGCGCCCGCGCTACGCGGGCTGATCCGGCCGGGCGACCGGATCCTCTGGGGGCAGGCGGCCGGCGAGCCGCCCACGCTGGTCGAGGCGCTGGTGGACCAGCGCGCGGCGCTCGGCGGGGTCTCGGTGCTGCTCGGCACCGGGCTGGCGGCGACGCTGCGGCCGGAGCACGCCGACCACATCGCGATGCAGGGCATCGGCGGCCTGGGCACGACGCGCGCGCTGGCCAATGCCGGCGTGCTCGACATCCTGCCGCTGCACGGCGGCCAGGTGGGCAGGATGCTCGCCGAGGGCAGGCTGCGCTGCGACGTCGCCCTGCTCATGCTGCCGCCCGCCGGCCCCGACGGCGCGCACAGCCTGGGCTGCACCGTCGACTACATGGACATGGCGGTGGCGCAGGCCCGCACCGTCATCGCCGAGGTCAGCCCGCGCGTCCCCTGCACGCTCGGCCACGCCGCCATCCCCGCCGCCCGGCTCGACGCGGTGCTGGAGACCGACCGCGCGCCATTGGGCACGCGGCCGCCGCGCATCGGCGAGGCCGGCCGGCGCATCGCGGCCCATGTCGCGGCGCTGGTCGCCGACAGCAGCACCATCCAGGTCGGGCTGGGCGAGCTGCCGGAGGCGATCCTGGACGGCTTCGCCGCACACCGCGATCTCGGGCTGCATTCCGGCATCTTCGGCGACGCCGCGATGCGGCTGCTGCGCGCGGGCGTGCTGACCAACGCGCGCAAGCCGATCGACGCCGGCGTGAGCGTGGCGACCACGGCGGTCGGCACGGCGGCCCTCTACGACTTCGTGCACCGCAATCCCGCCGTGGCGCTGCGCCCGTGCGGCTACACCCATGCCGACGCGGTGCTCGCGCGCCTGCCGCGCCTGGTCGCGATCAACGCCGCGGCCGAGGTGGACCTGACCGGACAGGTCAACGCCGAGCAGGCCGGGCGCGCCGTGGTCGGCGGCATCGGCGGGCAGGCCGACTTCGCGCGCGCCGCGTCGCGCTCGCCGGGCGGCTGCTCGGTGATCGCCCTGCCGGCGCTGGCATCGACGGGCGGGACGCGCATCGTCCACCGGCTGTCGGGCCCGGTGACGACGCCGCGCGCCGACGTGGACGTGGTGGTGACGGAGCACGGCGCCGCCGACCTGCGGGGCTGCGGCCTCGCGGAGCGTCGCCGGCGGCTGATCGGCATCGCCGCGCCGGAATGCCGCGAGGCGCTGGAACGGGCGGTTCGGGAGGAAGGAGAGGCATGATGGCGGGGCACGGAACGCTGGCGGGCATCCGGGTGCTGGACCTGACGTCGGTGCTGATGGGGCCGTTCTGCACCCAGATCCTGGCCGATCACGGGGCCGAGGTGATCAAGGTGGAAGGCCCGGAGGGCGACACGACCAGGCAATTGCCGGTCATGGCCGCGCCCGCCATGGGCGCCATGTTCACCAACCTCAACCGCGGCAAGCGCGGCCTGTCGCTGGACCTGAAGCGGCCCGAGGCGCGCGCGGCGCTGCTGCGCCTCGCGGCCACGGCGGACGTGTTCATCCACGCCATGCGCGCCGACGCGATCGAGCGTCTGGGCCTGACCTACGCCGACCTCGCCGCCGCCAACCCGCGCATCGTCTACGCCAACGTCTACGGCTTCTCCCGCCGCGGCCCCTACGCCAACGGCCCGGCCTACGACGACACCATCCAGGCCATGTCCGGCATGGCGGCGCTGCAGGAGCGGATGCAGGGCGCGCCCGCCTACTCCGCCACGCTGGTGGCGGACAAGGTGTCCGGCCTCACCGCGCTCTACGCCGTGCTGATGGCGCTGCTGCACCGCGCCCGCACCGGCGAGGGGCAGGAGATCGAGGTCGGCATGTTCGAGACCATGGCCAATTTCGTGCTGACCGACCACGTCAACGGCGCGCTGTTCGAGCCGCCGCGCGGCGAGCCGGTCTACGGCCGCGCCGCCTCGCCGAACCGCCGGCCGTACCGCACCGCCGATGGCTGGATCGCGGCGCTGATCTACACCGACAAGCACTGGCGCGCCTTCCGGCGGGTGGCGGACGAGCCGGCCTGGATGCAGGACCCGCGCTTCGCCACGCTGGGAAGCCGCGCCCAGCACATCGGCGAGATCTACGGCCGGATCGGCGAGACGCTGGCGCGGCGCACCACGGCGGACTGGCTCGCCGCGCTGAACGACGCCGGGATCCCGGCCGCGCCGGTGAACGACACGGCCGACCTGCTGCACGACCCGCATCTGGAGGCGGTGGGCTTCTTCGTCGAGCAGGAGAGCCGGTACGGCCGGCTGCGCTATCCCGGCATGCCCGCCTGGTTCTCCCGCACGCCCGGCCGGATCACCGGCCCCGCGCCGGCGCTGGGCCAGGACGGCCGGGCGATCCTGGCGGAGGCCGGCTTCGGCGCGGCCGAGATCGCGGATCTGGAAGCGGGCGGCGCGCTGATCGTGCCGGCGGCGCCGGCCGAGGCCGTGCCGTGACGCACGGACGCCCCGATGCGGACGGTCGGCCTTCGCGCCGGACGGCGTAGGGGTCGGCATGGTCCGTCCCGGCCCGGCGCAGGGCGCCGATGCCGATGGGTTCTCCGTGGCCCGGGACGGCGATGCTGCGAGGGCGACGGCCAGCCGGCCCGCCTTCCCGGCTTCCGCGTCGCTCCGCCGGCCCTGCCCCGGCGAGATCGCCCGTCCCCGTCCGCGCCCTCGGTGAGCGGCCGGCCGCCCCGGCGGGGCGGAGGGGAAGAGGCGCCGCGCGGCTGGTGAACCGCCGCAGCCGCCTCCGTCATGGCCGGCGCCGCCGTCGGCCCCGCGCCGAGGGTTTGCGCCTACGGCGAACCGCAGTCCGGTCGGGGCTGCGGTTCGCCGTGGCTCGTTGTTCCCGGCGCGGATTCACGCCGCCGGGCGTGTCCGCCCGCGGGCGATCCGCTCCGATGGTCTGCGCCGGATGCCCGAACCGTGCGACAAGAGGGGCGAGGGAACCGGCCTCCGCCCGTCACGCCGACGATCCCGGCGCGGCGGGCCGCGACGCGCTGCCCCCTCACCGGCAACGCCGGCACGGCCCACAGGCGGCGAGAAGGAAAGCCACCCCCGCCGCCGCTCCCGAAGGTGTCCCGCTTGCGATCCCACGCCTCCCGGCCCGACCTTCGCTGGCCCGACCTTCCCTGGCCCAGCTTTCCTTGGCCCAACCGTCCCTCGCCCGGTCTGCCCCGAAAGGCCGTGCGCCGCGCGGCGCTGCTGCTGCTCGCGGCCCTCGCGCTGCCGCCCCGCCCCGCCCCGGCTCAGGAGGCGCCCTGGCCGAGCCGCCCGATCACCATCCTGGGCGGCTTCCCCAACGGCTCGGGCGTCGACATCTACGCCCGCAAGCTGGCCGAGCCGCTCTCGCAGGCGCTCGGCGTGCCGGTGGTGGTGGACAACCGCACCGGCGCGGGCGGCAACATCGCCTCCGAACACGTCGCCCGCGCCCGGCCGGACGGCTACACGCTGCTGCTCGCCACGGCCGGCACGCACGCGATCAACGCCGCGCTGTACCGCCACCTGCCCTTCGACCCGATGCGCGACGTGACGCACATCGCCCTGCTCGGCGACGTGCCCAACGTGCTGATCGTCAGCCCGCAGCACTCGCCCGGCCTCGCCACCTGCCGGGAGCTGATCGCGGCGGCGAAGGCGCGGCCGGGGGCGCTGGCCTACGCCTCCACCGGCAACGGCGCCTCGACCCACCTCGCCGGGGTGCAGTTCGCCGAGGCGGCCGGGATCTCGCTGCTGCACGTCCCCTATCGCGGCCAGGGGCCGGCCATGGCGGCGCTGCTCGGCGGCGAGGTGGCGATGTTCTTCAACCAGAGCGGCCCGGCCATCGGCGCGGTGCGCCAGGGGCAGGTGCGGGCGCTGGCGGTGACGGTGCGGCGCCGCCTCGGCCCGCTGCCCGACGTGCCGACGGTGGAGGAGGCGTGCGGGCTGCCGGGCTTCGAGAGCAGCACCTGGTACGGGCTGCTCGGCCCGCGCGGCCTGCCGCCCGAGGTGACGCGGCGGCTGGCCGAGGAGGTGGCGCGCATCATCGCGGCGCCGGACTTCGTGCGCTGGCTGGTGGAGAGCCAGGGGATCACGCCGCCGGCCGACCCCTCGCCGGAGGCGTTCCGGCGGGTGCACGAGCAGGACATGGCGCGCTGGGGCGAGGTGGTGCGGCAGTCGGGGGCGACGGTGGACTGAGCCGCGGCATCCCGCCGCCTTGGGGCGCGCCCGTCCGGCCCGCGGCCCCCTTCCTGCCCCGGCCATCCTGTCCGAGGATGGAACGGGTCCATCCGCGAGAAGGCGGCCGATGCCACGACGAGGACATCCCGACCTGCCCAGGCCCGCCGCCCTGGCCTTGGCCGCCGCCCTGGCCACCGGCGCGCTGCTGGCGGCCGGCGCGCCGCCGGCACGGGCGCAGGAAGCGGGGCGCGTGCAGCGGATCGAGGAGGCGCAGTTCCGCGCCGGCGCCGGCCGCATCACCTTCGGCGAGCTGCCGGCGCACACCCCGAACCCGGTCTATCCGCCCGCGCTCTACGGCGGCGGCCCCGGCAGCCCCACGGTGCGCTTCGGCGGCTTCTTCCAGGGCCGGCGCATGGGGCGGCCGGAGGAGTGCCCGCCCGGCGCGGTGCCCACCGGCTGCCTCGCCGGGCGCCCCTCCGCCCCGCTGACGCTGGACCCGGCGGCGCCGGCGGCGCTCACCCTGATCGACCGCAGCCGGCCGGAGGAGGCGCCGCAGCTCGGCGGCACGCCGGTCTTCAATGGCCCGGTGGCGATCTGGTTCGACGCCGACCAGGCGGCGGTGGGGCTGGAGGGCGGCGTGTTCGACGCCATCGGCTCGGTGGCGATCACCATCTACGACCGCCAGGGGCAGGCGCTGGGCCGCGTCACGAACCGGCGTCTGGGCGCGGAATTCCTGGGTCTCGCCACGGCCGACCTGGTGCCGCGCATCGCCGGGCTGGAATTCCATCTGGTCGGGGCGGAGCAGGGCGGGTTCGGGGTGGACAACATCCGCTTCGGCGCGCCGAGCCAGGTCGAGCTGCCCGACGTCACGCCTCCCCCGGCGCCGTCGCCCCGACGGGCGCCGATCCTGCCCTGAACCGGAGTCGGACCGCGCCCGGCCGACGGCGCCGGAGCGGAATGCCGTCCGGAACGGCTCCAGCCCTTGATCCGGCGCATTTTCCAAGGCGCTGGGCGAGTACGCCCAGCCTGAGAATGCTCAGGGGTTGTTCCAGCCGCGCCAGTAATCCGGATCGCTCCGGCGCTGCGCGTCGACCGGCCCGAAGCGACGGCGTGCCTCGTTGCAGCCCTGGACGAATTGCGGGTCGGGATGGAAGCAGTCGCCGGGGTTGGGCCGGTTGCGACGCTCCGCCCAGTAGTCGATGCCGTAGCGGACGCCGGGCGGCTGCCGCGCCACCCAGGCCTCCATCTCGCGCCGGTCCGCCTGGCCGCGCTCGAAGGGGCTGGCGGCGACCGGGGCGGGCGCCGCGGCGGCGGGCGGTCCCTTGGGCGGCACGGCCGGTGCCGCCGGCATCGGGGCGGCCCAGGGGGGCTGCGACGGCTCGAACGGTGCCGGCGCTTGCCGGGGCGGCACCAGTGCCGCCGGCAGCTTCACCGGCGCCACCGGGGATGGTGCCGACGGCGCCGGTGAAGCTGCCGGCGGCGGGGCCGGGGGATCGGCCGGTGGCGGGGGCCGGGTGGGCTCCGGCCCGGGAAGCGCCCCGGGAAGCGCCCCGGGGGCGCCGGGAGGAACCTCGGCCACCTGCGTCCCGGCGCGCGGCGCCCATGGCACCCCACGATCGAGGATCCACCACGCCGCGGCGGCACCCAGCAGCAGCACGGGGATCATCAGCAGGTAGGGCAGCCAGCGTTCCCGCGGCCGTCGCCGCGGCGGCGCCCCGCCGGTCGCGACGCGGGGCGGCGTGCCGGCACGCGGGCCGACCGGGGAGATGCCCGGGGAGATGCCCGGGAACGTGCCCGGCGGGCTGGAAGGCGCTGCCGGGCCACGCAGGTTCAGCGTGTCGTCGTCGCCGCCAACGGGGACCGGTACCCCGGCCCCCGCCGGGAGTCCCCCGGGCGCGTGGCCGGCGGGCGGCGGCCGGGTCACCGTCGCGTCCTCGTCCCGGCCGGGCGGCACCATCGGCGGCGCGACGGCCGGGGCCGGCGCCGGAGGCTCCTGGCCACGCCCCTGGCCCGCCGGCGATACGGCGGGCGGATAGGAGGGCGGCGGCTCCTCGCGCGGCGGCGCCGGCGGGGCGGTGCCGCGCGGGATCGGCGGCCAGATGTCGGAGCCCTCGGCGCCGGTGCCGAGCAGGCGGACGTGCACCGCCGTGTCGGGCAGCACGTGGTAGGACACCTCGGCCCCGAACAGCACCCAGAGCTCGTCGTCGCGCTTCTCCACCTGCCGCGCGCGCAGGCCGGTCGAGGAGACCGCCCAGCCATGCGGGCCGAGCAGGTTGTTCTCCCGCCCGAAGCGCTCGATCACGAAGCGCGCGCCCTCCGGCGGCAGCGCCGGCGGCGGGCTGAACACCAGCGCGCCGGTCACCTGCCCGGTCGGGTCGTCGACCTTCTCGATGCGGAACTGCATGCGCGTGGCCTAGAACGGCTCCCGATCGGGCGGAATCGCCCGGCCGGGTGAGGATTCTCGACAAGGCGGGGAGCCGGGGCGGCTTCGGTGGGCCATGGCGAACGGGATCCGCCCTAGGCCGCCGCGCCAAGCAGCGGGCGATAGGGCAGCGGCGCGAAGCGCGTGGCGTGCCAGGCGATCTCCTGCCAGACCCCGCCCGTCACATAGGGATCCGCCGCCCACCACGCCCGGGCCACCGCCACGTCCGGATGCGCGGTGATGGCGAGGGAGCCGATCATCCGCCCGCCCGGCGACTCCAGCAGCGCGCCGCCCAGCGTGATGATCCCCGCGGATGCGGCGGCGCGGGCACGCCCGAAATGGGCCTCGCGCACCGCGAGCCGGCGGTCCGGCGCCGCCGCGTCGCGGCCATCCCAGGCGATGACGACCGTGTGGCTCGGCACGGCCGGCGCCGGCCCCCGCGGCAGCGGGCGGTAATCGAGCGGCGCCAGCCGGAACGGGTGCACCGACCAGTCCCGCCAGACGCCCTCGCGCCGGAAGGGCTCGGCCTCCAGGTAGCGCTCGGCCGCCGCCGGCGTGACCAGCATGAGGGAGCCTGCATAGGCCCCCGAGGCGTCGAGCAGCGGCACGCCGAGGACCAGTTCCCCCGCCGCCGCCATCGGCTCGACCAGCGCCAGATGCGCCGGGCGCGCCGCACCGATCCGCTCGCCCGCATCGCCGGCCGCCCGCGCCAACACCATCCGGTATTCCGTCACAGGCAGTCTCCTCTCCGTCGTCGCCCGCCGCCCCGCCCGCCCTACAGCAGCCGCAACACCGCCCCCAGCGCCTCGTTCTCGCGCGCGTCCACGAGGCCGGCCCCCTCGCGGTCCAGCACGTTGCGCCGCACCGCGTCGGTCAGCGCGTCGATCCAGCCGACGCAGAACAGCGCGCCGTAGGGCTCCGCCTCCTCGCCGATCTCGAAATCCGGCCCCGGCGGCGGCGGCGGCGCGAAGACCGGCGGGCCGCCGCCGCCCAGCAGCGGCCGGTCCGGCAGCAGCCGCCCGTCCTGGCGCAGGCCGAGATGGCTCACCTGCTCGTTCACCACCCCCGCCGCCGCCACGGCGTGCCGCTCGGCGGCGAGGTCGAAGCGCTCGGTCTGGCCGCCGGCGCGCAGCGCGGCGGCGAGCCGGTCGGTCAGCCGGGTGCGCAGCGCGGCGCCGGTGAGTTCCGCCACCAGCGCGTCGGCGGCGGCGGCGTCGAAGCCGAAATAGGCGCGCAGCGCCGGGTCGGCCGGGAAGCGGCGCAGCTTGGCGAGCCAGGCGGCGACCAGCGCCTCGGCCTTCTCCTGCGGCGGGTCGCGCCGCGTCGCGGTGATGGCGGCGGCGGCGCCGGCGCGGGTGCGGGCGAAGATGTCGCGCACCGAGCCGCCCGGCCGCGCGGCGGGCGCGGCCTGCGCCGCCTCCCCGTTGCCGCCGCCGCGCAGCAGCACCTCGCGCGCCTCGGCCGGGTCGATCTGGAGCTGCGCCAGCAGCAGGCCGAAGGTCGCGGCGTCGCCGCAGCCGAGCAGCGCCTCGACGGCCGGCGCCAGCGCCGTCTGGCGCTTGGCCAGCTCCGTCTCCAGGTCGTCGCCCACATGCCACTCGGAGAGCCGCCGGCGCATCGCATCGCGCAGCAGCGACACCTGGTTCTCCACCTGCGCCAGCTTCAGGCGCGGGTTGCAGACCGGCGCGAGCCGCTCGACCAGATAGGCCATGCCGGCATCGTTCAGCCGGAACACCTCGTCCCAGGCGCGCCGCGCGTCGCGCACGTGCCGGCGGATCTCCGGATGCGACGCGAATTCGCCGCCCCAGCGGGCGATCCGCTCCGGCACGCCGGGCAGGAATTCCGCCTCCCCGCCATCCGCCGCCAGCCGCGAGAGGGATTGCGAGCGCCCCGGGTTGCGCGCCAGCAGCGTGTTGTCGAAGGGCCGGCCGGGGTGCCAGTTGTCCAGCCACCCGTTCGCCTCCTGCAAGGGCTGTTGCAGGCTCGACTTCACCCGCGCCTCCCACAGATCGTGCGAGGGCGCGTTCTCGTCGCGGCCGGGCGTGCGGTTGAAGTGCATGTCCATGCGCGTCAGCACGACGAACAGCGCCGTCTCGACGCGCGCCCGGTCCTCCGGCCGCTCGCCATGGGTGCGCGCGATCCAGGCGCGGATGGATTGCCGGATCGTCGCGTCGAACGGGTTGTTGCTCTCCTTGATGCAGAGCAGCAGCGCGTTCAGCTCGCGCTCGGCGGCGTAGCGCTCGAACAGGTAGGCGACCTTGCCGCGCAGGAAGTAGAGGCCGAGGATCGCCGGGTTCGCCGGCACCTCGTCCGCATGGTTCTTCGCCATGCGCTCGCGCGCGCCGGGGAAGTCGAGCAGGTCGGTGCTCTCGAAGATCGGCCAGGGCCGCTTCGCCATGGTGATCTGCAATTCCGCCGTCAGCGCCGTCAGCTCCGGGCGCGTCAGCGTGGCGCGGGCGCCGTTCTGCGCCTGGATCTCGATCCGCGCCGCCGCCTCGTCGTGCAGCCGGTCGAGCGAATCGACCGAGAGCACGCTCTCGGTCTTGGGCACCAGCGCGGCGATCGGCGCCCAGGCGTCGCGGTCGAAGCGCAGGTCGCGCAGCCGCCCGGCCAGCCGGCGCAGCAGCGCGGTGAAGGGCGGGAAGCGGTTCCACAGCAGCGCGTAGAGGTCGATCCGCCGCTCCAGCGGCAGGCGCGGCAACAGCGCGGCCATGTGGTCCCAGAAGGGGCCGCGGAAATCCTGCGCCGAGAGGTAGCCGCGGAATTCCGTCTCCACGTAGCTCTGCAGGTCCCACGCATCCTCGGCGTCGAACTCGTCCAGCTCGCGCGAGGACGCCGCGTCGCGCCCGGCGGCGGCCAGCGCCTCGGCGACGGCCTCGGGCGGCACGGCGCCGGCGGCCTCGGAATCCTTGGCGTCGCGGTACCAGGAATTGGCGAGGATCTTGACGAGATCCGTCTCGGTCAGCAGCCGCAGCCGCACCGGGAAGCCGGGCGGCCCCGCCTCGCGCCGCATGGTGAAGCGGGTGACGAGGCCGGTGGCCTCCTTCTCGCTCTCCGGGTTGATGTCGGCGAGGAATCCGCGCGGCCGGTCCAGCTCGGCCAGCAGCTCCTCGCCGGGCGGGCGCGCCAGGGTGGAGATCAGGTAGGACTTGCCGGCCTGCGACAGCCCGTACACGCCCACCGCCACCGGCCGCGCGGCGGCGCCCCGCAGCTTGCGCGCCTCCACGGCGGCGAGGCGCAGCTCCTTCTCCAGCACCGGCCGCTGCGTCGCGGTGCGCGCCGGGAAGTCGCGCAGCCAGGCGAGGGCGCCGGCGGCGGCGCGTTCGGTCTCGGCGCAGCGGCGGATCAGGGAGTCGGTCTCGGCGTCGGACATGGCGGCCGAGGATAGAGCATTTTCAGGCCGGGCGTACTCGCCCGGCCGCGCCCGCGCTTCGCCGTGGCCCGTTGCTTCCGGGGCGGATTCACGCCTCCGGCGATCCGCTCCGGCCTCAGCAATTCATCCGGCCGGAAGCCACGCAGTCCTGGTAGGTGACCAGGGCGAGCAGCTTCGGGAACAGCCACCAGCCCAGGGTGCCCAGACCGACGACCGCGAGCAGCACGAGGATCGGCAGGAAGTCGATGGGCGGCCGGCCGCCGGGGTTCTCGGGAATGGAAGACGGCCTCCGCCTCGCTCGCGCCCGGCACGACCGGTGCCACGCCCCTCCCTGTCGCCACCGGCCGATCCGTGTCAATGGCGCGGCGGCATGCCGCTGTCCCGGGCCGGCCGGCGGGAACCGTGCCCACGGTCCCTCGCGCCCCGCCCTACGCCAACGCCCCCAGCACCGCGTCCAGCGTCGCGAGCTGCCCGGTATCCAGCCAGTAGCTGCCATCCTCGGAGCGCAGCGTCTGCAGCCGCCGCCGCACCGTGCGCTCCGCCAGCCGGTTGCCGCGCGCGTCGAACACCCGGCTCTCGTCGATCTCGAAGTCGGTCGCCTCGCCCCCGTCCGGCGCCCGCCCCGAGGAGCGGCGCAGCGTCACCTGCAACGGCAGCGCGATGCCCTGCGCCGCCTCGGGCGAGGCGAATTCGATGCGGTAGAGCGGGCTCGCCGGCCAGCGCTCGGCGCGGAACTGCTTGAAGCCCAGGAAGCAGCGGCCGGAGAAGGGCAGCGTGCGTTCCGCCATCTCGCCGCCGCCCTCCTCGCTGTCGAGGTCGAGGCCGCTGAACAGCACGCGGTCGGCGCGGATGCGGCCGTCGTTCTCCATCAGCCCGACATAGCGCGCGGTGGAGCGCATGCCGAACTTGTCCACCAGGGCGAGGTTGTCGAGCTGCCCGTCGCGCAGCAGCCGGCACAGCATGGCGCCGACCGCGACCGTGGTCTTGGGGTCGGAGATGCGCCCCGTCGCGTCGGCATGCGGATACCAGGCGCCGACGCGGTAGTGGTGCATGGGCTGCACCCGGTCCGGCTCCACGGCGAGCGAGGCGGTGACGAGGTCCTGCACCGCCGGCCAGCGCGCGCCGCGCCCGGAGAGCAGCAGCACGTCGCAGCCGAAGCGGTGCACGATCTCGCAGAGCGGGTCGAGCGCGTCGCGCAGGGTGCGGCGCACCGTCTCGTGGATGGCGGCGAAGTCCAGCTCGATCTCGGCCGCCTCGGTGCGGAAGCCGATGGCCCCGGCCTCGGCGGCGCGCGCGTCGAGCCAGGCGGCGGCGCGCACCGTGGCCGCCTCGCGCGACTGCCCGCGGTTCTGGTTGCCACCCTGGGCCGCGCGCGCCTCGGGATCGAGCGCCCGCAGCCCCGCCGGGGCGCGCACGGCGAGCAGCGCGCCGAGCGTGCGAGTCTCGACGCCGCCGGCGGCGAGCGGGCTCCAGCCCTCGTACTCCGCCAGCAGCCCGAGGGCGGCGGGGGCGAGGACGTGGTTGAGCGCGAGGCGGCGCGCCTGCCGCTCCGGCTCGGTATCGGCCGGCCGGCGGAACAGCGAGAGCAGGAAGTGCTGCGCCCGCGCCATCCCCATGTTGCCCGCCCCCGCCAGGGCGCGGCGCAGCCCGGGCAGGACGTGGCGCATCACCACCGTCTCCAGCACGTCGTCGCCGGCGAGGCGGAAGCCCTCGCGGAAATCCTCGCGCGGCACCACCACGCGGTCGGCCAGCGTGTAGGTGTAGATGGCGAGGTCGGTGGTGCCGCCGCCCACGTCGATCGAGGCGATGCGCAGCGAGGGCGCCTCCTGGCCCGCCGCCTCCGCCCCCGTTCCCGGCGGCCGCCGCCGCCCGATCAGGTCGAGATAGGCGGGCGCGTCGCCGCGATAGGCGTGGCTGATCTGGTCGTAGAGATAGACGATCTGCGTCGCCGTCGCCTCGTCCAGCCGCGCCTCCACCTCCAGGCGCTTCTGCCTGCCGCGCGTGCCGGTCACGTCCTCCAGCAGGTAGGCGGCGGCGTTGGCGCGCTCGCGCACCTTGCGCACCTCCTCGGGCGGCAGGGCGGGCGGCAGGGTCAGGATCAGCCGGCCCAGACGGCGCGGCGCGGCGAGGTCCTGCCGGCCGTAGCGCGCGGCGTAGCCGTTCACCTGGGCGCGGGCCTGGAGCAGCACCTCCAGCAGGAAGAAGGTGAACAGGCTGGCGCGGCTGAACAGCGGCCGGAGCGCGATGCCGCCGCGCCGCTTCATCGACAGCACCGTGCCGTCCTCGGAGACGAAGCGCAGGAAGCCGCCGCGGATGGCGCCCTCCGGGTCCGATGCCGGGTTGAAGCGCCAGGGGGTCAGCACCGGCGCCTCGTCCCAGAGATACCGCTTCGGGCTGGAGAGCCCGGTCTGGCCCTCGTTGCCGCGGTTGCGGCTGGACAGCCGCGCCGCCTCCGGCCCGACGCGCACCGGGCTCGGCCAGTCGAAGGCGGTGCCGCGCCCCGATTGCAGCGACCATTCCTCCTTGCCGAAGCCGGCGCGGGCGAATTCCACCCGGCTCTCGAAGGGCAGGTTGGAGGTCTCCTCCGGCGCCGAGAGGTCGCGCAGGGCGAGGCGGTAGCTGTCCGAGAGCGAGGCGGCGCGCCCCGCCGTGCGCTCCACCAGGAAGCCGCAGGAGCGGGAATTGCCGAGGTCGAGCACCAGGTCCACCTCGATCACCCCGCCCGGCGTGCGCTCGGCGGTGGCGAGGTCGATCAGCCGGATCGGCGGCAGCGCGCCGCTCTCCTCCAGCACGGCGAGGAAGGTGAGGTAGGCGGCGAGGTGCCGGCAGCCGATCTCCGCGTCCGGCGCCAGGGCGCGGCCGGCGATGTCGCGCTCGCGGTACAACTCGGCCAGCCAGCCGCGCATCCATTCCCGGTCGAGCAGCCAGCCCGCCTCGGCCGGGGTGGAGGCCAGGGCGAAGCGCGCCGGCTCGTCGTTCCAGGGGGTGAGGAAGCCGGCGCCGGGCAGGCGCGCGGCGGTGGTGGTGTCGAAGGCCAGCACGGCGCGGTGGGTGCGCCCGTCCGGCTCCTTCTCCGCGAGCTTCACGACGCGGATGCGCGCCCAGTTCTCCGGCCCCGGGGCGAAGCGGCGCCGGCCGGGCGGGCCGTCCACCTCGACCTGCAGGTAGGGCAGCGGCACCCATCTGCCGAGGAAGGGCTCCAGCGCGCCGGTCGCGTCGATGTCGAAGCGGCCTTCCTCGTCCATCGCGACGAAATGCGCCTGGCCGTTCTCGTCCCAGGCGTAGCCGCCCTCGTCCGGCGCGTCGCGCAGGGCCTTCAGCGCGGCGAGACCCTCGCCGCGCGGCAGCTCGAACCAGTTGCGGCGCAGGCGGACGCGCTCCAGCGGCAGGGCGGCGTCGAGGAACTGCACGCCGGAATTGGGCACCAGCGGCACGTCGCTGCCCGGCAGGAAAGGGGGGAGCGCGGAATGGGGCTCGATCATGCGCGGCCGATCATAGGCGGGTTGCCGGGATTGGGCAGGGCGGCGGGGAGGGTTTCACCCTCCCCGTACCCCTCCGGACCAGGGGCTTTGCCCCTGGACCCCACCAAAGGGCGAAGCCCCTTTGGAAACCCCATTTGGATTCGAGTCCCGACGGTTGATCCCGGGAGGCCGCGAAACGCCGGCGGAGGTCCAGGAACCTGAGGTTCCTGGTGGGTGGGGTCCGGGGAGGGCAACGCCCTCCCCGAAGGTAGGGGTGCAGGGGAAGGCGCAGCCTTCCCCGCCGGAAGCGACGGGAATCCCACCCCCCTCACCGCGACGCGCGCGGGATGCAGGCGTTCTGCGGCGCCGCCCGCAGCCGCTCGGCCAGCAGCCGCCCCAGATCCGCCCCCGCCTCCGGCGCGAAGACCCGCCCGCCCGTCGCCTCGGCGAGGCAGGCGATCTGCTCGTTGCGCGCGATGTCCACCACCGCGATGGCCAGCCCCGGATCGGCCGCCCGGGCCGCGCGCGCCGCCGCGCAGGGGTCGCCGCGGCAGGATTCCACCCCGTCCGTGATCACCACCACCATGCCCGGCACGCCCTCGGGCCGCGCGCGCACCGCCGCCGCGCCGCGCTCGATCGCCTGGGCGAGCGGCGTGCCGCTGGCATCCGGCCGCAGCGCGCGCAGCGCCGATTGCAGCGGCGCGCGGTCCGGCCCCGGGAAGCTGCCCACCGGCGCGACGGTGCAGCTCGGCCGCTCCTGCGCATCGTCCGGCGCGCCGGCGAAGGAGAGGAGCTGCACCCGCGCCCGCGCCGGCAGCCCCTCCAGCGCGGCGAGGGCGGCCCGGCGCGCCGCCTCCATGCGCTGCTGCGCGGGCGGGGTGCGGTTCAGCTCGGCCAGGAAGCGGTCGTTGCCGCGCGGCTCGGCGACCGGGCCGGCCTCGCGCTCGATCTGGGCGATGCGGGCGCGCTCGGCGGCGGCGTCCATGGTGGCGGGCCAGCGCATCGAGGCGGAGGTGTCCACCACCAGCGCCACGTCCACCGCCTCCGGGTCGGCGCAGACGCGGCACTGCGCACGGCGGCGGGCGAGGTCGCCCTCCAGCTCGGCGACGCGGCGGCGCAGGTCGGTCTCCTCGGCGCGCAGGTCGCCGTAGAGGCCGGGCGGGACGCGGCAGATCGCCTCACGCGCGCTGTCGCTGCCGTGCAGCGCCGCCGCCAGCTCGAAGCCCCACCAGCCGGCCAGGGCCGCGAGCGGCAGGCCGGCCGCGAGGGAGGCCAGCGCGAGCGCCGGCAGGAAGCGGTGCCGCCGGGGCGACGGCCAGGGGGGCGGCGGCAAGGGGGGTGACCGGCCCGGCATGCCGTTCGTGGTCGGCGGCTCGGTCATCGCTCCCTCGCCATCGGCCGGCCGGCCGGGGCAGGCGCGATCGCCGCCCCCCGGCCCGCTGCCACGTCCCTCAGTGGCCCGGCCGTCATCGGATGGTGAACTCCGTCACGACCTGCTCGGTGGGCCCGTTGGCGACGCCGCGATACTCGCGCTGCTGGCCCTCCAGCCGCACGCGCACGACGAAGGGCACGGGGGTGCGGCGGCGGTCGAAGTCGTAGTAGTCCACGATCACGCGCCAGGTGCCGGGCGCCGGCCGGCCGGCCCAGACGACGTTCTCCACCGGCTGGTTCGACATCCGCCCGCCGGCGTTCATGTCCACGTCCAGCGTGGCGCCGCAGGCGCGCCGGTTCTGGAAGAAGATCTCCCCCCCGCCCGGGCAGCGGACATGCAGGTCGAGGTCGGCGGGGCCGTCCCAGGACAGCGTCACCTGGAAGTCGCTGTTCCGCGCGCCCTCGCGCTCCAGCCGGCGGTCCATCTCGCTGCGCTGCGGCGGCGCGGGAGGCGGCGTCGGAGGCGGCGGGGGCGGCGCCGCGTCCAGGCGGCACTGCACGATGCGCTCGGCCAGGCCGCGCTCCAGCTCGGCGACGCGGGCGCGCAGCCGCGTCTCCTCCTGCTGCAGGCCGATCAGCCCCTCGTCCGGCGCGGGCGCGGGCTGGCAGATGCGCGGCAGCGGGGCGCGCAGCGCGGCCACGGCGCCGGCCACCAGTCCGGGCAGGAGAAAGGCGAGCAGCGCCGCCAGCAGCAGCAGCGCCGCCGAGGCCGCCAGCAGGCGCAGCGGCCATGGCCCGCGCGCCGGCGCGGCGGCAGGGGGCGGCGGGGGCGGCGTCGGTCCGGGCGGGGGTGGAGACGGCTCCGGGAGGGGCTCCGGGAGCGCCGGCGGGGAAGGCGGCGGGGCTGGCGGCGCCACGGCGGCGACGCGGCGCAATTCGCCGAGCAGGTTGGGCGGCGGCAGCGAGGTGGTGTCCACCGGCCGCAGCCCCCAGCCGGCCAGCACGGGCTGCTTCCCGACGAGGCGCAGGTCGGCGAGGCGCGAGCCCTCCAGCGCCACGGCCAGCAGCTCGCCCAGGGTGCGCAGCGAGGGGTTGCGCTCGGCGCGCAGCCGCTCCGCCTCGCGCGACAGATCCTCCACCAGCCCGGCCGTCTCGGCGGCCAGCGCGCGCTGGCGCTCGATCGGCAGCGTGTCGAGGGACCGGATCTCGCCGTCCAGGCCGGTGAACCACTGAACGCGATCCGGCAGCGGGTTGGCCTCGGCGAACAGCTCGGCATGGGCGGCGAGGCCCTGGGCAAGCAGGTGCTGCCGGATCTGGTCGCGGTAGTCGAGGGCGGTGCCCTCGAAGACGCGCGCCGGCCGACGCTCGGCGCGGGGTATCTCGTTGAGGAGACGCAGCCGCGCCACGGCCCGGCCTCAGCGCGACGGGGCGGCGGGCGCCGGCGGGCTGCCGGGCGCCGACGGGTTGGGGACGGGCGGGGCGGGGGCGGGACCGGCGGGCGGACGGGGGGTGCCGCCCTGCGGGCTTCCCGGCGGGCTGGCGGGGCGGCCGTCCTGCGGGGCGGCGCCCTGGGGCGCGGCCCCCGGCGGAGCGGTACCCGGCGGGGGCGTACCAGGGGCCCCACCCTGGAGACCACCCTGGGCTCCACCCTGGGCCCCACCCTGGGGGCCGGCCGACGGGGCGGCCGGCGAGGCCGCGGCGGGGCGGCAGGGTCCTTCCTCGGTGCGCGCCTCGACGTTGTTGCGGCGCAGGAACTCCAGCAGCGAGGCGGTGGGCAGGGCGTAGTCGGCGCGGTAGGCCACCTCGCGGTCGGCGCGAAGGAAGGTGTTCACGGAGACGACGCGGCCGCAGCGGTCGGCCAGCGGGCCACCCGAATTGCCCCGGTTGATCGCCGCCGTGTGGATCACCACGCGCTGGCCGCGCAGCTCCTGCAGCGCGCTCACCTCGCCGCTGGTGAAGACCGGCGAGGGCAGGTTGCCGGCCTCGCCGCGCAGCAGGCGCTGGAAGTCGTCGCCGGGCTGCACCACGAAGCCGGGGAAGCCCACCGCCACCACCGGCAGCAGCCGGTCCACGGCCGGCGTCAGGACCAGCGGCGGCAGCTCGCCCTCGGCGAGGCGGAGCACGGCGAAGTCGGGCTGGCCCGGCTCGTTGCCCGGGGTGCTGGCGACCACCTCGGCGGCGACCAGCCGGCCGAGCCGGCGGCTGGCGACGCGCAGCCGCCCCGGCGTCACCTCCGCGACGACGTGCCGGTTGGTGACGACCAGCCGCGGGCCGATCGCGAAGCCGGTGCCGGTGCTGATGCCCTGCCCGTCCGGGCGCTGCACCTGGCCCAGCACCAGCACCACGGAATCGTCGAGCAGGTCGGCGAGGTTGGTGACGGCCGGCGCCTGCCCGGGCTGCGGTGCCGGGCGCTCCACCGGCTGCGCCTCCGGCGCCGGCGGCAGCAGCGGCATGGCCTGCTGCCCAGGGGGCTGTCCAGGGGATCGGTCGGGCGCGGCCGGATCGGCGCGCTGCTCGGGCAGGGCCGGCATGGGGCCGGCGGGAGCGACGCAGACATTGCCGCGCAGCGCGCCCTCCAGCGTGGCGATGCGCTGGCGCAGCCCCTCGTTCACGCCTTCCTGCATGCGGCGCATGTCGGCGTCCAGGCCGGGATCGCCCGGCGGCGGGACCTGGGCCTGCAACTCCTGCACCAGCCGGTGCCAGCCGTAGTAGTAGCCGGCCGCGACCGCCACCGCCGAGAGCAGCAGCACGAGGACGATGGCTGCCAGCACCGCGCCCACCGCGCCCAGCACCCCGCCCGACCGGCCGGCGGGCAACGGTGCGCCCGATGGGGACCCCGGGGGGGATCCCGGCGGGGGACCGGGCGGAAGGCCGGGAGGGAACCCGGCGGGAGGTCCGGGCGGCATCCCCGGGGGAACGCCGGCCGGACTGTC
Source organism: Roseomonas acroporae (assembly GCF_023223525.1). Taxonomy (GTDB): domain Bacteria; phylum Pseudomonadota; class Alphaproteobacteria; order Acetobacterales; family Acetobacteraceae; genus Roseomonas_E; species Roseomonas_E acroporae. Next base: position 6,817 of record NZ_JALPRX010000071.1, on the reverse strand, counting down.
GGGCGTGCCCTGGGCGGACGTGCCCTGGGCGGACGTGGCCCGGCCGGGCGCGGCATGGGTCGCGGCACCCGCGGCCGCGCCCGCCGGAGTGTCCGGCAGCCGGCCCGGCGTTTCCGCCGCCGACGCGGGCGGCGCGGTCCAGGGGTTGCCGCCCGGCGGCATCCAGGCGCCGAGCGTCGCGTCGAAGTGCCGCGCGAGGGCGGCGGGCGCGTCGCCGACCGAATCCGGCACCATGCCCCAATTGACCAGGACCACGGATTCGCCGGTCCACAGGATGTCTCCGGGTCCGGGAACGGCCAGCGCCGCGCACAGCAGCGGCGCCACCTCCGGATCGGCCAGCAGCGGGTGCAGCGCCGAGAGCTGCTCGCGCAGGCTGCTCTCGGCCAGCAGCCGCTGGGCGGTGCGCAGCGAGGGCAGCGGCACCGGCTCGGCGCCGGCGGGCGCGTACCAGGAGGCGCGCGTGGGGCGCTGGCCGTCCTCGCGCGCATCGAGCACCGGCTCGGCGAACAGGTCGGCCGCCGCCGGGGCCCTGGCGGCCAGGATCTCCCGCAGCCGCGCGTGCTGGCGGATCGCCGCCTGGCCGCCGGCCGGCAGCAGGACCCGGCTCTCGAGGCCGGAGCCGAGCAGGAATCGCGACATGGACATCGGCGCTCCGGTCGGGCGGCTCCGGTGGACCGGCCCGAGGCAAGGGGCCGCAAGGCGTTGCAGGCGAAGGCGATCGGCGCGGGCATCATGTTGCTGGGGCGTATCGCTTCCGGCAAGGGCCCGGCGGCGCCGTCCTCCCCCGTGCCGCCGCCCCGCGATGGCTTCCCGCGACGCCTGCCCGATGGTTACAGGCGCCGGCCGACATCCCCCTTACATCCGCGCGGCGCGCCCACGCTTCCGGAACCCGGCGGAGCACATTGCCGTTCGTCCATCATGCCCGCACACGAAAGGGATCGCCCGTGAGCACTGGCCTGCTCGCCCTGCTGGACGACGTGGTCGGACTGACCAAGGCGGCCGCCGCCTCGCTGGACGACGTGTCGGCGCAGGCCGCGCACGCGGGCGGCAAGGCGCTGGGCGTCGTGATCGACGACGCCGCCGTCACGCCGCGCTACGTGACGGGGCTTTCCCCGGCGCGCGAGCTGCCGATCGTCTGGCGGATCGCCGTCGGCTCGGCGCGCAACAAGCTGCTCTACCTGCTGCCCGCCGCCCTGCTGCTCAGCGCCTTCGCGCTGTGGAGCGTCACGCCGCTGCTGATGCTGGGCGGCGCCTATCTCTGCTACGAGGCGGCGGAGAAGATCTGGCACGCGCTGCGCCCGCACGGGACCGGGACGCATGGGGCCGGGACGCATGGGGCCGCGGCGCGCGAGGCGGCGGCCGGACCGGCGCCGGCGGACCCGGCGCGGCTGGAGGAGGAGCGGGTCCGGGGCGCCATCAAGACCGACTTCATCCTCTCGGCCGAGATCATGGCGCTCACCCTCGCCACGCTGGAAGGCGGCTCGACCGTCATGCGGGCCGCGATCCTCGCCGTGGTGGGCCTCGGCATCACCGTGCTGGTCTACGGCGCGGTGGCGCTGATCGTGAAGGCGGACGATGCGGGCCTGTCGCTGGCCGCCAACGACCGGCCGGCCTCGACCCTGCTCGGGCTGCGTCGGCGCGCCGCCGGCGCGGCGCCCGCCGGCGGCGCCGATCGCGCGCTGCGGCCGCTGACGCAGGGGATCGGCCGCGGCGTGGTGCTCGGCATGCCGCACTTCCTGCACCTGCTCGGGATCGTCGGCACGGCGGCGATGCTCTGGGTCGGCGGCGGCATCCTGCTGCACGGGCTGGAGGCGTTCGGGGCGACCGGCCCCGCGCACCTGGTGCACGACCTCGCCCACGCGGCCGGCGCGGCGTTGCCGGCCGTGGCGGGGGCGGTGTCGTGGCTGGTCTCGGCGGGCCTGTCCGGCCTGCTCGGACTGGCCGTCGGCATCGTGCTGATCCCGCTCGTGCAGCACGTGCTCGCGCCGGCGGCGCGGCAGCTCGGGGCGCTTCGGGGAGGGCGCCCGGCGGCCGCCCCGGAAGGCCACGGCGGCCGGGCGGCGGCGCCTCCCCCGCACGAGGCGTGACGCCGGCGCGCGGCGGGAGTGGCCCGGCGCGTCTCGCACGGGTGGCCGGTCCATCCGGGACAACGTCCCGAAGGGGGCTTCACCCACCAGGGTCCCCCGGCGCGGGATCCGGGGCGGCGCTCCGGGCAGGTCCGCGAACGCCGCTGCGGCTAGAGCCGATCCAGCCTGACTGTATCAGGCCGGAACGGCTCTAGCCTTTTGATTTTTCGCATTTTCCGAGCCGCTGAGCGAGGACGCTCAGCTTGAAAATGCTCTATCGTCCCGCGCCGCGTCCAGCCGCGCCGCCAGCCGCTCGGCGAACCGGGCGGCCGCCACCGGCAGGGCCCGTCCCCTGAGCTGCCCGAGGACCAGCGGCCCGTGCGCGAGGTTGGCCTCGTCCAGCGGGCGCACCGCGTAGGCCGGGTCGTCGCGGGCGGGCGCGCCGGTCTCGATCTGGAAGGTCAGCGTCCGGCCGTCGCGCACGGAATGGCGCAGCAGCTCGAAGGAATTCGACTCCAGCACGACCCGCAGGCGGGCGGAGTGGCCCGCCATCCGCTCCTCCAGGATCTGCCGCGCCCCCAGGCTGCGGTCCGGCAGCGCGACCGGCCAGGGCAGGCAGTCGCGCAGCAGCACCGTCGCCCGCGCCGCCAGCGGATGCGACGGCGCCATGATCGCCACGATCCGCTGGCCGATCTGCGCCAGCGGCTGCCAGTCCGCGTTGGGCGGCGGGCGGAAGATCAGCGCGAGTTCCGTCTCGAACGCCGCCAGCTCGTGCAGGGCGGCGGCGTGGTCGCGGATGGAGACCTGGAAGGTCACGCCCGGGTAGAGGGCGCGGAAGGCCGCGATCTCGTCCGGCAGGAAGGAGAGGGCCAGGGCCTGGCTGGCGGCGATGCGCACATGGCCGCGCCGCAGCCCGGCCAGGTCCTCGATGCGCGAGCGGACCTGCTCCAGCGCCGAATCCTGGGCGCGTATCCAGCCCAGGAACAGCTCCCCCGCCACGCTCAGGCGCATGCCGGTGGCGGACCGCTCGAAGAGCGGCGTGCCGAGATCGGCCTCCACATCGTCGAGGCGGCGCTGCAGGGCCGAGGCGGTGATGTGCAGCCGCTCCGCCGCCTGCCGCAGCGAGCCGGTGCGGGCCACGGCGTCGATGCTGCGCCAGATGCGCATGTGCCGAAGCGGGGTGGCGGGATGGCGGGCCATCCGGAAAGCGTAGACTTTTCGTCGACGCCCTGCGCGGAAAACGGCGATGGCGGAGAACGCCGGTCCTGGCTTTCCTGGAGCGGATCGCTGGCGGGCGGACACGCCCGGCGGCGGAATCCGCGCCGAGAACAACGAGCGACAGCAAACCGCAGTCCCAACCGGACTGCGGTCCGCTGTAGCGGCAGACCCGATCATGGAGCCCGCCCCCATGCCCCGCCCCATGCCCCGACGCACCCTGCTCGGCGCCCCGGCCCTTGCCCTCGGCGGCGCCCTGGCCGGCACCGGCCCGTCACGCGCCCAGGGAAGCAGCCAGGGAAGCGCCAAGGGAAGCGGCCAGGCGCCGACGCGCCTCAGGATGGTGCTGAACTGGAAGTACCAGGGCCCGCAGGGCTGGTTCTTCCTGGCCGAGGACCGCGGCTACTTCCGCGAGGCCGGGCTGGCCATGACGATCGACCAGGGCGAGGGCTCCTCCGCCCCGGTCACGCAGATCGCCGCCGGCGCCTACGATGTCGGCTTCGGCGACATGAACGCGCTGATCCAGTTCGCCGCGACCCGGCCGGACGTCGCGCCGCTCGCCGTCTTCATGATGTACAACGTGCCGCCCTTCTGCATCGCGGTGCGGGCCGACAGCCCGATCCGCACCCCGCAGGACCTGGTCGGCCGCACCATCGGCGGCCCGGCGAACGACGGCGAGCTGAAGCTCTTCCCCGCCTTCGCCAAGGCGGCCGGGATCGACGCCGCGAAGGTCAACATCGTCACCATGCAGCCCAGCCTGCGCGAGCAGATGCTGTTCAGGGGCCAGATCGACGGCGCCTTCGGCTACGTCAACACCATCCGCTTCTCGGCGCGCGGCGCCGGCATCGACGACCGGCAGCTCCGCTACATCCGCTACGCCGATCACGGCATCGACCTCTACTCCAACACCATCATGGTCTCGCGCGCCCTGGCGCGCGACAAGCCGGAGGCGGTGCGCGGCCTGCTCGCGGCGATCAACCGAGGCGTGGCGGAGGCGCTGAAGGACCCGGCGGCGGCGGTCGCGGCGGTGGGCAGGCGCGACAGCCTGCTCGACCTCGCGGTGGAGCGCGCCCGCTTCGACGCCACCGTGGCCGACGAGATGAGCGCGCCGGAACTGGCGCGGATCGGCCTCGGCGACATCGACGAGGCCCGCATGGCGCGCGCCATCGCGACGGTCGCCGAGTCGAACAACCTGCCGACCCGCCCCGCGGTGGGCGACGTCTTCTCCCGCGCATTCCTGCCGCCGCTCGCCGAGCGGCCGCGCAAGCTGGTGGACTGAACCGGACATGGACCTGCATCTGAAGGGCCGCGTCGCCCTCATCACCGGCCCGGCCAAGGGCATGGGCGCCGCCGTCACCCTGGCCTTCGCGCGCGAGGGCTGCCGGCTGGCGCTGGTCGGCCGCGACCTCGACGCCATCGAGCCCGTCGCCGCGCGGGCGCGCGAGCTCGGCGCCGAGGTGCTGGTGACGCGCTGCGACCTGACCGACACGGCGCAGTGCGACGCGGCGGTGGCGGCGGCGGAAGCGCGCTTCGGCCGGGTGGACATCCTGGTCAACGTCGCCGGCGGCTCCGGTCCGATCGGGAAGACCGGCTGGGAGACGACGCGCGAGGAGTTCGACGAGATCGTCACCCTCAACATGGCCGGCTGCTTCAACACGATGCGCGCCGTGCTGCCGGGGATGATCGCGCGGCGCGACGGCAAGGTCGTGAACGTGGGCGGCACCTTCGGCATGCGCGGCCGCGCCGGGCGGATGGCCTACTCGGCCTCGAAGTGGGGCCTGCGCGGCATCACCAAGTCGATGGCGCTGGAGGCCGGGCCCTACGGCGTCAACGTCAACTGCGTGGCGCCCGGCATGGTCGACGGCGACCGTTTCCGCGGCAAGGTGGTGCCCGAGATGGCGCGCCGCCTCGGCATCACCGAGGAGCAGGCGGTGGAGCGGCACGCCGCCGACTACGCGCTGAAGCGCATCACCGTGGACGAGGACGTGGCGAATGCCTGCCTGTTCCTCGCCTCCAACGTCTCCCGCCAGATCACCGGGGTGGACCTCCCGGTGGATGGCGGCTGGGCGATGCTGTGAAGGGGGAGTGACGCCATGACCGAATTCGCCGACCTCGTCATCGCCAACGGCCGGGTGGCCACCGAGGACGCCGTGTTCCCCGCCAGCGTCGCCATCCGCGACGGCGCCATCATGGCCGTGGGCGACCACGGCGCCATGCCGCCGGCGCGCGAGGTGCTGGACGCGGCCGGGCTGCACGTGCTGCCCGGCGCCATCGACGTGCACGTGCACTTCCGCGATCCCGGCTACACCCACAAGGAGGACTGGGACACCGGCACCGCCGCCGCCGCCATGGGCGGGGTGACGACGGTGTTCGAGATGCCCAACGTGATCCCGCCCACCTCGACGCCCGAGGGGCTGCGCGCGAAGCAGGCGGCGGCCGCCAAGGCGCGGGTGGATTTCGGCCTCTACGGCCTGCTCGGGGAGGAGAACCTGGAGCATGTCGAGGCGCTGGTCGCGGGCGGGGTGAACGCCTTCAAGCTCTACATGGGCAACACCTTCGGCGACCTGCCCTCGCCCTCCACCGGGGCGATGCTGGAGGCATTCGAGATCGTGGCGCGGCACGGGCTGCGCATCTCGCTGCACGCCGAGACCGCCAGCATCATGGCGCGCCGCACGCAGCGCCTGCGCGACGCGGGCAAGGACACGCCGCTCGACCATCTCCGCTCCCGCCCCGCCGTGGTGGCGACCGAGGCGGTCTCGCGCGCCTGCGTGCTGGCGGAATGGACCGGCGCGCGCATCCACGTGCTGCACATCTCCTCGGGCGACGAGCTGCGGCCGCTGCGCGAGGCGCGGGCGCGCGGCGTGGACGTGACCGGCGAGACCTGCCCGCACTACCTGCTCTTCGACGAGCGCGCCTATGACGAGATCGGCCCGGTGATCCGCGTCAACCCGCCGGTGCGCGAGAAGCCGCACCAGGAGGCGCTGTGGCGCGGCCTGGCCGACGGCGTGATCGACATGATCGCCACCGACCACGCCCCGCACGCGCCGGAGGAGAAGACGCGCAACACCATCTGGCAGGTGGATTGCGGCTTCCCCGGCGTCGAGACGCAGATGCCGCTGATGCTGACCCAGGTGGCGCGCGGCCGGCTCTCGCTGACCGACTACGTCCGCCTCAGCGCCGGCGCCCCGGCGCGCGCCTTCGGCCTGTTCCCGCGCAAGGGCGCGCTGATCCCGGGCGCCGATGCCGACATCGCCGTGGTCGATCTGGCACGCGAGGAGCGCATCGCCGCCGGGGCGCTGCATTCCCGCGCCAAGGTGACGCCCTTCGAGGGGATGGGCGTGCGCGGCGTGCCGGTCCACACGCTGGTGCGCGGGCGCTTCGTGATGCGCGACCGCGCGCTGGTGCCGGGCACCGAGGGCTGGGGGCAGTCGGTCGGCCGGGTGCAGCGCATGCCCGAGCCCCGGCCGCGCCACGTGGACCAGACCATGGCGGCGATCACCGCCTGACCGGGCCGGCCGCGGGCCTCGCCCGCGGCC
>NZ_JALPRX010000070.1 GCF_023223525.1 Roseomonas acroporae | reverse complement strand
CCGCCGACGGGGCAGGGTCTCCGGCCCTTCGCCAGGCCGCGCTTTCCGGGCTCCTGCCCCGCGCGCCTTTCGGCGCCCTTGCCCCGCGCGCCTTTCGGCGCCCTTGCCCCGCGCGCCTTTCGGCGCTCTTGCCCCGCGCGCCTTTCGGCGCGACGTACCCCGCCATGCCCCACCCCCCCGCGAGACCGGATCCGCAGCGCGCCTGGGTGCGGCTGCCCTCCGGTCGCCGCCTCGACCTGCTCAACCCGACGCCCTTCGACTGGACCGACGAGGACCTCGCGGTCGGCCTGTCCCGCACCTTCCGCTGGGGCGGGCACAGCATCTGGCCGGGGGCGCCGCTCTCCGTGGCGCAGCACTCGCTCACCGTGCTCGCGCTGCGCCGGCAGGCACCGGGCCGGCCGCCGACGCGCGACGAGGCGCGGCGCGAGCTGCTGCACGACGGCGAGGAGGCGCTGATCAATTTCGACTGCATCTCGCCGCTCAAGCCCTTCCTCGGCCCGGCCTTCGCGGCGCTGCAGGCGCGTCTCGCCGGCGTGATCGCGCTGCGCTACGCCCTGCCCGCCTGGGACGCGGCGGGCCGGCGCGCGCACAAGGCCTGTGACATCGCCGCCGCCGCGGCCGAGGCGGTGCACGTGGCGGGCTGGACCGTCGAGGAGGTGCGCGGCACGCTCGGCATCCGCGCGGCGGTGACGCACGAGGATCCGCTGGCGCCGCTCTACGGCGGCACGCCCTGGCAGCCCTGGCCGCCGGAGCTGGCGGCCGAGCGCTTCCTGGCCGAGCTGGCGCGGCTGAAGCCGGAGGGGTGAGCGGAACCCCGCGCCCCGCCGCCGGTTTCAGCCCCGCCATGGCCGACGAGAAGCCCGCCCCGGACGCCGCCGACGAACCCCTCGCCCCGCGCGAGGCCGCCGCCGAGGCCGGGTTGCGCTACGTCTCGGACGAGCAGCCCGGCATCACCCGCCGCCGCGCCGGCGCCGGCTTCGCCTATCGCGACCCGAAGGGCCGGCCGGTGCGGGACGCCGCGACGCTGCGCCGCATCCGCGCCCTCGCCATCCCGCCCGCCTACCGCCACGTCTGGATCTGCCCGCGCGCCGACGGCCACATCCAGGCCACGGGCCGCGACGCGCGCGGGCGCAAGCAGTACCGCTACCACCCGCGCTGGCGCGAGGCGCGGGACGCGACGAAGTACGACCACGTCATGGCCTTCGCGCGCCTGCTGCCGGCGCTGCGCCGGACGGTCGCCGGGCACATGGCCCTGCCCGGCCTGCCGCGCGAGAAGGTGCTGGCCACCGTGGTGCACCTGCTGGAGACGACGCTGATCCGCGTCGGCAACGAGGACTACGCGAAGGAGAACGGCTCCTACGGCCTGACCACGCTGCGCAACCGGCATGTCAAGGTGGAGGGCACGGCGCTGCGCTTCGCCTTCCGGGGCAAGAGCGGCAAGGAGTGGCGGCTGCAATTGCGCGACCGGCGCGTGGCGCGCATCGTCCGCGCCTGCCAGGAGCTGCCGGGGCAGTCGCTGTTCCAGTACCTCGACGAGGCGGGCGAGCGGCGCGGCGTCGATTCCGCCGACGTCAACGACTACCTGCGCGGCATCACCGGCGAGGACGTCACCGCGAAGGACTTCCGCACCTGGTCCGGCACCGTGCTCGCGGCCATGGCGTTGCAGGAATTCGAGCGCTTCGACACGCAGGCGGCGGCGAAGCGCAACGTGAAGGCGGCGATCGAGCGGGTGGCGTCGCGCCTCGGCAACACGGTGGCGGTGTGCCGCAAGTGCTACGTCCACCCGGAGGTGCTGAACTGCTACCTCGACGGCTCGCTGCTGATCGAGGCGAAGCGCGAGGCGGAGGACACGCTGCGCGAGGGCATGGCCGACCTGGCGCCGGAGGAGGCGGCGGTGCTGGCCTTCCTGCACGGCAGGCTGGAGCGGGAGAGCCGGGCGGCGGCGTGAAACCCGCCCCTACCCCGATCCCGCCCGCGCGCCGCTCAGCGCAGCAGCACGCCGTGGTCGCGCAGGAAGCCGAGCAGCGGCGAGAGCGGCAGGCCGAGGATGGCGCTGTGCTCGCCCTCGATGCGCGAGAACAGGTGGATTCCCGGCCCTTCCAGCCGGTAGGCGCCCACCGAGGCGGTCACCCGCTCGCCCTCGACCGCCAGGTAGGCGTCGAGGAATTCGTCGGAGAAGTCCCGTACCGTCAGCCGCGGCGTCGCGACGTGCTGCCAGATGCGCGCCCCGTGCCGCCAGCACACCACGGCCGTCACCAGCGTGTGGGTCCGCCCGGCCAGCCGCCGGAGCTGCGCCCGTGCCGCCGCGGGGTCGGGCGGCTTGTCGAACCATTCGTCCTCGCAGACCAGGAGCTGGTCGGCGCCGATCACCAGAGCCTCCGTCTCCCGCCGGCCGATTCGCGCCGCCTTGGCGTCGGCCAGCAGCACGGCCGCGTCCTCGGGCGGGATGCCCTCGGCCTTCGCGGACTCCTTGATGGCGGCCTCGTCCACCGCGGCGGCGCGCGCCTCGAAGCGCAGCGCGGCGCCCTCCAGCAGGGCGCGGCGCGTGGCCGAGGCGGAGGCGAGCAGCAGGGGCGGCACCGGCCGTTGCAGGGCGGCGCTCACTCCGATGCCTCCGTCCTTCCGGCCACCACCGCCACCGGCGCCAGCACCGCCGCCGCCGGGTCCTGCGGCGCCGGCATCACCCGGTTGTGGCGGATGTGCCAGGCTTCCATCAATTGCAGCACCGTCGCCGCCGTCTCCTCGATGGAGCGGCGGGTGACGTCGATCACCGGCCAGCCGCGCGCGGTGCAGAGCCGCCGGGCGGAGAGGATCTCGGCCTTCACGGAATCGTGGTCCACGTAGTCGGTCGCGTCCTGCCGCACGCCGCTGCCGCCGATCAGCTTGAGGCGGTGGCGGCGTATGTCGATCAGGGCATTGGTGTCGATGGTCAGGCCGATCACCGGGCAGGGGGGGTTGTCCAGCTCGACCGGCAGCGGCGCGCCCGGCACCAGCGGGATGTTGGCCGCCTTGATGCCCCGGTTGGCGAGGTAGAAGCAGGTCGGCGTCTTGCTGGAGCGGGAGACGCCGACCAGCGTCACGTCCGCCTCGGCGATGCCGGTCACGCCCTGGCCGTCGTCGTGCGCCAGCACGTAGTGCATGGCGTCGATGCGGCGGAAGTAGTCGGCGTCCATCACGTGCTGGGCGGCCCGCTTGTCCTTGGGCCGGGCGCCGAGCTGGGCCTGGAGCATCTCCACGATCGGGTCGAGCACCGACATGCAGGGCACGCCGAGCCGGGCGCACAGCTCCTCCAGCGTGTGCCGCAGCGAGCGGTCCACCAGGGTGAACAGCACCGGCCCGGGCTCGGCCTGCACCCCGTCCAGCACCCGGTCGAGCTGGAGGCGGGAGCGGATCAGGCTCCAGCGGTGATGGATGACGTGGGCGTCCTCGAACCGCACCAGGCTGGCGCGGGCGATGGAGTTGAGCGTCTCCCCGGTTGAGTCGGAGACGAGGTGCAGGTTGATCTGGCGCATCGGCATCGCCGGGGAGAATAACGGGGATTGCGGGGAGAAGTGGGGATTTCTGCCATCCCCATGGATCCCGCTGTGGGAAGCGGGGAGATGAGTCGCCTGACTCACGACTGGGGACGCCCGACTCATGAGTCGAGGCACCCTGATGGGGCGACTCATGAGTCGCGGGGCGATTCCAGGGGCTTGGCCGGTGAGTCGGGGGTGGGCAGGGCTGTGGAGAAGTTGTGGGCCGGCTGCCTCCCCGTTATCCACAGGGTCCTTCAGCCACCCCCACCTTTCTCAAACACCTTCTTTCTCTTTAAAGGGGCCAGGATGCAGACCGACCGAGAGGCGCCGGCCGCCCCGCCCGGGCCGGACATCCGATCCAGCACCGGGCCCAGCAACGGGCCAGGCATCGGGTCAGGCACGCCCGTTCCCGCCACGCCGGCCCCGGCCACCGGCAAGCCGCTGCTGCGCGCCCTCGCCGGCGAGGCGCCCTGGCCGCCGCCGATGTGGCTCATGCGGCAGGCGGGCCGCTACCTGCCCGAGTACCGGGCCATCCGGGCCGAGGCGGGCGACTTCGTCACCCTCTGCACCACGCCCGAGCTGGCGGCCGAGGTGACGCTCCAGCCCATCCGCCGCTACGGCATGGACGGGGCGATCCTGTTCTCCGACATCCTGATGGTGCCCTGGGCGCTGGGGCAGGGGCTGCGCTTCGCCGAGGGCGAAGGGCCGATCCTCGACCCCGTGCGTGACTCGGCCGGGCTCGCCGCGCTGAACCCGCGCCAGATCGTGGCCCGGGTGGCCCCGATCCTGGAGACGGTCCGCCGCGTCTCGGCCGGACTCGCGGCCGAGTCGCCGCGCACGGCGCTGATCGGCTTCGCCGGCAGCCCCTTCACGGTCGCCTGCTACATGGTGGAAGGCCGTGGCGGGCGCGACTTCGCCGCCGCGCGTGGCCTCGCCTACGCCGACCCGATGCTGTTCGGCCGACTCATGCGCCTGCTGGTGGAGGCGACCACCGAGTACCTCTGCGCCCAGGCCGAGGCGGGCGCCGAGGCGCTGATGCTGTTCGACTCCTGGGCCGGGCTGCTGCCGCCCTCGCAATTCCGCCGCTGGGTGATCGAGCCGACCAGCCAGATCGTGCGCGCCGTGCGCCGGCGCCACCCGCTGGTGCCGATCATCGGCTTCCCCCGTCTGGCCGGCGCCCTGCTGCCGGAATACGCCCAGCGCACGGGAGTCGGCACCGTCGCGATGGACACGGCGACCGACCCGCGCTGGGCGGCCGCCGCGGTGCCGCGGGAGATCGCGCTGCAGGGCAACCTCGACCCGCTCGCGGTGGTGGCGGGCGGGGCGGCGCTGGAGGCGGAGGCACGCACCCTGCTGGCAGCCATGCGCGGGCGTCCCTTCATCTTCAACCTCGGACACGGGCTGGTGCCGCCGACGCCGCCGGAACACGTGGCGGCGCTGGTGCGGCTGGTCCGCACGGGGTAGGGCGGATCGCCGGCGGGCGGACACGCCCGGCGGCGTGAATCCGCGCCGAGAACAACGAGCGACGGCGAACCGCAGTCCCAACCGGACTGCGGTTCGCCGTAGGGCGCGGGAGGGGGGCAGGCCCCGGCATACCGGTCCGTCGGCGGAGAAGCCCGTCCTCACGCCCGCGGCGTCGTCTGGTCGATCCGTCCGGGGTGCTGCCCCGGACCCCGCGCCCGGGAATTGCCGGAGGACGAAGCCGCCTCCGGGAACCCCGCTTCCATCAGGGGCACGGGCCGGGCCTTCGGCCGGCTCCGCATCCCGGCTCACGGGGCCGTCGGACCGCTCCCGTTCCGACGGTTCATCCCGCCGGCTGCTGCAGGCGGTCGCTGTTGGCCCGGATCAGCGCCGCCAGCGCCCCGGCCGGCCCGCGCAGCGCCCGCCTGCCACCGGTCACGATGAACTCGACCGTTCCGGGCGGCGGCAGGTGCGGCGCCTGCAACTCGGCGAGGCCGGGCGGGATCAGCGAGCGGGCGTGCACGCCGATGCCGAGCCCCGCCAGCGCCGCCGCGCGCTGCCCGCTGTGGCTGCTGCTGGTGCAGACCTCGCGCCAGGCGCGACCGTGCCGGGCCAGCGTCTCCAGGGCCATGGTGCGGGTGATGCTGGGTGGGGCGAGCAGGATCAGCGGCAGGGGCTGGGCCGGGTCCGGCCGCGCATCCGGGGCACCGATCCAGGCCAGCCGCTCCCGCCAGACCGGCTGGCTGCGCGACTCCCCGGCCGGCACCTCGGCACCCTCGCCCCCCGGCGCCGCCTCGGATGCGCGCCGCTTGGCGAAGACGAGGTCGAGCGCGCCCTCCTCCAGCCGCCCGTGCAGCGTGCCGCTCAGCCCGACGGTCAGCTCTAGGTCCACCAGCGGGTGCGCCCGCACGAACTCCCGCAGGATGCCCGGCAGGCCGTGCTGCACCAGGTCCTCCGAGGCGCCGAAGCGCAGCCGGCCGCGCAGGGTGGAGGCGGCGAAGTGGCGGCGGGCCTGCTCCTCGGTCTCCAGCACGGCGCGGGCGAAGCCGAGCATCGCCTCGCCGTCCGGGGTCAGGGCGACGCTGTGGGTGTCGCGGCGGAACAGCCGGCGACCGCACGCCGCCTCCAGCCGCCGGACATGGCCGCTGACCGTGGGCTGGCCGAGGCCGAGGCGCGCCGCGGCGGCGGTGAAGCCGCGGCTCTGCGCGACGGCCAGGAAGGAGCGGAGCAGGGTCGGATCGAGCAGGCTGGCGTTTCCCGGACCGGGCGGGAGGGGCCGGGCGGGCCCATCACCGAACGCGATGACAATGAGCGTGGCAAGCGTGGTTCACAATATCCCGGATTCGTCGGACATCTGCCCCGTCGTCATCCCGCCGACCCGATCCGCCGGAGCCCTGCCATGCCCACCCGCTTCCGACTCCCCGTCGACGGCTTCGTGCTGCTGCTGATCGGCATGGTCTGCCTCGCCTCGGTGCTGCCGGCGCACGGGCAGGGCGCGGTGGCGGTGGGCTGGGCCGCCAATATCGCGATCGGGCTGCTGTTTTTCCTCTACGGCGCGCGGCTGGCGCCGCAGGCGGCGGTCGCCGGGCTGCGGCACTGGCGGCTGCACACGGCGGTGCTGCTCTGCACCTACGCGCTGTTCCCGCTGCTGGGCCTCGCCATGCGGCCGCTGGCGCCCTCGGTGATCCCGGAATCGCTCTACACCGGCCTGCTGTTCCTCTGCCTGCTGCCTTCCACGGTGCAGAGCTCGATCGCCTTCACCTCGATCGCGCGCGGCAACGTGGCGGCGGCCCTGTGCGCGGCCTCGGCCTCCAACCTGCTCGGCGTGTTCCTGACGCCGCTGCTGGTGGGGGCGCTGATGCACCAGTCCGGCGTCGGCTTCTCCTTCGGCGTGCTGCGCGACATCGTGGTGCAGCTGCTGCTGCCCTTCGTCGCCGGGCAGTTGCTGCGGCCGCTGATCGGCGGCCTGGTGCATCGCTACAGGTCGGTGCTGACGCGGGTGGACCGCGTCTCGATCCTGCTCGTCGTGTACGTGGCCTTCAGCGAGGGCGTGGTGAGCGGCATCTGGCGGCAGCTCGACCTCGCCGATCTCGGCGTGCTGTTCGCCGCCTGCGCCGTGCTGCTGGCGCTGGTGCTGGGCATCACGACCTTCGTCGCCCGGCGCGTAATGAAGCTGCCGGTGGAGGACGAGATCGTGCTGGTGTTCTGCGGCTCGAAGAAGAGCCTCGCGAGCGGGCTGCCGATGGCGAGCGTGCTGTTCGGCGGCGCCACGGTGGGCATGGCGGTGCTGCCGCTGATGCTGTTCCACCAGATGCAGCTGATGGTCTGCGCCTGGCTGGCGCGCCGCTACGCGAAGCGTCCGGAACTGCACCCCGAGGCGCCGCGCCTGACGGCGGAGGCCGCGCCGGCCGCGGTTGCCGTGGCGCCGCGGGCGGAACTGGCCGCCGTCGGCCGGTGAGGCGACGGCCCGGCGGCTTCGACGGCCCGGGCCGAAACGAGGCGAGGTCCAGGAGGGCCTCGCCCTCCTGGCGGGTGGATACCCAAGGAGGGCGGCGCCCTCCCTGGCCGGAGGGGTTCGGGGAGGGCGGAGCCCGCCTCGCTGGCAAGCCTGCCGCCTACCCCGCGCGCAGCCGCTTGCGCAGCAATTCGCGGCGCAGGATGTAGAGCCCCGCCGCGATGATGAGCGCCGCGCCGAGCAGGGTGCCGAGGCCCGGCACCTCGCCCCAGACCGCCCAGCCGAGCAGCATGGCCCAGACGATGCCGCTGTAGGTGTAGACGCCGAGCGAGGAGGCCTGGGCGCTGGCGTAGGCCTCGGTCCAGGCGAGCTGGCCGATGCCGCCGACGATGCCGAGCAGCACCAGCAGGCCCATCTCCGTCCAGCCCGGCGTCACCCAGATGAAGGGCAGGGCGAGGCCGGTCAGGAGCGCGATCAGCAGCGACTGCCAGAGCACGATGGTGGCGGAAGGCTCGGTGGCGGAGAGCTGGCGCACCTGGAGGGTGCTGAGCGCCGAGAAGAAGCCGTTCAGCACGGCGCAGAAGGCGCCGAGCAGCAGCAGCGTGCCCGTGCCGGCCGGGCCCGTCCCGCCGCTGCCCGAGGCCGCGACCACGAGGATGCCGAGGAAGCCCACCACCACCGCGCCCCAGCGGTGCCGGCCGACCTGCTCGCCCAGCATGGGGATGGAGAGGATGGTGACGAAGAGGGGCGCGGTGTAGGTCAGCCCCATCAGCGCGGCGAGGGGCAGCAGGGTGGCGGCGTAGAAGCCGAGACTCATCGCGACGAAGCTGGTGACGGCGCGGAGCGCGTGGCCGCCCAGGCGCTTCGTGGCCAGCATGCGCAGCCCGCCGACATGCGTGACCATCCAGAACATGACGGGCAGCGCGATCAGCGAGCGGAAGAACATCATCTCGGCGAAGTGGATGCGGTCGCCGAGCGCCTTGACCAGGGCGAACATGGCCGAGAAGCAGAGCGTCGCCGCGACCATGCACAGCGCGCCGCGGCGGATGTCGTGGCGCGCGGGGCCGTGGGACGGAGCGGGCGGGGGGTGGGCCGAGGGCACGGCCCGCGCTGCGTCTTCCGGCGCGACCTGCGGCGCGGTTGCCGGGTTGGCGGACGCCGGGTTGGCGGACGTCCGGGCGGTCCGGGTCACGCCGGGTCGCCCTGCTGCGCCGCCGGCAGCGCCGCGCGGCGGCGCAGCCGCTCGCGGTGCAGGTTGTAGAGGCCGGCGCCGATCACCACGGCGGCGCCCGCCAGGGTGGCGAGGGAGGGCCACTCGCCCCAGAGCAGCGCGCCGAGCGCCGTGCCCCAGAGCAGGGGCGAGTACTCGTAGGGGGCGAGCGCCGAGACGGGGGCGAGGCCGAAGGCGCGGGAGAACAGCACCTGGGCGATGCCGGTGCAGGCGCCGAAGGCGAGCAGGGCGAGCACCACGCCGCCGCTCGGCACCCATCGCGCGGGAGGCATGAACGGCAGCAGGGCGAGGCCGGAGAGCGTCATCGCGACCATCAGCGCGAAGGCGACGGCGGTGGCGGTCTCGGTGCGCGAGAGGGTGCGCAGCCAGATGCGCGTCACCGCCAGCAGCGCCACGGCGCCGAGCAGGGGCAGCGTCTCCCAGCGCCAGAGGTCGCCGCCGGGGCGCAGGATCAGCAGCACGCCGAGGAAGCCGACCGCCGTGCTGGTCCAGCGCCGCCAGCCCACCCGCTCGCCCAGCATGGGGATGGCGAGGAGGGTCATCAGCAGCGGCGCGGCGGCGTTCACCGCGTAGCTGTCGGCCAGGCCGACGCCGCGCAGCCAGCAGAGGTAGAAGATCACCGTCACCACGCACTGGGTGAGGCTGCGCAGGGTGAGCAGGCCGAGCCGGCGCGGCCACAGCCCGCGGCCGCGCGCCAGCAGCGTCACGGTCAGCCCGCCGAGCAGGCCGCGCCAGACCATGGCCATGGCGGCACCGGTCTCGGGCAGGGCCCATTTCGCGGCGGCGTCCGAGCAGGACACCACGGCGTAGCCGAGGGCGGCCAGCAGGATGCCACGCAGGGTGGTGTCGAGGGAGGCGGCGGAGATGCCGGGAGAGGAGGTGGCCGGGGCGATGGCCGGCGGGAAGGTGGCCGGCGGGGTGATGGCCGGGGCGGCGATGGAATGGGGGGCGATGGGATGGGGGGCGATGGGATGGGGGGCGTCGGGGCGGGCCATGGCGGCCCTTCGCTGCGTTCCCCGGGGGTGTCCCTGGGGATCTCCCTGGGGATCTCCCTGTCGGCCCGCGCCCGGCGGCGGCAGCGCGGCGGCGGCGCCCGTGCCGCCGGGCACCGCCGCCATGCATTCTCGGTCCGGCATCAGGCGAGCGTGGCTTCGGCCTGCATGCAGGTGGCGCCGTCCTCGTCGCGCGTTTCCAGCCGGGCCTCGCCGCCGCTGCCCGGGGTTTCCAGCGTGCCGACCAGGCGCAGCTTCCGCCCGGCGAAGCAGGGGCGGCGGCCACGGAAGCGGAAGGTGGCGATGCGGGCACCCGGCGGCGCGTGGTCCAGCAGGTGTTGCGCCAGCAGCGTCGCCTGGAGCGGGCCGTGCACGACGAGGCCGGGATAGCCCTCCTCCTGCGTCACGTAGGGGAAGTCGTAGTGGATGCGGTGGCCGTTGCCGGTGAGGGCGGAGTAGCGGAACAGCAGCACCGGGTCCGGCGTCAGCGCGGCGGTGAAGGCGTTGGGCAGGTCGGGCGCGGCCTCGGCGGCGCGGACGGCCGCGCCTTCCGTGCCGCGATAGACGATGTCGTGCTCCTCGGTCAGCACATGGCCGCGCGGGCCCGCGATCTCGTGGCGCACGGTGACGAAGACGAGGCGGCCGGAGCCGCCCGACTTCTCGTCCACCTTCAGGATGGTGCTGGTGCGCCTCGCCGTCTCGCCGGCGCGCAGCGGGGTGGCGAATTGCAGCCGGCCGCCGGCCCACATGCGGCGCGGCAGGTCGTGGACGGGGGGCAGGAAGCCGCCGCGCTTGGGGTGGCCGTCCGGGCCGAGGCCCTCGGGGGACCGCCAGTCCTGGAACAGCATCCAGTGCCAGAGCGGCGGCAGGTCGCCCTCGGGCAGCGGGCGGCCGAGGGTGGCGGCCAGCCCCTCCACCAGCCGCTCGTCGATGCGGTCCTCGCGCGTCTCGGCGCGCCCGACATACTCCGCATAGGCCAAGGCTAATCCTCCCTGAGATACAGCCGGTACCCGGCCAACTCGCCGGCCGGACGGTAGCGCCGGAAGGTCTCCGCGAAGAGGGGGTGACGGCCGAAATAGGCGAGGAAGTCGAATTCGCTGCCGCACCAGGGGATCCCGGGGTTGCGGGAGACCAGCACGGCGGCGGGCGGGGTGCGGGCGAAGTCCTCGGCGACGGTGCGGTAGACGAAGAATTCGGCCCGGCTCATCTCCCAGGTCTCGCGGTAGCGGGCGCCGTTGGCCGGGCAGCGCTCGTACACGCCCTGCAGCAGCCACAGGTTCATGGTGCGCAGGGTGGACTGGGCGCCGGCGTAGTTCAGCGCCGGGTAGACCGGGTAGATGTCGGGCGAGAGCACCAGGAGGCGCTCGTCCTGGGCCTGCTGGCGCAGCCAGGCGGCGAAGCGGCCGGCGCTGGAATCCGCGTAGCTGATCTGCCGCCAGGGGGATTCCGTGCCGGTCACGCCGTAGGCGGCCAGGGCGAAGGCGGCGCCGGCGGCGAGCGCCGGCGCGGAGAGCCGGGCCCGGGCGGGCGAGAGCGCCCCGTCCAGCCAGCGCGCCGCCAGCACGAGGCCGAGGGTGGCGGCGAACATGCGCACCGGCAGGACGTGGTAGCTCCAGCCCTTGTGCTGCGCCCAGGCGGAGGCGATGGCGCCGATCCCGGCCAGGGCCAGGGACTGCGCCAGCGTGCCGCCGTTCCGGCCGCGCCGGAAGGCGGGGGCCAGGAAGGCGACGGCGGCGAGCGGCAGCAGCAGCGCGACCGCGGCGCCGAGCTTGTCGCCGAACACCACCTGCCACCAGGCGAGGCCGCCGAGGTCGAGGTAGTAGTCCCAGACCAGCGGCAGCACGTAGCCCGTGTAGTCCGGGAACAGCACCGGCAGCGAGGCGAGGTAGAGCAGCCACACCCCGGCCATGGTCCAGGGCACCGGGTCGCGGAAGGCGCGGGCGGGGCCGCGGCGGAGCAGCACCAGCCCCTCCACCAGCGCCGGGATGGCGAGGAAGTGCGGCTTCAGCGCGAAGCCGAGCCCGGCCAGCAGCGCCGTGGCCAGCACGAGACGGCGCGAAGGCCGGGGGCCCTCCACCCGCAGGTCGGCGAGCAGCAGGTAGGGCAGGGCGAGCACGGCCATGATCTGCTCGCGCTGGCCGAAATCGTAGCCGGCGACGAGGCAGAGCAGCGGCACGGCGACGGTGAGCACCGCCGCCTCCACCGGCCCTTCCGCGCGCCCCGCGCGCAGCCGCGCGCAGAGGCGCCAGACACCCGCGTAGAGCAGCAGCAGGCAGAGCAGCAGCGCCTGCGGCCCGTCGACGAGGGGCAGCCAGTGCGCGATCGCGGCCGGGATGGCGCTGAGCACGAAGATCAGCGGCGGGTTGACGTCGATCAGGTCGGTGTAGAGGCGCTCGCCGGCGACCCAGCGCTCGGAGAAGTTCAGCACCGCCGCCACGTCGTGGTTGAGCGGCGGTGCCAGCACGATGCACAGGAAGCCGAGCAGCGGCAGCCAGGCGAGCAGCCTTGCCGGGCGCAGCCGTGCCGCCGGCAGGCTGCGCAGCACCGCGCGCGGCGTCAGCGTGGGCGTCTCGCGCAGGGGCTCCGCCCCGCCCGGCGCGGCCGGCACGGCGTGGGGCGCGGCGCCTGGCCCGGGGAAGGGGCTGGGCCCGGGGAAGGGATCGTTCGACGAGGTCATCAAGGCGGGCGCATCCTTGGGCGCTGCCACTGCAATGTGCAACCGCATTGCGGCCAGGATGCGGCGCGCCGCTTGCCGGGCGGTTACCTGGCGGCCGCAGGGAAGGCGCGGAAGTCGCGCCGGCGGCGGGATTCCGGACGATGCGCGGGCGGACGGGCGGCGGGACGCGGGACAGCCATGCGCGCGGCATTCCGTGCGTGCCGACGGCAAGCATGCGCCGGCATGGTTGCGGCCGGCGTGGTGACTTATCCTTCATTCGTCATCATATATGATACGAGTCACGACTTGTTGGCGCGACCCTTGCCATGTCAAAACTAAACTATTCCCCCGGACCATGCCGGTCAGGGCCCCGTTCCTCGCCGGCCCGCCGGCATCGCCGATCCCCTTTGGCCTGACCCTCTGGCCTGACCTTTTGGCCTGACACGCCCGCCGGCCCTGTCGGCCCGATCCGTTGGAGTGCCCGTTGGAAGCAGCCGAGTACGCGCTGATGGAGGCGGTCGAGGACCGCATGTGGTGGTACCGGGCCGCGCATGCGCAGATCCTGGCCGTCCTGGCGCGCCGGCCCGGCGCCGAGGGGCCGGTGCTGGATGCCGGCTGCGGCACGGGCGGGGTGCTGCGCCGGCTGTGCGAGGCGCTGCCGGAACGGTCCGCGCCGCCGGCCTCCTTCGGCCCCGCCATCGGGCTGGAATACGCGCCCGCCGCCGCCGCCGCGGCGCGGCGCAAGTCCGGCGCGCCGGTGGTCGCGGGCGACATCAACGCCATGCCTTTCGCGCCGGCGAGCTTCGGTGCCGCCGTCAGCCTGGACGTCCTCTGCCACGCGGCCGTGCGGCCGGCCGAGGCGCTGGCCGAGTTGCGCCGCGTGCTGCGCCCGCGCGCGACGCTGGCGCTGAACCTGCCCGCCTTCGCCTGGCTGCATTCCGCGCATGACAGGCGGGTGCACAACGCGCGCCGCTTCACCGCGCGCGGCATCGCCGCCCTGCTGCGCGAGGCCGGGTTCGAGCGTATCGAGACCCGCTACTGGAACGCGCTGCTGCTGCCGCTGATGATCCTGCAGCGCAAGGTGCTTCGCGGCCGTCACGACGACGCCAGCGACGTCGCCCCGTTTCCGCCACGCCTCGACCGCATGCTGCATGCCGTCACGGCGCTGGAGCGGCGCCTGATGATGCACGGGATCGCCTTCCCGGCCGGCGGATCCGTGCTGGCAGTGGCGACCCGGCCGTGACCGAGGAGCCTTCCGCCATGGACACGCTGCCGCCACTCGGCGCCGGTGACCACTACCTGAGCCTGCCCGCGGCTGCCCGCCCGCCCGCCGGCCGCCATCCCGTCGGCCTTTCCATCGTGGTGCCGGTCTATCGCGGCGCCACCACGGTGGGGCGGCTGGTGGAGGCGCTCTCGCAGCTCCGCCCCGAGGGCGGGCTGGAGGTGGTGCTGGTCAACGACGGCAGCCCCGACGATTCCGGCCCGGTCTGCCGCGCGCTCCAGGCCGGCGCGACGATCCCCGTGATCTACATCGAGCACGCCCGCAACTTCGGCGAGCACAACGCGGTCATGACCGGGCTGCGCCACGCGCGGGGCGCCTACGTCATCACCATGGACGACGACCTGCAGAACCCGCCGGACGAGGTGGTCAAGCTCTACGACCACACGCGCCTGAACGGGCTCGACGTGGTCTACACCCGCTATGCCGAGAAGAAGCACGCGCCCTGGCGCAACCTCGGCTCCCACTTCGCCAACAAGATCGCGGACTGGCTGCTGGACAAGCCGAAGGGCCTCTACCTCTCCTCCTTCCGCTGCATGTCGGCGCTGGTGGTGCGGGAGGTGACGCGCTACTCCGGCCCCTACCCGTACATCGACGGCCTGGTCATGCAGGTGACGCAGCGCATCGACAGCATCGAGGTCAAGCACTTCGCGCGCGTCGAGGGGCGTTCCAACTACACCGTCAAGCGCCTGATCCGCCTCTGGCTGAACCTCGCCACCAACTTCTCGGTGCTGCCGCTGCGCCTCGCCGTGTTCGCGGGCGCCGCGATGGGCGCGCTCGGGCTGGTCGGCGCGCTGCTGACCGTCACCGAGGCGCTGACCGGCAGCACGCCCTCCGGCTGGGCCTCCTCCATGACCACCATGCTGCTGATCGCCGGCGTGCAGTTCCTGATCCTCGGCGTGCTCGGCGAGTATGTCGGCCGCGCCTTCCTGTCGGCCAACGGCAAGCCGCAGGGCGTGGTGCGCGAGCTGATCGTGCCCGCCGGCACGGGCGCGGAGCCGGGGCGGAAAGACCCGGCATGATGCCGTTCTGGCTCGCCCTCGCGGCGGCGATCTTCACGTCGGTGTTCGGGCAGGTGCTGCTGAAGGTGGGGGCGACGGGCACGGTCGCGGACCTCGATGCCGGCCCGCTCGGCAGCTTCATGGCGCAGATCCTGCGCTGGGAGACCGTGGTGGGCATGTGCCTCTACGGCGGCGCGGCCCTGCTCTACATCGTGGCGCTGCGGCGCATCCCCATGTCGGTGGCGCTGCCCTGCACCGCCGCCTCCTACGTGGTGGTGACGCTGATCGGCTACTTCGTCTTCGGCGAGACGGTCGGGGCACGGCAGGTCGGCGCCATCGCCCTGATCTGCTGCGGGGTGCTGCTGCTGGCGACGGCCTGACGGGCGTCTTCCCCCGGCGGGGCCGCCAGGGGTGTGGTCCCCTGGCGGAAAGGGGCGGGAGGGCGGCGCCCTCCCCGCCGTCAGTGGGCCGGCTGGCCCGCCGGCGTCATCTCTCCCGGCATCACCGCGTCGGTGGTCTCGTCCACCACCACCTCGCCCGCCAGCACGCGCCGCGCCTGGGCAAGGTCGATGTCCTTCTCCCAGGACGCGACCACCACCGTCGCCACGCAGTTGCCGATCAGGTTGCCGAGCGCGCGGGCCATGCCGACGAACCAGTCGACGGAGAGCACCAGCACCAGCCCGATCGCCGGGATCGCCGGCACCGCGTTCAGCGTCGCCGCCAGGATCACGATGGCCGAGCCCGGCACGCCGTGCGCGCCCTTCGAGGTGACCAGCGAGACACCCAGGATCAGCAGCAGGTCGCCGATCGAGAGCGGCGTGTTGGTCGCCTGCGCCAGGAACACCACGGCCAGGGTGAGGTAGATCGAGAAGGCGTCGAGGTTGAAGGAGTAGCCGGTCGGGATCACCAGCCCCACCACCTCCTTGCGCACGCCCATCCGTTCCAGCTTGCGCATGATCTGCGGCAGCACCGCGTCCGAGGAGGCGGTGGCGAGCACGATGGTCAGCTCCTCGCGCAGGTAGGCGAGGAAGCGGAACAGGCTGAGGCCGACGAACCGCATCAGCAGCCCGAGCACCACCACCACGAAGAACGCCACCGCCACGTAGAACAGCACCACCAGCGAGGCGAGCTGCTGCAGCGAGCCGACGCCGTAGCGCCCGACCGTGTAGGCCACGGCGCCGAGCACGCCGAGCGGGGCGAGGCGCACGATCATGCCCATGGCGCGGAACAGCACGGTGGAGACGGCGTCGATCAGCGCCGTCACCGGCCGTCCCTTCTCGCCCACCAGGGAGAGGGCGGTGCCGAAGATCACGGCGAAGAACAGCACCTGCAGCACGTCGTTGCGCGCCAGCGCGTCGAAGGCGGTGGTCGGCACGATGTTGAGGATGAAGCCGCCGATGCCGCCGCTCTGGAGGCTGTGGGCGTTGTTGGCGTAGCGGCTCAGCGCCTGCCCGTCGAGCGAGGCGGGGTTGACGTTCATCCCGTGGCCCGGGCCGAACAGCCAGGCCAGCAGCAGGCCGACCACCAGCGCCACCGTGGTCATCACCTCGAAGTAGACCAGCGCCTTGACGCCGACGCGCCCGACCTTCTTGAGGTCGCCCGCCCCGGCGATGCCGTGCACGACGACGCAGAACACGATCGGCGCCACGATCATCGAGATCAGCTTGAGGAAGGCGTCGGAGAAGAATTTCAGCCCCTGCGCGAATTCCGGCGCGCCGACGCCGAGCAGGATGCCGAACAGCAGGCCGACGAGCACCTGCACGAAGAGCGACTTGTAGAGCGGCGGCCGTTTCGCGGCGGCCGGGAGGGAGGGGGTCATGGTCGAACCTTTCCGGGAGGCGGTGGTCGTGTCTCTGGCTGTCTGCTTCGGGATTCAGGGACGCTGCTTCGCGTCCGCGCCCTTGGGCAGGAGCCGCAGCGCCTGCCGGAGATCGAGCAGCGGGTCGCGCTCGATTCGTCTCGTGAGTCCGGCCTCGACATGGCCGATATGGGTCACCATCAGCGCGGCCGCGCCGGCGAGGTCGCCGGCCGCCATCAGCGCCACGATCCGCTCGTGCTCGTCGCAGGATTCCGTGGCGTCGTGGGTGGACTGGTAGAGCGCCGAGATCAGCACCGTGCGCGCGGTGAGGTCGCGCAGGATCTCGGCCAGGGTGCGGTTGCCGAGCGCCTCCACCATGCAGACGTGGAAGTCGCCGAGCAGGTAGGAGCGCGCGCCGATGTCGTCGCCCGCGATCGCCTCCCGCTCGCGCCGCACGTGCTCGCGCAGCGTCTCGATGGTCTCGGGCGGGATGTCCTTCATGGCCAGCAGGATGCCCATCTCGACGGCGCAGCGCGCCTGGAACGCCTCCTGCGCCTCCTCCAGCGAGGGCTCGATCACGAACCAGCCGCGGCGCGGGCTGACCTGCAGGATGCCGCGCGCCTCCAGCCGGATCAGCGCCTCGCGCACCGAGGTGCGGGAGACGCCGAACAGCGCCGCGAGCTGCTGCTCGCCGAGGCGCGTGCCGGCGCGGATGCGGCCGGCCAGGATGGCGTCCACGATCACGCGGTCGATGGGGGTGGATGGCTGCTCCACGGGGCCGGCCTGCCTTTCACGCTTGCATGCGAGACTGATGGGCGGATCTGATCGCCAAATCTTGTATGCAAGCCTGATGCCACAGTCTCGCTGCTGGCTGGAAAGGCAATCCGGGGCCGCGCGCGCCGCCTCCTGCCCGCGCGGCAGGCGGCCGGTGCCCAATCCATGGGCTTGCCGGTGCCCGGCTTGCCGGCTGCCGGGGCCCCGCCTAGGCTCCGTCCCGGGCCACGCCCCCCCAACGGGGCGCATCTGCTTCTGGAAGGGAGCACAAGCAATGAGCAGCACCGGCAAGCCGGCCACCCGCCCGTCCAACCCGCAATTCTCCTCCGGCCCCTGCGCCAAGCGCCCCGGCTGGTCGCTCCAGGCCCTCGCGGGCGCCTTCACCGGCCGCTCGCACCGCGCCGCCGCCCCGAAGGCGCGGCTGGCCGAGGTGATCGACCGCTCCAAGGCGATCCTCGGCATGCCCGAGGGCTGGCGGCTGGCCATCGTCCCCGCCTCCGACACCGGCGCGGTGGAGATGGCGCTCTGGTCCCTGCTCGGGCCGCGCGGCGTGGACATCCTGGCCTTCGAGAGCTTCTCCAAGGACTGGGCGACCGACGTGGTGAAGCAGCTCGCGCTGAAGGATGCCCGCGTGCTGGAGGCGCCCTATGGCCGCCTGCCGGACCTCGCGCAGGTGGATCCGAAGCGCGACCTCGTGCTCGCCTGGAACGGCACCACCTCGGGCGTGCGGATGCCGGACGGCGATTTCATCGCCGATGACCGCGAGGGGCTGGTGGTCTGCGACGCCACCTCCGCCGCCTTCGCCATGGACCTGCCCTGGGCGAAGCTCGATGTCGTCACCTGGTCCTGGCAGAAGGTGCTGGGCGGCGAGGCGGCGCACGGCATGCTCGCCCTCTCGCCGCGCGCGGTCGAGCGGCTGGAATCCCACACCCCGTCCTGGCCGATGCCCAAGATCTTCCGCATGACCAAGGCGGGGAAGATCAACGAGGGGCTGTTCCGCGGCGAGACGATCAACACCCCCTCCATGCTCTGCGTCGAGGACGCGCTGGACGGGCTGCGCTGGGCGGAATCCGTGGGCGGCCTCAAGGGGCTGATCGGCCGTTCCGAGGCCAACCTCGCCGCCGTCGCCGCCTGGGTGGAGCGCACGCCCTGGGCCGCCTTCCTGGCCGAGGCGCCGCGCACCCGCTCCTGCACCTCGATCTGCCTCACCTTCACGGCCCCCTGGTTCACGGCGCTGGACAAGGACGCGAAGGCGGCCGCCGCCAAGCGCGTCGCCACGCTGCTGGAGAAGGAGGGTGTCGCGCTCGACGCCGCCAGCTACCGCGACGCCCCGCCCGGCCTGCGCATCTGGGGCGGCGCCACCATCGAGACGGCGGACATCGAGGCGCTGCTGCCCTGGATCGACTGGGCCTACGCCCAGGTCGCGGCCGAATACGCGGCGAAGGCGGCCGAGTGATGGACGGCACCTTCGAGCGGCAGGGGAAGCCGCGCGTCCTCGTCGCCGACAAGCTCTCGCCCGCCGCGGTGGAGATCTTCCGCGCCCGCGGCATCGAGGCGGATCTGCGCCCCGGCCTCGCGCCCTCGGCGCTGCGCGAGATCATCGGCACCTATGACGGCCTCGCCATCCGCAGCGCCACCAAGGTGACGCGCGAGCTGCTGGCCGCCGCCGACCGGCTGCGCGTGGTCGGCCGCGCCGGCATCGGCGTCGACAACGTGGACGTGCCCGCCGCCACGGCGCGCGGCGTCGTCGTGATGAACACGCCGCACGGCAACGCCATCACCACGGCCGAGCACGCCATCGCCATGCTCTTCGCGCTCGCCCGGCAGATCCCGGAGGCCTCGGCCTCGACGAAGGCGGGGAAGTGGGAGAAGAACCGCTTCCTCGGCGTCGAGGTGACGGGCAAGACGCTCGGCGTGATCGGCTGCGGCAACATCGGCGCGATCGTCGCCGAGCGCGCGCAGGGGCTGCACATGCGCGTCGTCGCCTACGACCCCTACCTCTCCGAGAAGCGGGCGCTGGAGCTGGGCGTCGAGAAGCTGGAACTGGACGCGCTGCTGGCGCGCGCCGACTTCGTCACCCTGCACGTGCCGCTGACCGAGCAGACGCGCAACGTCATCTCGCGCGAGGCGATCGCGCGCATGAAGCCCGGCGCGCGCCTCATCAACTGCGCCCGCGGCGGGCTGGTGGACGAGGCGGCGCTGCACGAGGCGCTCGTCTCCGGCCACCTCGCCGGCGCGGCGCTCGACGTGTTCGAGACCGAGCCCGCGACGGAAAGCCCGCTCTTCGCGCTGGAGAACGTGGTCTGCACGCCGCATCTCGGCGCCGCCACGGCCGAGGCGCAGGAGAAGGTGGCGCTGCAGGTGGCCGGGCAGATGGCGGATTTCCTGCTGACCGGCGCGGTGAGCAACGCCGTCAACACCCCCAGCGTCAGCGCCGAGGAGGCGCCGCGGCTGCGCCCCTACATGGCGCTGGCGCAGCGCCTCGGCGCGCTGGCCGGGCAGCTCGCCGCCTCGCCGGAAGGCCAGGCGGCGGGGGCGATCCGCGCCATCCGCGTCGAGTACGAGGGCCACGCCGCCGAGCTGAACCGCCGCCCCCTCACCGCCGCCGCCGTGGCCGGGGTGCTGGGGGCGGTGCTCGACAGCGTCAACATGGTCAACGCCCCGGTGGTGGCGCGCGAGCGCGACATCGAGGTGGTGGAGACCACGCGCGAGCGCTCCGGCGAGTACCAGACGCTGCTGCGCGTCGCGATCGCCTGCGACCGCTTCGAGCGCACGGTGGAGGGCACGCTCTCCGCCGGCGACCGGCCGCGCCTCGTCTCGCTCAAGGGCATCGCGGTGGAGGCCGACTTCGCGCCGCACATGCTCTACGTCACCAATCAGGACCGGCCGGGCTTCATCGGCCGCTTCGGCACGGCGCTGTCGGAGGCGGGGATCAACATCGCCACCTTCCACCTCGGCCGTGCCGCCCCGGGCGGCGACGCGGTCTGCCTCGTCGCGGTGGACGGGCCGGTGCCGGACAAGGTGCTGGCCGGCATCCGCGACCTGCCGCTGGTGCGGCAGGCGACGGCGCTGGCCTTCTGAACGGGCCGGGGCGGCCCCGGCCTCGCCGCCCCCCTCCCCGCTCCCGCGCAAGGGCGGGACCCTCCCGCCTTCACGTGCTCCGGGTCGGGATTCCCGGCCGCCGGGCCCTTTCCTCGGCCTGGAGGCCGGCATGGCGACCCCCCCGGGGGAAATCCGCGCCGCCGCGCCGGCGGTCCGCCGCATCGTGTGGCGGATGCCACATTCCTGCGCAGCCCGCCGCATGGCCGGCCGGCCTCACCCGGGGCGGCGCGCCGCGTCGGCACCCGGCACGGATCTTGCTGCCCAGCCCCGCAGATCCGCACCTGCGCAGCCCGCGCCGGCAGGGGCCCGCGTCGCGGGCATTGTCCGGTCCCGGCGCCACGGCAGGACCCGGAGCGCTTCGGGAGCATCCATGACCAGCCATCGCCCCACACGCCGCGCCGTCCTGGGCGGCCTCGTGACCGCCGGCGCCCTGGCCACGCCCGCGCTGCTCGCGCGCCCGGCCAACACCCAGTCCCTGCGCCGCGTCACGCTGACCCTGCCCTGGGTGGCGGAAGGCTCGAACCTGTTCGCCTTCGTGGCGAGGATGAAGGGCTACTGGTCCGACCAGGGTCTCGACGTGCAGATCAGCCGCGGCTACGGCTCGGTGGCGGCGGCACAGGCGACCGGGGCCGGGCAGTTCGACTTCGGCATCGCCGCCTCCTCCTCGCTGATCCAGCAGGCGGCCAAGAACCTGCCGCTGGTCGGGCTGGCGTGCAGCGGCTACGACGCGCAGATGGGCATCGGCGTGCTCGCGGGCAGCCCGATCGCCGAGCCGAGGCAACTGGAAGGCAAGCAGCTCGGCGGCACCACCACCTCGGGCGAGTACCCGTTCCTGCCGGCCTTCGCCCAGCGCGCCGGCTTCGATCTCTCGAAGGTCAGGCTGGTCACGGTGGATCCGCAGGTGCGCCAGCGCATCCTGGCCGACCGCACCGTGGACGCGATCTGCGGCTTCGCCGGCTCGATTGCGCCGAGCCTCGCCGCCCAGGGCGTGCAGACGCGCTTCATGCTCTACAGCGCCTTCGGCATGCGCTTCTACGGCAACTACCTGATGACGCAGCGCGAGCGGCTGCGCACCGACGCGGCGCTCTGCGACGCGGTGGCGCGCGGGCTGATGCAGGGGATGAAGTTCGCGCTGCTCGACCCGGCGGAATCGATCCGCCTGTTCATGCGCGCCGTGCCCGAGATGGCGCTGACCGCGGGCGCGCAGGAGACGATCCGGGTCGGCCTCGGCATCTTCCGCTACTCCGCCATCCCGCCGGCCGAGGTGCAGGACCAGCCGCTCGGCTACACCCCGCCCCAGCCCTTCGACGGCATGATCGACATGACCATGGCGGCCCTCGGCGCGGCCGGCGACCAGCGTCCGCGCCTGGCCGACATCATGACCAACGAGCACCTCGGCGGCGTCTCCATGAGCGAGGCCGAGCTGAAGCAGGCGCGGGACGGAGCGGCGGAGTTCGGCCGCTACCTGCGTTGAACGCCCCTGCCTCGGCCCCGAAGGCCACGGCGCTGGCAAGCCCGGTCCCGGCCGGCCCCCAGGGGAGCGTGCAGGCGCGGCCGCCGACGCCGCGCCCGGACTTCATCAAGGTCGAGTCGGCGCGCAAGGTCTACGCCACCGGGCGAGACACGGTGGAGGCGGTCTCCGACGTCTCCTTCAGCGTCACGCGCGGGGAGTTCGTGGCGATCCTCGGCCCCTCGGGCTGCGGCAAGTCGACGCTGCTGATGATGTGCGCGGGGCTCGAATCCATCACCTCCGGCCGCATCGGCATCGATTCCATGCCGATGACCGGTCCGCGCGAGAGCATCGGCGTGATGTTCCAGGACAGCACCCTGCTGCCCTGGAAGTCGGTGCTGGAGAACATCCTGTTCCCCGTCCGCATCATGCGGCGGCCGGTGCGCGACTACATGGACCGCGCCCGTTCGCTGCTGGCGATGACCGGGCTGACCGGCTTCGAGCACAAGAAGCCGCACCAGCTCTCGGGCGGCATGCGCCAGCGCGCCGCGATCTGCCGCGCCCTGGTCACCGATCCCGACATCCTGCTGATGGACGAGCCCTTCTCGGCGCTCGACGCGATGACGCGCGACGAGATGAACGAGGCGCTGCTCGGCATCTGGGACCGCCAGCCCAAGACCGCGCTGTTCGTCACCCACTCGATCCGCGAGGCGGTGCTGCTGGCCGACCGCGTGCTGGTGATGACGCGGCGCCCGGCCACCGTGGTCGAGGATCTGCGCATCCCCTTCCCCCGCCCGCGCGACCCGTCGATCGGCGAGAGCGAGGAGTTCAACCGCCTCGTCCGCCACCTGCGCGGGCTGATCGAGCGCGGCCCGCGCGGCGCCGGCGCGCCGCCGGCCATGGCGGCGACGCCGTGAGCCGGCCCCTGGCTTGCCGGCCCCTGGCTTACCGGCCCCTGGCTTGCCGGTCTGGGCGCCGGAAAGGGCGGCCCGGCGCGCGGCGGGTGGCCCGATGAGCGAAACGGCGCTCGCCCTGCCGGTCGCCGCGCCGGCGCGGCGCGGCTGGCGCGTCGGCGAATGGGGCTGGGCGATCGGGCTGCCGGTCGGCTTCACCCTGGTGCTGCTCGCCCTCTGGCAGGCGGCGGCGGACCTGTCCGGCATCCCCACCGTGCTGCTGCCCTCGCCGCTCGCCGTGCTGCGGCGCGCCGCCGAGGTGTGGCCCGAGCTGCTGGACAATGCCCGCTACACCGGGCTGGAGGCGGTGCTCTCCTTCCTGATCGCCTCCCTGCTCGGCGTCGCCGTGGCCGCGGCGCTCTCCGCCTCCGAGCGGCTGCGCGAGGCGCTCTATCCCAACCTCGTGCTGTTCCAGCTCATCCCGAAGATCGCGCTGGCGCCGCTCTTCGTGCTCTGGCTCGGCATCGGCTCCGCCTCGCGGCTGACCTTCGCCGTGTTCGTCAGCTTCTTCCCCGTGGCCATCGCGACGCTGGCGGGCCTGGCCAGCGCCGACGGCAACGCGCTGCGGCTCTGCCGCTCGCTGAACGCGCGGGGCTGGCAGACCTTCCTCGCTGTGCGCGTGCCCTATTCGCTGCCCTTCCTGTTCAGCGGCCTGAAGGTGGCGGCCACCATGGCCTTCATCGGCGTGGTGGTGGGCGAGTTCATCTCGGCGCGCGCCGGGCTCGGCTACTACATCCTGTTCGCCAGCTCGCGCGCCGACACGCCGGGCATCCTGGCCGCGATCGGCATGCTCTGCCTGCTCGGCCTCGCCCTGTACGGGCTGATCGCGCTGGGCGAGCAGGCGGCCCGCCGCTGGTGGCGGGGCGGCTGATGGCGGGCTGGTTCCCGCCCGCCGCCGGCCTGCCGCCGCCGCGCCGCGTGGCCACGCCCCGCCTCGCCATGCTGGTGGCCGAGGGCGGGAAGGGGCAGCCGGTGGTGTTCCTGCACGGGCTCGGCTGGGACCACACGCTGTGGAACCCGACGCTGGCGCGTCTCGCCCCGCGCCACCGCGTCGTCGCCGCCGACACGCGCGGTCATGGCGGCAGCGACGCGCCGCCGGGGCCGTACGGCATCGCGCAATTCGCCGAGGACTGGGCGGCGCTGCTCGATGCGCTCGGCGTGCGCGGCGCCTGCCTGGTCGGGCTGTCGCAGGGCGGCATGGTGGCGCAGGCCCTGGCGCTGGCGCGGCCCGACCTCGTCGCCTCCCTCGTGCTCGCCTCCACCGCCTGCCGCTCGCACCCGGCGGCGCGGGAGAACATGGAGGCGCGGATCGCGGCGGCCGAGCGGGAAGGCCCGGCGGCGGCGGCCGAGGTGGCGGCGCGGAGCATCTTCTCCGAGGGCTGGCGCGCGGCGAATCCCGAGGCGCTGCGCCGCTTCCTCGCCTGGCGCACCGCCATGCCGATGGCGCCGCTGAACGAGGCGGTGCGCGCCGCCTACGGGTTCGACCTGCGCGACCGGCTGCCGGGCCTCGCCGTCCCGACCCTCGTCGTGGCCGGCGCGGCCGACACGCTGACGCCGCCCGCGAATTCCGAGGAGATCGCGGCGCTGATCCCCGGCGCCGCGCTGCGCCTGATCCCGGAGGCCGGCCACATCCTGCCGGTGGAGCAGCCGGCGGCCTTCGCCGCGCTGCTCGACGGCTTCCTGGCGCGGCACCACCCCGCCTGATGCCGCGCCCGCCCGAGACTTCCGCGTTTCCCGGACCGCGCGGCGCGTGCGCCCCGTCCGGGCCTGCGCCAGGAGCCCGCCCGATGCCGCATCCATGCACCCGCCCGCGCTGCCGCCCGTTTCGTGGCGATCCCGTCCGGGCCGGTCGGGGGCGCTGAGCATGTCCGGCGCCTCGCTCGCCACCGGTACCACCCCCGGCACCGCCATCGCCGCCAACGCCGCGATGCGCGAGCGGCGGCAGGCGCTGTGGCGCGCGGCGCGGCGCGTGCTGCTGCCCGTGCTCACCGCCGCGCTGGCGCTGGCCGCGTGGGAATGGGGCGCGCGGGCCAGCGGCGTCTCCGCCATGGTGCTGGTGCCGCCGAGCGCGGTCTGGTCCGTGCTCGCCAATTCCTGGCCGATCCTGCTGGAGCACACGCTGGTGACGCTGCGCGAGGTGACGGCGGGCTTCCTGCTCGCGGCCGGCGGCGGCATCGCGCTCGGCACGCTGCTCACCGCCTCCACCCGAATCCGCCAGACCATCCAGCCGCTGGTGGTGTTCTTCCAGCTCATCCCGAAGATCGCGCTGGCGCCGCTGTTCATCGTCTGGCTCGGGGTGGGGCCCTCCTCGCGCCTCGCCTTCGTGCTGTTCATCGCCTTCTTCCCCGTCGCCGTCTCCACCGCCGCCGGGCTGATGAGCGCCGAGCGCAACGCGCTGCTGCTCTGCCGCTCCCTCACCGCGACCGGCTGGCAGACCTTCCACAGCGTGCGCTTCCCCTACGCCGTGCCGCACATCTTCGCCGGGCTGAAGATCTGCGCCACGGTCGCCATGATCGGCCAGGTGGTGGGCGAGTTCGTCACCGCGCAGCAGGGGCTCGGCTACATCGTCATGTTCGCCTCGGCCGCCGCCGAGACGGCGCTGGTCTTCGCCGCCGTCACGCTGCTCTGCGGGCTCGGCCTGCTGCTCTACGGCGTGGTGGCGGTGGCGGAGTGGCTGGTGCTGCGCTGGTTCGGCGCGCCGATCAGCTCCTCGCAGTTCTGAGCGGTGGCGGTGCTCTGCGACGTGGACGCGCTGCAGCCCGGCGTGCCGGTCCTCGCCGGTCCCGACGCGGCGCGGCCGCACGGCGGCACCATCGTGCTGCGTCTCGAAGGCGGCGGCGTGGTCGCGTACCGCAACCGCTGCCCGCATCGCGGCATCCCGCTCGACCGCGACGCGGCGCGGCTGCTCGGCCCCGGCGGGCGGCACCTGCGCTGCACCGAGCACGATGCGCGCTTCCGCCTCGCCGACGGGCTGTGCGTCGCCGGCCCCTGCGAGGGCCGGCACCTCGTCCCCGTCGCCATCCGCGTCGAGCACGGGCGGGTGGTGACGGATGACTGAGAACCGCGTCCCATCCGGGCAGGGACGCGCCAGCGGAGGCAACGCGGCATGAAGCTCGCCATTCCCGACCTGATCTCGCCCTCCTACTTCCCCGCCATCGCGGCGGTGGAGCTGGGCTGCCTCGCCCGCGAGGGGCTCGACGTCTCGCTGGAGATGGTCGCGCCGGTGGAACGCTCCTACGCCATGCTGCGCGGCGGGGAGCTCGACATCGTCGGCGGCTCGGCGCACTCGGCGCTCGCCGCCTTCCCGGACTGGCGCGGCGTGCGGCTGCTCTGCGCGCAGAGCCGGGGCATGTACTGGTTCCTGGTGATGCGCGCGGCGCTCGGCATCGCGCGCGGCGACCTCGCGGCGCTGCGCGGCCGGCGCATCGGCGCGGCGCCCTTCGTCGGGCTGGCGCTGCGGCACCTGCTGCGCGGCCTCGGCCTCGACCCCGAGGCGAACGACATCGGCATCGTGCCGATCCCCGGCACGGAGCGCACCAATTTCGGCGTCGCCGCCGCCCGCGCCCTGGAAGCGGGGACGATCGACGGCTTCTGGGCCAACGGCATGGGCACCGAGATCGCGCTGCGGCGTGGCATCGGCACGCTGGTGCTGGACGCGCGGCGCGACGCGGTGGCGGCGCCCTGGTTCCTCTCCACCATGCCGGTCATGGCCGTCACCGACGAATTCGCGCGCGCGCGGCCCGAGGCGGCGGCGGCGATCGTTCGCGCCACCACGGCGGCGCAGGCGCTGCTGCGCGAGGACCCGGCGCGGGCCACGGCGATCGGGCGGAAGCTGTTCCCGGCCGAGGAGGCGGAAATGATCGCGGAACTGGTCCGCCGGGACGCGCCCTTCTACACGCCCGGACTGCCGGAGGGGTTGGCGGCGGGGCTGGACGGGCTCGGCTTCGACCTCGGCCTGCAGACGCCGGGATCGACGGCGGCGGTGGCGCTGGGCGGCTGACGCCGCCGTGCGGGAACGGGGCGCCGCCCCGGACCCCGGCAAGGAGGGCTCTGCCCTCCTTGCATCCTCCCGCCGGGGGCGAAGCCCCCCGGACCCCCCTGCCCGATTCCGGATCCCGGCGTTCGGGCCGCCACGCTCACAGCGAGCCGGCAACGGCATCCCGACGGAAGGCCCGCACGTCGGGGGGACGGCGAAGGGACCGGTGGCGCCGGTCGTGCCGGATACGACGGGTCAGAACTGCCGCAGCAGCCGGTCGATGTAGTTCAGCTCCTCCGGCGGCCGCTCACGTTCGGCGCCGCGCCGGCGCAGTTCCTCCTGCAGCCGGCGGGTACGCAGCAATTCCGCCTCGTCGGGCATGCGGGTATCCGCGCCGTTGTCGGCGGCCCCGGCCGCCTCCCGGCCGCGCCGGCCGAGCGGGTCGCGCCCCTCGCCGCGCTCGCGCGCCTGCTCGCCGCCCTCGCCGCCGCGCTGCGGATCGCCGGCGGCATCCTGCGGCTCGCCCTCCCCCTCGCCGTCGCCATCCTGCGAGAGACCGAATTGCTGGCGCATGCGGCCGGCCATGTCGCGGCCGCCCTCCTGCAGGGCCCGCAGCGCCCGGCCTTGCGCCTCGCGCGGGTCGTCGCCCTGGCCCAGCGCCTCCTGCGCCTGCCGCATCGCCTGGTCGGCGCGGCCGAGGCTCTCCGGCACCTCGCCGGTCAGGTCGCCGTACTGCTGCATCAGCTCGCCGAGGGCGCGGCGCAGCGCGCGCTGGGTGCGGGCGTCGCGACGCGTATCGGCCTGGGCGTCCCTCGGGGCGTCCGGCCGGCCCCCGGAGCCCTGCTCCCCCTGCTGCGGCCCTCCCTGCCGTCCTTCCCCGGGCGGCGGCCGCAGGCCGGGATAGCGGCCCAGCTCGCGCCGCTCCTGCGCCCGCCGCTGCTCGTCGGCGTCGGCGCGGCGCTGGGCGCGGTCCAGCATCTCGCCCTGTCGGCGCACCATGTCCTGCACCGCGCCCATCTGCTGCTGGCCGCGCTCGCGCTGGCCCTGGCGCTGCGGGTTCTGCATGCGGGCGACGCGGCCCTCCTGCAGCGCCTGCAGCATCTCCTCCAGCTCGGCCAGCTCGCGCTGCGCGTCCTCGTTGCGGCCCTCGCGCGCCGCGTCCTGCATCCGCTGGGCGCGGCGGTCGATCTCGCGCTGGTCGAGGTTGCGCGCCTGCGGGTCGTAGGGCTGGGCCTCGGCGTTCTCCTGCCGCAGCCGCTCGGCCAGCGCCTCCAGGTGGCGGCGCACCGCCTCGCGCAGCTGCTCGATGCGCCGCTGCAACTCCGCCTGCTGCTGCGCGCGCGCCTCGGGCGTCTCGCCGGGGGGCTGGTTCAGCGCCTCGCGCACCGCCTCGCGGGCGGCGGCCAGCGCCCGGCCGGTGCGGTCGGCGCGGCCCTCCTCCAGCGCCAGGGCGGTGTCCCAGAGCAGCGCCTGCACCTCCGGCACCGCCTCCGGCCGGAGGTCGCGCTGCAGCCGGAAGCGGGCGATGCGCAGCGCCAGGAAGGTGGCCGTGTCGTTCTCGAACGCCTCCGGCGCGGCGGCGATCTGGTCGAGCTCCCGCCGCGCCGGGGCGCGCCCGTCGGGATCGAGCGACAGCGCCTTGCGCAGCGCCACCAGGGCGCGCGCGACGGGGTGGTTGAAGCTGCGTTCCGGCAGGGCGAGGGTGACGGTCTCGGACTCGCCCTCCTGCCCGGCGCCGTCGCGGGCGACGAGGCGCAGGGTCACCTCCAGCCCCGCCCAGGGATGCGCGGACAGGTCGGGCTGGGCGGCGCCGCGCGCCTGCTTCGGCGCGCCGCCCGGCAACGGCAGGGCCAGCACCAGCGGCGGCGCCGAGGCCCGCCGCACGAGCCGCAGCTCGGCGCGCAGCGCGGTGACGCCCCAGTCGTCCTCGGCGCGCCAGGG
This sequence comes from Roseomonas acroporae, assembly GCF_023223525.1. GTDB lineage: Bacteria > Pseudomonadota > Alphaproteobacteria > Acetobacterales > Acetobacteraceae > Roseomonas_E > Roseomonas_E acroporae. The sequence continues at coordinate 5,843 of NZ_JALPRX010000070.1, read as the reverse complement.
CAGGCGCAGGGCGAGGCCGGTGCGGGCGCGTCCGGGCGGCTCGGTGAAGGCGACGGCCGGCGCCGAATCCGCCTGCACCGCCACGGTCCAGCGCGCCACCTCGCCGCCGTCGCGCCGCACCGCCAGTGTGCCGCCCCGCTCCAGCACCGCCTCGACGCCGAAGCTGGCGCCGTCCAGCGCGCGGAAGGGGGTGGCCGCGCCGTCCTGCACCAGCTCGGGCGCGCCGCCGGCGCCGCCCGAGAGGGCGAGCTGCAGCCGGCTGCCGGCCGGCACCGTCACCTCGCCGCCGCGCGGCTCCAGCAGCACCGGCGCGGCGCCGGTATAGGCGGGGGGCGTGATCCAGCCCTCCAGCCGCAGCGCCGGCGGCGCGGCGGGCGGGGCGAAGCCGGGCAGCAGGGCGCGGCGCAGCCGCTCCGGCGTCTCCGGCCCGGCCACCACCAGCGCGGCGAGCACCGCCAGCAGCAGCCCGCCCCGCAGGGCATGCCGGTCGCGCGCCGCCAGCCCCGGACGCGGCAGGCCGACCCGCAGCCGGCCGAGCTGCGCCGCGGCACGCCGCTGGTGCGCCCGCCACAGCGCCAGCGCCGCCGGATCGTCCGTCACCGGCCGGTCGGCGAGCGCGGCGAGCGGCCGGTGACGCAGGCCGGATTCCTCCTCCAGCCGGCGCTCCGCCGAGGCGGCATCGGGCGCGCGGAAGCCGCGCCAGGCCCGCCAGCCGGTCCAGCCGAGCAGGCCGAGCCAGGCCAGCAGCAGCAGCAGGTGCAGCCAGGCCGGCAGCAGCAGCGGCAGGCCGAGCAGCGCCGGCACCAGCCCCACGCCCAGCACCGCCAGCACCGGCCAGGCGGCGGGCCACAGCGCCTCCCACCAGAGGGCGAGCCGCGCCAGGGCACGCCAGCGGACGAGCCGGGCCGCGAGCGGCGTGGTCGAGGTGGCGCTCATCGGCATCTCCCCGGCAGGATTCGTTCGGGACGGCCCAGGGGAAGGCCCGCGAGGCAGTCCGCGGGATGGCCCAGGGGATTGCCCAAGGGATGGCCCAGGGGATGGCCCGAGGGATTGCCGCGCGTCGCGCCGCGCGGCCGTCGCATCGCCGTCCTGCCGGGGGCGGTCAGGGCGTCGCCTCCGCGGCGGGACCCGTCGCCAGCCAGTCCGGCACGCGCTGGCCGGCGAGCAGCGCCTCGAAGCCCTGGCGCTCGCGCACCACGGCGAAGCGGTCGCCATCCACCAGCACCTCGGCGGCGAGCGGCCGCGCGTTGTAGGTGCTGCTCATCACCGCGCCGTAGGCGCCGGCATCGAGGAAGGCGAGCAGGTCGCCCGGGGCGAGCGGCGGCAGGGCGCGGCCGCGCGCGAAGGTGTCGCCGGTCTCGCAGACCGGCCCCACCACGTCGGCGGGCGAGAGCGGCGCCGCCCGGGCGGCGGCGCCGACCGGCACGATGCCGTGCCACGCCTCGTACATGGCCGGGCGCACCAGGTCGTTCATGCCGGCGTCGCAGATGGCGAAGCGCCGCGCCTCGCCGCGCTTCTCGATCACGACGGAGGCCAGCAGCACGCCGGCCGGCCCCGCGATCCAGCGGCCGGGCTCGATCATCACCGGCAGGCCGAGCGGCCCGAGCGTGGCGCGGATGGCGCCGGCCAGCGCCTCGGGCAGCGGCGCCGGCTCGTCGCGGTAGGGGATGCCGAGGCCGCCGCCGCCATCCAGCCGCTCCACCGGCAGGCCGCGCGCCCGCAGCTCGCGCACCAGCTCGGCCATGCGGGCATAGGCGGCGCGGTAGGCGGCCATGCCGGCGGTGATCTGGCTGCCGATGTGCATGGCGATGCCGACCGGCCGGATGCCCGGCATCGCCGCCATGCGCGCGTAGAGCGCCACCGCCTCGTCGTAGGCGACGCCGAACTTGTTCTCCGAGAGGCCGGTGGTGATCTTGGCGTGGGTGCGGGCATCCACGTCCGGGTTGACCCGCAGCGCGACCCGCGCCGTGCGGCCGAGCGAGGCGGCCAGCGCCGAGAGCATCGCCAGTTCCTCGGCGCTCTCGGCGTTGATCTGGTGGATGTCCTCGTCGAGGGCGAGGCGCAGCTCCCGCCCGGTCTTGCCGACGCCCGAGAAGACGATGCGCGAGGCCGGGATGCCGGCGGCGCGGGCGATGCGCAGCTCGCCCTCGCTCACCACGTCGGCCCCGGCGCCGGCCTCGGCCAGCACGCGCAGCACGGCGAGGCTGGTGTTGGCCTTCACGGCGAAGTGGATGCCGGCATCGAGCCCCGCCCCGGCCAGTGCGTCGCGCAGCCGGGCGTAGCGGCGGCGCAGCGCGCCGGCGGAATAGATCCAGGTGGGGGTGCCGACGGCGGCGGCGATGCGGGCGAGCGGCACCTCCTCCATGGTCAGCCCGTCCAGGGCGTGCAGGGAGAGGTGCGGGCGCTGGGCGATCAGCTCGGCGAAGGAGGGGTCCTCGGCAGCGGCCGGGACGAGCGCGGGGGAAGCCATCCGGCTAATGTGCGGTGCGGCGACGGGCGCGCCAAGCATGATGATGTCCCGCGCGCCAGCACGATGACGTTCCACGCGCCAGGGCGCGATGCCGTTCCACGCGCCGGGGCGCGATGCCGTCCCACGCGCCAAGGCGTGATGACGCCCCAGGCGGCAAGCGCGATGACGTCCCACACGCCAGGCACGATGATGTCCCACGCGCCGGGGCGCGATGACGTTCCACGCGCCAGGGCGCGATGATGTCCCACGCGCCGGACGAGATGACGCCCGGATGCCCCAGGCCGGACCTGACCGGCCACCCGTCCCGTGCCAGAGTCGCCCGGATGCAGCCCGACCCCATCGAATTCCTTCGCCGCGACTCCGGCTCCTCCCCCGGCCCCGCCCTCGCCTACCGACGACGGCCCGGTCGCGGCCCCGGCGTGATGTTCCTGGGCGGCTTCCGCTCCGACATGACCGGCGCCAAGGCCGAGGCGCTGGCCGATTTCTGCGCCCGCCGCGGCCAGGCCTTCCTGCGCTTCGACTATTCCGGCCACGGCGCCAGCGAGGGCCGCTTCGAGGACGGCACGATCGGCCGCTGGACCGAGGACGCGCTCTCGGTCCTGGACCGGCTGACCGAGGGGCCGCAGATCCTGGTCGGCTCCTCCATGGGCGGCTGGATCGCGCTGCACCTCGCCCTGCGCCGGCCGGAGCGGGTGCGCGGCCTGCTCGGCGTCGCCGCCGCGCCCGACTTCGTGACCGAGCTGATGCTTCCGGCCCTGACCACCGAGCAGAGCCAGGCGCTGGCGGTGGAGGGCGTCGCCCACCTGCCGAGCCAGTACGGCCCGCCCGTGCCGATCACCCGCGCGCTGATCGAGGACGGGCGCCAGCAGGCGCTGCTCGGACGCGCCATCCCGCTGGAAATCCCGGTGCGGCTGCTCCAGGGCCAGATCGACCCGGACGTGCCCTGGCGCCATGCGCTGCGGCTGATGGAGGCGATCGAGGGCGACGACGTGCAGCTCACCCTGCTCCGCGACGGCGACCACCGCCTGTCGCGCCCGCAGGACCTCGCCCTGCTATGCGGGACGCTCGCCCTGCTCCTCCTGCAGAATGGCGCGTAGCCCCTCGCGGTAGGTCGGGTACAGCCACCGGATGCCGAGCAGCGCCTGCGTGCGGGCGCTGCTCACCTCGCGCCGCTCCGACCAGAAGGAGCGCGCCATGGGCGACATGGCCGCCTCCGCCTCGGCGAAGGAGAGCGCGGGCGGCGGCGGCACGCCGAGCAGCCGTGCCGCCTCCTCCACCACCGCGGCGCTCTCGGCCGGCTCGTCGTCCACGAGATGCAGCACGCGCGTGCCCGAGGCGGCCTTCCCGGCCGCCGTCTGTTCCATCGCCGCCAGGGCGGCGTTCTGTTCCATCGCCGCCAGGGCGGCATGGGCGATGTCGTCGCGGTGGATGCGCGAGAAGCGGTGGCCAGGGCGGATCACCCGCCGCGCCGTGCCCTCGCGCAGGTCGTTGAGGGCGGAGCGGCCGGGGCCGTAGATGCCGCCCGTGCGCAGCAGGTCCACCGTGCGGCCCGTCGCCAGCGCCGCCCAGCCCAGCTCCGCAGCCAGGCGCCGCCGGCCGCGCTCCTGGCGCGGCGCCGGCGGCGTGTCCTCGTCCACCAGCCCGCCGGCGCGGTCGCCGTAGACGGCGGTGGTGGAGACGTAGCCGATCCAGGCGAGCCGCCGCGCCGCCCGGATGGCGCCGGCATGCGCGGCGAGCACCGGATCGCCCGCCGCACCGGGCGCCGCCGTGACGAGCAGATGCGTCGCCGCGGCGATGGCGGGGCCCGCCGCGTCGAAGGGGATCACCTCGATGCCGGGTGGCGCCGGCCGGCGCGACGGGTCGCGGGCCGTGCCGCACACCACCCAGCCCGCCGCCGCGGCGGCGCGCGCCGCGGCCATGCCGGCATAGCCGAGGCCCGCCACCACCAGCCGCCCCGTCGGCTGCCCCGTCTTCGGCTGCCCCGTCTTCGGCTGCCCCGCCGGCCGCTCCGTCTCCGGTTGCCCCGTCGCCGGCCGCCCGGATGCGGCGCCTGCCTCGTCCCCCGATGCTTCCGCCATCACGTCCCCGTCGCTCCCCGCGCCCGCCGCGCCCGGCATCGCCCCGCCTTGCACCGGCCGCACCGCGAGGGCAATGATGCAGCGTCGGGAATTCCGGCCCGACCCGGCGATCTGGCGCCGCTGCCCCGCCTCGTCTAGAGTGGGCCACCATGCGCGCCGCCCGCCCCCTCCTGCTCGGCACCCTGGTCGCCGTGCTGGCCCTGGGTGCCGGCACCGTCTGGAAGCTCGATCTCGGATCCTTCCGGAACGGCGCGGAGACGCCGGTCGGCGGCGCGGCGGCCGAGGCCCCGCCCCGCACCGTCGACGTCGCCGAGACCGGGACGACCGGCGACAACAGCCCGGCCAGTGCCGACGACGAGCTGCTGCCCACCCCGCCGGATCCGCCGCGCCTGGCCGACGGGCCGGAATACGAACGCTGCCTCGCCCTGCTGCGCACCGACGCCGAGGGGGCGCGCGCCTTCGCCGATGCCTGGGAGGCGACCGGCGGCGGCGAGGGCGCGCAGCACTGCGCCGCCCTGGCCATCCTGGCCGCCGGCGACCCGGAGCGCGCGGCGAACCGGCTGGAGCAGATCGCCGGCCGCAGCCATGCCGGCCCCGCCGCCCGCGCCGCCGTCTATGCCCAGGCCGGGCAGGCCTGGCTGATGGTCGGCAACACCGACCGTGCCTTCGGCGCCATCACCCTGGCGCTGACCCTCACCCCCAGCGACATCGACCTGCTGGTCGACCGCTCCGTGGCGCTGGCCGCGGCCGGGCGCTACGCCGACGCCATCGAGGACCTCAACCGCGCCGTGGACCTCGATCCCCGCCGCGCCGATGCCTGGGTGTTCCGCGCCGCCGCCTGGCGGCACCTCGACCGCGTCGAGCTGGCCGCCGACGACGTGGCCCGCGCCCTGGAGGCAGCGCCCGACAACCCCGAGGCGCTGCTGGAGCGCGGCATCATCCGCCAGCTTCGCGGCGACACCGCCGGGGCGCGGGCCGACTGGCGGCGCACCATCGCCCTGGCGCCGGACAGCGCCACCGCCGACCTCGCGCAGCAGAACCTGGCGCTGAACGAGGCGGGGCCGCAGCGCCGCTGAAGCGGGCCGGGCGGCGGGTTCGCCGCCCGCGTGCCCCCCCTGCCCCTGCCCCTGCCCCTGCCCGTCCCCGGTCGCCGCCCTCCCAGCCGGCCCGGGGGAAGCCGCGGCTGAACGGCAGGCGGAGCGGCGCGCCGCCGTTGCGGGGAGGCGGAAGACCGGATCGGCCGGTATTGCCCTAGAGCATTTTCAAGCTGAGCGTCCTCGCTCAGCGGCTCGGAA
>NZ_JALPRX010000007.1 GCF_023223525.1 Roseomonas acroporae | reverse complement strand
CCCCCCGCCCGGCCGGCCCCCCCCCCCGCCCCCCCCCACGACAGGGCTTCCCCGGAGCGGGCCGCCGTCGCGAGACGGTGGCCCGTTTCGCGTTCCGGGCCCATCGCGGTCGGCGGCATCCCCGCCATGCGGGCCGGCATCCGGCCCTGGCACGGCGGATGGCGCACGCAGGTTTGCTACTTATGGTTGCATTACAGGCCGATATCCTGCCTGATTTGAGACGTTATCGATTTTTATACCATGGCCGACACTATCATCGGTTGTGGCGCATTGGCCCTCGGTGCAACCCGTCGGAACGACTTCACGGCGGCTCCCACCCCGGTCCCCCTCTGCGGCACCGACAGCCGCTCGCCTCGCATCGCCGCCCCTGCGGCGGGCGGGGTCGGGCCCCGGCAGAGGTGAGACAGGCAAAATGCAACTGGTCCACTACCGACCGACCCAGCCGAATTTCGGCGACGACCTCAATGCCCTGCTCTGGCCGAGCGCGGCCCCTGCCCTGTTCGAAGCATCGGACGACGCGGCGGACCGCAGCGGCTTCCTCGGGATCGGCACCATCATCGGGATGCCGACACCGGGCTGCGACTTCCTGCACGTCTTCTCCAGCGGTGCCGGCTACGATCCCGTCGCGGGCTGGGACATGCCCCGGCGCATCTGGTGCGTCCGCGGCCCGCTGACGGCCGAGCTGCTCGACTGCCCGCGCGACCTCGCGCTGTCCGACGGCGCGATCCTGACGCCGCGCGTGCTCGACATCCCGCGGGTCGCCGGGGCGGGCCGGATCGGCGTGATGCCGCACTGGGAGTCGCTCGGCTATCCGGGCTGGCGGGAAGCCTGCGCGATGGCCGGCTACTCGCTGATCAGCCCCTGCGCCGACCCGGCCTCGGTGATCGGGCGGCTGCGTGGCGTGGAGCTGCTGCTCACCGAATCCCTGCACGGCGCCATCCTGGCCGACACCTACGGCATCCCCTGGGTGCCGATCACCAGCTCGGGCAATTTCTCCCTGTTCAAGTGGACCGACTGGTGCCTTTCGGTCGAGGTCGCGGCGAGCGTCACGGCCGTGCCGCCACCCTCCGCCCGCGCCCTGCTGCGCTTCGGCAAGCCGGGCCTGCCATGGGGCGGCACCCGCGCCCTGGACCGCGAGGCGGCGATGGCGGATCTGCGCGGGAAGGTGCCGGCCGCGGCACCCGACGGGAACGGCCGGGAAGAGGCGGGCGGGCGCTCGCCGAAGGCGGCCCTCAAGGCACTGGCCAAGGATCTTCTGCACCGCCATGCCGTCCTGCAACGGCTGCTGGGCCTCGATCCCGCCCGCACCGCCGAGGCGCTGGTCGCGGCGGCGCGGCAGCCCGGCCACCTCAGCAGCCCCGCCCTGCGGGCGGAATTGCAGGATCGCATGCTGGATCGGCTGGAGGAGCTTTCCCGCGTCGCGGCGGTCCTGCAGGCCGCCTGACGGCGGACGGAGGGGAGCGGCACCCGGGCGCCCGCCGCCGCGCCGGGCGGGCCTCCCGGGCGAAGCGCCGGAACCAAGCGCGGCGGAGGACACGGAACGGTGAGGCTGCCCCCCGGCGCCTCCCGCCGACCGGGGCGCGCCGGAGTCCCGCGCTCCGCATCGGGCATGGCAGGCTCGACGGGGACGGGGTTGAGGAGCGGGTGGTGCCCCGCCATCTCCGTCATGGGCAGCGGACCGGTCGCTTCGACCCCGGCCCCGCCCCGGCCCCGACGCGTTCGGCTCTTGATCGCCGCCGCGCGCTGGCTCAGTTTCGCCCCTCATCGAGGAAGCACCGCTATGCGTTGGGAGCCGGCCCGGGCCACCGCCGCCACGCCTTACGAGCAACTGCCGCTGCTGACCGCGCTCGGGCGCGGCGCCACCAATCACTGCCCCGCCTGCGGCGTCGGCCGCGTCTTCGACGGCTATCTCAAGGTGGTGCCGGAATGCGCCGAATGCGGCGCGCCGCTCGGCGCGCTGCGCGCGGACGACGCGCCTCCCTACTTCACCATCTTCCTCGTCGGCCACCTGCTGGTGCCGATCGTGTTCTGGGTCGAGACGCGCTGGCACCCGCCGATGTGGCTGCACATGGCGCTGTGGCTGCCGCTCTTCGCGATCGCCTGCACGCTGATCCTGCGGCCCGTCAAGGGCGCCGTGGTGGGCTGGATGCTGCGCCTCGGCTTCGCCGGCCAGGAGCATCACGGCGGCGGGCTCGAGAACGTGCCGCCACGCCCGGCCCAGCCGCCCTCCGGGCCGGCGGCCCCCGGTCCGGAGGGCGCCGCGCGCGGCCCCGCGCTCGCGGAGCGCGACCCGGCGGCGCCGACATGGTGAACGGCGCCGCGATGACCGGCCCCGGCGATGCCCAGGAGGCGCCGGAGCCGGGCTACCTGATCCGGATCGAGCTCGGCAACGATGCGCCGCCGCTCTCCCCCTATGCGGAGGCCGACCGGCAGCAGGCGGTGACCGACCTGCTGGCCGGCAACCGCTTCGTGCCGCGCGACCTGCCGCCCGGTCCCTACGTGCTGCACCTGTGCATCCGGGACGGCCGGCTGGCCTTCGAGGTGCACGACACGAACGACGCGATGCTGCGCGCCATCATCCTGGCCCTCGGCCCGTTCCGCCGGCTGATCAAGGACTACCACATGGTGGTCGAGAGCCATGAGCAGGCGGTGTCGGAGGGGGCGCAGGAGGCGCGAATCCAGGCGATCGACATGGGCCGGCGCGGGCTGCACAACGAGGGCGCCGAACTGCTGATCCAGCGCCTGGAAGGCCGCATCGAGGTGGATTTCGAGACGGCGCGCCGCCTGTTCACCCTGGTCTGCGCACTGCACCAGCGCATCTGAGCGCCCGGCCGCCGGCCCTCGCGCCGCCGCCTCGCCACCTGTCATGCCGTCTTCACGGGTGCCGGGCCCCTTCCCGGTCCATGTCGGTGCGGGACGCGGCCGCGCCGGACCGCGTTTCCCGGCCCGGTCACCCGCCGCGCCGCCCGCCCCGTCCAATCGTCCGCACCCAATCGTCCCACTGGCCAGCCTTCCGGGAATTCCGCACGCATGAAGATCGAGGGTAAGCACTACCGCAGCGTCTGGGTGGACGAGGATGGCTGGTCCGTCCGCATCTTCGACCAGACCCGGCTGCCCTGGGCGCTGGAGATCCTGCGCCTGACCGACGAGGAGCAGGTGGCGCACGCGATCCGGTCCATGCAGGTGCGCGGCGCGCCGCTGATCGGTGCCGTCGCCGCCTACGGCGTGGCGCTGGCGCTGCGCGAGGACGCCTCGACCGAACGGCTGGAGACGGTCTGCGCCATGCTGGCGGAGACCCGCCCGACCGCGATCAACTTGCGCTGGGCGATCGAGCGGATGCTGGCGGCGCTGCGCAACCAGCCGCCGGCGCGGCGCGTCGCGGCCGCCTATGCCGAGGCGAAGGCCATCGCCGACGACGATGCCGAGACCTGCCGGCGCATCGGCGAGCACGGGCTGCCGCTGATCGAGCAGGCGGCCGCGCGCAAAGCGGCCGGCGAGGTGGTGAACGTCCTGACCCACTGCAACGCCGGCTGGCTGGCGACGGTGGACTACGGCACCGCCCTCTCGCCCATCTACCAGGCGCACGACGCGGGAATTCCGGTGCATGTCTGGGTGGACGAGACGCGGCCGCGCAACCAGGGCGCGGCGCTGACCGCGTTCGAGCTGGGCCGGCACGGCGTGCCGCACACGGTGGTGGCCGACAATGCCGGCGGCCACCTGATGCAGCACGGGCAGGTGGATCTGGTGATCGTCGGCACCGACCGGGTGACGCGCACCGGCGACGTGGCGAACAAGATCGGCACCTACCTCAAGGCGCTGGCGGCGAGGGACAACGGCGTGCCGTTCTGGGTGGCGATGCCGCACTCGACGCTCGACATGCGCGTGCGCGACGGCATCGCCGAGATCCCGATCGAGGAGCGGGCCGGCGAGGAGGTGACGGAGCTGACGGGCCGCAACGAGGCGGGCGAGATCGTGCGCGTGCGCGTCGCCGCCGAGGGCAGCCCGGCCGCCAACCCGGCCTTCGACGTGACGCCGGCGCGCCTGGTGACCGGGCTGATCACGGAGCGCGGCCGCTGCGACGCCTCCGAGGCGGGGCTGCTCTCGCTCTATCCCGAGAAGGGCTGACAAAGCCGGGCGCCCCGGAAATCCGCGCCGCGCGTCGCTCCTCGGCGATCGGGATTGTTCGCCTGGCTGACGCCCAGGCGCAGATTCTGGCGGCGGAAGGGCCTACCGGCCGGCGCGAAACCCGGCTTGTGCCGACGGGCATCGCGCGCGGGACCGGTGGGGCGGCCGCGCGGCGACGGCGACCCGCAGTCCGGTTGGGACTGCGGTTCGCCGTCGCTCGTTGTTCTCCGCGCGGATTCACGCCGCCGGGCGTGTCCACCCGCCGGCGATCCGCTCGAGCCGACGGGCCATGCGGGTCCGCGCGAGCGCGGACCCGCGTCGAGCGGCCGCCGCTTCAATCCCGTGCGAGACGGGCGGCGCTCACCACCCTGTCATGCCGGCGCCGCCTCGGCGCGGCGCCGGCGCCATAACCTGACGGCCGGCCATTCGAGGATTCCGCATGCCGCGCCGCCGCGTCACCTTGTTCGCCGCCCTGCTCGCCGCCCCGCTTCCCGCCATGGCCCAATCGGCCGCTCAATCCGACGCCCGGCCCGACAGCCAGCCCGCGACCCGGCCCGCCGCCGCGACGTCCGCCACCGCCACCGCCGCCACCGATGGCTGGTCCTGGCGCAACGACCGCCCGGTGCTCTCGATCGGCAATGGCGGCTTCACCCTCTCCCCGCTGGTGCGCTTCGACGTGGACGGCGCGCTGTTCGTCGATCAGGACCGCGGCGGCCGCGCCGCCGGCTTCGAGGACGCCGCCAACCTGCGGCGCGGCCGGCTCGGCGTGCGCGGCACCGTCCTCGACGCGTTCGAGTACAACTTCACCTGGGACCTCGGCGGCAACCCCGCCACCAGCAACGCGCTCTTCGAGGCCTCGCTCGGCTGGACCGGCCTGGGCTGGGGCACCATCCGGGCCGGCGCCTTCACCCTGCAGCACCTGCCCGAATATGCCGGCAGCTCCTTCGACCTGCCGTTCCTGGAGCGCGCCTCCGTCACCGCCATCACCGCCAGCCTGGCCTCGGGCGTCACGCGCCTGGCGCTCGGGCTGGAGGCGCGCGGCGACCGCTGGAACGCCAGCGGCTACGTGACGGGCCAGGTGCTCTCGACTCGCAGCGACGACCGCGCCCGCGGCCTGGTCGGCCGCGCCGTGGCGCTGCTGCCGGAGCTCGGCCCCGTGCGCCTGCAGATCGGCCTCGACGGCACCGCGCAATTCGCGCCCGGCACCAGCCCCGGCCCCGACACGCTGCGCCTGCGCGACTACCCCGAGCTGCGCGGGGCGAACAGCAACCGCTTCCTCGACACGGGCGGCATGCGCACCGACACGGCGTGGGCGATCGGGCCCGAACTGGCCGGGCGGATCGGGCCCGTCTACGTCGAGGCGCTCTACCAGCATATCGGCGTGGAGCTGACGGGCGGCGGCAGCCGCGGCTTCGACGGCGGCTACGTCACCGCCGTCGTGCCGCTGGTGGGGCCGCCGCGCGAACGAAACCGCAGCACCGGCACCTGGGCACGGCCGAAGACCCGCGGCTGGATCGACCCGGCGAACGGGAACTGGGGCGCGCTGGAACTTGCCGGCCGCTACAGCGTGGTCGACCTGCGCGACGGCCCGACGCGGGGCGGGCGGCAGCGCATCTGGACGGGCGGGCTGACCTGGCACCTCTCGCCCAACCTGCGCCTGCAGGCACAGTACGAGAACGGCAGCATCGCGCTGGACGGTCCGGATCGTTCCTTCCAGGCCGTCGGGTTGCGCGCCAGCTTCAACCTGTAGCGCGGGCGCCGCCCGGCGAGGGCGCCATCGGCCGGCGCCACGGCGGGCGGATGCGCCCCGGCAGGTGGAGCCGGGGGACGATCCGGGCCGGTACGGTGACGGGCCGGCTCAGCCGGCGGCGTCGAGAGGCTGGCCGGCGCGCTGGCGCGGCTCCAGCAGCATCAGGCCGAGGCCGAGCATGCCGCCCGACAGCGCCGCGGGCCAGGCGACGGCGGCGGGGCGCAGCCCGGTGGGGCCGAGGCCGTCGCCGATCAGCACGAAGACCAGCGCGGCGATGGCCGTGGAAGCGAGCACGATGAGGCTGAGGGCGAGCCTGGGCATAGGAGAATCCCCTTTCCGGTGACCGGGAAGCTAGGGGCCGGTCCTGGCCGTTCCTGGCCCGTTTCGCGGCAGGATCATGGCATCCGGACAGGCATGCGCGGCACGCCGGGCTGCCGGGCCGGTCCGTGAGGCGCGACGTTTTGTTCTTCCTTCGTTCATGCAATCCGGCTAGGCTCGGCGCATGCTCCAACGGATCACCGCAGTCCGGGTGGAGCCGGGACGCCGGCTCCGTGTCGCCTTCGCCGATGGCGCCGAGGGCGAGGTCGATCTCGCGCCGCTCGGGATGCGCGACATCGTCTACGTGGCGATCGGCGCGGCGCCGGAGGCGGTGCAGATCGGTCCGGGCGGCTCCAGCATCGAGTGGCGTGGAGCCGAGGGCGAGGCGATGGCCCTATCGGCCGATGCGCTGCGCCTCGAGATGGAACGGCGCGCGATCGTGCTTCCCGGATAGGGCACGCCCGGTCCGGGAGCCAGGGCACGGTCCGGCAGGTCGGATCCGATGGGGACGAGGGGAGGCGGGCACCGTGACGGTTGCCGGCGTTAACCGAAAGGCAACCGGATCATCCCAATAATGATACCGCTTCACCAAAAGCGGGCACATCATGAGCGCGATCCCGGAACGGCTGGAAATTGCGACCCTTCTCGCGGTGGCGGCATCGACGCGCACCATGGAGGGAGCGGAAGTCCAGGACACCCTGACGGCCAGCAGCGACGGCCTGCGCCCGGCACGGGGCATCGCGCTGGGCGTTTTCCTGAGCGCCGGCCTCTGGGTCGGCATCATCGCGGGGCTGCGGACGATCCTCTGATGCCGGTCCGCGCGAGGGCGTACCGCATGCTCCCGCGATCCCGCATGCGGCCACGCCGCACCGGCCCCGCACGCGATACCGGCCCGCACGGGTCCTGACAGGCACGGGCCGGTAGTCCCTGCCACCGGAGGAAGCCGCGTCCGGCGGCCCCGCATCGGCGCCCACGCATCCGGCGGCCGGATGCCCGATTCCCCGTCGCCGGGGAACGGCGAGCAGGGAACGGCGCGCGGCGCAGCTCGCCAGGCGCTCGGGCCGTCAGCCGCCCCGTGCCGCCGCGATCTGCGCGCGGGCCGCCGTCAGCATCAGGCCGCTGTCGTTCATGATGGTGCCGAAGGCGAAGCCCATCTCGTGCATGCGCTTCGTGTACTTGCCGGACATGGTGTGCAGCCCGGCGACCTGCCCGCGCTTCTTCGTCTCGTGCAGGATGCGGCCGTAGATCTCGAGGATCTGCGGCTCCTCGCGGTCCTGCAGCGGCGGCAGGCCGAGCGACAGGCCGAGGTCGGACGGGCCGACATACACGCCGTCGATCCCCGGCACGTCCAGGATGGCCTCCAGGTTGTCGAGCGCCTGGCGCGTCTCGATCATCGGGATCACCAGCACGTCGTCGTTGGCGGTCTGCCAGTAGGTGCCGGCCTCGCCGTAGATGCCGGCGCGGATCGGCCCGAAGGAGCGCGCGCCCTGGGGCGGGTAGCGGCAGTAGGAGACGAGCTGCTCGGCCTGCTCGCGCGTGTTGACCATCGGGCAGATCACGCCCATCGCGCCGGCATCCAGCACCTTGCCGACGATGCCCGGCTCGTTCCACGGCACGCGCACCATCGGCGTCACGCCGTGCGGCTGCATGCCCTGGAAGCAGGCGACGGCCGAGAGGTAGTCCTGCACGCCGTGCTGCATGTCCACGGTCAGGCTGTCGAAGCCGGCCTGGGCCATCACCTCGGCGGGGAAGGCGTGCGGGATGGCGAGCCAGCCGTTCACCGTCTTGCGGCCGGATTTCCACGCTTCCCTGAGCTTGTTCGCCATCGTTTCCTCGTTCCCCGTCCTCGTCCCATGGCGGGTATCGGCCCGCCCCTCGCGACGCGCGGACGCTAGGCCCGGTGTCACGGGCCCGTCAACGCGGGGCCCCGCCCCTCCCGCCACCCTTCCCTCCCCCGGCCGGCCCGGTTTCCGGCCCGGCCCGAACTGCCCTAGAACCCACGCCGCATGCTCCCCGACCTTCCCGTCACCGAGGCGCTGCCCGCGCTGCGCGACGCCCTGCGCGACTCCCCCAACGCCGTGCTGATCGCCCCCCCGGGCGCCGGCAAGACCACGCTGGTGCCGCTGGTGCTGCGCGAGGAACCCTGGGTATTCCCTGGGGCATCCCCTGGAGCATCCCCTGGGACATCCTCTGTAGCATCCCCTGGGGCGGCCGGCGGGAAGCTGCTGGTGCTGGAGCCGCGCCGCGTCGCCGCCCGTGCCGCCGCGCGCCGCATGGCCGAGCTGCTGGGCGAGCCCGTCGGCCAGACCATCGGCCTTTCCAGCCGGCTCGACCGCGCCGTCTCCGCCGCCACCCGCGTCGAGGTCGTCACCGAGGGGCTGCTGGTGCGCCGGCTGCAATCGGACCCCGGGCTGGAGGGCGTCGCGGCGGTGCTGTTCGACGAGGCGCACGAGCGCAACCTCGACACCGACCTCGCCCTCGCCCTCTGCCTCGACCTGCAATCGGCGCTGCGGCCGGAGCTGCGCCTGCTCGCCATGTCGGCGACGCTGGACGGCGGCGCCTTCGCCGCGCTGATGGGCGCGGGCCCGGAATCGCCCGGCACCCCCGCCCCGCGCATCGAGAGCCTCGGCCGCGCCTTCCCGGTGCGCGTCGAGCACCGGGCGCGGGAGCTGAAGGAGCCGCGCGAGCTGCCCGAGGCGATGGCCGCCACGATCCGCGAGGCGCTGCGCCGCGATCCCGGCGACGTGCTGGCCTTCCTGCCCGGCTGGGCCGAGATCCGCCGCACCGCCGAGCGCCTGGGTGGCATCGACGCGGAGGTGCTGCCGCTGCACGGCGAGCTCTCCCCCGCCGAGCAGGACCGCGCCCTGGCGCCGTCGGACCGGCGCAAGGTGGTGCTGGCCACCTCGATCGCCGAGACCTCGCTCACCGTGCCGGGCGTGCGCATCGTGGTGGATGGCGGCTTCCGTCGGGCGCCGCGGCTCGACCCGGCGACCGGGCTCGCGCGGCTGGTCACGCTGCGCATCTCCCGCGCGGCGGCGGAGCAGCGGGCCGGGCGCGCGGGGCGCACCGCGCCGGGCGTCGCCTACCGGCTCTGGACCGAGGCGCTGCAGCGCGGCCTGCCGCCGCAGGACCGGCCGGAGATCCTGGAGGCCGAGCTCGCCGGCCTCGCGCTCGACTGCGCCGCCTGGGGCGCCGAGCCGGCGGCGATGCGCTTCCTCGACGCGCCGCCGGCCGGCGCCCTCGCCGCCGCCCGCGCCCTGCTGCGCGACCTCGACGCGCTGAACGGCGAGGGACGCATCACCGAGGCCGGGCGGCGCATGGCGCGGCTCGGCACGCATCCGCGCCTCGCGCGCATGCTGCTGGCGGCGGACGGCCCCGGCGAGGGCGCGCTGGCCGCCGACCTCGCCGCGCTGCTGGAGGAGCGCGACCCGATCCGGGACCGGGAAGCGCCGAGCGACATCGCCCTGCGACTCGACCTGCTGGCCGGCGGGGATCACCCGAACGCCGACCGCGCCGCGCTGGCCCGCATCCGCCGCGCCGCCGCGCAGCACCGGCGCCGCCTGCGCCTGCCCGAGCGCGCCGTGGCGCTGGGCGATCCCGGCGCGCTGCTGGCGGCGGGCTTCCCGGACCGGATCGCCGCGCGCCGGGCCTGGGGCGGCGCCTTCCGCCTGGCCGGCGGCCTGGGGGCACGGCTGGCGGTGACGGACCCGCTGGCCAAGGCGCCGCTGCTCGCCGTGGCCGATCTCGACCTCGCCGGGGCGCGTGCCGGGCAGGTCGGCACCGAGGCGCGCATCCGCATGGCGGCGCCGCTGGACCGCGCCGTGCTGGAGCGGCGCTTCCCGGAACGCTTCGTGCGCGAGGAGGGCGCCGCCTTCGACGCCCGGGCCGGCGCGGTGCTGGCGCGCCGGGTGCTGCGCTTCGGCGCGCTGGTGCTGGAGGAGGAGGCGCTGCCCCCGGGCTCGCCGGGTGCCGATCCGGACGCGATGGCCGCCGCCCTCGCCACGGCGGCGGCCGAGCGTGGCCTGCGCGACCTGCGCTGGACCGATGCGGCGCGGCAATTCCAGGCGCGGGTGGGCTGGATGCGCCGAGTGGAGCCCGACGGGGACTGGCCGGATCTCTCCGACGCGGCGCTGGCCGCCACCGCCGGCGAATGGCTGGCGCCGCACCTGCACGGCCGCATGAAGCTGGCCGCCCTGGGCGAGCTGGAAGCCGCCGCGCTGCTGCGCGAACGCCTGGAATGGGGGCTGCGGCGCCGGCTGGACGAGGCGCTGCCGGCTCGGGCGGCGCTGGCCGGCGGGCGCGAGGCGGCGATCGACTACGCGCGCGAGGTGCCGACGCTGGAGGCGCGGGCGCAGTGGCTGTTCGGCGCGGCGGTGCCGCGCCTCGCAGGCGGGGCGGTGCCGCTGCAGGTGGCGCTGCTCTCGCCGGCCGGGCGGCCGATCGCCGTGACCGGCGACCTCGCCGCCTTCTGGCAGGGCGGCTGGCGCGAGGTGCGCAAGGAGATGCGCGGCCGCTACCCGAAGCACGACTGGCCGGAGGATCCGGGCGCGGCCTGACGGACCCGCTTCCCGGCGGCGGCCGCGTGCCGGGGCGGACACGGCAAGGCGCGGTCCCGCCGGGGCCGCGTGCCGCGCCGCCTCCTCTTGCGGCGCGGCTTCGCGCCTTCGGCGTGCGGCGCGGCGCGGCGCCTTCGGACGGCTTGTCCCGGCCGGGCCGGAGCGGACGGGCGGCGAGGCGGCAGGGACGGCCGGCCCGGCCGGGCGACGCGGCCGCATGCCGGCGCCGCGATAACTGGCCGCTGCGCAAATCGTTGAACAGGCGCTATCTATTCCCCGTCAAAACAACTGGGGAGAGGATCATGCCTCCTACCAACATGGCCAATCGCGCGGCAGCCGAGTTCCTCGGCACCTTCTGGCTGACCTTCGGCGGCTGCGGCAGCGCCGTGCTGGCCGCGGCCTTTCCGGCGCTCGGAATCGGCTTCACCGGCGTCGCCCTGGCGTTCGGCCTGACCGTGCTCACCATGGCCTACGCGGTCGGCCCGATCTCGGGCGGCCACTTCAACCCGGCCGTCACCCTCGGCCTCTGGGCAGGCGGGCGCATCCCTCCCAGCTACATCGTCCCCTACATCGTGGCGCAGGTGGCGGGCGCCATCGTCGCCGCCGCGGTGCTCTACCTGATCGCCTCGGGCAAGCCGGGCTTCGAGCTGGGCGGCTTCGCCTCCAACGGCTTCGGCGAACTCAGCCCGGGCAAGTACTCGCTGGTCGCCTGCGTGGTGATGGAGCTGGTGGCCACGGCCTTCTTCCTGCTCATCATCATGGGCTCCACCGCGCCGGGCGCGCCGGCCGGCTTCGCGCCGATCGCCATCGGCCTCGGCCTGACCCTGATCCACCTGATCTCGATCCCGGTCACCAACACCTCGGTCAACCCGGCCCGCTCCACCGGCCCGGCGCTGTTCGCGGGCGGTGCCTATATCGGCCAGCTCTGGATGTTCTGGGTGGTGCCGATCGCCGGCGGCATCATCGGCGGCTTCATCGCCCGCATGCTCGGGCAGGAGCCGGTCTCGACCGACAAGCCGCGCATCGCCAGCGCCGAGGACGCGGTTTCCTGAACCGCGCGGCCCGGCGCGCCATCGGGGCGCACCGGGCCCACCGGCCGGGCCGGGGGACGGGACCTCTCCCGGCCATCCAGGCGACGTGCCCCGTCCCCCGGGCACCATCCCCGGGGCACCCGCGGGCACCATCCGGAGGCCAAGGCCGCGGCGGCCGGCTCGACGCCGCCGCCGGCCACCGTCATCCTCGCGCCCACCATGGCGATCCAACCCGAGGAATCCGGCCTCCAGCGCCTCGACCTCAACCTCCTGCCGCTCTTCGCCGCGCTGATGCGCCACCGCAGCGTGACCCGCGCCGGGCAGAGCCTGTTCCTGTCCCAGCCCGCCACCTCGGCGGCGCTGGCGCGGCTGCGCCTCGCCTTCCGCGACGAGCTGTTCCTGCGCAACGGCCGCGTGCTGGAGCCCACCGCGCGGGCCGAGGCGCTGATGGCCGAGCTGGAGCCGGTGCTCGCCGCCATCAACCGCGCCGTGGCCGGCGCCACCCCCTTCGACCCCGCCACCGATGTCCGCCTGTTCCGCGTCGGCTGGAGCGACGACGTGGCCATCGCCGGCATGGGGCTGGTGGAGCGGGTGCGCCGGCGGGCCCCGGCCTGCCGGCTGGTGCTGCGCAACCTCGACTGGACCACGGCGCCCGCCATGCTCGAATCGGGCGAGGTCGGCACCGCCGTCGCCTATCTCGACAGCGACCTGCCGGCCAATGTGCGCCGGCGCGTCCTGCGGCGCGGCCCGTTCCGGGTGCTGCGGGACGCGGGCAGCCCCGGGCCGGTCGATCTCGATGCCTACTGCGCCCGGCCGCACGTGCTGGTCACCGCGCATGGCGACCTGCAGGGCTTCGCCGACGACAGGCTGGAGGCGCTCGGGCGCAGCCGCCGCGTCGTGGTGGGCGTGCCCTCCTTCGGCCTGCTCGACCGCGTGGTGCGCGGCACCGACCTGCTCTGCACCACCTCGGAGATGCTCACCGGCGTGCTGACCGCCGACGGCGCGCTGGCGGCCGACCCGCTGCCCTTCGCGACGCCCGAATCCACCATCCACATGGCCTGGCGCAGCGCGCTGGAGCACGACCCGGCCGAGGCGTGGCTGCGCCGGCAGATCGTCGAGGTGATGGCCGGACGGCACGCCGACGGCGCCGGCGACGCGCCCGCGCCCGCCGCCTGAGCGGCGCGCGGGCAGCCGCCCCTGGCGCCCCCCGTGCCGAAGGCGGCGGGGGGCGGGAACAACGCGTGCCGTCGGGGCTTGTTGCCGTTGCGGGCAAGCCCCGATATTGGCTCCGCCGAACGAGGATGAGCGCCCGATGCCGCCTGACTTCCCCCCCCGTCGGCCCGGCGAGTGCCTGCCGGAAGCGCCGGCGGCCTCCCCGCCCCGGCGGACCGGCGAGTGCCCGCCGGACCGGATGCCGGGCCGAGCGACCGGCTGGGCAACCGACCGTGCGATAAGCCGGGCAACCGGCCGGCCAACCGGCCGGCCCCTGGGTCGCCGCCTGTTCGGCACCGGCGCGGCCGGGCTGGCCCTGGCGGCGCCGTTCGGCCTGCTCGCCTGCGCGCCCGCCGCGGCGCAGCGCGGCGCCATCCCCGACTTCGCCGACCTGTCGGAGCGCGTGCTGCCGGCCGTGGTGAACATCGCCGTCACCTCGGAGCAGGTGGCGCAACTGCCGCCGGAGCTGCGCGGCACGCCCTTCGAGCAGTACTTCCGCAACCGCTTCCGCAACCGGCCGCAGCAGGTTCAGGGCGCGGGCTCGGGCTTCGTGATCGACCCGGCGGGCTTCATCGTCACCAACAACCACGTGGTCGGCAACGCCAGCCGCGTCGTCGTCTCGCTGCAGAACGGCACCGAGTACCCGGCGACGGTGGTGGGCTCGGACGACCTGACCGACCTCGCCCTGCTCAGGATCGAGCCGCGCGGGCCGCTCACCGCGGTCGCCTGGGGCTCCTCCTCGGCGCTGCGCATCGGGCAGTGGGTGCTGGCGGCGGGCAACCCGTTCGGCCTCGGCGGCACCGTCACCTCGGGCATCGTCTCGGCGCGCGGGCGCGAGATCGGCGCGGGGCCGTTCGACGACTTCATCCAGACCGACGCCGCGATCAACCCCGGCAATTCCGGCGGCCCGCTGTTCAACATGGCCGGCGAGGTGGTGGGCATCTCGACCGCCATCTACTCGCCCTCCGGCGCCTCGGCCGGCATCGGCTTCGCCACCCCCTCCGACCTCGCGCGCGGGGTGATCGACCAGCTCAAGCGCGACCGGCGGGTGGAGCGCGGCTGGCTCGGCGTCTCGGTGCAGGACCTCGCGCCGGAGCCGGGCTCGGGCGGGCAGCGTGGGGTGCTGATCGCCGGGGTGGAGCGCAACGGCCCCGCCGCGCGTTCCGGGCTGCGCAAGGACGACGTGGTGGTGGCGGTGAACGGCGCCGCCGTCGAGACCTCGCGTGCCCTGGTGCGCAACGTCGCGGCGGTGCCGCCGGGCCAGACGGTGCGGCTCGGCGTGCTGCGCGAGGGACGGGTGCAGGACGTGACGGTCACGGTCGGCCGCCGCCCGGTGCCCGGCCAGCCGGCGAATTGAGGCCGGCCGGCGGACGCCCCTGCTGCCGCGGGCCGGCATCGTGCGGCAGGATGCGGCAGGGTGGCGTGCCGGCGGAGGGGCCCGCGGGACGGCCCGGTGCCGGCGCGCGGGCCGGGGCGGGCGGCGATGAGAGATGGCCCCAGAACCGTTCCGGCCTGACCGTATCGGGCCGGATCGGTTCCAGCCTTTGATCGGGCGCATTTTCCGGGGCGCCGGGCGAGCACGCCCGGCCTGGAAATGCTCCAAGGGCGGAGAGTGTCGAGGATGCGTATTCTGCTGGTGGAAGACGACGCCGAGGTCGCCCGTTTCGTCAGGAAGGGGCTGCAGGAGGCCGGGCACCTCGTGGAGCATGCCGCGAACGGCCGCGACGGGCTGTTCCTGGCCGCCTCCGAGACCTTCGACCTGCTGATGCTCGACCGGATGCTGCCGGGCGGCGTGGACGGGGTGCGCCTCGTCGAGACGCTGCGCGGCCAGGGCAACCGCACGCCGGTGCTGTTCCTCTCGGCGCTCTCGGGCGTGGACGAGCGGGTCAAGGGCCTCAAGGCGGGCGGCGACGACTACCTGGTCAAGCCCTTCGCCTTCGCCGAGCTGCTGGCGCGCGTCGAGGCGCTGGGCCGCCGCCCGGCGGTGGACGTGCCCTCGACGCGGCTCAAGGTGGCCGACCTGGAGCTCGACCTGCTCTCGCGCACCGTGACGCGGGCGGGGCGGCGGATCGAGGTGCAGCCGCGCGAGTTCCGGCTGCTGGAGCACCTGATGCGCCATGCCGGGCAGGTGGTCACGCGCACCATGCTGCTGGAGAAGGTCTGGGACTACCACTTCGACCCGCAGACCAACGTGATCGACGTGCACGTCTCCCGCCTGCGCCAGAAGCTGGACAAGGGCTTCGACAAGCCGCTGATCCACACCGTGCGCAACGCGGGCTACATGATCCGGGCCGAGGCTTGAGCGTCCGCGGCGGCGCCATCGCCGAGGGCTCCCGCTGGCTGCGCCGGCAGGGGCGGCCGGGCGTCGCGCAGGGCGATGCCCATGCGGCCGACCAGGGGATCGGCCAGGGGATCGGGAGTCCACCGCTCCCGACGGGAACGGGAACGGCACCGGCCATGCCACTGCCGACCGCCCTGCGCGCGATGAAGCCGCCGCGCCTGATGCGCAGCGCCGGCTTCCGCTTCGCGCTGCTCTTCGCCGCGCTGTTCGCGGGCTCGGCCGTGGCGCTCGCCGCCATGCTGTGGTGGGGCACGGCGGGCGCGCTGAACCGGCAGACCGATGCCGCCGTGCGCGCCGACGTGCTGGCGCTGACCGAGCGCTGGCGCGAGACCGGGCCGACCGGGCTGGCGGAGTCGATCGACGAGCGGCTCGCGGGGGACGTCGAGAACGAGACCATCTACCTGCTGGTCGATCCCGAGGGGCGCAAGCTCGCCGGCAACCTCGACCGCTGGCCGGGCAACCTGCCGGCGAGCGAGCAGTGGTCGCAGCGCGAGATCGACCGCGAGGGGCTGCGCGCCGAGGCGAGGCTGCGGGTGGAGAACCTGCCCGGCGGCTACCGCCTGCTGGTGGGCCGCGACGTCGAGGAGCGCGAGCGGCTGCGCGAGCTGCTGCTGGAGGCGCTGATCTGGTCGGCGGGCGCGGTGCTGGCCTTCGCGCTGCTCGGCGCCTGGCTGGTGCGCCGCGCGCTGGAGAAGCGGCTGCTGCCGACCTACGCCACCGCCGCGGCGATCGCGGGCGGCGACCTCGGCAGCCGCGTGCCGCTCTCCGGCCGCGGCGACGAGTTCGACCGGCTGGCCAGCACGATGAACGCCATGCTCGACCGCATCGCGCGGCTGATGGACGGGGTGCGCGGCGTCTCCGACGCCATCGCGCACGACCTGCGCACGCCGATCGCCCGCGCGCGCGGGCGGCTGGAGGAGGCGCTCATCACCGCCTCGCACGAGGAGGACCTGCGCGGCGCGGTGGAGCGCGGCATCGCCGACCTCGACGGCGTGACGCGGGTGTTCCAGGCGCTGCTGCGCATCGCCGAGGCCGAGGCGGGCTCGCGCCGCGCCGCCTTCGCGCCGGTGGACCTCTCGCCGCTGCTGGCCGACGCCGCCGAGTACTACGCCGCCGAGGCCGAGGCGCGCGGCCAGCAATTGCAGACCGACCTGCCGCCCGAGCTGACCCTGGACGGCGACCGCGACCTGCTGATCCAGGCCGTGGCCAACCTGCTCGACAACGCGGTGAAGTTCACGCCGCCGGGCGGGACGGTGCGGCTGGAGGCGGCGACCGGTGGCGGCGTGCTGCGCGTCGCGGTGACCGACGAGGGGCCGGGCATCGCCGCCGCCGACCGGCTGCGCGCGGGCGAGCGCTTCTTCCGGGCGGACGCGGCGCGCACCACGCCGGGCTCGGGGCTCGGGCTGAGCCTCGTGCAGGCGGTGGCGCACCTGCACGGCGGGACGCTGGAGCTGCTGGACGCGCGCGAGGACGGGGAGCGGCGCGGGCTGCGCGCAGTGCTGGTGCTGCCGCGGGGGTAGCGCGGCCCGTCTAGAGCCGATCCAGCCTGACTGTATCAGGCCGGAACGGCTCCAGCCTTTGATCCGGCGCATTTTCCGAGCCGCTAAGCGAGGACGCTCAGCTTGAAAATGCTCTAAACGCCCTGCCTTCCCCGGACCCCAGCCGCCAGGGAGGGCCCTGCCCTCCCGGAACCCAGCCGCCAGGGTCGAACGCCTGCATCCGGCCAGCTTCCCGGACCGCCGCCGGCGCCCGGCCTCGCGAGTCGGGCCGCCGCGGCCGGAAGCCACGGAAAGCTCCGGGGGCTTCGTTTCCGGCGATGAGGCGGGGTGCGAGGAGGGCGGCGGCCCTTCCCGATGACGGCGTGGCGCGCCGGAAGGACGGTGCGCTGGACCGCCGTCGGCCCCGGGGCGCACAGTGTCGCGCGGGAGGACGAGCCATGAGCGGAAAGGTCGAGCTGTCCGAGGTGGCGCCACGCGACGGGCTGCAATCCATCGGGCCCTTCGTCGCGACGGAGACCAAGGTCGCGCTGGTGCGGAAGCTGCACGCGGCCGGGCTGCGCCGGATGGAGGTGGGAAGCTTCGTCTCGCCCCGCGCCATCCCGCAGATGGCCGACACGGCCGAGGTGCTGGCCGCCGCGAAGGAACTGCCCGGGCTGGAATGCACCGTGCTGGTGCCGAACCGGCGCGGCTTCGAGCAGGCGCTGGCGCTGCGGCCGCAGCGCATCGGCCTGTTCATGTCGGCCACCGAGGGCCACAACCGCGCCAACGTCAACCGCAGCCGGGCCGAGAGTCTGGCCGAGCTCGCCGCCATCGTGCGCGAGGCGCCTGCGGAGATGCGCGTGCGCTTCAACCTCTCCACCTGCTTCCATTGCCCCTTCGAGGGGGTGGTGCCGGAGGCGGCGGTGCTCGACCTCGTGCGCGGCATCGCCGCGCTCGATCCGGCGATGGAGATCGCGCTCTGCGACACCACCGGCAACGCGGCGCCGGACCAGGTGCGGCGGCTGTTCCGCCACGCCATCGCCGAGTTCGGCCACCGCTTCGCCTTCCACGGCCACGACACCTACGGCATGGGCGTCGCCAACGTGGCGGCGGCCTACGACGCGGGCTGCCGCGTGTTCGACGCGGCGGCGGGCGGCCTCGGCGGCTGCCCCTTCGCGCCGGGGGCGACGGGCAACGTCGCCATGGAGGACGTGGTGTGGCTGTTCCGGCGCATGGGCGTCGCGACCGGCGTGGACTGGCCGCTGCTGCTGGAGGCGGCGGATTTCGCCGCCGGGATCGCCGGCGCGCTGCCGGGCGGGCGGATGCGCGGGGTGCCGGCGGCGCGAAGGGCGGCGTGAACGCGGCGCGCCTGCGCACCGGACGCGCGCCCCTGGCGAGTCCGGCAACCCGCACCGCGGCAGGCGGCGGGCGGCCGCCGGCCACGGGCGTCGCCGGATGCTGATCCGCGACGCGCGCCCCGACGACGCGGCCGCCGCCTGCGACGTGATGCGGCGGTCGATCGCCGGGCTCTGCGCCGCCGACCACGGCGGCGACCCGGCGATCCTCGCCGGCTGGCTGCGCAACAAGACCCCCGGGACCTTCCTGGAATGGCTCGCGCAGCCCGGGAATTCGCTGCTCGTCGCCGTGGAGGACGGCGCCGTCCTCGCGGTGGGCGCCGTCACCGACCGGGGCGAGATCACGCTCAACTACGTCTCGCCCGATGCCCGCTTCCGCGGCGTCAGCCGGGCGCTGCTCGGCGCGCTCGAGGCGCGCGCGGCGGCGTGGGGCAACGACCGGTGCCGCCTGGCCAGCACCGCGACGGCACGCCGCTTCTACCTGGCGCGCGGCTATGTCGAGACCGGGCCGCCGGGCGGCCGTTTCGGCACGGGGGCCGGCTATCCGATGGTGAAACGCCTCGAACCCGTGGCCGAACGTCCCGGCGGGAAGCAGGCATGACGGGTCCGGCGGCGATGGGCGCCGCGCCCGCCGCCGGGACCGCCCCGGGCCGGTCCGGACCGCCGCGCTCGGCCGCCATGCCGCCGCCCGCCTGGACGATGCCCCCCGTTCGTGCTGCAAGCCGGCGCAGGAGAACGCCTGTCATGCCATTCGCCCGTCGCCCGCTGCTCCGGGCCGCCCTGTTCGCCGCGCCGGTGGCCCTCGCCGTGCCGCAGGCCGCCCGCCGCGTCGCCCTCGCCCAATCCGGCGCCCAGTCCGGCGCCCAGTCCGCCGCCGCCGGCTGGCCGGAACGGCCGGTGCGCGTCATCGTCCCCTTCCCCGGCGGCTCCACCCCCGACATCGCCGCGCGTGCCGTGGCCGCGCACTTCGCGGAGGCGTTCGGCCAGCCCTTCGTGGCCGACAACCGCGCCGGCGCCGGCGGCAACCTCGGCACCGACGCCATCGCCAAGGCGACGGACGGGCACACCATCGGCGTCTCGATCAACGGCCCGATCACCACGGCCAAGGCGCTCTACCAGGACCTGCCCTACGAGCCGGCGCGCGACCTCGCGCCCATCACGCTGCTCGTGCGCATGGCGCAGATCCTGGTGGTGAATCCGGCCGTGCCGGCGCGCGACCTGGCGGGCTTCGTGGCCTATGCCAGGGCCAATCCCGGGAAGATGTCCTTCGGCTCGGTCGGCGCCGGCTCGGCCGGGCACCTCGCCATGGAGGACCTGAAGGCGCGCCTCGGCATCGACCTCGTCCACGTCCCCTATCGCGGCTTCCCGCAGGCGACGCTCGACCTCGTGGCCGGGCGGATCGAGGCCATGGTGGTGAGCGCCGCCGCCATCCTGCCGCAGATCCGCGAGGGGCAGGCGCGCGCCCTCGCCGTCACCGCCGAGGCGCGCATCCCGCAGGCGCCGGACGTGCCCACCCTGGCCGAGGCGGGCGTGCCGGACGCCGCCTCCTATGCCTGGATCGGGCTGTTCGCCCCCGCCACCATGCCGGCGCCGATCGTCGCGCGCCTGGCCGCCGAGGCGCGGGTGGCGCTGTCGGTGCCGGAGCGCCGCGCCACGCTGGAGCGGGCCGGCTTCGAGGTGGCGACCGGCGATCCGGCCGAATTCCGCCGCTTCATCGCCGCCGAGACCCGCCGCTGGGGCGGGCTGGCGACGCGGCTGGGGCTGCGCGGGGATAGCTGACCGGGCCGCCATCGCCGCCGATGCCCGAACGAACCGGGCCGGTGCCGACCCGGAAGGCACCCGGAAGGCAGCCGGCGGTGAAATGCCCGGCCCGCGCCGGGTTGCGGCGGCATGGCGGGATCGCCATCTCCGGCCCGGCGCTTCGCGGCCCGGCCCGGCCTCCCCGGCGCCTGCGCCGGTTTGCGCCCGCCGGGCGGAGCCACTAGTCTCCGCCGCCGAGGCAACGGCCAGGCGTCACGACCCGCCGGGCCGCGGAAAACGCCAATTCGACGGATCGAGGCTGCACCATGGGTTCCTTCAGCATCTGGCACTGGCTGGTCGTCGGCGCGATCGTCCTGCTGCTCTTCGGCGGCGGCGGCAAGATCAGCGGCCTGATGGGCGACCTCGCCAAGGGCATCAAGTCCTTCAAGAAGAACATGAACGAGGACGACGCCTCGATGGAGGCGGAGGCCCGCCAGGCCCAGCCCGGCAGCATCCCCGGCCCGGCCGTGCCGCCCGCCGCGGCGCCGGGTGCCGCCCGCCCGACCGAGACGGCCGGCGCCGCGAACCACCCGAACCGCCCGGCCGCCTGAGCCGCGCCGTCGCGTCCTGCCGGCCTCGCCACGGGGTGGGGCCGGCCCCTCACCGCGCCTGCCCGACAGGCCCGCCCCCGCTTCCTGCCGGGCACATCGGCCGGCGGTGCGGGGCATCCCGTGCAGGGCACCCGGCCTTCGCCGGCATGCCGTGTCCCTTCGCCGGCGTGACGTGTCCGATGGCGCGGCCGGGCGGCTTTCCGACGCCTGACGCCGAGGCGCGGCATGCCCGCCACCGGCGGCCGCGCCGGCATCCCACCGGCATCCAACGAGGCCCGACCCGATGCAGGACCTGTCCATTCCCGAGGCGGCCAGCCACGCCATCCTCGAGGCCGGGCGGCGCATGGATCGCTTCGGGTGGGTGCCGGCCACCGCCGGCAACATCTCGGTGCGCCTCGGGCCGGACCGGGTGGCGATCACCCGCTCCGGCCGGCACAAGGGCTTCCTCGACGCCGCCGGCGTGATGCAGGTGGACCTCGCGGCGCGGCCGCTCGACAGCAACGCCCGCCCCTCGGCCGAGACCGGGCTGCACTGCGGCATCTACCGCCGCTTCCCCGAGGCCGGCGCCGCGCTGCATGGCCATTCGGTCGCCGCCACCGTGCTGAGCCGCCTCGCCGGCGACACGCTGACGCTGGCCGGCTACGAGCTGCTCAAGGCCTTCCCCGGCCTGCCGACGCACGACGCGACGGTGGCGGTCCCGGTGCTGGACAACGACCAGGACATCCCCCGCCTGCAGGCCGAGGTGGAGCGGCGCTGGGCGGACATGGCGGTCATTCCCCCCGGCTACTTGATCCGCGGCCACGGAGTCTATGTATGGGCCGCCGACATGCCGGCCGCGCTCGCCCGGCTGGAAGCCTTCGAATTCATGCTGGACTGCGAGCTTGCCTTGAGGAGGGTTCGCCCATGAGCCGACTGACGGTCTGGGACGCGGGCTCCGGCCAGGAGCTGCTGCGCACCGAGGATGCCGACCGCATCGCCGAGGCGCTGCGGCCGCTCGGCGTCCGCTTCGAGCGCTGGAACCTGCCCAACCCGCTGCCCGAGGGCGCCTCCAACGAGGCGATCCTCGATGCCTACCGCCCGCACCTCGAGGCGCTGATGGCGGGCGCGGTGAAGTCGGCCGACGTGATCTCGCTCACGCCCGACCACCCGCAGGCGGCGGCGATGCGCGCCAAGTTCCTCAACGAGCACACGCACAGCGAGGACGAGGTGCGCTTCTTCGTGCGCGGCGCGGGCGACTTCGTGATGCACGTGGACGGCAAGGTGTTCGACGCGCACTGCGTGCAGGGCGACCTGATCTCGGTGCCCGCCGGCACGCGCCACTGGTTCGACGCCGGCCCGCGCCCCGACTTCATCGCGCTGCGCGTGTTCCAGGACGCCTCGGGCTGGGTGGCCGAGTTCACCGGCGACGACATCTCGTCGCGCTTCCCGGTCCACGAGATCGCCTGAGCATGGCGGCGCGGGGAGCGGCGGTGGGCGCGGTGGTGACCGACGTCGAGGGCACCACCACCAGCATCGCCTTCGTCAAGGACTCGCTGTTCCCCTTCGCCGCCGCGCATCTCGACGACTTCCTCGACGCGCACGGCGAGGAGCCCGAGGTCTCGGCGCTGCTGGCCGAGGTCGAGTCCGAGGTACCCGACGAGGAGCCGCGCGCCACGCTGCACCGCTGGATCGCCGAGGACCGCAAGGCCACGCCGCTCAAGGCGATCCAGGGGATGATCTGGCGCGCGGGCTACGCGGACGGGCGGCTGCACGGGCATCTCTGGCCCGACGTCGCGCCCTGCCTGCGCGCCTGGGCGGCGGGCGGCGTCGCGCTGTACTGCTACTCCTCGGGCTCGGAGGAGGCGCAGCGGCTGATCTTCGGCCACAGCGTCGCGGGCGACCTCGCGCCGCTGTTCCGCGGCTACTTCGACACGCGCATCGGTGGCAAGCGCGAGGCGGCGAGCTACGCCGCCATCGCGGCGCGCCTCGGCCTGCCGGCGGGCGAGATCCTGTTCCTGTCGGACGTGGCCGAGGAGCTGGACGCCGCCGCCGCCGCCGGCCTCGCCACCTGCCAGCTCGTGCGGCCGGCCGACGGCACCGTGGCCGCCGGGCGGCATGCGGAGGCGGCGGATTTCCCCGCCGTGGCGGCGCGCTTCGGGCTGCCGCGGTAGCGGGCCGGGCGGCGCCCCGGCATTCCCGCGCCGGGATGGGCCGGCGGGGAAGGCGGACGGGCGCGCGGGACGACTCGGCAGGCCCGTCGGCCGCGGCGCCGACCGCGCCGTCCGTCCCCGGCTGTCATCCATCGGCCATCGTGCCGTCATCCGGGCGCCATGACGGCGTGGTCGGTGCGGGCACGGCGGCAGGCCGGGCCGCCACACCGGGCGACGAAGTGGGCGACGATCCGGGCGAAGGCGCAAACCGCCCGTGGCCGCGGCCCTGCAAACCTGCTTAGAGCCCTCTCTCGGCGCCTTCCGGCCCGCCGGAAGCCGCCCATCACCCCGACCATCAGATCGCCCGAACCGGTCCGCCGCCCCGCCCCAACCCGTGCCACGGGAACCGCGCCGCATGATGACGACCTACACCGTGTCGCAAGGCCAGCTTCAGGTGCACGAGGGCGAGGCGGCCTGTCTCGACGGCGCGGTCTGGATCGACCTGCTGAACCCGAACCGCGCCGAGGAGCAGGCGGTGCAGGCGCGGCTGCGCGTGGAGGTGCCGACGCGCGAGGAGATGCAGGAGATCGAATCCTCCTCCCGCCTCTACCGCGAGGACGACGCGCTGTTCCTCACCGCGCCCTTCCTGCACGGGGTCGAGAACAACGAGTACGGCTCGACCGCCATCACCTTCGTGCTGACCAACACCGCGCTGGTGACGGTGCGCTACGCGACGCCGCGCGCCTTCTCCACCTTCGCCGCGCGTGCCCGCCGCACCCCCGGGCAGTTGCTGGGCAGCCCGGACGCGGTGATGCTGCACCTGTTCGAGCAGGTGGTGGACCGGCTCGCCGACATCCTGGAGCGGGTCGGCGCCGACATGGACAAGGCGAGCCAGGCGGCCTTCCGCTCGGCGCGCGGCACCGGCAAGGCCAATGTGCGCGACGCCGACCTCAAGCACGCGCTGCTGACGCTCGGCCAGGTGGGCGAGGTGACGACGCGCGCCAACGAGACCCTGCTCGGCCTCAACCGCATCCTCAGCTTCGTCGCGGCCGAGAAGGCGCTGGCCGTGCGCAAGGAGAACCAGGGGCTGATCAAGACCCTGACGCGCGACGTCCGTTCCCTGGTCGAGCATGCCGGCTTCCTCAACAGCAAGGCGAACTTCCTGCTCGACGCGGTGCTCGGCATCATCAACGTCGAGCAGAACGCGATCATCAAGACCTTCACCGTGGCCTCGGTGGCGCTGATGCCGCCGACCCTGATCGCCAGCATCTACGGCATGAACTTCCAGGAGATGCCGGAGCTGAATTGGAGCTTCGGCTACCCCTCGGCGCTGGTGCTGATGATCGGCTCGGCGCTGCTGCCGATCTGGTACTTCAAGCGCAAGGGATGGCTCTGACGCGGCCGGCCGGCTGCACCGGGCGCCGCCGCCGGCGGCCGGGGCGCCGCCCCGCGCCTGCCGCGGCGGCAGCCGGCCGGTGCGTTTTCACGCCCGCGCCGGTTTGACTCCGCCCGGCGTATCGGGTGCATTGCGCCGCGCAACGGCCGGCGCCCATGGCACGCCTCCGATGGCACCCTTCCGGGGGATGCCCGCGGGAAGCATCCCCGGGAACGATCCCGGACGCGGCGCCCGGGGCACGGCGCCGGCCGCGACCACGCCGTACCCGAGGAGCAGGCCGATGCCCGCCAGCACGCATGTCGTCGACGCGACGCCCACGACCACGCGCTTCGGCCTGTTCGACGCCGCCTATCCGCCCGTGCTGACCGTCGATTCCGGCGACCTCGTGGAGCTGCGCTGCGTCTCCGGCGGGCCCGAGGTGATGCCGCCGGCGGGCAGCCCGTTCCGCATCCCCGACGCGCTGGCCGCGATCCACGCCGCGAAGCCGGCGCGCCTCGGCCCGCACATCCTGACCGGGCCGGTCGCGGTGCGCGGCGCCGAGCCGGGCGACGCGCTGCGGGTGGAGATCGAGCGGATCGACCTCGGCGCCGACTGGGGCTTCTGCGGCTTCCGCCCGCTCGGCGGCACGCTGCCCGAGGACTTCCCCTACCGCCGCACCCTGCACATCCCGGTGGACCGCGCGGCGCGCACCTGCCGCCTGCCCTTCGGCCCGTCGAGCGACGGCTCCGAGGGCGGGCTGACGCTGAAGCTCTCGCCCTTCTTCGGCGTGATGGGCGTGGCGCCGCCGCCGGAATGGGGCGCGGTGAGCACCAAGGAGCCGCGCGCGCATGGCGGCAACCTCGACAACAAGGAGCTGGGCGAGGGCGCCACGCTCTGGCTGCCGGTGTGGAACGAGGGCGCGCTGTTCTCGGCCGGCGACGGGCACGGCGTGCAGGGCGACGGCGAGGTCTGCATCAACGCGCTGGAGATGTGCCTGACCGGACATTTCCGGCTGACCGTGGAGAAGGGCGGCGGCGCCAGGGACCCGGCGCTGCGCTTCCCGCGCGCCGAGACCGCGACGCACTTCATCAGCATGGGGCTGCACGAGGATCTCGACATCGCCATGAAGCAGGCGCTGCGCGAGATGATCGCCTTCATCGTCTCGCGCACCAACCTCTCGGCGGCGGATGCCTACCAGTTCTGCTCGCTGGCGGTGGATTTCCGCGTGACGCAGACGGTGAACGGCGAGAAGGGCGTGCACGGCATGCTGCGCAAGGGCCTGCTCTTCTGAGGCGACGCTGACGGGAACCGGCATCCGGCGAGGCCTGGAAAGGCATCGACTCGGCACGGCGGGCGCGGGGAAGCGCGATTCCGGTGGAGAACTTCGTCCCCGGCATCCCTGCGCCGTGCGACGCGCGGGTTGTCCCATCGCCGGGACAGGTTCCGCACAGGATTTGCCCAGGGTTTTCCACAGCTTTCCCATGCGCCGCGACTTGCCAGAACTTGTGTGATGCTTGGGCGATATCCTACCGTATCTTGTGCCACTGGGGGGTGAGGGCGCGTGATGGACTGGACTGCTGAGGCCATCGAACGGCTGCGCGCATTGTGGGCCGAGGGGCACTCCACGGCGGAGATCGGCCGGCGCATGGGTGTCTCGAAGAACGCCGTGGTGGGCAAGGCGCATCGCCTGAACCTGCCGCCGCGACCGAGCCCGATCCATCGCGAGGGATCGGCCGAGCCGGGCGTCGAGGGCGTGCCGGCGCGCCGCCTGCCGGCACCGCGCAGCACCGCGCCGCGCGCGCCGGCCCAGGCCGCCGCCGAGGCGCCGCGCGCCGCCGTCCCGCCGCCGCCCGAACCCGCCGCTCCCGCTCCGGCCCCCATGCCGGCCGCCGCGCCGGCAAGGCCGGCCGCCGCCGCGCCGGCCGCCGTGGTGCGGCCCTTCCAGCGCCTGGGCGCCCGCACCTGCTGCTGGCCGCTCGGCGAGCCCGGCACGCCGGAATTCCGCTTCTGCGGCAGCGAGGCGATCGCCGGCAAGCCCTACTGCGCGACGCATGCGTCGCTCGCCTACGTCAAGGCGCGCGACCGGCGCGAGGATGCTGCCTGAGGGACGTCGCCCCAGGGGAAATATTGCCTGGGGGAGTGCTGCCCGAGAGGATGGGCCGTGGCCGGCGCTGACGGCCCGGCGGGGGTTGACCCGATGGGCGGGGCGTTCCGGGCCTGGGGGGGCAGCCGGGACGCCCCGCCCGCAGCCGGGGCGTCCCGGCGCGGATCGCCGGCGGGCGGCCCCGTCCGAAGGCGTGGAGCCGCCGTGGAATCGAGGCCCCGCCGCGCACCCCCGCCCCGGCCGGGCAACAATTCGCGGCAGTTCCGGGCCGCCTGGCGGCGGCACGGAACGGGTCGTTTCCGGCACGTCCTGCGGCGCGCCGCGCAGAGCGGGCTTGCCCGCCGGCCCGCTCTGGTCTAGCCCCTTCCTCGCGCGACCTTCCCGGAACGGGTTCACGCCGATGCGGCCTTCGGGCCGCCCGGCCGGACCCGGCCGGGCGCGTCCGCGCGGGATCCCCGGGGGTCCCCGATATCATCACGGCCCTGCACGATGCCTCCCACCGACTCCGATGGTTCGGCACCAGGCAGTTGCGGGAGGAGACCGGTCATTTCCCAGTTCAGCGGTTCCGAAACCTTGCGGGAGCATCCGCGCGCCGCGCTGGATGCCGAATCGGTGCGCGAAGCCTACCGGCGCTGGGCCGGCGTCTACGACGCCGTGTTCGGCGGCGTCTCGGCGCTGGCCAGGAAGCGGGCGGTGGCGGCGGTCAACCGCCTGCCCGGCAGCCGGGTGCTCGAGGTCGGCGTCGGCACCGGGCTCGCCCTGCCCCTCTACGCCCCCGACAAGCGCGTGGCCGGCATCGACCTCTCGCGCGAGATGCTGGAGGTGGCGCGCAAGCGCGTGGCCGCCGAGCGGCTGAGCCGGGTGCTCGGCCTCGTCGAGATGGACGCCGAGTCCATGGCCTTCGAGGACGCCTCCTTCGACATCGCCGTGGCGATGTTCACCGCCTCGGTGGTGCCGGACGCGCACCGCCTGTTCGCCGAGATGCGGCGCGTGGTGCGGCCGGGCGGGCACCTGCTCTTCGTCAACCACTTCGCGGCCGAGCGCGGCCTGCGCTGGTGGGTGGAGCGCACCATGGCGCCGCTCTCGCGCGTGCTGGGCTGGCATCCGGACTTCATGCTGCGCGACCTGCTGCCCCAGGACATGCAGCCGGTCTCGATCGAGCCCTGCTTCCCGGCCGGGCTGTTCACCCTGGTGCAGGTGCGCAACGGCGCCTGAGACGGGCGCCGGCACGCCGGCCCGGCAAGGCGCCGGCACGCCGGCGACGGCGCTCCGGCGCCGCCCCGGCAGGACGGCGGGCGGCCGGCCCGGCCGGCTATCCTTCTGACCTGACGACAATAACCGACCTTCCGTGCGCCGCCGTTGCGGCGCCGTCCCTTGTGTGCCGCCGCCTGCCGCGACTATGGTCCGGAAGCGCCTTCGCCTGCCGCCAGGCGGCATGCGGCGGCGCGCGGCACGCGGCCAACTCCGAGCCAACGGAACCGGTGCGCGGTGCCCGCGGGGCATGACGGGTGCGCGCGGCGCACGCGTGGAAACGGAACACGGGATGCGTCGCTTGCTGACACGCTGGCTTGGAATCGCAGACCGGCGGGGCGCCGCCGGAACGGGGGCGCCGGGCCGTCCCGCCGCCTCGGGCAGAGTGCCGGGTCCCGCCCTGAAACGTGCACTGGAACGCGCCCTGGAACGCGCCCTGGGCGCCGCCACGGTGCTGGCGCTCGCCGCCGCGCCGGCGCTGGCGCAGAACGCGCCGCCGCCCACCGGCATCAGCGAGCCCGGCGAGCGCTTCGCGCCGCATGCCTGGGGCATCGGCCTGCAGGAGGCCGGCGGCACCATCAAGGAGGCGATCCACGGCTTCAACGACCTGGTGCTGTGGATCATCATCCCGATCACGATCTTCGTCTTCGCGCTGCTCGCCTACGTGGTCTGGCGCTTCCGGGCGAGCGTGAACCCGACGCCCTCCCGCACCAGCCACCACACCTACCTCGAGATCGCCTGGACCGTGGTGCCGGTGCTGATCCTGATCGTGATCGCGATCCCCTCCTTCCGCCTGATCTACTTCCAGGACCGCACGCGCGACGCCGACCTGACGATCGGCGTGCAGGGCCGGCAGTGGTACTGGCACTACGCCTATCCGGACCAGGGCAACTTCGCCTTCGACAGCCGCCCGGTGCCGGCCGAGGAGATCCGGGGCGCGCAGCTGCGCAACCTCGAGGTGGACGAGCCGCTGGTGGTGCCGGTGGGCAAGAACATCCGCGTGCTGACCACCGGCCAGGACGTGATCCACAGCTTCTTCATCCCCTCGCTCGGCGTGCAGCGCTACACCATCCCGGGACGCACCATCGAGACGTGGTTCCGGGCGGACCACGTCGGCACCTTCTACGGCCAGTGCAACCAGATCTGCGGCACCAACCACTGGTTCATGCCGATCGTCGTGCGCGCCGTGCCGCAGGAGGAGTTCGACGCCTGGGTCGCCGGCGCCCGCCAGCGCTTCGCGGCCGAGAACGCGCCCCTCGGCGCGCCGGCGAACGCGGTCGCCGCCGCGCCGGCCGCCCCCAGCCTCCCCGTGGCCGCCGCCCAGGGCGGGAACGGCCAGCTGATCGCGGAGCTTCGCCGCTGAGCGCGGCGACACGAAGGACCGAACCATGGCGACCGCAACCGACGCCCATCACGACGCGCACCACGACCACAAGCCGGGCTTCGTGGCGCGCTGGCTGTTCAGCACCAACCACAAGGACATCGGCACCCTCTACCTGATCTTCTCCGTCTTCGCGGCGGCGATCGGCATCGGCATCTCCATGCTGATGCGGCTCGAGCTGATGAACCCGGGGATGCAGTACTTCGCCGACGGGCAGCTCTGGAACGTCATGGTCACGGCGCACGGCGTGATCATGGTGTTCTTCGTCATCATGCCGGCGCTGATCGGCGGCTTCGGCAACTGGTTCGTGCCGATCATGATCGGCGCGCCGGACATGGCCTTCCCGCGCCTCAACAACATCAGCTTCTGGCTGCTGGTGCCCTCCTTCCTGATGCTGATGGCCAGCCCCTTCGTGGGCGGCGCCGGCACCGGCTGGACGCTCTACCCGCCGCTGTCCAACGCCAACTTCCAGTCCGGCGCGGGCGTCGACCTCGCCCTGTTCTCGCTGCACCTCTCGGGCGCCAGCTCGCTGCTGGGGGCGGCCAACTTCATCACCACCATCTTCAACATGCGCGCCCCCGGCATGACGCTGCACAAGATGCCGCTCTTCGTGTGGTCGATGCTGGTGACGGCCTTCCTGCTGCTGCTGAGCCTGCCGGTGCTGGCCGGCGCCATCACCATGCTCATCACCGATCGCAACTTCGGCACCTCCTTCTTCGACCCGGCCGGCGGCGGCGACCCGGTGCTGTGGCAGCACCTGTTCTGGTTCTTCGGCCACCCCGAAGTCTACATCATGATCCTGCCGGGCTTCGGCATCGTCTCCCACGTCATCTCGACCTTCAGCCGCAAGCCGGTGTTCGGCTACCTCGGCATGGCCTACGCCATGATCGCGATCGGCGTGGTGGGCTTCGTGGTGTGGGCGCACCACATGTTCACCTCGGGCATCTCGGTCGACACCCGCGCCTACTTCATGGCGGCGACCATGGTCATCGCCGTGCCGACGGGCATCAAGATCTTCTCCTGGATCGCCACCATGTGGGGCGGCTCCATCGAGCTGAAGACGCCGATGCTCTGGGCGATCGGCTTCGTCGCGCTGTTCACCGTGGGCGGCGTGACGGGCGTCAAGCTCGCCAATGCCGGCGTGGACCAGATCCTGCACAACACCTACTACGTGGTGGCCCACTTCCACTACGTGCTGTCGCTCGGCGCCGTGTTCTCGATCTATGCCGGCTTCTACTACTGGATCGGCAAGATGAGCGGCCACCAGTACCCGGAGTTCTGGGGCAAGGTGCACTTCTGGCTGACCTTCGTCGGCGTCAACATCACCTTCTTCCCGATGCACTTCCTGGGCGCGCAGGGCATGCCCCGCCGCTACCCGGACTATCCGGACGCCTTCTGGGGCTGGAACATGGTGGCCTCGATCGGCGCCTTCATCTCCGGCCTCTCCTTCCTCGTCTTCCTCTATGTCTGCTTCCGCACCTTCACCTCGAAGGAGCACCTGGCGGACAATTACTGGGGCGAGGGGGCGACCACACTGGAGTGGCAGGTCTCCAGCCCGCCGCCCTTCCACACCTTCGAGGACCTGCCGCGGGTGCGTTGAGCCCCGCCTATCGGGTAAGAAGACCGCATGAGCGACTGGATTTCCGCGACGAAGGGGGGCTCCGCCCCCCTTCCCTTCGTTCCGGCCCCCGATACGGCGGCGGACCTTTCCGAGGTCGGCGACTGGATCGCGCTGCTCAAGCCGCGCGTGATGACGCTGGTGGTGTTCACCGGGGCGATCGGGCTGCTGCTGGCGCCCGCCCGCCTGCACCCGGTGCTGGCGCTGACCGCGATCCTCTGCATCGCCGTGGGCGCGGGCGCGGCGGGCGCCATCAACATGTGGTACGACCGCGACATCGACCTGGTGATGCGCCGCACCGCCGGCCGCCCCATCCCGGCCGGGCGGATCGCGCCCGAGGCGGCGCTGGGCTTCGGCGCCACGCTCGCCGTCGCCTCGGTGATCGTGATGGGGCTCGCCATCAACTGGGTGGCGGGCGCGATCCTGGCGCTCTCGATCGGCTTCTACGTCTTCGTCTACACGATGTGGCTGAAGCGCCGCACGCCGCAGAACATCGTCATCGGCGGCGCCGCCGGCGCCTTCCCGCCGGTGCTGGGCTGGGCCGCCGCCACCGGCCATGTCGGGCTGGAGCCGCTGGTGCTGTTCGCCATCGTCTTCTTCTGGACGCCGCCGCACTTCTGGTCGCTCTCGCTCTGGGCGCATGGCGACTACCAGCGCGCCGGCGTGCCGATGCTGCCGGTGGTGGCGGGCGCGCGCGAGACGCGCCGGCAGATCCTGCTCTACACCGTGCTGCTGGCGCCCCTCGGCCTCGCGCCCTGGGCGCTGGGCTTCGCCGGGCCGGGCTATGCCGTCGTGGCGGCGGCGCTGGGGGCGGGCTTCCTGTGGCACGCCGTCGCGGTGTGGCGCGACCGGCAGGATGAATCGGGGCGCAGCCTGACCGGCGACGCGCCCGCCAAGCGGGCCTTCCGCTTCTCGCTGATCTACCTCGCCGTGCTGTTCGCCGCCCTGGCCGCGGACCGGCTGCTGCTCGGATGACCGAGCAGGCGGAATTCCTGCGCCGGCGGCGCCGGCGCAACATCGCCATCATGGCCGTGCTGCTGGGTCTGGTGGTGCTGTTCTACTTCATCGCCATGGCGCGGATGAGCCAGCGGGCCTGAGCCGGGGCGTCGCCCCGGACCCCGCCAAGGGGCGCTGCCCCTTGGAACCCCGCCAAAGGGCGAAGCCCCTTTGGAAACCCATTTTATTATTAATTCGAACCGATTCGCCATCACCTCCCCCAAACGAATGGGGTCTGGGGCCTCCCGGCCCCAGCGGATGGGTCCAGGGAAGGCAGAGCCTTCCCTGGCGGGGTCCGGGGCAGCGCCCCGGAAAAGCCCCCGCATCCGGGGCTTGCCCCCGGCGCGCCGCGGCGCGATGTGAGGGCCATGGACCCCGCGCCCTCCCCCTCCCCCGCCGAGACGCTGCGCCGCCGCAACCGGCTGGTCGGCGGCGGCGCCGCCCTGGTGGTCTGCGGCATGGTCGGGCTCGCCTTCGCCTCGGTGCCGCTCTACCGGCTGTTCTGCCAGGTGACCGGCTACAACGGCACGGTGCAGACCGGCGCCGCCCTCCCCGTCGCGGCGGGCGAGCACCGGGTGACGGTGCGCTTCGCCGCCAACACGCAGCTCGACCTGCCCTGGCGCTTCGCCGCGCAGCAGCCGAGCGTGACGGTGCATGTCGGCGAGCAGAACGTCGCCTTCTACGAGGCGACCAACCGCGCCGGCGTCCCGGTCACCGGCACGGCGCTCTACAACGTCACGCCGGAGGTGGTGGGGCGGTACTTCCACAAGACCGCCTGCTTCTGCTTCCAGGAGCAGACCCTGGCCCCCGGCCAGCAGGTGCAGATGCCCGTCGCCTTCTGGGTCGACCCGGCCATCGCCGACGACCCGAACACGCGCGACATCCGCACCATCACCCTCTCCTACACTTTCTTCCGCAGCCTCGACGACGCGGCGCGCTCCGGCGCCCTGGCCAGCGCCGGGCCGCATGTCGGCGCGGCGCCGGCACGCTGAGCCCGGCCGCCGGGCATGGACACGCCGGACAAGGGCGCGACGGGAACGGGAGACGGGGCGGAGCGCGGCGCCGGGCGGCGGGGCCGCGGCGGCCGGCAGGGATCGCCATCGACCGTACGTCGCGCGGCGCCGGAGGGCGACGGGTCGGAGGCGGAGAGCCGCACCCTGGCCGAACGCCTCGCCGCCGCCATGGCCGACAGCATCGTCTCCGGCGAATTCACGCCCGGCACGCGGCTCGACGAGCATTCTCTGGCGCGCCGCTACGCCGTCTCCCGCACCCCGGTGCGCGAGGCGCTGCGGCAGGTCGCGGCCTCCGGGCTGATCGAGACGCGGCCGCGCCGGGGCGCGGTGGTGGCCTCGGTGACGCCGGCCGGGCTGGAGGCGCTGTTCGGCGCCATGGCGGAGATGGAGGCGACCTGCGCCAGGCTCTGCGCTATCGGCATGACGCCGCTGGAGCGGCGGCGCTTCCAGGCGCTGCACGAATCGATGGCGGCGCTGGTCGAGCTGGGCGAGCCGGACGCCTACGACGCGGCCAACCGGGAATTCCACCTCGCCCTCTACGCCGGCTGCCACAACCCGGTGCTGCAGGACATCGCGACCGGGCTGCGCCGCCGCCTCGCCCCCTTCCGCCGGGCGCAATTCCGCAACCCGGGCCGGCTGCCGCTCTCCTGGCGGGAGCACGACGCGGTGGTGCAGGCGGTGCTGTCCGGCAACGCAGCGGCGGCGCACGCGACCATGCTGCACCACGTCAGCCTGGTGGAGGACGCGTTCGGCGCCTTCGCCGCCGGGGTGGAGCGGCGGCCGGCGCACCGGCCCGCGGACGCGCCCGCGGGATAGGGCGGCCCGAGGCAGGATGCCCGCGCCCCTGCGACACGGGATCGGCCGGCCCTGCCGGCGCGCCGCGCGGGCTTGATCCGACTGGTCTTTTCGGGATTGATGCACCCTGACCGGCCAACCCCGCCTGCCGGCTCGCCGGCGGGCCGGCAGGCAGGCCGTAAGGGAGAGCTCCGGGGCGCGGCCGCGGGGCCGGTCGCCGCGGCGACCGCAGAGACCAGGAAACGATATGGCCAGCACTGCCCAGCCTCTTGCCCCATCCCTGGCGATGACGGACGCCACGATGGATTCCATGGGCGAGCCGCCGCCGCCGCACCGGCACCCCTACCACCTGGTCGATCCCTCGCCCTGGCCGCTGCTCTCCGCCTTCTCCGGCGGGGCGCTGCTGCTCGGCATCGTCATGTGGGCGCACTACAACGTGCACTGGGTGCTGGGCCTCGGCATCGTCGGCGTGCTCGGCTGCGCCACGATGTGGTGGCGCGACGTGGTGAAGGAGAGCCGCACGCCGGGCCTGCACACGCCGGTGGTGCGCATCGGCCTGCGCTACGGCATGTCGCTGTTCATCGCCTCGGAGGTGATGTTCTTCGTCGCCTTCTTCTGGGCCTACTTCCACTTCGCGCTCTACCCGCAGCACGTCTCGGGCGCGGCGACGCCGATGTGGCCGCCGGCCGGGGTCTACACCTTCGACCCGTGGCACCTGCCGCTGCTCAACACCATGATCCTGCTGCTCTCGGGCACCACGGTGACCTGGGCGCACCACGCGCTGATCCATGGCGACCGCAAGGGCATGCTGACCGGGCTCGGCCTCACCGTGCTGCTCGGCCTGACCTTCACCTTCTTCCAGGCGGTGGAGTACTCGGAGGCGCCCTTCGCCTTCAACGGCGGCGGCATCTACTCCTCGACCTTCTTCCTGGCGACCGGCTTCCACGGCTTCCACGTCATCGTCGGCACCATCTTCCTCGGCGTCTGCTTCTGGCGCGCCTGGCTCGGCGAGTTCACGCCGAAGCGGCATTTCGGCTTCGAGGCGGCGGCCTGGTACTGGCACTTCGTGGACGTGGTATGGCTGTTCCTGTTCGTCTGCATCTACATCTGGGGCGCGGGGCCGATCGCCGAGCATTGACCCGGCCGGCCGCCTCCCGCCCGGGCCGCTCCCGGGCGGCGGCCCTCCTTCCCGGCGGCGACGGCCGCCGGGCGACACGGACTCGGCGGCCGGTCCCGGCGGGACCGGCCGCCCGCGTTTCCGGAACATCCCATGGCTGAAGCGGATCGTCTTTCCGAGGCCCGTACCGCCCTGCCCGCCGGCTCTCCCGCTGGTCATCCCAATGGCCATCCAGGCGGCACGGCCGGGAGGCCGACCATGGGCGAACGCTGGCGCCGGCTGCTGGTCCCGGCGCTCGCCGCCCTGCCGGTGCTGGCCATCCTGCTCGGGCTCGGCACCTGGCAGGTGCAGCGGCTGCACTGGAAGAACGCGCTGCTGGCCGAACTCGATGCCAGCGAGGCGGGCCCGGCCGTGCCGCTCGGCGCCGCCCCGCCGGCACCCTGGGCCAAGGTGGTGGCGACCGGTCGCTTCGACCATGCGCGCGAGGTGATGCTGGGCAGCGAGGTACGGAGCGGCGGCGGCAACCCGATGCTCGGGGCGCATCTGGTGACGCCGCTGCTGCGGCCGGGCCTGCCGCCGCTGCTGGTCGATCGCGGCTGGGTGCCGCTGGAGCGGCGCGCCCCGGTCTGGCACCCGGAGGGCGAGGTCTCGGTGGTCGGCTACGTCCGCCCGGGCGAGACGGCGGGCTGGGTCTCGGCCAGCGACGATCCGGCCGGGCGGCGCTTCTTCACCTTCGACCCGGCGCGGATCGGCGCGGCGGTCGGGCTGCCCGGCGTCGCCCCGTTCGGCCTCGTGGCGCTGGCGCGGCAGGGCGGAACGCCGGGGGGACCGGGCACGGAGGCGCCGCCGGGCAACTGGCCGGAGGCGGCGCGCAGCCTGCCGCGCCCCGGCAACAGCCATCTCGGCTACGCGATCACCTGGTACGGGCTGGCGCTGTCGCTGGTGGGGGTGTTCGTCGCCTTCGCCCGGCGGCGGCTGCAGGAGTGAGGCAGCGCCACGCCGCCCCGGGCGGCGGCGTGGTGCGGCCGCCGGCCGCTGCCCGGGGCGGCGGTCCGGTCCGGCTGCCGGCCCCGTCTCCCGCGCGTGCCGGGACGTGCCCGCCCGGCCCGGACATGCTTCAGTGGGCGACATGAACGACGACGCCACCGCCACCCGCTACGCCACCGCCTCCGGCCCCGAGGCCGCCTATCGGCGCCTGACGGCGCGCTTCGGCCGGCTCGCCGTGCTCGGCGAGGCGCAGTCCATGCTGCACTGGGACGCGAGCGCCATGATGCCGCCGGGCGGCGCCGCGGCGCGCGGCGAGCAGCTCGCCACCCTGGCCGGGCTGGGCCACGCGATGCTGACCGCGCCCGAGGTGGCCGACGATCTGGCCGCAGTTGGGGCCGCAGTCGGGGCCGGGGCGGCGGTGGCGGGCGAGTGGGAGGGCGCCAACCTCGCCCTGATCCGCCGCGCCCATGCGCGCGCCGTGGCGCTGCCGACCACGCTGGTGGAGGCGGTGGAGCGCGCCAACAGCGCCTGCGAGACCGTGTGGCGGCGGGCCAAGGCGGAGTCGGACTTCGCGCTGGTGCGCCCCTATCTCGCCGAGGTGGTGCGGCTGCAGCGCGAGACGGCGACGGCACTGGGCGAGGCGCTGGGGCTCGATCCCTACGACGCGCTGATGGACGGCTACCAGCCCGGCATCGGCGCCGCCGACGTGGCGCCGGTCTTCGCCGCCTACGAGGCCTTCCTGGCGGAGGCGCTGCCCGAGGCGGAGGCGATCCAGGCGCGGCGGCGGGCCCCCGTGCAGCCCGTCCCCCCCTTCCCCGCCGAGGCGCAGCGCGTGCTGTGCCGGCTGGTGACGGAGCGGATGGGGCTCGACTACGACCATGCGCGCCTCGACGAGAGCCTGCACCCGTTCTGCGGCGGCACGCCGACCGACGTGCGCATCACGACGAATTACGACGAGTCCGACTACGCCAAGGCGCTGCTCGGCGTGATCCACGAGACCGGGCACGCGCTGTACGAGCGCGGCTTGCCGGAGGCCTGGGCGCGCCAGCCCGTGGGCGAGGCGGCGGGCATGGCGGCGCACGAATCGCAGAGCCTCATCATGGAGATGCAGGCGGCGCTTTCCGACGCCTTCCTGGGCTGGCTGGGCCCGGTGCTGCACGGGCGCTTCGGCGGCGAGGCGGCGGCCTACGCCCCGGCCAACCTCGCGGCATTGTGGCGGCAGGTCGGGCGCGGCTTCATCCGCATCGAGGCGGACGAGCTGACCTACCCGGCGCATGTCATCCTGCGCTTCCGGCTGGAGCGGGCGCTGATCGGCGGGTCGCTGGAGGTGGCCGACCTGCCCGGCGCCTGGAACGAGGGCTTCCGGGCCGCCTTCGGCATCGTGCCGCCGGACGATGCGCGCGGCTGCCTGCAGGACATCCACTGGCATGACGGCGCCTTCGGCTACTTCCCGAGCTACACGCTGGGGGCGATGGCGGCGGCCCAGCTCATGGCGGCGGCGCGGCGGGACCTGCCGGAGATGGACGCGGCGCTGGGGCGGGGCGAGATGCTGCCGCTGGTGGGCTGGCTGCGGGAGCGGGTGCATGCGCAGGGCTCGCGCCTCGGCTTCCAGGACCTGCTGCGGCATGCGACCGGCAAGCCGCTCGATCCCGCCGACTTCCTGGCGCATATCCGGCGGCGCTACCTGACGGCGTGATCCTTCCTGAACCGAACGGGAGGCCCGGGGGGCTTCGCCCCCGGCGGGGATCGTAAGGGGCGGTGCCCCTTGCGGGGTCCGGGGCGCAGCCCCGGGGCTGGTGGCGCGGCACTGGCGGCGCGGGCCGGCGGCATTCACGACACGGCGGTTGATTCCTCCCCCCGCCAGGGGCGCAATTGCCCGGCGGCCCGCGCCGCCACGGAACAGGGGATGCCGAATGTCCGTCCAGAGCCGCATCGCCGAGGTCACCGACCGCATCGCCGGGCGCAGCCGCGAGACGCGCGGGCGCTACCTCGCCCGCATCGAGGCGGCGGCGGCCGCCGCCGGGGGCAGGCGGCCCCGGCTGGGCTGCGCCAACGAGGCGCACGCCTTCGCCGCCTGCGCCGCCGGCGACAAGCCGCACCAGTTCGCGGCGGACGCGCCGAATCTCGGCATCGTCACCGCCTACAACGACATGCTCTCGGCGCATCAGCCCTACGAGCGCTTCCCCGAGCTGATCCGGCGGGCGGCGCGGGCGGCGGGCGGCACGGCGCAGGTGGCGGGCGGCGTGCCGGCCATGTGCGACGGGGTGACGCAGGGCGAGGCTGGGATGGAGCTTTCCCTGTTCTCGCGCGACGTGATCGCGCTGGCGACCGGCGTCGCGCTCTCGCACCAGGTGTTCGACGCGGCCGTGTATCTCGGCGTCTGCGACAAGATCGTGCCGGGCCTCGTGATCGGCGCGCTGAGCTTCGGGCACCTGCCGGCGGTGTTCGTCCCGGCAGGGCCCATGACCTCCGGCCTGCCGAACGACGAGAAGGCGAAGATCCGCCAGCTCCATGCCGAGGGGAAGGTAGGGCGCGAGGCGCTGCTGGAGGCGGAGGCGAAGGCGTATCACGGGCCGGGCACCTGCACCTTCTACGGCACCGCCAACACCAACCAGATGCTGATGGAGATCATGGGGCTGCACCTGCCGGGCAGCTCCTTCGTCAACCCGAACACCGGCCTGCGCGACGCGCTGACCGAGGCCGCCGCGCGGCGCGCCATCGCCATCACGGCGCGGGGGAACGACTACACGCCGGTGGGGCGCGTGCTGGACGAGAAGGCGTTCGTGAACGGCATCGTCGGGCTGCACGCGACGGGCGGCTCGACCAACCACACCATCCACCTCGTCGCCATGGCGGCGGCGGCGGGGATCGTGCTG
Organism: Roseomonas acroporae; assembly: GCF_023223525.1. Taxonomy (GTDB): domain Bacteria; phylum Pseudomonadota; class Alphaproteobacteria; order Acetobacterales; family Acetobacteraceae; genus Roseomonas_E; species Roseomonas_E acroporae. The sequence continues at coordinate 82,230 of NZ_JALPRX010000007.1, read as the reverse complement.
CGCTGGGACGACTTCTCCGATCTCGCCGAGGTGACGCCGCTGCTCTGCCGCATCTACCCGAACGGCAAGGCGGACGTGAACCACTTCCACGCCGCCGGCGGCATGGGCTTCCTGATGCGCGAGCTGCTCGGCGCCGGGCTGCTGCACGAGGATGTGGAGACGGTGTGGGGCAAGGGCCTCTCGAACTACCTCGTGGAGCCGGCGGTGGGCGGCGACGGCGCGCTGGAATGGCGCGAGGCGCCGGTGGCGAGCGGCGACGAGGCCGTGCTGCGCGGCGCGGCGTCGCCGTTCCAGCCGACGGGGGGGCTGCGGGTGCTGGAGGGCGATCTCGGCCGCGCGGTCATCAAGACCTCGGCGGTGGCGCCGGAGCGGCACGTGATCGAGGCGCCGGCGCGCGTCTTCCACAGCCAGGAGGAGGTGCAGGCGGCGTTCCGCAAGGGAGAGCTGGACCGCGACTTCGTGGCGGTGGTGCGCTTCCAGGGGCCGAAGGCGAACGGCATGCCGGAGCTGCACAAGCTGATGCCGCCGCTCGGCGTGCTGCAGGATCGCGGCCGGCGGGTGGCGCTGGTGACGGACGGGCGGCTTTCCGGCGCCTCGGGCAAGGTGCCCTCGGCGATCCATGTCACGCCGGAGGCGCTGGAGGGCGGGCCGATCGCGCGGGTGCGGGACGGCGACATGGTACGCGTGGACGCGGTGGCCGGGCGGCTGGACGTGCTGGTGGAGCCGGCGGAATGGGCCGCGCGCGCACCGGCCACGGCGGATCTCTCGGCCTCGCAGGCCGGGGTGGGGCGGGAGCTGTTCGCGGCGTTCCGCGCCGGGGTGGGCTCGGCGGAGGCGGGGGCGGCGGTGTTCTGAAGGCCGGTCGGCGCGTGCGTTGACGCAGCCGGGGCACTACCCCGGACCCCGCCGGGAAGGGCGCCGCCCTTCCCCGTCTTTCCCTCGGCCCCCATCCCGCAAAGGGGCGAGGCCCCCTTTGGAACCCCCGATTTCTCTACCAGTGCGGCACCAGCGCGGCGATCTCGCGCGCCGCGTCGCGCAGCACCGGCAGGAACGCGCGGCGCATCCGGTCGAGCGTGGCGCGCCCGCTGGCGGTGCCGATGTTGAGCGCGGCCACGGTGCGGCCCTGCCGGTCGGCGACGGGCACGGCGATGGAGCGGTGGCCGAGCTGGATCTCGCCGTCGATCAGCGCGTAGCCCTGGCGGCGTGCCTCCAGGATGCGCTCGCGCAGCGCCGCGTGGTCGGTGACGGTGCGCTCGGTCCAGGCGGTGCGCGGGTACTGCGCGAGCCATTCCTCGATCCGCGCATCGTCGAGGCCGGCGAGCAGGACGCGGCCCATGGCGGAGCAGTGCGCGGGCAGGCGCGTGCCGACCTCGATGCGCGCGGAGAAGACACGGCGCATCTCGTGGCGCGCGACGTAGAGGATGTCCGGCCCGTCCAGCACCGCCATGGAGCAGGATTCGCCGAGCGCCCCGACCACCCGGCCGATGACGCGCGACGCCAGCTCGCCGCGCCCATAGGCGTTGAGGTAGGCGCTGCTGAGGTTCAGCACGCGCGGCGTCGGCCAGAACAGCTTGCCGTCGGTGGCGAGGAAGCCGAGTTCGGCCAGGGTCAGCAGGAAGCGGCGCGCCGTGCCGCGGCTGAGGCCGGTGGCGGCCGCCACCGCCGAGAGGGTCAGCCGCTCCCGGCCAAGGCCGAAGGCCTGGAGCACGGCGAGGCCGCGCTCCAGCGCCACCACGAAGTCGGCACCGCGCAGCGCGCCGCCTTCGGCCCCGGCGGCGTGGCCGGGCGCCTGGATGCCGTCCTCGGGAGCCCGCCGGACGGGCCGCGCCGGCGGTGCCGCCTCAGCGGCGAGGATCGACCTGGGCATGCATGGAATTCTCCCCCCCGTACGGCGTTGCCGCCTTCTCGTTTCCGGCGAACCGTCGCCGCAGCATGGCACGGCCGGCTTGACGGCGCAGCCACCGACATGCGTAATCTGCGGACAAATGTCCGGCAAGCGGACGGAAGCAAGGCTTCGGCGCCCTTCTCCCGGCTTCGTGCGGGATCGGCGACCGGAGCGCCCGCACAGGGCGACGGAGGAGCGTGGCATGTCCGAGCCGATCGGATCCGACCACCAGGCCTGAGACGATGCCCCGCCGGCGAAGGCGGGGATGTCGTCATGGGTTCGCCATGGGATTCGGACGTCACGCTGCCCGCGCCCGCCGGAACCGCCGAACGACGTGCCGACTGGGGAAGGAAGTTCGAGAATGCTGACCCGCCGCCAAACCCTCGCGGCCGCGATGGCCGCACCCGTGGCCGTCCCCCTGGCCGCGCCGCGCCTCGCGCGCGCCCAGCAGGGCCAGCCCTACGTGGTCGGCACGCTGTTCCCGATGGCCGGGCCGAACGCCGAATACGGCGGCGTGTTCACCGCCGGCGTGCAGATGGCGCTCGACCACATCGCCGCCGACCGCATGCTCGGCCGCCCCGTCGAGCTGCGCGCGCAGGACAGCCAGGGCACGCCGCAGGGCGGCGCCACCGGCATGACCAAGCTCGCCAGCGTGGACCGCGCGAACTACGTGCTGGTCGGCTTCACCGGCGTCTCCAAGGCGGCGGCGCCGATCGCGGCGCGCGCGAAGGTGCCGATGGTGAACGGCGGCGGCGTCGGGCCGGACCTCGCGGGGCTCTCGCCCTATTTCTGGAACGTCATCCCGCTGGTGAACCTGGAGGTGCGGGCGCTGCTGCCCTGGCTCGGGCGCAGCGGGCTGAAGAAGATCGCGCTGATCTACGTGGACGACCCGTTCGGCAACGCCATCCTGGCCGAGCTGCGGCGCGGCCTGCCGGAAGTCGGTGCCAGCCTCGTCGGCACCTTCAGCGTGCCGCCGGGCTCGCAGCAATTCGCCGCCGTGGCCGCGAAGGTGCGCGACGCCGGGGCGGATGCGGTGTACTTCGCGAGCTACGGCGCGCAGCAGTCGCAGATCATCAAGCAGCTTCGCGACAACGGCGTGAGCCAGCAATTGCTGACCTATTCCGGCGCCACCCTCGCCTCGGTGGCGGCGCTGCCGGAGGCGGAGGGGCTGGTCTTCACCCGGCAGGCGGCGGACTGGTCGTCGGACGACCCGGTGACGAAGCGCTTCGTCACCGACTGGCGCGCGAAGCACGGCGGCGATCCCGGCTCCTACCACCAGAACTACTACAACGGCACGCGACTCTTCGCGCTGCTGGCGCAGGGTCTGGAGAAGCAGAACAGGCCGGTGGACGGCGACGGCCTGCGCGCCGAGCTGCTGCGCGTGCGCGAATTCGCCTTCGTCGGCGGCAAGGCGAGCTTCGACGACCAGGGCTGCGTCACCATGCCGATCGAGGTGAACAAGCTGCAGGGCGGCCAGTACGTCCGGCTGTCCTGAACCGCCATGCTGATCCTCCAGCTTCTCGTCAGCGGCATCCAGACGGGGGCGATCTACGCGCTGACCGCCGCCGGCTTCGCGCTGATCTTCGGCGCGACGCGCATCTTCCACGTCGCGCACGGGGCGACCTTCGCGCTGGCGGGCTACGCCTTCGTCGGGCTGGTGAACGGCGGCTTCGGCTGGCCGCTCGCCTGCCTCGGCGCGCTGGTGCTGGCCGTCGCCTTCGGGCTGGCGATGGACCGGTTCGTGTACCGGCCGATCCAGCGGCACGAGGGCTCCTTCTTCACCGTGTTCGTCGCCGCCTTCGGCGTCACCATCATGGTGCAGAGCCTGATCGAGATCGGCTTCGGCCGCAGCTTCGCCGCCGTCTCCACGCCGCTGACCCGCGCGCACCAGCTCCTGCCCGGCCTCTACGTCGCCGAGGTGTTCTGGGTGGCGGTCGCGGCGGCGCTGGTGCTGTTCGCGGCGGTGACGCTGTTCCTGGAGCGCACGCGGCTCGGCATCGGGCTGCGCGCGCTGTCGGAGAACCCGGAGCTGCTGCGCGCCTACGGGCTTTCGGCGCGGCGGCTCTCGATGATCGCCTTCGGCCTCGGCTCGGCGCTGGCCGTGCCGGGGGCGGTGCTGACGGCGATCACCACCGGGCTGCAGCCCTCCATCTCGGCGCAGGTGATGCTGGTCAGCCTCGCCGCCTCGGTGGTGGGCGGCATCGGCAGCCTGCGCGGCGCGGCGCTGGCCGGGCTGCTGCTCGGCGTGGTGGAGAACCTCGTCGTCTCGGTGCTCGACACGCAGTGGAGCAGCGCCGCCGGCTTCGTGGTGCTGTTCGCCTTCATCCTCTTCCGCCCCAGCGGGCTGTTCGGCCGGGCCGTCGCGCGATGATCGCCTACCTCCTCAACCTCGCCACCCTCGCCACGGTGTTCGGCATCCTGGCGGCGAGCCTGAACCTGCTGATCGGCTATGCCGGCATCTTCAGCATGGCGCATGCGGTGTTCTTCGGCCTCGGCGCCTATGCCGGGGCGCAGATCGCCATGCTGCTGGTGCCGGACGTGCTGCTGGCCTGCCTCGCCGCCGCCGCCGTGGCCGGGCTGCTCTCGCTCTGCCTCGCCCTGCCGGCGCTGCGGGTGCGCGGCGAGTACTTCGTGGTGGCGAGCCTCGGGCTGCAGATGGTGGCGATCACGGTGTTCTCCGAGGCGCACGCCGTCACCGGCGGGCATGGCGGGCTGGTCGGCATCCCGCCGGCGACGCTGTTCGGGCTCAACATCGGCGACCCGGGCGCCTTCCTGCTGGTCTGCCTCGCCGTGCTGGCGCTGGTGCTGCTCGGCATCCGGGTGCTGATGCGCGGCTCCTTCGGCCGCTCGCTGATGGCGATCCGCGACAGCGAGAGCGCCGCCAAGGCCTTCGGCAAGGACGTGCCGCGCATCAAGACGCTGGCCGTCGGGCTGGGCTGCGCGCTGGCCGGCGTGGCGGGGGCGCTGTTCGCCTTCTACATGGCCTTCGTCAACGTCGAGAGCTTCACGCTGGAGCAGTCGGTGCTGGTGATGGCGATGGTGATCATCGGCGGCACGGCGACGCTGGCCGGGCCGCTGATCGGCGTGCTGCTGCTCCTGCTGCTGCCGGCCGGGCTCTCCTTCCTCACCTTCATCCCGCCGACCGAGATCGGCGCGGTGCAGCAATTCATCTACGGGCTGGCCATGACCCTGCTGATGATCTTCCGCCCCGCCGGCATCGCCGGCCTCTCCACGGGGCGACGCTGATGCAGGGCCTGCTTTCCGTCCGCGGGCTGGAGAAGCACTTCGGCGGCCTCGCCGCGGTGCAGAAGGTGGACCTCGACCTGCAGGAGGGCGTGACCACGGCGCTGGTCGGGCCGAACGGCGCCGGCAAGACGACGCTGTTCAACCTCATCACCGGCAACATCGTGCCCGATTCCGGCACGGTGACCGTGGCCGGCGCGGCGGTGACGGGGCGCCGGCCGCACGAGATCGCGCGGCTCGGCGTCGCCCGCTCCTTCCAGGACCTGCGCCTGTTCGGCCGCATGACGGTGCGCGACAACGTGCTGGCGGCGATCGAGCACGGCGCCTGGTTCTGGCAGCCGGGCGGCGGCGCGGCGCGGCGGGCGCGGGAGGCGGCGGTGGAATCGGCGCTGGAGCGCACCGGCCTTTCGCACCTGGCGAAGGCGCGGGCGGTGGACCTCTCCTACGCCGAGACGAAGTTCCTCTCCGTCGCGCGCATCCTGGCGACGGGGGCGCGCATCTGGCTGCTGGACGAGCCGGCCTCGGGGCTCGACCTCAACTCGCGCAACCGCTTCGTGGCGCTGGTGCGCGAGGCGGTGGCGGCGGGCGTCACGGTCTGCCTGATCGAGCACAACCTCGACATCGTGACCGAGCTCGCCGACCGCATCGCCTTCCTCGACCGCGGCGCCAAGCTGGCCGAGGGCGAGCCGGCGGCGATCCTGCGCGATCCCGAGCTGATCGCCATCTACTTCGGGGAGCGACGCCCATGAGCGCCACCATCGCCGAACCCCGCCAGGCCCCCTCCCCCACAGCGCCGCCGCCGGCGCTGGAGACGCGCGGGCTGGTCTCCGGCTATGGCGGGCGCGAGGTGCTCTCGGGGCTCGACATCGCGCTGCCGCAGGGCGAGGTGCTGTGCCTCGTCGGGCACAACGGCGCCGGCAAGTCCACGCTGATGAAGCTGCTCTTCGGCCTGCACCAGCCGAGCGCCGGCACCATCCTGCTGCGCGGCGCGCCGGTGCGGCCGCGCCCGGAGCTGATGGCGCGCGAGGGCGTGGCCTACGTGCCGGAGGGGCGCGGCGTGTTCCCGGGGCTGGCGGTACGGGAGAATTTCGCCCTCGCTCTGTGGTCGGCGCGGCTGGCCGGCGCGGAGGCGGAGGCGCGCACCGAGGAGGTGCTGACCGTGCTGCCGCGCATCCGGGAGTTCTGGACTCGGCGCGCCGGCACGCTCTCGGGCGGGCAGCAGCAGATGGTCTCGATCGGCCGCGCGCTGCTCTCGCGCCCCTCCATCCTGCTGCTCGACGAGCCCTCGATCGGCCTCGCGCCCAAGACCTTCCAGGACCTGCTGGCGCCGATCCGCGAATTGCAGCAGCGACTCGGCATGTCGGTGCTGCTGGTGGAGCAGAACGTGGGCGAGGCCTTCGCCGTCTCGGACCGCGTGGTGGTGATGAAGTCGGGGCAGGTGATCTTCCGCGGCGTGCCGGCGGACCTCGCCGACCACGCGAAGCTGATGGAGATGTTCTGATGGCGGACCTGGAAGCGCGGATCCGCCGCATCGAGGACGAGCTGGAAATCGGCCAGCTGCGCGCCCGCTACTGCCACCTGCTGGACGACCGGCGCTGGGATGCGTTCGTCGACCTCTTCACCGAGGATGGCAGCTTCACCGGGCTGGAGGCCGTGACCGGCCATGCCGCGCTGATGGAATTCTTCAGCCGCCGCGTGCCGGCGCTCGCCGAGCAGTTCTGGCACTTCTGCACCAACGGCACGGTGGAGATCGCGGGCGACACGGCGACGGGGCGGATCTCGATGGAGTACCTCTCCGTCACGCAGGGGGTCTCCTACGTCTCGGCCGGCCACTACGACGACGTGATGGTGCGCACGGCGGGGGGCTGGCGCTTCCGCTCGCGCCGGATCACCTTCTACTACCTCTCGCCGCTCAGCGAGGGCTGGACCGGCGGCCGCGTGCCGCGGCCGGGACCGTCTCCGGCCTGAGCCCCCCACCGAGGAGACACGCCATGCTGTTCCACTGCGCCATGGAAGTGCGCCTGCCGCCCGACATGCCGAAGGCCGAGGCGGACGACATCAAGGCGCGCGAGAAGGCCTACGCGCAGGACCTGATGCGCAAGGGCAAGTGGCCGCACATCTGGCGCGTCGCCGGGCGCTACGCCAACATCTCGATCATCGAGGCGGCGGACGCGGACGAGCTGCACGCGATGCTCTCCTCGCTGCCGCTGTTCCCCTACATGGACATCGAGGTGACGCCGCTGGCGCGCCACCCCTCCGCGATCTGAGCGGGGGGTTCCGATGAGCGGGATTCCCGAGCGGCAGGTGCCGGCGATCCACCACCGGCGCGTGGGCGAGGTCGCCGTCACCGTGGTCAGCGACGGCGTGCTGACCGGCTCCATGGCCGTGCTGCAGAACATCACGCAGGACGAGTCCTCGGCGATGCTGCGCGCCGCCTTCCGGCCGGTGCCGCGCCAGACCGCGATCAACACCTTCCTGGTCCGCGCCGGCGGCCGCACCGCGCTGATCGACACGGGCTGCGGCCCGGACATGCAGGCGGCGGTGGGGAAGCTGCCGGAGAACCTGGCGGCGGCCGGCGTGGCGCCGGGCGAGATCGACCTGGTGCTGCTGACCCACATCCACCCCGACCACTCGAACGGCCTCGCCGATGCCGAGGGGCGGGCGATCTTCCCCAATGCCGAGCTGGCGCTGCACGAGTCGGAGCTGGCCTACTGGGAGGACGCGGCCGCGAAGGGCGTCGCCTATGCCGACAAGGCGCGGGAGCAGATCGCGCCCTATCGCGGCCGGCTGCGCCTGTTCCGCGAGGGCGAGGTGTTCCCCGGCCTGGAGGCCGTGCCGCTGCCGGGCCACACGCCTGGCCATACCGGCTACCGCGTCTCGGATGGCGGGGAGAGCGCGCTGATCTGGGGCGACATCGTGCACCTGCCGGAGGTGCAGGTGCCGCGCCCCGAGGTGACGATGCAGTTCGACGTCGACCCGGCGCAGGCGGCGGCGACGCGGCGACGGGTGTTCGACATGGTGGCGACGGACGGGCTGCTCGTCGCCGGCATGCACCTGCACTTCCCGGCCTGGGCGCATCTGGCGCGCGAGGGCGGGGGCTACCGGCTGTACCCGGAGCCCTGGCGGCAGGCGATCTGAACGGGCGCCTCCTTCCGCGGGCCGTTGCTCAGCGCCGCCGGCCACCGCCGCCGCGCGCGCCCATGGCCCCCCCGTAGGCGCCGCCGTAGTAGCCGCCGAACCGGCCCCCGAAGACCCCCGTGGGGCCGCCGGGCCGGCCGGCGAGGCCGGGGGTGCCGAGGCCCGAATTGCCCAGCCCGGCGCTGCCCAGGCCGGAGCCGGTGCCCGCCGGGCCCAGCCCTCCCTGGAAGATCCCCGCCCGCCCGCCGGCGAAGCTCGCCGGCGGCCCGCCGCCGCCCAGCCCGGCACCACCCGGGCGCGCCGGCCCCGCGAAGCCCGGCCCGCCCGGGCGCCCGCCGGCCGGTGGCGGCGGGCTGGCGCGCCAGCCGCCGGCATAGCGGCCGCCGTAGTAGCCGCCCCAGCGGTAGCCGGGGGAGCCGTACCAGCCGCCGCCGTAACGCCATCCGCCATAGTACCAGGGCGTATAGGCGAGGCCGATGCCGACGCTGACGCCGGGCCAGTAATAGGGCGAGCCGTAGGGCCAGCCACCGCCGTACCAGCTGCTGCCGTAGCCCGCGTAGTAGGGACTGGCATAGGCGCCGTAGGCGTAGCCGTACGGGTAGTAGGTGGCATAGGGATAGGCCGGGTAGACGGGCGCCGCGTAGCCATAGGCCGGCGTCGCGAGGACCGTGCCGGCGGGCACGGGCTGCCCCGTCTTGTAGGGCGCGCAGCCGGCGAGGCTCGCCGCTGCCGCGCCGGTGAGCAGGAAGCCGTGCAGGCGGGACAAGGAAGGCATCGTCGTCTCCAACCTCGCGGAGCGGCCGCGACCGTCAACCCCGATGCGGCCGACCCTTTCGCGGCCGACCTTTCCACGGCCGGTCCCGGCGCGACGGGCCGCCGCTCCGCCCTGGGATGCGCCGGCCGGTTGCAGCCGCATCCCCGGGCGTTGCGGCAAGCCCCGCGCCAGGGCGACGGGAGGGGCGACGGGACGGAGCAGCCACACCGGAGCAGTCCCCACCCGCGCCGGGCCCGGCCGGGCCGCCGCGAATGGCCACGCCCATCGGCAGATGGGCATGCGGGGAAGGCTTGTCGCCCCCCGTTCCGCCCCCATGCACCCGCAGGCTTACAACGGCATCCCCGGTCGCGCCGTTCCCTGCCGGCCCGCCCCAGGGTCCGCCCTGAAGTCCACCCGGACCCGTCTTGCCCGCCCCGGGCCCGTGCCATGGAAAGGCGCGGGCACCCCTCGCTCAGGCCGCGTCGGCGCGCAGCACCGCCGGCTCCTCCGCCGGCCGGCCGCGGATCATGTCCGAGGCCTTCTCGGCGATCATCAGCGTGGTGGCGTAGGTGTTGGCCGATGGCATGCTCGGCATGACCGAGGCGTCCACGACGCGCAGCCCCTCCATCCCGTGCACGCGGAGCTGGTCGTCCACCACGGCGGTCGGGTCGCTCGCCGGGCCCATCCGCGCCGTGCCGATCAGGTGGTAGCAGGTGGAGCCGTTGCGGTAGGCGTAGTCGAGCAGCTCGTCATCGGCCCGCACGTCCGGGCCGGGCAGGGTCTCGCGCTCCAGGTAGGGGGCGAGTTCGGGCGTGTTGAGCAGGCGGCGGACGAGTCGGATGCCGCCCAGCGTCACCTGCCGGTCCATCGGGTCGCTCAGGTAGTTGGGCTGGATCACCGGGTCCTCGAACACGTCGGTGGAGCGGGCGCGGACATGCCCCTTGCTCTCCGGCCGGTGCGGCCAGGCGCCGGCGGTGACGCCCGGATACTCGTCCAGCACGTACACCGCGCCTTCCTTGTAGGAGCCGGGGGTGAAGACGCATTGCAGGTCCGGCGCGCCGGGCGCGTCGTCGGAGCGCCAGAAGACGTGCACCTGCGAGGGGGCGAGGGCCAGGATGCTCGGCCGCCCCGTGGCCCAGCGCGCGATCTGCAGGCCGAGGCGCGGGCCGCGCGAGAGCTCGTTCATCGTCGTCACGCCGGGCTTCGCGCGCATCACCAGCCGCACCGCGTAGTGGTCGCGGAAATTCTCGCCCACGCCGGGCAGTTCGTGCACCACCGGCACGCCGAGCCGGCCGAGCAGCGCCGCCGGGCCGACGCCCGAGACCTGCAGCAGCCGCGCCGTGTTGGCGGTGCCGCCGGAGAGGATCACCTCGCGCCGCGCCCGCACCTCGCGCGGCGCGCCGCCGCGTGAGGCGAGGTAGCGCACGCCGACGGCGCGCCTCCCCTCGAACACAATGCCGCAGGCGCGGGCGTTGGTGCGCACCTCCAGGTTGCGCCGCGCCATGGCGGGCTTGAGGAAGCCCCGCGCGGCGCTGACCCGGCGCCCCTTGAGGATGGCGCGCTGGAAGTAGCCGACGCCGGCCTGGCTGCCGCTGTTGTAGTCCGGGTTGCGCGGGATGCCGGCGTTGACGCAGCCCTGGATGAAGGCCTCCGAGACCGGGTGGATCCAGTCCATGTCGGTGACCGGGATGCCGCCCGAGCGGCCGCGCACGGAATCGTCCGCCACGCCGATGCGCCGCTCGGTGCGCCGGAAGTAGGGCAGCACGTCGGCATAGCCCCAGCCGCGGTTGCCGCGCTGGGCCCAGCTGTTGAAGTCGTCCGGCTGGCCGCGGTTGTAGACCATGCCGTTCACCGAGGAGGAGCCGCCCAGCGTCCGCCCCTGGGTGGTGCTGATCGGCCGGCCGCCGGTGCGCTCGGTGGGCTCGGTCTTGAACTGCCAGGTGCAGGCGGGGTCGAACAGGGTCTTGATGAAGCCGGCGGGGATGTGGATGTAGGGGTTGCGGTCGGGCGGCCCGGCCTCCAGCACGCAGACCGTGGTGGTGCCGTCCTCCGTCAGCCGGTTGGCGAGCACCGAGCCGGCGGCGCCGGCGCCGACGATCACGTAGTCGAAGCTGTCCACGGCGGCTGTCGCCATCGTTCCCGTTCCCTCCCGTCGCCCGGCGCCCGGCCATCGCGTTCCCCGGCAGCTTACAGCAACCGGGCACGGCGTCAGCCCCGGGCGGGACCGGCGGGCGGCATCGCGCGTCCCACGGCGGCGTGCGCCGACCGGCTCGACGCAATTTCATTTCGATATCGAGTGAAGAGGTCCAGTATCGGCGGCCTCGCATCGCGGCGACCGGAACGCTGGGGCGGTCCGCGGCGGCGCGTTCATTGGAGGAGACGATGGCCTTCGGCACGCCCCTGTCGGACTTCCTCGGCGCCCTTGGCGGCATCGCCGACTTCATCGAGGACGCCGCCGACCGGATCGACAAGAATCCGCTGGCCAACCCGCCCGCGGAGGGCGACTGGATCGTCGTCTCGGAGGACCGGCACGTCATCGTGCTCTACCACGAGGGCACGAAGGTGAGGACCATCACCGACTTCTCGACCGGCGGGAGCTGGGACGGCAAGCCGCATCCCACCCCGACCGGCAAGCACAAGGTGATCAGCAAGGACGCCGACCACGTCAGCAGCAGCTACAAGGACAAGAGCGGGAATCCGGCCCCGATGCCGCTCTACGTCCAGTTCGCGCCCGCCGTGGGGTTCCACGTCGGCAACCCGCAGACCAGGTCGCACGGCTGCATCCACCTGACCCGGGCCGACGCGAAATTCGTCTTCGACTGGTCGCATGTCGGCAAGACCCATGTCTGGGTGCTGCCCCGGGGACCGAAGAAGCGGGAGGAGGACGAGTAGCGGCGGGAGCGGCGACGGCAGGACGTTTCCCGCCGGCGCCGATCCCCGCATCACGCCACCTCCGTCCCGCCCCGCTTCGGGGAGCTTGCGCCCGGCGTCCGTCCCGGCGACGCTGGGCGCGGGACGGGAACCGCCAATCACCCATGCAGGCCCGGGAGCCCGACCATGGGATACGCCTGGACCCTGGGCGGCGAGCGCCATCGCTTCGACGACCTCAGGGCACTGCTCGCCGCCGCCTCGCCGCGCCGCTCGGGCGACGAGCTGGCCGGCCTCGCCGCCGCGAGCGAGGCCGCGCGCATCGCGGCCCGCTACGCGCTGGCCGACCTGCCGCTGCGCCGCTTCCTCGACGAGGCGCTGGTGCCCTACGAGGCGGACGAGGTGACGCGGCTGATCCTCGACACGCACGACGCCGCCGCCTTCGCCCCCGTCGCGCACCTGACGGTGGGCGGCTTCCGCGACTGGCTGCTCTCCTACGACGCCGACGCGGCGGCGCTGGCGGCGCTGGCCCCCGGGCTGACGCCGGAGATGGCGGCCGCCGTCTCCAAGCTGATGCGCAACCAGGACCTGATCGCGGTGGCGCGCAAGTGCCGGGTGGTGACGGCGTTCCGCTCCACCATCGGCCTGCCCGGCCGTCTCGCCACGCGGCTGCAACCGAACCACCCGAGCGACGACCCGCGCGGCATCGCGGCGGCGGTGCTGGACGGGCTGCTCTGCGGCAGCGGCGACGCGGTGATCGGCGTCAACCCGGCGACCGACAGCGTGCCGAACGGCATCGCGCTGCTGGAGATGCTCGACGCGCTGCGGGCCCAGTACGACATCCCGACCCAGACCTGCGTGCTGACGCACGTCACCAACAGCCTCGCCATGATGGAGCGCGGCGCGCCGGTCGATCTCGTGTTCCAGTCCGTCGCGGGGACGGAGGCGGCGAATGCCGGCTTCGGCGTCTCGCTCGCCGTGCTGCGCGAGGCGGAAGCGGCGGCGCTGTCGCTCGGGCGCGGCACGGCGGGGCGGAACGTGATGTACTTCGAGACCGGCCAGGGCGCAGCGCTCTCGGCCGAGGCGCATCACGGCGTGGACCAGCAGACGGTGGAGGCGCGCGCCTACGCCGTGTGCCGCGCCTTCCGGCCGCTGCTGGTGAACACGGTGGTGGGCTTCATCGGGCCGGAATACCTCTACGACGGCAAGCAGATCATCCGCGCCGGGCTGGAGGACCATTTCTGCGGCAAGCTGCTCGGCGTGCCGATGGGCTGCGACGTCTGCTACACCAACCATGCCGAGGCCGACGGCGACGACATGGACGTGCTGATGACCGCCCTCACCGTCGCCGGCTGCAATTTCCTGATCGCGGTGCCCGGGGCGGACGACGTGATGCTCGGCTACCAGAGCCTTTCCTTCCACGACATCCTGACGCTGCGCGCCACGCTCGGCGTGCGGCCGGCGCCGGAATTCGAGTCGTGGCTGGCGCGGATGGAGATGCTGGACGCGCGCGGCCGGCTGCGCGAGCTGGCGCCGCAGAGCCCGCAGCTCGCGCGGCTGCTGCCCTACGCCGCCGATGCCGGCTGAGCCGGGCGTGGCGGCGGGCGACGTGCCACCCGGCACGGGCGAGGCGGCCGGCCGGGCGAGGGAGGACGGTCCGGCCGATCGGGACGCGGCGGCAAGCCGGGCGCCCGGCCCGGCCATCGGCCGGACACGCGGCGCGGACGCCGATCCCGCTCCGGGGGCGCCGCCCGACATGCCTCCCGACATGTCTCCCGATCCTTGGGCCCGCCTGCGCCGCGCCACCAACGCCCGGATCGGTCTCGGGCGCAGCGGCGACACCATGCCGTTGCGGCACGTGCTGGAATTCCAGCTCGCCCATGCCCGCGCCCGCGACGCGGTGCACGCGGCGCTGGACCTCGACGCGCTGGCGGCGGCGCTCGCCCCGGCCGGGCTGCCGGTGCTGCGGGCGCGCAGCGCCGCCGCCGACCGCGCCACCTATCTGCGCCGGCCCGATCTCGGGCGGCGGCTCGCGCCCGGGGAACGTGACGCGCTGCCGGCGGCGGGGCAGGAACTCGCCTTCGTGATCGCCGACGGGCTTTCCGCCGCCGCCGTGCAGCGCCACGCCGCGCCGGTGCTGCTGGCCTGCCTGGAGCGACTGCCCGGCATCGGCGTGGCGCCGGTGGTGCTGGCGACGCAGGGGCGCGTGGCGCTGGGCGACGAGATCGGCGAGCGGCTCGGCGCGCGGCTGGTGGTGGTGCTGATCGGCGAGCGGCCGGGGCTGAGCGTGGCCGAGAGCCTGGGCGCCTACGTCACCTTCGCGCCGCGGGCCGGGCGGCGGGATTCGGAGCGCAACTGCGTCTCCAACATCCACGATGGCGGCGGGCTGCCGCACGCGGTGGCGGCGGAGCGGATCGCCTGGCTGGCGCGCGAGGCGCTGCGGCGCGGGCTGACCGGCGTGGGGCTGAAGGACGACCGGGCGCTGGTCGGGGACACCGACCAGGCGGCGCGGATCGAGGGACGCTGATCGGGAAAGGCGCTGATCGAGGCGGCGCCGGTCGGGGCCATCGCCGGGCGGGAGCCGGCCAGGGCACGCCGACCGGAACACGCCGACCGGAACACGCCGACCGGGGCACTTCGCCGGCGGCGCCCCGATCGCGGCGGTCGAGGCCGTCGTGGCCGGGCGGCATGGCGGCGGGCCGCCGTTGCCCCGGAGGGCAGCGGCGAACGGGACATCACGGCCGCCGGCGCTGCGGCCGGGCCGTCTGGCCCATGGCCGCCGCCCGGGCCGATACTGTGCCGAACCGACACGGCCAAGGAACCGGCATGCACCCCGCCGCCACCTTCGAATTCGTCCTCCTCCTGCTGTTCGTCATCCTCGGCCTGGAGATGCTGGCCCACCTGCTGCGCCTGCCCTCGGCGGCGGCGCTGATCCTGGGCGGCATCGTGCTGGCCTTCGTGCCGGGCATCCCGTCCTTCACGCCGGACCCGGAGCTGGTGCTGGTGCTGTTCCTGCCGCCGCTGCTGCTGGACGGGGCCTACTTCACCGTGCTGGCGGAATTCCGCCGCTACCTCGGCGGCATCCTGTCGCTCGCCATCGGCGCGGTGGTCTTCACCACGCTCGCCGTGGGGCTGGTGGCGCACTGGGCGGTGCCGGGGCTGCCCTGGGCGGCCTGCTTCGCGCTCGGCGCCGTGGTCTCGCCGCCGGACGCGGTCTCGGCCAAGGCGGTGCTGGCGAATGTGCGCCTGCCCCGCCGCCTGCTGGCGCTGCTGGAGGGCGAGAGCCTGCTCAACGACGCCACCGGCCTCGTGCTGTTCCGCTTCGCCGTGGCGGCGGCGATGACCGGCACCTTCAGCCTGGGCGAGGCGGTGCTCACCTTCGCCACGCTGGGCCTCGGCGGCGTCCTGGTCGGGGGGGCGATCGGCTTCGCCTGGGTGTGGCTGCTGCGCCGGCTGCGGCACGACACCACGCTGACCATCGTCGCCGCCTTCCTGCTCTGCTGGGCGGCCTACATCGCGGGGGAGGCGCTGCACGTCTCCGGCGTGCTCGCCACCGTGGCGGCCGGCCTCGTGCTCGGCTGGTACCAGCACGAGATCTTCACCGCCGACATGCGGCTGCGCGGCACCGCCACCTGGCAGGCGATGGTGTTCGTGCTGGAGGCGCTGGTGTTCATCCTGATCGGCCTCTCGCTGCGCGGCGTGATCGAGCGGCTGGGCGGATTCGGGGCGGCGCTGGACAGCCTGACCGGCCCGGTGCTGGCGGTGGTGGCGGCGGTGCTGGTGTCGCGCTTCCTCTGGGTGTTCGGGGTGGACGTGCTATGCGCCCTGCTCGGCGGGCGGCTGCCGGGCACGCGGCCCGCCCCCTTCTCGCCCGCCGCCTCGACCGTGCTGAGCTGGGCCGGGATGCGCGGCGTGGTGACCCTGGCCATCGCCCTCTCGCTGCCCGAGGCGATGCCGGGGCGCGACCTGATCCTGGCCGCCGCCTTCGCCTTGATCCTGGCCACGGTGCTGCTCCAGGGCACCACGCTCGGGCCGCTGATCCGGCTGCTGCGCGTCGGCGTCGGGAGCGAATCGTCGCACCACCTGACGGCGGCCGAGGCGCGGGCGCGCATGGCCGCGGCACAGCTCGCCGCCGTCGAGGCGCGCGCGCACGACGCGGACGGCACGCTGCGCCACCCGCGCCTGCTGGAGCAGTACGGCTACCGCGCCCGCGCCGCCGACCGGTACAGCCGGGAGTCGGAGTTGCTCGGCCAGCACCGGGACGAGCACTTCGCCGTGGTGCTCGCCGCCATCGCCGCCGGGCGCGCCGAGGTGCTGCGGCTGCACCGCGGCGGCCGGATCCACGACGAGGTGCTGCACGTGCTGGAGCGCGAGCTGGACCTGCAGGAGAGCGCGACCAGCAGCCTCGGCACCTGAGCGGGAGGCCTCCCGGAAGGCACCGGGCGGGAAGGTCGGCATGCCGGCGGCGGGCAACCGGCCGCCGCCGCCTGCTTCCGGTCCGGGCGCGGCAGCCGGGCGGGCCGCGATGGCGACCCGGCGCCCGGCATGGGCCTCAGCGCCGGAGATATCCTTCCAGGGTCGCGCGGACCCGGGGCCATTCCGTGTCGATGATGCTGAAGCGGACGGAATCGCGCCTGCGGCCGTCCGGCATGATCCGCTCGTTGCGCAGGACGCCCTCCTGCGTGGCGCCCAGGCGCAGGATCGCCCGTCGCGACCGCTCGTTGAGCACGTCGGTGGTGAGCTGCACCCGGATGCAGCCGAGCGTCTCGAAGGCGTGGCGCAGCATGAGGAATTTCGCCTCCGTGTTGGCCCCCGTCCGCTGGCGCGAGGCCGAGAGCCAGGTGCCGCCGATCTCGAGCTTGCGGTTCGCGCGGTCGATCTTCCAGAAGCGGGTCGAGCCGATGGCGGCGCCGGTGGCGGCGTCCTCGGTCACGAAGGGCAGCATGGTGCCGGCCTCGCGGCCGGCCAGCGCCTGGGCGTCGTAGCCGGCCACCGTCTCCGCGGACGGAACCACGGTGAAGGGGAGCGTCCAGAGTTCGCCGTCGGCTGCCGCCGCGACCAGGCGTGCGGCATCGTCGCGCTCCAGCGGCCGCAGCCGCACCCGTTGCCCGGCCAGCGTCGGAAAGCCGTCCATTCCCGTCCCCTGTCGCCCGGCCCGTTCACGGCGAGGCCGGAGCGCCTTCCGGGTGCCGTCTGGGCGCCGGAGGCACGGCTCGCCCGTGGCCTGCCGCGGGCCGATGTAGCACGCGGCATGGCCGGCGGGGCAGCCGCGCCGCCCGTCGTCCGTCCCGCCGCCGGTCACCCCTGGCGGTCTCCGCCCGCCCGGCCGATCATCCCGGCCACCGCCGATGCAACGGCGGCAAGCGGGGAGGAACGATGACCAACCAGGATTTCGCGGGCCGCGTCGCCGTCGTCACGGGCGGGGCGAGCGGCATCGGCGCCGCCTGCTGCCGGCTGCTCGCCGCGCGCGGCGCCCGCGTCGCCGTGGCGGACCGCGACCTGCCGCGCGCCGAGACGCTGGCGCGCGACATCGTTGCCGAGGCGTTCGCCCTCGACGTCGCCACCGCCGCCGGCAACGAGGCGGCGGCCGCCGCCATCGAGGCGCGGCTCGGGCCGGTGGACCTGCTCGTCACCTCGGCCGGCGTGCTGCAACGGCCGCTGCGCCCCGAGGATCTGCCGGAGGACGAGGTGGAACGCGTGGTGCGGATCGACCAGCTCGGCACCTACCATTCCGCCGTGGCCTTCGGGCGGCGCATGGCGGTGCGCGGAAGCGGCGCGATCGTGACGGTCGGCTCGATCGCCGGGATGCGCTCCATGCCGCTGCACGCCTACTCGCCGGCCAAGGCGGCGGTGCTGGAGATGACGCGCTGCCTCGCCGCCGAGTGGGGCCGTTCGGGCGTGCGGGTCAACGCCGTCTCCCCCGGCTTCACCCTGACGCCGGCCCTGCAGGCGGCGATCGACAAGGGCGAGCGCGACGTGTCCCGGCTGGAGGAGAACAGCGCGCTCGGCCGCATGGTGACGCCGGAGGAGATCGCCGAGGCGGTGTGCTTCCTCGGCTCCGACGCGGCGCGGGCGATCACCGGCATCGACCTGCCGGTGGATGCGGGCTGGCTGGTGGCCGGCTCCTGGGCCAGCTACGGCGCCCTGCCGGCGCCGCGCGGCAACGCCGGCCGGAACGGTTCGCGAACCGAATGAACCAGAGGCCTCCCCGATGGGGGACCGACCCGCGTCGAGCCGCCTGTCGGCGCGGCGGCCGGCAGGCATGCCCGGGGCGCTGTCGGCCACCCTTCGCGAACGGGCAGCGGCGGTCACGGCGGGCCCGGCCCGCGCAACGCCCCGCGCGCCGTGCCGGGCGGGCGGCAACGCGGCATCCCGCCGCCCGTCGCTCCCCGGGCCGACCCGCCGGAGCGGATCCCGTTCGCCGCGGCTCACGGAACCGCTCCGGCTCCCTGTTTCCCGGGCCTCCTCACCCGCTCGGGCGATTCCACCCGATCGGGCCCTGCCCTAACCGCCCCGCGCTCCGCCCCGCGCTTCGTCCCGTGCTTCGTCCCTTTGGCCGAGCCGCCCCAGCACCGTCGCCTCGGTCAGCAATTGCGGCAGCACCACCGGCTCGCCGCCCGGCGGGTAGAACACGTAGAGCGGCACGCCGTCGCGCCCGTGCGCGCGCAGGAAGGCGGTGATCTCCGGGTCCTGCCGGGTCCAGTCGCCCTTGAGGTAGGCCACGTGCCCGCGCGCGAAGGCCGCGCGCACCGCCGCCGGCGCCAGCGCGATGCGCTCGTTGACGAGGCAGGTCACGCACCAGGCCGCGGTCATGTTCACGAAGACCGGGCGGCCCTCGGCCCGCAGCGCCCGCAACCGCGCCGCGCTGAACGGCTCGGAGGCCTCGTCCGCCGCCACCCTGGCGGCCGGCGCGGCATCGCCGCCCGCCGCCACCGCCCCGCCCAGCCCGAGCAGCCCGAGCCCGGCCAGCAGCGCCGCCCCCTGCCCCACGCGCCGCCACGCGCCGCGACCGCGCGCCGCCACGCCCAGTACCCAGGCCGCGAAGCCCAGCAGCGCCATGCCGCACAGCACCGCCAGCGCCGCGTCCGGCCCGCCCTGCTGCGCGATCACCCAGACCAGCCAGATCGCGGCGCCGTACATCGGGAAGGCGAGGCCCTGCCGCAGCACCTCCATCCAGGGGCCCGGACGCGGCAGCATCCCGGCCAGTCGCGGCAGCAGCGCCAGCAGCGCGTAGGGCGCGGCCAGCCCCAGCCCCAGCGCCAGGAACACGCCGAGCGTCGCCGCCGCCGGCATCGCCAGCGAGGCCGCCACGGCGGTCGCCATGAAGGGCGCGGTGCAGGGCGTCGCCACCAGCACGGCGAGCAGCCCGGTGGCGAAGCTGCCGAGATGCCCGCCCCGCCCCGCCAGCCCCTGCCCGGCCCCGGCGAGGCGCCAGCCGATCGCGTACGCGCCCGAGAGGTTCAGCCCCAGCGCGAAGAGCAGCCAGGCCATGGCCGCCACGAACAGCGGCGACTGGAACTGGAACCCCCAGCCCGCCGCCGCCCCCCCCGCGCGCAGCGCCAGCAGCAGCCCGCCCAGCCCCGCGAAGGCCAGCAGCACCCCGGCGGTGTAGGAGGCGGCGTGCGCCCGCACCTCGCCGCGCGCGGCACCGGAGAGGCGGGCGATCGCCACCGCCTTCATCGCCAGCACCGGGAAGACGCAGGGCATCAGGTTCAGCAGCAGCCCGCCGAGCAGGGCGAGGCCCAGCACGCGCAGGTAGCCCGGCGCGCCCTCGGGCCCCGCCCCGCGCGCCGCCCCGGCGGACTCCGTGCCGGACGCCACGCCAGGCACCCCACTTGGCACCCCGCCGGGCGTCGCCGTCACGGCGAGCGCGCGTTCGCCGCCCGCCGCGTCGCGCAGCACCAGCACGCCTTCCAGCGGCGCATCGGCGCGGAAGGCCGGGCCGGTCGGCAGCGCCAGGGCGAGGCCGCCATCGCCCGGGCGCAGCGTCTGCGGCGCGGCGTTGCGCAGCGCGTCGGGCTCGCCCGGCAGGAACCAGGCCTCGCGCACCGTCGCGGCCGACAGGCCCTCCCCCGTCACCGCCAGCGTGCCGTCCGGCGCCACCTGCGCGGCGAAGGGCGAGGGCACGGGCAGCCTCGCCTCGGCGGCGTCGAAGAGGGATGCCTCGGCCGAGGGCGCGCCGTCGCCCGCCGGCAGGTCCAGGCCGAAGCGCCCTTCCTCCGGCACGCAGACGCGCTCGCAGACCAGCCAGGACGCCTCCGCCTCGACGCGCAGCCCCCCCGCCGGCGCCGCGACCGTGACCGGCACGGCCAGCAGCACCTCGTCGGTGTAGCCGAAGGTCATCAGCGGCCCTTCCGGCAGGCGCCGCGGCACCGGCCAGGCGATCTCCCCGGCCGTGGCCCCCGCCGGCAGCGTCAAGGTCAGCGTTGCCGCCGTCCCGGCATCGCCCGGGTTGCGCCAGTAGGTGTGCCAGCCGGGCGCGAGGCGGAAGCGCAGGGCGAGGCGCAGCCTGCCATCCGGCCCCAGGCTGTCGCGGTCGGACACCAGCGTCACGGTGGCGCGCGGGCTCGCCACCGCCCCGCTCTCCAGCGCGGCAGCGGGCGGCGCGAGCGCGGCCGGCAGCAGCAGGAACAGGGCGAGGCAGAACGGCGGCAGGCGGCGCATGGGCGTTGGCGGACCCGGTCAGGACAGGCCGGCGGCCCCCGCGCGGCAGGCCGGGGGTGTCGGAAAGGCAGCACCTAGTCACGGCACGGCCGCCGCCGCAAGGCCGCGGCGCGGTGGCCGGCGGGGCCGCCTTCTCCCGCCGGAAACCGCGCCCCCCGCGCCGCGCTGTCCGATCGGGCGTCCCCGGCGAGGGGCCGCTGACGGCACCCGGAGGCGGCATGGGAACGGATGGCAGCGGCGGCACGGCACCCGCCGGCGCCCGGCACGGGACGGCGGACCCGGCGCCGGACGGGGACGCGCCGCTGATCCTGACCGCCCGCCTCGACCCGGCGAGCTTCGCGCGGCTCGACGCGCTGCGCCGGACCCATTTCCCGACCCGGCTGAACCGGGTCCCGGCGCATGTGACCCTGTTCCACCACCTGCCCGGCCGGCAGCGCCCCGCCGTCGTCGCGACCCTGGAACGCGCCTGCCGGGCGCTGGCGCCGATGCCGCTGGCGGTCTCGCGCCCGGTCTTCCTGGGCCACGGCGTCGCCTTCGCGCTGGAGACGCCCGCCCTCGCCGCGCTGCGCCGGCGGCTGGCGGCGGCCTGGGCGGACCGGCTGACGCCGCAGGACCGGCAGGGCTTCCGGCCGCACGTCACCATCCAGAACAAGGTGCCGCCCGAGACGGCGCGGGCGCTGCACATGGCGCTGGCCGCCGGCTTCCTGCCCTGGGAGGCGCGGGTGGAGGGACTCTGCCTCTGGCACTACCGCGGCGGCCCCTGGGAGCCGGCGGGGCGGTTCCGCTTCGGCGCGGCGGTCGATGACGCGGCGTGACGACGCCCCGGCCGCGCCGCCGGTGACGCCCGACGGCCGCTACCTCGTGGTGCGCGGCCGACTCTGGCGGCGCGCCCGGCCGGACCTGCCGGCGGCGGAGCGCGAGCGGCTGGTGGCGGCGCTGATGGCGGCCCGTCGCGCCGTGGGACAGGCGCTGCGCGCCGCCGATCCGGCGGCGGAACGGCGGGCGCGGGATGCGGTGGACGCCGCCAAGCGCGCCCTCGGCGAGCGGGGCCCGCCCTGGTGGACCGACGGCGCCCCGGACGAGAACCGGCGCCTCGTCGCCCGCTCCTCCTACGCCGCATGGCACGCGCGGCTGCCCGTGACATGAACCGCGCGGTTGCCCGTGACATGCGTCGCGCGGCTGCCCGCGACATGCATCGCGCGGCTGCCCGCGACACGGGCCGCGTGGCCGCCCGTCCAGGCGCGGCGGCCAGGCTGGCGCGCCGCTGCGGCACGCCGCGTCCGGGGCGGATCCATCGGTCGGATGTTTCCGACCGCGCGCGATCCGCCTGGAGCCGCTCCGGCCTGACCGTATCAGGCCGGAACGGCTCCAGCCTTTTGGCTGTTCGCATTTTCCGATTCGCCGGGTGAGTACACCCGACTTGAAAATGCTCTACAGCGAACCGCAGTCCGGTTGGGACTGCGGTTCGCTGTAGCTCGTTGTTCTCGGCGCGGATTCACGCCTCCGGGCGTAGCCGCCCGCCGGCGATCCGCTCTAGGCTGCGCCGCATGTGCGGACGGTATTTCCAGCAGCGGGCGGCGAGCGCGGTGGCGCAGTACTACGAGACGGTGAACCCGCTGCCGAATTTCGCCCCCTCGTGGAACCGCGCGCCCACCCAGGACGCGCCGGTGGTGCGCCGACACCCGGATACCGGCGCCCGCCACCTGGACCTGCTGCGCTGGGGACTGGTGCCGCGCTGGGCCGAGGACCCGAAGGTCGGTGCCCGCATGATCAACGCGCGCAGCGAATCCGTGGCCGAGAAGCCCGCCTTCCGCGACGCCTTCCGGCGCCGCCGCTGCCTCGTCACGGCGGATGGCTTCTACGAGTGGCACGTCGCGGGGCCGAAGGCGAAGCAGCCCTACGCCGTGGCGCTCGCGAGCGGCGAGCCGATGACGCTGGCCGGGCTGTGGGAGGGCTGGCGGGCGCCGGACGGGACGATCCTGCGCAGCTTCACCATCCTCACCACGGAAGCCAACGCCAAGCTCGCGCCGGTGCACGAGCGCATGCCGGTGATCCTGCCGCGCGCCGCCTGGCCGCTCTGGCTCGGCGAGGAACCGGCCGAGGAGGCGGCGCTGCTCGACCTGCTGCGGCCGCTGCCGGATGCGGCGGTGCTGGCCTGGCCGGTCGGCACGCGGGTCAACCGCGTCGCCGAGGACGATGCCGGCCTGCTGGAGCGGGACCCGCTGGCGGTGCCGCTGCCGGGTCTCGACGACACGCCGCCCCCTCCTCCCGGCTGAGTGCCTGTTCGGACGGCCCGCGGCGCGGGGATGGCGAGGGGTTTCCGTGCCGGGAAATAATAAAGGGCGGCCGAACGCTCGGACAGGCTCCGAGACGCGGCTGGCCGCGCCCGGACCGCCTGGAGCGGGGGCCGGACCGATCGGGACGGGACGGGCGCCGATCAGTCGTCGCGGTGCACGCGCTCCATGCGCTCGTGCCGCTCCTGCGCCTCGATCGACATGGTGGCGATCGGGCGCGCCTCCAGCCGGCGCAGGCCGATCGGCTCGCCGGTCTCCTCGCAGTAGCCGTAGGTGCCGTTGTCGATCCGGTCGAGCGCCTGGTCGATCTTGCCGATCAGCTTGCGCGCCCGGTCGCGGGTGCGCAGCTCCAGGGCGCGGTCGGTCTCCACGGTGGCGCGGTCGGCCAAGTCCGCCTCGGTGATCCCACCCTCGGACAGGCTGGCCAGCGTATCCCCCGCCTCGCGCAGCAGGTCCTGCCGCCAGCGCAGCAGCTTCTGGCGGAAGTACTCCTGTTGCAGGGGATTCATGAATTCCTCGGTGTCCGAGGGACGGTAGTCCGGCGGCAGCGTGATGAGCATCGATTCCGGGTCCCACGCCTCCGCGCCCGCCGGCGACGGCGCCGGCGGTCGGCGAGGCGGGCGGACCATACAGAAAACGGTTCAGAAACGCCAAGAGGGAAGCGAAGCGGCAAGCGGCTGATTTGGCCGGCTTTTCACTTCGATGACGGTGCCCCGCCGAGGACGGCCGCGCCGCGCCGCGCGATCTCCAGCCGCGCCCGCAGCACCAGCGCGTCGAGCGTCTCGCGCAGCGCCGGGTCCGCCGCCGCCTCGCCCTCGGCCAGCGCCGCGAGGCGCGCCGGCCGCGCGGGATCGGCGAGGCCGCCGAGCAGTTCGCGCTGCATGGCCTGCAACTCGCGCAGCAACGCCTGGCCACGGCGCCAGGCACGCCGGTCGCGCTCGCGCGCGCCATCCTCCTCCTGCAGGCCGAGCAGTCCCACGGGCAGCGCCGGCGCCGTGACCGGCGCCGCTTCCTCCGGCCGGGCCGGCGCGTCGCCGACGCGAAAGCCGCCGCGCCCGGCTGGCGGGTTGGCGGCCGCCGGGCCGGTGACGGACGGAAGCGGGCGTATCGGCAGCATCCCTCGACTCCTTCTCCATGCCTTCCGGCTTCGCGGCCGGCAGCAGCGCCGCGCCGGGATGCCGGCCCCGTGCACGCATCCATTGCGCGCATCCGTGCGGCAGGCCTCCGCGCGTCATCCGGCCGTCGCGCCGCGGCGCGGCGACCGGATGACGCGTCCTGCCGGCTCCCGGCAGCTTTCGCCGCCCCTGCCGGCAAGTCCTGCCGGGCGGCATCGGCAACCGCGTCGACATCCGCTGGCATGCGGCTTGCGCCGGAGGCCCGCGCCAGGACGGCCGCGACGGAGGACACGATGCGCTGGAAACCTTTCGCGGCGGCGAACGACGTGCCGGTCCGCCGCCGCGCCTCCGCGCGGATGCCGCGGCTGCTCGGCACCCTGCTCGCGCTGCTCGCCCTGCTGCCCGTGCCGGCACCGCTCGGCACGCCGGGCGCCGCCGCCGCGCCGGTGCGCATCAAGGACATCGCCGACTTCGAGGGCGTGCGCGAGAACCAGCTCGTCGGCTACGGCCTCGTGGTCGGCCTGCCCGGCACCGGCGACAAGCTGCGCACCGCGATCTTCACCCGCCAGACGCTGATCGGCATGCTCGAACGCCTGGGCGTCAACACGCGCGACCAGGAGACGCGGCTGGAGACCAAGAACGTCGCCGCCGTGATGGTGACGGCCAACCTCCCCTCCTTCGCGCGCCCCGGCAGCCGCATCGACATCGCCGTCTCGGCGCTGGGCGACGCCACCAACCTCACCGGCGGCACGCTGCTGGTCACGCCGCTGCTCGGCGCCGACGGCGAGGTCTACGCCGTCGCCCAGGGCGCCGTGGCGACCGGCGCGGTCGCCGCGCGCGGGCAGGCGGGCAGCGTGCAGCGCGGCGTGCCGACCGCGGCGCGGATCAGCAGCGGCGCCATCGTGGAGCGCGAGATCCCCTTCGAGCTGGCCGGGCGCGACCGCATCCGCCTCGCGCTGCGCAACCCGGACTTCACCACGGCGCGCCGCATCGCCGCCGCGATCAACCGCGCCGCCGGCGCGCCGCTGGCGCAGGCGACGGACCCGCGCACCGTGGCGATCCAGCTCGCCGGCCGCGACCCGGCCGAGTTCCTGACCGACATCGAGCAGATCCGCGTCGAGCCCGACATGGTCGCGCGCGTGGTGATCGAGGAGGCCTCGGGCACCATCGTGATGGGCGCCAACGTGCGCATCAGCACCGTCGCCATCGCGCAGGGCAACCTGACCATCCGCGTCACCGAGACGCCGCAGGTCTCGCAGCCCGAGGCCCTCTCGAACGGCCAGACCGCCGTGGTGCCGCGCACCAACATCGAGGTGGACACGCAGCAGGACCGGCGCATGGGCATGCTGCGCGGCGCGGTGACGCTGGCCGACCTGGTGCGCGGGCTGAACTCGCTCGGCGTCGGGCCGCGCGACATGATCCCGATCCTGCAATCCATCAAGGCGGCCGGCGCCCTGCAGGCCGAGCTGGAGGTGCGCTGATGCGCCTTTCCCCCGATGCCGCCTCGCTGCCACCCGAGACGGTGGCGCGGCTGCGCCAGGCGGCGCGCACCTTCGAGGCGCATGCCGTGGCCGCGCTGCTCAAGCCGATGTTCTCGACCGTGGACCTCTCCCGCTCGCCGCTCGGCGGCGGCTTCGCGGAGACGCAGTGGCAGCCCATGCTGGTGGACGCCTACGCCAACGCCGCCGCGCGCGCCGGCGGCCTCGGCATCGGCGAAGCGGTGTTCCAGGCGCTGCTGCGTGCCCAGGTCGGCGCCGGTGACGCGGGCGCGGGCGCGGGCGCGGGCGCGGGCGATGCGGGCTCGGGCGGTGCGGGCACGGACAACGCGGGAGCGGGCGGCGCCGCGGCGGCTGCGGCCGGCACGGCCGCCGCCGGCCGCGCGGGCGGTGCGCAAGCCGCCGTTAACCGGGGCCATGCCAGCCTCGGCCTCGCCGCGCGGGCCACGCCGGTCGCGGCGATCGGCCACACCGTCGAAGGCGGCTGGACCGTCACCGATCTGCGCGCCCTGCCCGCCTCGCCACCCGCCGATCCGCCCACCGATGTCCCATCCCCCAACGCCCCATCCCCCGACGGCCCATCCCCCCACGGCTCATCGCCCAACAGCTCATCCCCCAACGGCTCATCCGAGGAGTGATCGCGCCATGCTGCCTGCCCTGACCGCCGCCGCCCAGCGACTGGCCGAGGCGCTGGATGCCGAGAACGCCGCGCTCGCCTCCCTCGACCTGACCCGCGCCGCGGCGCTCGCCACCGCCAAGATCCAGGCGAGCGACGCCTTCGCCGCCGCCTGCACCACCGCGCAGAAGCTCGGCCAGCGCCCCGAGGGAGAGGACCATGTGGCCGTCTCGCAGCTCGCGCAGCGCCTGCGGCAGCTCGGCAGCGAGAACCGGCGCCTGCTGGAGCGCGCGATCGGCCTCCAGGCCCGGGTGATCGAGACCATCGCCGGCGTCGCCCTGCCGCAGGCCGCGGCACCCGGCTACGGCCTCGACGGCGGCCGCCGCCCGGCACCGCAACCCGTGGCGCTCGCGGTCTCCGCGCGGGCCTGATCCGCCCGCTCCCGCGATCCGCGCCCGCCTGCCGCTCCGCTGCCCGCCAATCCCGCGCTGGCGCGGCCGGTGCGCTTGCGGCATGGTGCCACCGCATGCCCAGGCGAACCGGAGAGCCGATCCCGCGCGCAGGCGAATTCGGCGCCACACCCCGGGACGCCCCACCCTGGCTGGACGCGGCCGACCCGTTGTTCGCGCCGCTGCTGGCCCCGCCCCGGGCACCGGACGGCTGCTTCGTGCTCGGCCGCCTGGCCCAGACGCTGGACGGACGCATCGCCACCGAATCCGGCAACTCGCAATGGATCGGCGGCGCGGGCGACATCCTGCACACGCACCGCCTGCGCGCCCTCTGCCACGCCGTGGTGGTCGGTGCCGGCACCGTGCGGCACGACGATCCGCGCCTGACCACGCGCGCCGTGGCCGGACCGAATCCGGTGCGGGTCGTGCTCGACACGGAATGCCACCTGCCGCCGGCGCGCCGCGTCTTCGCCGATGGGCCGCCCACCCTGCTCGCCTGCGCCGAGGATGCGCGCCGCGCCGCCGCCCACGGCACGGCGGAGCTGCTGCCGCTGCCGCGCGCCGGCTCCGGCCTCTGCCTGCCGACCCTGCTGCGCCGCCTCGCCGCGCGCGGGCTGACCCGCATCATGGTGGAAGGCGGCGGCGTCACCGTCAGCCGCTTCCTCGCCGCCGGCTGCCTCGACCGCCTGCACGTCACCGTGGCGCCACTGCTGCTCGGCTCCGGCCGCCCCGCCTTCACCCTGCCGCCCGCGCTGCACGTCGCCGACGGGCTGCGCCTGCGCTGGCGCGTCTTTCCGCTCGACGCGGCCGACGACATGGCCACGGGCGGCACGGCGGGCGACCTGCTCTTCGACATCGCCCTCGACCGCGCCTGCCCCGCCGCGTGACGGGCCGTCCGCCCCGAGGGCCGGCGGCCGGCCGCCCCCCGCCGCCGGCGATGCGGGGGCATGGCCGGGAAACCGAACAGGAGCCCGCCCCCGCATGAAGGCACACGCGTTCTGGACCGTGGCACCCGGCGTCGGCGCGCTGCGCGAGGAGGACCTGCCCGTGCCCGGGCCGGAGCAGGTGCTGGTCCGCACGCTCGTCTCCGGCATCTCGCGCGGCACGGAGCGCCTGGTCTTCCACGGCCGCGTGCCGGCGAGCCAGTACGACGCGATGCGCGCCCCGCTCCAGGCCGGCGAATTCCCCTTCCCCGTGAAGTACGGCTACGCCGCCGTCGGCATCGCCGAGACCGGCCCGCCCGGGCTGCACGGCCACCGCGTCTTCTGCCTGCACCCGCACCAGGACCGCTTCGTGGCGCCGGCCGCGATGTGCGTGCCGGTGCCGGACGCGGTGCCCGATGCGCGCGCGGCGCTCGCGGCCAACATGGAGACGGCGGTCAACCTGATCTGGGACGCGCGGCCGCTGCCGGGCGAGCGCGCGCTGGTGATCGGCGCCGGCACGGTCGGGCTGCTCGCCGGCTACCTGCTGGCGCGCATGCCGGCGGTCGCGGTGACGATCTGCGACATCGACGCGGGCCGCGCCGCGCTGGCGCGCCGCCTCGGCGCCGCCTTCTGCCTGCCGGAGGCGGCCCCCGCCGACTGCGACCTGATCGTGCACGCCTCCGCCGATCCGGACGGGCTGCGCCTCGCCCTCGACCGCGCCGCCTTCGAGGCACGCATCCTGGAGGCGAGCTGGTACGGCGACCGCCCGGTGACGCTGCCGCTCGGCGAGGCCTTCCACGCGCGGCGCCTCTCGATCATCGCCAGCCAGGTCGGCAGCGTCTCCCCCGCCATGCGCGGCCGGCGCAGCACGACGCAGCGCCTTGCCCTCGCCCTCTCGCTGCTGGAGGATTCGCGCTTCGACGCGCTGGTCGGTCCGGCCACCGCCTTCGCCGACCTGCCCGCCGCGATGCCCGCGCTGCTCGCGCCGGCGCCGCCCTCGCGCAGCACGGCGGTGCAGTCGCCGCCGCCCTGCCCCATCGTCACCTATCCATAAGAGACAGCACGCGGGAATCCATGTTCAGCCTCACCGTCGCCGACCACGTCATGATCGCCCACAGCTTCCGCGGCGAGGCCTTCGGCCCGGCGCAGCGGATGCACGGCGCCACCTTCGTGGTGGAGGCCGAATTCCGCGCCCCCGCGCTCGACCCGCTCGAGCTGCTGGTCGATATCGGCCTCGCCCGCGTCGAGCTGCGCCGGGTGCTGGACGCGTTCGACTACCGCAACCTCGACGAGGTGCCGGAATTCGCCGGCCGCAACACCACCACCGAATTCCTGGCGCACCACATCCACACGCGGCTGGCCGAGGCGCTGCGCGCGGGCCGGCTCGGCGAGGGCGGGCACGCCGTCAGCGCGCTGAAGGTGACGCTGCGCGAGAGCCCGCTCGCCTGGGCCGCCTACGAGGCGCCGGTCGCGGCCGCGCTGATCTCGCCGGGCGACGCGGGCTGAACGCGCCCCGGCCCCGCCGCCCGACGCGGAACGGCGTGACAGCGGCGACGCGGCGGCGCATGAGAGGCGCGCCATGAAGATCGCGCTCCTCGTCCCCGGGCCGTTCGACCAGGTGTCGGGCGGCTACATCTACGACCGCCGCCTCGCCGCCGGGCTGCGCGGCCTCGGCCACGACGTGTCGGTGGTCGAGCTGCCCGGCCGCCACCCGCTGCCCGACGACGCGGCCGAGGCGGGCGCGCGCGCGGCGCTGGACGCCCTGCCGGACGACGCCCGCCTCGTCATCGACGGCCTCGGCCTGCCCGCCTTCGCGCCGCTGCGCGACGCGCTGGCGCGGCGCCGCGCGGTCGGGCTGATCCACCATCCCACGGCGCTGGAACCCGGCTACGCCGACTCCGAACGCGACGACCTCAAGGCGCGCGAACGGCTGCTGTTTCCCGCCATGGCCCGTCTCGTCGCCACCTCGCCGCTCACCGCGCGCCGGCTGCCCGGCGAATTCGGCGCCGACCCCGCGCGCATCGGCGTGGTGGAGCCGGGCACCGATCCGGCACCGCGCGCGCCGGGCTCGGGCGGCCCCGGCTGCCGCATCGTCGCGGTCGGCACGCTGACGCCGCGCAAGGGGCACGACGTGCTGCTGCGCGCCCTCGCCCGACTCACCGACCTCGACTGGAGCCTCGGCATCGCCGGCGGCGGCCGCGACCGGGTGCACGCCAACGGGCTGCGCGCGCTGGCCGAGGATCTCGGCCTCGACGGCCGCGTCGAATTCCTCGGCGAGCTGGACGGCGCGGCGCTGGAGGCGCAGTACCAGCGCGCCGACCTGTTCGCCCTCGCCACCTGGTGGGAAGGCTACGGCATGGCGGCGGCCGAGGCGCTGGCACGCGGCCTGCCCGTCGCCATCACGGCCGGCGGCGCCATCGCCGAGGTGGTGCCGGCCAGCGCCGGCGTGGTTTCCCCGCCCGGCGACGCCAACACCCTCTCGCGCGCCATGCGCCGCGTGATCTTCGATACCGCCCTGCGCGCCGAGATGGCCGAGGCCGCCTGGATGGCCGGCCAGCGGCTGCCGCGCTGGGACGACCGCGCCGCGGCTTTCGTCGCCGAGATCGGCGCGGCAGAGAGGATCGAGATCGGCGTGGCAGAAAGAACCGAGAGCGGCGCGCCAGAAAGGACCGAGAGCGGCGCGGCGGAAGGCGCCGGCAGCGGCACGCCGGCGGCGCTCGGAAGCGGCGGGACCGCCTGATGCCGGAAGCCTTCCCCGCCGAATGGCTCGCCCTGCGCGAGGCCTGGGACGCCGCGGCGCGCAGCCCCGCCCTCGCCGCGCGCCTGAACGACGCGCTGCCGGCGCGGCCGCGCCTGATCGACCTCGGCGCCGGCACGGGCAGCCTGTTCCGCTGGCTGGCGCCGCGCCTCGGCCGCGCCCAGGCCTGGACGCTGTACGACGCCGACCAGTCGCTGCTCACCGGCGCCTTCGAGGCGATCGCCGACTGGGCTGCGGCGCATGGCTGGACCGTCACCTGGCCCGGCCGCACGCTGCTCGTGCACACGCCGCACGGCGCCTGGCGCGTCGAGGGCCGCATCGCCGACCTCGCCGACGGCCCCGACGCGCTGCCCGAGGAGGGCTACGACGCGGTGCTGTGCAGCGCGCTGTGCGACCTCGTCTCGGCCGACTGGGTGGCGGCGATGGCGGAGTCGCTGCGCGTGCCCTTCTATGCCGTGCTGAACGTCGACGGGCGGGAGAGCTTCCTGCCGCGCCACCCGGCCGACCCGCTGGTACGCCGCGCCTTCGCGCGCGACCAGCGGCGCGACAAGGGCTTCGGCCCCGCGCTCGGCGGCGCGGCGCCGGCGGCGATCCGGCGGGAATTCGCGGCGCAGGGCTTCACCGTTCTGTCGGCGACGAGCCCCTGGGTGATCCCGGGCGCCGCGCGTCTGATGACGCGGATGCTGGTGGAAGGCCATGCCGGCGCCGCGCTGGCGGCGGACCGGCGGCACGCGGGCGCCATCATGCGCTGGGCGGAAGCGCGCATGGCACAGGCGCGCCACGGGCGGCTCGCGCTGCGCATCGGGCACCGGGACCTGCTGGCGCTGCCGGGGGAGTGAAGGCGGGGAAGGCTTCGCCTTCCCCGGACCCCATCCCCCAGGGAGGGCTTCGCCCTCCCTGGAACCCACCCACCAAGAACCTCAGGTTCCTGGACCTCCGCCGGCGTTTTCGGCCTCGCCGGTCCAGGCGTCGGGACTAGAAACCCCTCGGGGGGTCCGGGGGGCTTCGCCCCCGGCGGATGGGTCCAGGGAAGGCGGCGCCTTCCCTGGCGGGGTCCGGGGCGGCACCCCGAAACCGCGCCGGCCCCGACACGACAACAAGAGGAAACCGACCATGCCCCTGCTCGGCTGCATCGCCGACGACTTCACCGGCGCCACCGACCTCGCCAACACGCTGGTCAAAGGCGGCATGTCCGCCGTGCAGGTGATCGGCGTGCCGGACGGTCCGCTGCCGGAGGCGGACGCCGTGATCGTCGCGCTGAAGTCCCGCACCGCGCCGGTGGCGGAGGCGGTCCGCGACAGCCTCGCCGCCTGCGACGCGCTGCTTGCCGCGGGCGCCCGGCAGATCTTCTTCAAGTACTGCTCGACCTTCGACTCCACGCCCGAGGGCAATATCGGCCCGGTGGCGGATGCGCTGGTGCGCCGCCTCGATGCCGGCTTCGCCCTCGCCTGCCCCGCCTTCCCGACCAACGGACGCACCGTCTACCAGGGCCATCTCTTCGTCGGCGCCGCGCTGCTCAGCGAGAGCGGCATGGAGAACCACCCGCTGACGCCGATGCGCGACGCGAACCTGGTGCGCGTGCTCGGCGCCCAGACCGACGGCGCCGTCGGCCTCGTGCCCTTCGCCACGGTGGCGCGGGGCACCGCCGAGACGCGCCGCGCCATGACGCGCCTGAAGGAGAGCGGCCGCCGCTACGCCATCGTCGACGCGATCACCGACGCGCACCTGCTGACGATCGGCGAGGCGGCGGCGCAGCACCCGCTGATCACCGGCGGCTCCGGCGTGGCACTCGGCCTGCCGGCGAATTTCCGCGCGGCCGGCCTGCTGCCCGAGCGCGACGCCGCGGCGCTGCCGCCGGTCGCGGGCCACGCCGCGGTGCTCGCCGGCTCCTGCTCGCGCGCGACGCTCGGCCAGATCGGCTTCGCACGCGATCATCTGCCCACGCTCGAACTCGACGTGCTGACGACGCCGGATGCCGACGCGCTGCAACGCCAGGCGCTCGACTGGATGGACGGAAAGCTCGGCGACATGCCGGTGCTGATCGCCGCCTCGGCGCCGCCGGACAAGGTCGCGGCGTTGCAGCAGCGGCTCGGCCGCGACGCGGCGGGCGCGCTGGTGGAGGAGACGCTGGCGGGCATCGCGGCGGCGCTCGTGGCGCGCGGCGTGCGTCGGCTGGTCGTGGCCGGCGGCGAGACTTCCGGCGCGGTGGTGTCGCGCCTCGGCGTGCGCAGCCTGCGCATCGGGCCGGAGATCGACCCGGGCGTGCCCTGGACTCAGGCCGAGCTACCCGATGATGCGTCCGGCATCCATCTCGCGCTGAAGAGCGGCAATTTCGGCGCGCGCGACTTCTTCCTGAAGGCGTTCGACGGCTGACACCGCCGCGCGTAATTCGGCCCGCGCAATCCGGCAGTTGCGCGCGGGCACCGCGCGAAGGGCCATGAGGTGGCCCAAGGGGGTAGCCAAGAGGGGCGACCGAGACGATCGCCCATGCGAAAGGCGCCGGCCGCTGCGCGCGGCCGGCGCCCCTCGTCGCAAGCGAGCCTGGATCAGGCCTCGCTGGTCTCGGTCTCCGGCATCGGCTCGGGCGCCGGCGCGGTGGCGGCAGCCGCCTCGGCGCGCTTGCGCGCCCGCGTCGCCGCCGCCTTCTTCGCCGCCTCGGAACGGGAGCTGGTGCCGGCCGTGCTGGCGCGCTTCGCCGGGGTGGAGGCCTTCGCGGCCGCGGTGCGGGTGGCGGTGCGGCGCGTGGTGCCCGTCGCCTTGGCCGTCGTCGCCTTGCGCGCGGCGGGGCGCGCCGTGCGGGTGGTGGTGGCCTTGGCGCGCGTGCTGGTCTTCGCGCGGCTGGTGGCGGCGCGCTTGGCCGGCGCCTTCGCGGCGGTGCGCGTCGTGGCCGCCTTGCGGGTGGTCGCCGCCTTGCGGGTGGTGGCCGCCTTGCGCGCGGCGGGCTTGCGGGCCGTCGCGGTGGTCTTGCGGGCGGTGGTGGTCCGCTTCGCGGCGGTGGCGCGCTTGGCCGGCGCCTTCGCCGTCCTCGCCGTCTTCGCGGGCGCGCGCTTGGTGGCGGGCTTCGTGGCCTTCGCGGCGGTGCGCTTGGCCGGCGCCTTCGCCGTCTTCGCGGGCGCGCGCTTGGCGGTCCCGGCGGTCTTGCGCGCGGCGGTGGTGCGGCCCGCGGGCTTGCGGGTGGCGGTGCTGCGGCGCGTGGTGGACACGGCCATGGCCTGCGCGCGCGGCGCGGCGGTGCCGTCTTCCTTCTTCTCGGTCATGGGCGAGCTTCTCCTGTCAGGCGCGCCGGCTTTCTCCGGGACGCGCATACGGTATCGAGGCGAGGCGAACGCGGCGCGCCCGGACCGGCCGGAAGAACACCACATCCGTGAGCAGCAGAGCCGACGGTGCAACGCCTCGCGGCGGTCGGGGTTGTCGGTGCGTTGCCGGTGCCGCGCGGCACGCCGCGTCCCGACCTCGCCCCCGACATGCCGATGCCTCGTCAGCCGCGTCGCGAGCGACGGTTGCTGCGCGATGGAACGAGGCAGGCCCGCGGTCCATAGCCGTCCTTCCCTGCTGCGGCACGCCCGCGTCGCGATGTCGGATCCGCCGAACGATGCCGGATGCGCTCCGGCATGGCCGGCGGATCCGATCTTCAGCGATTCGCATCGCGCGAGGCGACGTGCACGCGCTTCACGCTATCTGCATACGCAACAGGCATGTCAACAAAATCCGCGTTCATGGCTGCCATTTCGGCACGCGGCGCACGCTGCGCGCGCTGTTGTGAATCGCGATGGCCGCCACGGCGTCGCCGCGCGTTCCGCGCCGCGTGCCGCGCGGCGGTTCGGGGCGCGCCGCCTGCCTCGGAAAAGCGCAAGCCGGGTGCAAGCATGCGCGCATCCGGGCGACTGCGATGCGGGCCCGCCGTGGCGCGCGCCGCTTCGTCCGCGTACCCCGCCGCGACGCAGGCCACGCATGCAGCCGCCGGGAACGCGGCGCGCACCGCATGGCAACCATGCGGCCGACAACCCGCCGCCGCGCATGCGGCCGATACCCCGCCACCGCGCATGCGGCGACACTCCCGGCCACGCACTTGGCAACGCCCGCGGCCGCGCATGCAGCACCGCCATCAGACGCGCATGCGGCACACCCGCCACGCTGTGGTGACGCAGCGGCCGCGCACGCGGCGGCGCCTTCGCGGCGCGCCGCCGCGAGCGGGCGCCGGCGCCGGCCATCGGTGTTGGCGCCACCGGTGTTGGCGCCCTGGCGCAAGCCGCCTAGCCTCGCGGCGCGGCGCGGCGGCAGGCCGGTGCCCCGACCGCCAGGCCGCATCCTCCTCCCGGCACCAGCAACCCGGAGCAACGCACGCCCATGCCGTTCGATCGCGTCATCCTCGGCGACCTCGTGCTGCCCGAGCCGGACCTGCCCGGCGGCGTGCTGCACGACGGCTACGTCGCCATCGCCGGCGAACGCATCGCCGCGATCGGCCAGGTCCCGGCGGGCGGCACGCCGCCGCCGGCGGCCGAGACGATCGACCATCGCGGCCGGCTGGTGCTGCCCGGCCTCGTCGACGGCCACATGCACACCTCCTCCGCCATGGGCTGGCCCGGCATCGAGGGCGCGACGCGCTCCGCCGCCGCCGGCGGCGTCACCACCTGCGTCGACATGCCCTACGACATCCCGCGCCCGGTGACGGACGCGGCGATCCTGGCCGAGAAGATCGGCTGGGTGGAGCGCACCGCACACGTGGACGTGGCGCTCTACGGCACGATTGCCAAGCACGCAGGTGGCGACCAGGGCATCGCGGCCGCCATCGCCGGGCTGGCCGAGGCGGGCGTCTGCTCCTTCAAGCTCTCCACCTACGAATACGACCCGGTGCGCTTCCCCCGCATCGACCACCCGGACATGCTGGCCGCCTTCCGCGCCATCGCCGGGACCGGGCTGATGGTCGCGATCCACAACGAGGACCAGGAGCTGGTGGTTCGCCTGACCGAGGCGGCGAAGGCCGAGGGCCGCGCCGACCCGATCATGCACTGCCGCACCCGCCCGCCGCTCGCCGAGACCATGGCCGACCTCGAGATCTTCGAGATGGCGCTGGAGACCGGCGCGCATGTCCACATCGCCCACTCCTCGGTCGCGCGCGGCTTCGAGCTGGCGAGGCTGTTCCGCGGCATGGGCGCGCGCACCACGGGCGAGGCCTGCATCCAGTACCTCTGCATGACCGAGGAGGACATCCTCCGCCTCAAGGGCTTCGGCAAGTGCAACCCGCCCTTCCGTACCGCCGAGGAGGTGGAGCGCATGTGGGCGGCGCTGCTGGCCGGCGAGGTCGCCTACGTCTCCACCGACCACGCCCCCTGGCCGCGCGAGCGCAAGCTCGGCGACGACATCTTCGCCTGCGGCGCCGGGCTGACCGGGCTGCAGAGCTTCGCGCCGCTGATGTACACGCTGCTGGCCGGGCGCGGCCTGCCGCCCACCCTCATGGCCCGCCACTGCGCCGAGCGCCCGGCCCGCTTCCACGGCCTGTGGCCGAGGAAGGGCGCGATCCGCATCGGCGCCGACGCCGATCTCTGCGTCCTGGAAACCGGGCGCTTCACCTTCGACGAGGCCTCGATCCAGGATCGCCCGGAGCTGCGGTGGTCGCCCTATCACGGCCGTGTCATGGCGGCGCGCGTCGCCGCCACCTACCTGCGCGGCCGCCCGATCTGGGATGGCGGCACGGTTCTGGCTAAACCCGGCGACGGGCAGTTCGTGCCGCGCCAGTCGCCGCCCGGCACCGCCCCCTATCTCGGGGAGTCCCCACGATGAGCCGCATCCTCCGTGTCGCCGGCGCGCAGACCGGCCCGATCCAGCGCGCCGACAGCCGCGCCCGGACCATGCGCCGCCTGGTCGCGCTGCTGGAGCAGGCGGCGGAACGCGGCGCGAGGCTGGTGGTGTTCCCGGAGCTCGCCTTCACCACCTTCTTCCCGCGCTGGCCGATGGACGAGGCGGAAACCCTCACCTACTTCGAGCGGAGCCTGCCCAACCCGGCGGTGCAGCCGCTGTTCGACCGCGCCCGGGAGCTGGGCGTCGGCTTCTACGTGGGCTACGCGGAGCTGACCGGGGACGGGCACCGCTTCAATTCCTCCGTCACCGTCGGGCCGGACGGGACCATCCTCGGCCATTACCGCAAGGTGCACCTGCCCGGCTCCGCGGTGGTGAAGGAGGGGCAGCGCTACCAGCAGCTCGAAAAGATGTATTTCGAGTACGGCGACCGCGGCTTCCGCACCTTCCGCGGCCCGGCCGAATGGGGCCGCCCGGTGCTCGGCATGCTGATCTGCAACGACCGGCGCTGGCCGGAGGGCTGGCGCGTGCTCGGCCTCGGCGGCGTGGAGCTGGTCTGCATCGGCTACAATTCGGCCGCCTACGACCCGAACGGCGGCGAGAGCGAGAGCGCCGCGCTGCGCACCTTCCACTCCACCCTCGCCGTGCAGGCCAATGCCTATATGAATGCCACCTGGGCCTGTTCCGTGGCCAAGGCGGGGGTGGAGGACGGCGCCGGGCTGATCGGCGGCTCCTGCATCGTCGGCCCGGACGGCGCGGTGGTGGCGCAGGCGGCGACGCTGGAGGACGAGGTGATCGTGGCCGATTGCGACCTCGATGCCTGCCGGCAGGGCAAGGAGAAGATGTTCGACTTCGCCGCCCATCGCCGCCCGCAATGGTACGGGCCGATCACCGGGCAGGTCGGCGCGGTGGCGCCGGACTGAGCGGCGCGGCACCATGGCCCGCATCGCCGCCCGGCCGGCGGCGATGCGGGTCGGCGCTGCGGGAGGGCGGGTCGGGATGTTCGAGGTGCGCGAGGAGGAGGACGGGCTGCACTTCTCCGTGGTGTCCGGCGGCGAGCGGATCGCCGTCACCCGCTCGCGCGAGAGCGCCGATGCGCTCGTCGATGCGCTGGAGGATGGCTGGGCCGCCGCCTTCGGCGGCGCCGTGGCGCAGGTGCGGCAGCACTACCCCTACGACCTGCTCGACCCCACGCCGGGGCCCGCGGAAGGCTGAACCTTCGACGGCGCATGTCCGCCCGGCAAGGCGTCAGGCGGGTTGCTGGCATGCCGCTGGCTAGAGCATTTTCAAGCTGAGCGTACTCGCTCAGCGGCTCGGAAAATGCGCCGGATCAAAGGCTGGAGCCGTTCCGGCCTGATACAGTCAGGCTGGATCGGCTCTGGAGCGGATCGCCGGCGGGCGGACACGCCCGGCGGCGTGAATCCGCGCCGGGAACAACGAGCTACGGCGGACCCCGTCACACACACCGACCGCCGTGGCGCCGGCGGCACATCGCAGCCGGCAGCGCCACCAGGGCGGGCCGGTCGCGGAAGAGAAAGAGGCAATCGAGTCCCCATGTCACGCATGCTCACCGTCGCCGCCGCACAGCTCGGCCCCATCCAGAAGGCGGAGGGGCGCGACGTCGCCGTGGGCCGCATGGTGCGGCTGATGGAGCGCGCCCATAGGCGCGGCGTCGAGGTGGTGGTGTTCCCGGAGCTGGCGCTCACCACCTTCTTCCCGCGCCACTACCACGCCGACATCGCCGAGGCCGATGGCTGGTTCGAGCCCGCCCTGCCCTCCAACGAGACCGCCCCGCTGTTCGAGGCGGCGCGGAAATACGGCATCGCCTTCCACCTCGGCTACGCCGAGATCGCCGAGGAGGCGGACGAGACCGGCACGGTGCGCCGCCGTCGCTTCAACACCGCCGTCTTCGTCTCGCCCGAGGGCGAGGTGATGCTGAAGTACCGCAAGGTCCACCTGCCCGGCCATGCCGAGTACGACCCGACGCGCACGGTGCAGCACCTGGAGAAGCGCTACTTCGAGGTCGGCAACCTCGGCTTCCCGGTGGTCCGCGCGCCGGTCGGGCAGGCCGGCGAGGTCAATGCCGGCATGCTGATCTGCAACGACCGCCGCTGGCCGGAGGCCTGGCGCGTGCTCGGGCTGCAGCAGGTGGAGCTGGTGATGCTCGGCTACAACACGCCTAGCCTGAACATGGAGGCGCGCGGCTTCGAGGCGCACCACCTGCGCGTCTTCCACTCGCACCTCTCGATCCAGGCCGGCTGCTACCAGAACGCCTGCTTCGCCGTCGCCACCGCCAAGGCCGGCACCGAGGACGGGTGCGAGCTGTTCGGCCACTCCATCATCGTCAACCCGCAGGGCGAGATCATGGCCCAGGCGACGAGCTGGGACGACGAGCTGATCACCGCCGACTGCAACCTCGACATGTGCGCGCTGGGCCGCAGCACCATCTTCAACTTCGCCGCGCACCGGCGCCCCGAGGCCTATGGCCGGATCGTCGGGCAGACCGGCTCGGTGGCGCCGCCGGTCTGGCAGCCGGGCGGGGCGGCACGAGGCTGATCCGGCGCCGCCGGGCGCGCCCGTCCCGCATCCGCGTGCGGCCGGGCGCCGCAGCCCCGGCGCGGGCGCCGGGATCAGTCCGGCGCGCCGGCCGCCGTGCCCGCCTGGCCCGCCGTGCGGCCCCCGTCCGGCGGTGACGCCGCGGCGGGCGGGGCGGCCGGCGCCACGACGGGCGGTGCGGCCACCGCTGGCAACCCCGGCGACGATCCCGGCGGCACCACCGGCGGCGTGGCGGCGGGCTGCGTCGCCGCCGGCGCCCCGCTGGCCGGCGCCCCGCCCGTCCCGGCGGCAGCCCCCGTCCCGCCCCCTGGTACGCCCCCTGGCACACCCGGCCTCGGCACCGCCGCCGCGCCGGCCGATGGCAGCACCACCACGGTGACGCTGCGCATCGCGGGCGTCGGCGCGCGCGGCCCGAAGCCGGCGCCGCGCGCCTCGGCGCGGATGCGCTCGCGCGCCACGCCATGCTGCACCAGCGCCTCCGACACCGCCCGGGCACGCCGTGCCGAGAGCCGCGTGTTGGCGGTCTGCCCGCCATCCCGGCTGGCATGGCCGAGCACGCAGAGGTTGCGCTCCGGATTCGCCCGCGCCAGGGCGGCGGCGGCGGCGATCTGCGCCGTGGCCGCCGGGTCCGGCGTGCTGCTCGCCTGGCGGAAGTCGATGCCGAAGCTGTCCGTGGCGATCCGCTCCGCGCCGACGCAGGAGAAGGGGCGCGGCTGCGCCAGGGCAGGCCTCGAAGCCAGCGCGCCGGCCAGGGGCAGCAGCGCGGCGATCAGCAGGGGGCGCATGCTGCTCAGGCGGCCACCAGCAGGCCGGCGG
Organism: Roseomonas acroporae; assembly: GCF_023223525.1. GTDB lineage: Bacteria > Pseudomonadota > Alphaproteobacteria > Acetobacterales > Acetobacteraceae > Roseomonas_E > Roseomonas_E acroporae. Next base: position 42,859 of record NZ_JALPRX010000007.1, on the reverse strand, counting down.
CGCGCAGCCGGCCGAGCAGGCCCGGCGCGTCCACCGCGGGGTGCGCGGCGCGCAGCTCGGGCTCGGCCACGTCCGGGCGCGACAGCAGCCAGCCCGCGGCCTCGGCCTCCGCGGGGGAGAGCGGCAGCGCCCCGGACTGGGTCTTGAGCACGAATTCGGCGCCGCGCCGCACCGGCCTCGCCCCGCCCGCGATCACCCGGAAGACCGGGGCGTCGCCTTCCGCGCCACCCGGCCCCGGCATCGCCGCGGCGGCGCCCAGGCCGCGCGCCGCCAGCAGGTCGTAGCCGCCGCGGCGGAAGCGGTAGTCGCCGACGAAGCGCTCCAGCACCTCCATCACCTTCGGGTCACGCGCCAGCTCCGCGAGTCGCTGGCCGATCTGCCCGGCGCGGCTGGTCAGGGCGAAGCGGGCGGCGGCGCTGCCGTCCTGGCGCGGCAGGGGCTGGCGGAACAGCGTGTCGTACAGCGCCCGCTCCACCAGGATGTTCAGCACGTCCATCCCGAGCGGCGCGTTGACGCCGTAGGCGACGTGCACCGAGGCCGCGCCCTCGGCCAGCGCATCGTGGTACCAGCCGCGCGGCAGGTAGAGCAGGTCGCCCGGCCGCATGCGCACCACCTCGCGCAGCTTCCCCTTGGCCTGCTCGTGATGCGCCTGGCCGAGCGAGCGGAACACCGGGTGCGGGATCGGCCACTCGGCCCGGCCCTCCCAGATGTTCCAGGTCTTCTCGCCCTCGACCTGCACCGCCCAGACGTCGTGCGTGTCGAAATGCGCCGGGAAGGCCTTGTGCTCCTTCCAGGAGATGTAGACGTTGGCCGCCGCCTTGCCGAGCCCGGCCGCCTCCAGCGCGTCCGAGACGGCGGCGAGGCCGGGGGTCAGGCTGTCCACGTCGTTCAGCACCAGGCTGGCGCCGCGCCCGATCCATTCCTGCACCAGCCGCGCCTCCGGCTGCATTCCCTGCGCCCCGGTATCGCGCCCGGCGGCGCGGGCGCAGTACTGCTCGGGCGGGACCGGCGTGCCGTCCATCACCAGCTTCAGCGAGTGGCCCGACCAGGCATGCGTCATGTCGAGCAGCCGGTTGATGCCGCGCCAGGAGAGCACCTGGGCGAATTTCTCCGGCGTGCCGCGCACGTGCAGCGGCTGCCGGTCGTAATGCTCGGCGAGGAACCGCTCCGCCGTGACCGGGGCAAGCAGGGCATCCAGGGTGAGGCTCATGGCAGCGGGACCATAGCCGAGGCACCCGCACGGCGCGAAGTGGGGCGATGCGGCGCGGCGCCGGCGGCGGCGCGGCGGGGCCCCGGCACGATGCGCCGCGTCGCGCCGGCGGCCGCCGCCTCCCGGCACGGAAACCCTCCCTCCCGGCACGACGAATCGCCCGCCATCCCGCCGCCGGCCACCCGGACAGGCGTTCAGGCCGACAGCGCCCGCACCAGCAGATCCGCGTGCGCGTCGCGCATCGCATCGAGGTCCGGGCTGCGCGCCTCGCCCAGCATCATCCGCCAGATCGAGGCCATCAGCACCGGCGCCAGCACCACCTGCGGCAGGCCCGGCTGCTCCAGCGCCTCGGGGCGGAACTCCCCCGACTCCACCCCGGCGCGCAGCACGGCGCGTACCAGCGCGAAGGTCGGCGACAGTACCTCCGCCTGGTAGAATTCCGCGATCTCGGGAAAGCGGTCGGCCTCGCTGACGATCAGGCGGAACAGCACCTGGTCGCGCGGCTGGCCGGTCAGGCGGGCATAGGCCATGTCCACCAGCGCCCGCAGCAGCGCGCGCCGCGATCCCGCGCGGCTCGCCAGGATCGCCTCCGCCTCGGCGAAGGCCGGCTGCACGCAGGACCGCACCGCGGCGCGGAACAGGTCCGCCTTGCCGGCCGGGAAGTAGTGGTAGAGCAGCCCCTTGGCGACGCCGGCGCGCCCCGCGATGGCGGTCATGCTGGCCCCGGCATAGCCCCGCACCGCGAACTCCTCGACCGCCGCGTCCAGGATCTGCGGCAGGCGCACATCCGGCCGCAGGCGCTGCCGTCGCGGCGATGCCACCCCGGGGCCTTCCGCCGCCTCCCCCTGACCTCGCATCCGCCGCACATCCCTCTCCCGCCCGGCCCTCCTGCCCGCCCCGGCCGGCGCGGAGCCGGGGGGGCGCACACCTTCGTCATACCGTCTATCCGCACTGTTGACCACACGGTCGGTAATGACGGATAAGGCGACACTTGCTGACCACACGGTCGGTAGCATGGGATCGGTCCGTCATGTTCGACAGCCCACACGCCGCCGCGGCCTCCGCCCCCGCCACGGCAACGCGGCCGCGCCGCCGGCCGGTCCTGGCCGCGCTGGCGCTGCTGGTGCTGGCCGGCGGCGGCCTGCTGGCGGCGCACCAGCTCGGCCTGCCGCGCGGCGCGGCGCCGCCTCCCGCCCCCGTCCCGGACGCCGCGCCGCCCGCCCTCACCGTCACCGTGGCCCCGGCCGCGCCGCGCGCCATGGTGCGGGACGTGGTGGGCGACGGCTCCGTGGTGGCGTGGCAGGAGCTGACCATCGGCGCCGAGCTGGGGGGCCTGCGCGTGGTGGAGATGGCGGTGGAGGAGGGCGACGCGGTGCGCCGCGGCCAGCTCCTCGCCCGCCTCGACGACAGCGTGCTCGCGGCGCAGGCGGCGCAGGCCGAGGCGGCGCAGGCCGAGGCCGCCGCCGCCCTCGACATCGCCCGCACCGAGCTGGCCCGCGCCGTGGAGCTGGCCCGCACCCAGAACACCCCGCGCGCCACGCTGGACCAGCGCCAGTCCGTCCAGCGCCAGGCCGAGGCGCGCCTGCTCGCCGCCCGCGCCCGGCGCGACGAGGCGGCGGCGCGCCTCGCCCAGACCCGCATCGTGGCCCCCACCGACGGCATCGTCTCGCGCCGCGCCGCCCTGCTCGGCTCGATTATCGGCACCGGCCAGGAGGTGGCGCGGCTGGTGCGCGACGGCCGGCTGGAGCTGGAGATGCGGGTGCCGGAGCTGGACCTCGCCCGCGTCCAGCCCGGGCAGCGCGTGCGCGTCACCCATGGCGAGCAGGCGATCGACGCCTCGGTGCGGCTGGTCGCGCCGGTCGTCGCGGCCGAGACCCGGCTCGGGCTGGTGCGCGTCGCCCTGCCCGCCGGCACCGCGCTGCGGCCGGGCATGTTCGCCCAGGGCACGATACCCGCGACGATCCCGGATGCCGGCGCGGCCGCCACCGGCGGCACCCCGCCCCTGGCCGTGCCGCAGGGGGCCGTGGTGGTGCGCGACGGCGCCCCCGCCGCCTTCGTGCTCCCCGAGGGCACCGACCGCGTGGCGCTGCGCCGCCTCGCCACCGGCCCCCGGCGCGACGGCTTCGTGGCGGTGACCGACGGCCTCGCCCCGGGCGAGCGCGTGGTGGTGGCCGGCGCCGGCTTCCTCGCCGACGGCGACCGGGTGCGCCTCGCCCCGCCGGCGAGCGCCGACTGAGCGTTTGCGGAAGAATGCCCGTCAGCGTTGAAACCGGCCGAAAAAGACGGGTCTCTTCAACGGGCATTCTTTCGCAGGTTCGATTTCTTCACACGCCGAGCATTCCCCGCAGCCCCCCGCCGGAATCGCGCCGATGAGCCGCGCCCCCCAGCCCCTTCCCCAGCCCGCCGAGCACCGCAACATCTCGGCCTGGGCGATCCGCAACCCGGTCGCCACCACCGTGCTGTTCCTGCTGCTGACGCTGGGCGGGCTGGTCACCTTCCCGATGCTGCGCATCAACAACACGCCGGACCTCGACCTGCCCGCCGTGGTCGTCACCGTCATGCAGCCCGGCGCCGCGCCCTCGGAGCTGGAGACGCAGATCACCCGCCGCGTCGAGGACGCCGTCGCCGGGCTCAGCGACATCAAGCACATCCACTCCACCGTGGTGGACGGCGCCTCCACCACGGTGATCGAGTTCGTGATGGGCATGGACGTGGACCGCGCCACCAACGACGTGCGCGACAAGGTGGCGCAGATACGCGCCGACCTGCCCGCCGGCATCCGCGACCCGATCATCTCCCGGATCGAGGCGACCGGCGGCGCCATCGTCACCTACACCGTCGCGGCGCCGCACCTCACCGACGAGCAGCTCTCCTGGTTCGTGGACGACACGGTGACCCGCGCGCTGCTCTCCATCCCCGGCGTCGCCTCGGTCAACCGCGTCGGCGGCGTGCAGCGCGAGATCCGCGTGGCGCTGCGCCCCGACCGGCTGCTGGCGCTCGGCATCACCGCCAACCAGGTGAACGCGCAGCTTCGCGACCTCAACATCAACCTCCCCGGCGGCCGCGGCACGCTCGGCGGCGGCGAGCAGTCGATCCGCACCATCGGCTCGGCCCTCTCGGTCGAGGCGCTGCGCGCGCGCAGCATCACCCTGCCCGGCGGCCGCATGGCGCGTCTCTCCGACCTCGCCGAGATCACCGACGCAACCGCCGAGGTCCGGACCGCCGCCCGCCTCGACGGCCGTCCCGTGGTGGGCTTCGAGGTGATGCGCACGCGCGGCTCCTCCGAGGTCGCGGTGGCCGAGGGCGTCGCCGCCATGGCGCGCCAGCTCGCCGCGGCACACCCCGGCGTCGATCTGCGCCAGGTCGCCTCCACCGTCACCTTCGTGCTGGCCGGCTACCACGCCGCGATCGAGGCGCTGCTGGTCGGCGCCGGCCTCGCCATGCTGGTGGTCTGGCTGTTCCTGCGGGACTGGCGCGCGACCGCCATCGCCTCGCTGGCCATGCCGCTCTCGCTGATCCCGACCTTCCTCGTGATGTACCTGCTGGGCTACTCGCTCAACAACGTCACCCTGCTCGGGCTGACGCTGGTGGTCGGCGTGCTGGTGGACGACGCCATCGTCGAGATCGAGAACATCGTGCGGCATCTCCGCGCCAACCCCGGCGCCGGCGCCTACCGGGCGGCGCTCGACGCCTCGGCCGAGATCGGCCTCGCCGTGGTCGCGACCACCGCCGCGATCCTCGCCGTCTTCGTCCCCGTCGCCTTCATGCCCGGCATCCCCGGGCAGTTCTTCCGCCAGTTCGGGCTGACCGTCGCCGCCGCCGTCACCATGTCGCTCGTCGTCGCGCGCCTGCTGACGCCGCTGCTCGGCGCCTACCTCCTGCGCGACCGGCCCGGCGCCGAGGCGGAGCGTGAGATGTCGGGCCCGGTCGGCCGCCGCTACCTCGGCCTGCTCGACTGGTGCCTGCGCCACCGCCTGCTCACCCTGCTCGGCGGCATCGGCTTCTTCGCCGCCTCGGTGGCGCTGACGCCGCTGATCCCGTCGGACTTCGTGCCCGGCGCCGACCGCGGCCGCTCGGCGCTCTCGATCGAGCTGGCCCCCGGCGCCACCCTGGCCGACACGGAGAAGGTGGTGCAGGAGGCGACCCGCATCCTGCGCGCGCGGCCCGAGGTGGTCTCCGTCTTCGCCTCGCTCGGCACCGCCAACAGCGGCACGCAGGGCGGCCCGATGATGGGCAACACCACCCGCGCCGGCGACCCGCGCACCGCCAACCTCACCGTCACGCTGAAGCCGCGCGGCGAGCGCCGCGTCAGCCAGCAGCAATTCGAGGCCGCCACCCGGCCGCTGCTGGAGGCCATCCCCGGCGCCCGCGTCCGCTTCGGCGCCGACGGGCAGAGCGGCTCGCGCCTGCAGATCACGCTGGTCGGCAACGATTCCGAGGCGCTGACCGGCGCCGCGCGGCAGTTGGAAAGCGAGATGCGCGCCATCCCCGGCCTCGCCGGCGCCCGCTCCACCGCCGCCCTCGCCCGGCCCGAATTGCAGATCGTCCCGCGCGAGGGCCGCGCCGCCGAGCTCGGCGTCTCGGTCGCCGCCATCGCCGCCACGGCGCGCATCGCGACGACCGGCGACATCGACCAGATGCTGGCGCGCTACAACCTGCCCGACCGGCAGATCTACATCCGCGTCATGCTCGACGAGGCGGCGCGCGCCGATCTCGGCCAGCTCCGCATGCTGCGCGTCGAGGGGCGCGGCGGCATGGCGGTGCCGCTCGACGCGGTGGCCGAGATCCGCCACGGCGCCGGCCCCTCGCAGATCGACCGCATGGACCGCATCCGCAAGGCCACCGTGGAGGCGGAACTGAACGGCATGCCGCTCGGCGACGCCATCCGCCGGGTCGAGGCGCTGCCGATCATGCACCACCTGCCCGACGGCGTGCGCGAGCGCGAGGCGGGCGACAAGGAGATCATGCGCGAGCTGTTCGGCGGCTTCGCCATGGCGATGGCGGCCGGCGTGCTGATGGTCTACCTCGTGCTGGTGCTGCTGTTCGGCGGCTTCCTGCAGCCGCTGACCATCATGTCCGCCCTGCCCCTCTCGATCGGCGGCGCGCTGATGGCGCTGCTGATCACCCAGAAGGCGCTCGGCGTCTCGGCGGTGATCGGCGTGCTGATGCTGATGGGCATCGTCGCCAAGAACTCCATCCTGCTGGTCGAGTACGCCATCCTGGCCCGGCGCGAGCAGGGCCTGGGCCGCTTCGACGCGATCCGCGAGGCCGCCCGCAAGCGCGCCCGGCCGATCGTGATGACCACCATCGCCATGTGCGCCGGCATGGCCCACATCGCGGCCGGCGTCGGCGCCGACAGCGAGTTCCGCTCGCCCATGGCGCTGGTGGTGATCGGCGGGCTGATCACCTCCACCCTGCTCAGCCTCGTCTTCGTGCCCGTTGCCTATACCTATATGGATGGCCTCGAAGGCCGGCTCGGGCGGATGCTGCGCCGGGAGAAGCGGCGCGAGGTGGTGGCGGCGGAGTAGCGGCACGCGCCTCGCCGGGGCGGGCTCCGCCCTCCCCGTACCCCACCTCGCTCATCGGGGAGGGCTTCGCCCTCCCCGTACCCCGCCTCGCTCATCGGGGAGGGCTCCGCCCTCCCCGTACCCCTCCGGCCAGGGAAGGCTTCGCCTTCCCCGGACCCCATCCACCAGGAGGGCGAAGCCCTCCTGGACCTCTCTTCGTTTGCATCCCGACGGTTGCGACGCGCGAGGCGCGAAACCGAACGGGGGGTCCGGGGGGCTTCGCCCCCGGCGCTTCCTTGCTTGCTTGCTTCCCTGCTCAGCCCGGCCGCGGGTCCAGGAACGGGCACCCGCCATCCGCCATCGGGCGCACGATGTCCGCCGCCTTCACCACCCGCTCGATCGCCACCAGGTCCCATTCGCCGCGGCTCTCGGCCGGCGTCTTCACCCGCACCAGCATCATGTCGTTCATCAGCCGCCCGTCCTTGCGGATGCGGGCGCCGGGCGCGTAGCAGTCGTCGAGCGGCGCCGCCTTCATCGCCCGCATCGCCGAAAGCCCGTCGCTGCTGCCGATCCGTTCCACCGCCCGCAGGTAGTGCAGCGCCGCGCTGTAGCAGCCGGCATGGATCTGTCCCGGCATCACCCCGCGCTCCTCCGCGCCGAAGCGGCGGGCGAAGGCGCGGGAGGGGTCATCGCGGTCCCAGTAGTAGCCTTCGAGGTATTGCAGCCCCTGCACCGATTCCAGCCCGAGCGCCTTGATGTTGTTGGCGTAGAAGATCGGGATGGCGAGCTTCTCGCCCCTGCCCCAGCATGCGGAATTCGTGCGCCTGCTTGATGGCGTTGATCGTGTCGGCCGAGGCGTTGGCCAGCATGATCACCTTGGCCCGGCTCGCCCTGGCCGAGAGCAGGTAGGAGGAGAAGTCGGTGGCGCCCAGCGGGTGGCGCACCGTCCCCAGCATGCGACCGCCGAGCTGCGCCAGGGTGCGCTCCGCCTCCTGCTGCATCACCACGCCGAAGGTGTAGTCCACGGCGATGCAGAACCAGGTGTCGCCGCCCGCCTCCACCAGCGTCCGCGTCAGCCCGCGCGCCAGGCTGTAGGTGTCGTAGAGCCAGAGCGCCGAGGTGGGCGAGCACTGCTTCCCGTACAGCCCGTCATGCGAGGAGCCGACATGGATCACCACCTTGCCACGCGGCCGGGCGATCTCCTGGATCGAGAGGGAGAGGCTGGAATTGGCGATGTCGAACACCGCCTCCACCCCGTCCACGTCGAAGGCGCGCGTCACCAGCGAGGAGGCGAGGTCCGGCTTGTTCTGGTGGTCGAGCGCGACCAGCTCGACCGGCCGCCCGCCGGCGCGGCCGTTCATGTCGCGGATCGCGAGCTGGATCGCGGTGCGGCTGCCGGTGCCGGCATTGGCGGCGTAGGGGCCGGACATGTCGTTGGTCACGGCGATGCGCAGCGGCCGGTTCTGCTGCGCCAGGCTCTGCTGGGCCTGGCTCTGCTGGGCCCGGGCCGTGCCGGCGCCCAGCACGACCGAGCCGGCCGCGCCGAGGACGTCGCGTCTCCGCATGATTCTTCTCTCTCGGACGTGTTCGTTGCCGGCAGGCTCCCACCGCCTGCCGGCGCCTGTCAAACCCGGCCCGCCTCCCGATCCTCCACGGCACCCGCCTCCGGCTGCCGGGCGCCGCGCGGCGGCTCGCCCTGTCCGCCTCCCCCCGCCATTCCCATCGGCCGCCGCCGCCGCGCCACCCACAGGTACAGCCCGCTCCCCAGCACCACGATCGTCGCCACGTCCAGCAGCGCCCAGATCACCCGCAAGGGCGTCCCGCCGTAATCCCCGAAGTGCAGCGGCTGCGAGACGAACAGCATCACCCCGTACCAGGGCAGCGACCGCATCTCGGTCAGCCTCCCCGTCTGCGCGTCCACCAGCGCCGGCGTCAGCAGCCGGCTGGTCAGCGGCGTCGCGCCGCGCAGGAACACGGCGTGGTGGTGCCCGCTGCTGAACGCCGTGCCGGGAAAGGCCACGAAGGCCGGCTTCATTCCCGGCGCCGCCGCCTGCGCCGCCGCCACCGCCCGCTCCAGCGAGCCGGGCCGCTCCAGCGGCGGCAGGCCGCGATAGGGCGCCACCATCTCCGCCAGCTCGTCGCGCTGCCACAGCCTGATGATGAGGTCGGCCCAGGTGTTGATGACCCCGGTGGCTCCCACCACCAGCGCCCAGCACAGCGTCGCCACGCCGATCAGGTTGTGCAGGTCGAGCCAGCGCACCCGGCGGGAACGGTCGCGCCGCACCGTGCCGAAATCCAGCCGGCGCATGAACGGCGCGTACAGCACCACGCCCGAGACGATGGCGAGCACGAAGAGCAGGCCCATCGCCCCCATGAACAGCTTGCCCGGCAGCCCGGCGAACAGGTCCGTGTGCAGCCGGAGCATCAGCCAGACGAAGCCCTCTTGGTCGCGCGGCTCGTCCAGCACCAGCGCCGTGCGGGCATCCACCACCACGCCGCGTATCTCGGTGGGCGGCGATGCCACGGTCGGCGCCATCGAGAAGTAGAGGCTGTCCGGCTCCTCCGGGTCCCAGATCACGTACTGCACCACCTCGCCCGGCCGCCGCGCCGCGGCCGCCGCCGCCATGCGGTCGAGATCGGCGCGCGGCGTGCCGGCCGGCATGGCGGGCGGCTCCACGCCATGGCCGAGCAGGTGGTTGATCTCGTGGTGGAACAGCAGCGGCAGGCCGGTCAGGCAGAGCAGCAGCAGGAACACCGTGCAGACGAGACTGGTCCAGGTGTGGATGCGCGACCAGACCCTGATGGTGCGTGCCCGCATGCGTTTCCGTCCCCGGATGGCGCCGGGCCGGGCGCGGGCCCGGCCGTCGAGGAAGCCGCGGATCGCGGGCCGGGGGCGGCCCCGCGCCCCGTGGCGGGTGGCTGCCCGAGCCCGGCCCGCGCGCGGCGCCACCGCGCGCGGGCCGGGCTCGGGCAGCGGCGTCAGCGCTTCAGCGCGTACCAGGTGATGGTGGCCAGCGGCACGCTCAGCGCGCCCCAGGAAAGCACGTCCCACACCTCGTCGCCCAGCAGCGCCGAGACGAGGCCGACCAGGCTCAGCAGCGCCAGCGTCGCCGGCGCCAGCCAGACACGGCGCGCCTCGCCGCCCCCGCCGTGCCGCTGTCCGGCACGGCGCGGCCGGCCGGCGGCGCCGGGGGCGGTCACGCGCCGCCCCCCGCCCCGCGCCGCCTCACCACCGGTAGACCAGCGAGCCGATCACGGTCCGCCGCAGCCCCCAGAAGCAGGAGGAGAGCGAGCCGCAGCTCGCCACGTACTGCTTGTCGAACAGGTTGGAGGCGTTGACCTGCATCGAGACGCGGTCGAGCTGCGGCCCGAGGTTCAGCGCCGAGAGGCTGTAGCGCAGCGAGGCGTCGAACAGCGTCACCGAGGGCACGATGGCGACATGCGTGTTGCCGGCCGGCGTGTTGCCGACGAAGCGCACGCCGCCGCCCAGGCCGACGCCGCTCAGCACGCCGCGCCCCTCGCCGAACTGGTAGTCGGCATAGGCGCCGGCGGTGGTCATCGGGATGCCGTTCGGGCGCCGCCCCTGCTCGCCCGCCACGTTGCTCCGGGTGATGGTCGGGTCGAGGTAGGTGTACTGCGCCCGCACGTTCAGCCCGGGCGTGAGGTTCGCCACCGCCTCCAGTTCCACGCCGCGCACCCGGATCTCGCCGGTCTGCACCTGGTTGAGGTTGTTGCCCGGGTCGGTGGTCAGCACGTTCTGCTGGGTGAGCTGGAACATCGCCGCCTGCACGAAGCTGCGCCGGCCCGGCGGCTGGTACTTCACGCCCAGCTCGTACTGCTCGCCCGTGGTCGGCCGGTAGGTCTGGCCGTAGTAGCCGACGCCGATCTGCGGCTGGAAGGAGGTGGCGTAGGAGAAGTAGGGCGCGACGCCGCTGTCGAACAGGTAGGTGAGGCCGGCGCGCCAGGTGAGCTTCGAATCGTCCTGCGAGGTGCGCGCGGTGGTGACGCGGTTGAAGGTGCCGAGGTCGGCCCAGTCCTGCCGCAGCCCCACCGTCATCACGAAGCGGTCGAGGCGGAGCTGGTCCTGCGCGTACAGCCCCACCTGGTCGCCGATCTGGCGCGAGGCGGAGGAAAGGCTGAAGCGCGAGGGCGCCGGCGTGCTGTACACCGGGTTGTAGAGGTCGATCGTGTCGGTCGGCGCCGTGGCGAAGCGCGTGGCGTAGAAGCTGTGCGCGTAGTCGACGCCCGCGAGCACGGTGTGGCGCACCGGGCCGGTGGCGAAGCGCGCCTCGGCCTGGTTGTCCACCTGGAAGGATTCCAGCGTGTTGCCCTGCTGGAACGGGAAGCGGTAGAGCAGCCGCCCGGCCGTGCCCGGCACGTTGCCGATGCCGTAGAATTGCTGCCAGTCGTAGTCCGTGTGCCCGAAGCGCGCGTTCTGGCGCACCGTGAACACGTCGTTGAAGCGGTGCTCGATCTCGTAGCCCACGCCGTACTGCGTGCGGTTGAAGTGGTCGCCGTTCGGGTTGCCCGAGAAGCGGTAGGTCGGGATGCGACCGTAGACCGAGGGGTAGAGCGTGCCCAGCGCCGGCAGGAACTCGTCGCCATGCGTCAGGTCGCGCTGGTAGTAGGCGAGCAGCGTGATGCGCGTGTCGTCCGTCGGGCGGAAGGTCAGCGCGGGCGCGATGTAGGTGCGGTCGTTCTTGACGAAGTCGACCTGCGTGCCGCTGTCGCGGAACAGCCCGGTCAGGCTGTAGGACCAGCGCCCGTCCGCGGTCAGCGGCCCGCTGGTGTTGAAGGCGCCCTGCACGCGGTTCTGCGTACCGGCAGAGAGCCGCACCTCGCCCTGCGCCGTGTCGGTCGGCCGCCGCTGCACGAGGTTGACGAGGCCGCCCGGGTTGATCTGCCCGTAGAGCACCGAGGTCGGGCCGCGCACCACCTCGATGCGCTCCATGCCGTAGGGCTCCAGCATGCCCACCAGGCTGCCGAACTGGTAGCGCAGGCCGTTGAGGAAGATCGAGTTCTCCTGCGCCTGGAAGCCGCGCAGGGTGAACCAGTCGTAGCGGTTGTCGGGGCCGTAGGGCTCGGTGCGGATGCCGGGCACGAAGCGCAGCGCCTCGCCCACCGTCTGCGCCTGCCGCGCGTCGATCTCGTCGCGCGTCACCACGGAGATGGATTGCGGCGTCTCGACCAGGGGCGTGTCCACCTTGCCGCCGGCGATGCTGGCCGGCGCCACGAAGCCCGGCGTCGGCTCCAGCGAGGAGCGGTTGCCGCGCGCCTGGGTCGCCACCTCCGGCAGCACCGTGGCGCTGGCCGTGCCGGCACCGGCGGGCGTTCCGGTATCGGCCTGGGCCAGCCGGGCGGGTTGGGCTTCCTCGGCCCGCGCCGCCGGCAGCATGGCCGGGGCGAAGGCGGCGGCCAGCAGCAGGGCGGCGCGATGGGTGGTCGGGCGGATCATGGGCGGCGCGCGCTTCCTGGGTTGGAAGGCGCAACAATCACGCTTGGACGGCTCAGTAAATGACTATGATTCGCATTTGCGTCCGGGAATGGAGACTGTTGCCCGATCCACACATTGCCTGCCGGAACATGACATGGCTGACACGACGCGAGTTGTGCCGGTGCCGCTCCTGCCCGCCGGGAAGGGGGGCGGCGGGTCTTCCTCCTCCAGCCGGTGCGGTGGCGCCTGCGCGTCTCCGCCCCCCACGCCGCCGCCCCGTGCCGCCGCCCCGTGCTGCCGCCCCGTCACCCGCCCGCCGCTGCCCGCGCCGGCCCTGTCTGCGCCGGGCCGCCACGGCCGTACCGCGCTCAGCCCGCCCGCATCCGACGCGCCAGGTTCTCGCCGATCATCACGCAGGTGAAGTGCAGGTTGGCCCGGCAGTCCGCCGGCATGATCGAGGCATCGCAGACCCGCAGGCCGTCGATGCCGCGCACGCGCAGATCCGGGTCCACCACGCCGCGCGGGTCCTCGTGCGCGGTCATGCGGCAGGTGCCGGCGGCGTGCTGGATGTCGCCCACCTCGCGCAGCAGCAGCGCGTCCAGATCCTCCGGCGGCAGCGCCGCCGCTTCGGCCGGGGAGAGGTCGGAATCCCCGATCGTCACCCCCTCGCACAGCCCGGCCAGCGCCGGCTGCGCCGCCAGCGCGGCGAGGCGGCGCACCGCGTCGCGCATCCGCAGCCGGTCGCGCGGGTCGTCGAGCATGTTCTCCTCGACCACCGGGTCGGCCTCCGGATCGGCGCTGGCCAGCGTCACCTCCCCGCGCGAGAAGGCGTCGTAGACGGCGGCGCCGATCGCGCCGCCCGGCCCCGGCTCGGGCCCGGTGCCGAGGCGGTGGTTGTAGGCGATCAGGATCATGTCCCGCTCGCCGCCGCCGCCGAGCCCGCTGCTGTAGGTGACGCAGCAATTGGTGTGGCGCGCATCCGCCCCGCGCGCCCGGTGCTCGGGCTTCAGCGCCAGCGAGGCGCGCAGGATCGGGTGGTCCATCAGGTGGCGCCCGACCGCCGGCAGGTCCGCCAGCACCGGGATGCCGAGCCCCTGCAATGCCGCCGCCGGCCCGATGCCGGAACGCCACAGGATCGCCGGGCTGTGGATGGCGCCGGCGCACAGCACCACCTCGCGCCCGCGCACCACCTCCCATTCACCCGTGCCGAAGCGCACCTGCACGCCCACGGCGCGCCCGTCCTCGACCACCACCCGGTCCACCAGCGCCTCGCCGCGTATGGCGAGGTTCGGCCGGCCCCGCGCCGGCTCCAGATAGCCGTCATTGGTCGTCACCCGCAGCCCGTTCCGGCTGTTGATCGGGTTGCAGGAGACGCCCTCGCCGGTCGGCGCGTTGAGGTCCTGCTTCCACGGGTAGCCGCAGGCCAGCGCCGCGTCGCGCAGCCCGAGATCCACGGCGCCCCACTCGGAGAACGGCGCCCGGTACACCGGCAGCGGCCCGCCGCGCCGCACGCCGGGCACCGTGCCGGTGGGTGCCGTGCCGGTATCGGCATCGTCCTCGATGATGTCGAACAGCGGCATCACGTCGGCGGCGGCCCAGCCCTCGCACCCCGCCTCGGCCCAGGCGTCGAAGGCGGCCGGCACGCCGCGGATGGCGATCTGCGCGTTCACGGTCGAGCTGCCGCCCAGCGCCTTGCCGCGCCAGTAGAAGCGCGGCTCCTGCGCCTTCGTCCGCCGCGACAGCAGCCCCGGCCACTGCCAGGCCTCCTGATGCGCGCGGTCGTACATGAAGGGCACGATGTTGGCCGAGCGCAGCGCGTGCGGCGCCTCCGCCGCGCGCCAGTCGCGCCCCGCCTCCAGCAGCAGCACGCGGCGGCCGGGATCCTCGGAGAGGCGGGCGGCCAGCGGGGCGCCGGCGGAGCCGGCCCCCACCACGATGACGTCGTACATGATGAGCGGCCTACTTCTTCTCGACCTGCCAGAAGATCGGGATGGCGGAGGGAATCAGCCCCGTCAGGTTGGCGCGGTAGGCAGCGGGTTGCGCGAACTGCCCGAAGGGCACGCCCATCGCCTGCGCCGTCACCACCGCCTGGATGCGGTCGGCGACGGCGCGCTGCGCCTCGCGCGTCGGCGCGCGGGCGAATTCCGCGAAGAGCGGCGGCAGGCGCTGGTCGCAGCCGAAGCCGGCGCCGGGCGAATCCTGGCAGGTGAAGTTGATCACCGAATTGGTCAGCGGCGACTGCAGGTCGAGCCCGAGCGCGTGCACCGCGTAGAGGTTCCACCCCGACCGGCTCGCCCGCCGCTGCAGCAGCGTCCCCCAGTCCACCGCCTGGAGATCGACGTTGAACCCCGCGCGCTTCAGCCGGTCGGCGATGATGGTGGCGGCGACGCGCGGCGCCTCCAGGTCCTGCGCCGCCATCACCACCACCGGCTCGCCGCGGTAGCCCGTCGCCCGCAGCGCCGCGCGCGCTGCCTCGATCGCGTGGTCGGTCGGCGCCGCCGGGTTGGGCGTCGCGAAGGGGGAGCCGCAGATGAAGAAGGAATCGCACGGCTCGGAGAAGCGGCGGTCCAGCCCCAGCCCGTCCAGCACCTCCTGCTGGTCCACCACCATCTGCGCGACGCGGCGGATGGCCGGGTCGTCGAACGGCTTCTGCACGAAGTTGAAGCGGTAGTGGCCGATGAACATGTGCGGCCCGGTGAAGCCCAGCACGCGCAGGTTCCGGTCCCGCTGCTGCGCCGGGATCAGGTCGAAGGGCGCGTACTGCATGTAGTCCACCTCGCCCCGCTGGAGCGCGGCGGCGGCGGTGGCGCCGTCCGGCACCACGCGGATCTCCAGCGCGTCCACCTTCACCACCTTGGCGCCGGCGAGGAAGTCGGTGGGCTCGGAGCGCGGCACGTAGGCGGCGTTGCGGCGCAGCAGCATGCGGTCGCCGGTGCGGTGGTCGGCGCGGCTGTAGACGAACGGCCCCGAGCCCACGATCTCCGGCACCGCCTGCATCGCCGGCGTGCGCGCCAGCCGCTCGGGCATGATGAAGGGTGTCGGGCTGGAGGTGGTGCCCAGCGTGTCGATCACCAGCCCGTAGGGCTCGCGCAGAGTCAGCACGAAGGTCTTCGCGTCCGCCGCCTCCAGCGAGGCCGTCACCGCCATCAGCCGCCCGCCCAGCGCGCTGCGCTGCGACCAGCGGCGCAGCGAGGCCACCACGTCCGCCGCCGTCACCGGCGCGCCGTCGTGGAAGCGCAGCCCCTCGCGCAGCGTGAAGCGCCAGGTCAGCCGGTCGTCGGAGACCGCCCAGCTTCCCACCATCTGCGGCTGGAAGTCGCCGCGGCTGTCCGGGGCGAACAGCGTGTCGAACACCATGTAGCCGAAGGTGCGCGTGATGTAGGCAGGGCTGAAATACGGGTCGAGTGTGACGATCTCGGCCTCCAGCACCGCGCGCAGCACCGTCTCGGCGCGGGCCGCCCCCGGCGGCGGCGCCAGGGCGAGGCAAAGCAGGGCTATTCTCAGCCAGCGCGGCATCGTGCGGTCCTTCGTCGGTGGCGCCGGGCGGTTCGGCGCCCGGCCCGGCGGCGGCGCCGGTGCAAGGCGGATGCCATGCAGGCGCCGGCCGCCTCGCCGGAATCGACCGCGCGGTCACGATGGCCGTCGCGCCACGATGCGCGGCGGCTTCCCCGGGATCCCTTCCGCGATTCGGCCGTTCCGCTTTCGTGATACACGTGCCGCAACCGCGGCGCCTTCCGGCATGCTACGGTGCCGGCACGCTGCGGTGAACGTGGCCGCACACGGCGCCTCACCCCATCCCTGGCCTCCCACCGGCACGGCTCATCACGCCGGCGAGCCATCTCGGCCGCCATCGTGCCACGTGTGGCGCGACCATCCCGCGCCGTTCCGCCCGCCGGCCCGGCGGGATCAGGACTGGGCCGCTTTCCTCCCAACCGACTCGTTCCGGCCGCCCTCCAAGGGGTCGCGCCGCACCGGAGAGACTACCATCCATGCTGATCCGCGCCGGCTACCAGATCGTTTACGACTGCCCGCAACCGACGCCGATGCTGCTGATGGTCAGCCTCCATCCCTCCCGCGTGCCGGACCTCGTCGAGCAGGGCGGGACCCGCTTCGATCCGCCGCTGGCCGCCCCGTTGGGCGCCCCGTTGGGCGCCACGGAGTACACCGACGGCTTCGGCAACGTCTGCACCCGTCTCCTCGCCCCGGCCGGCCGCCTGACGATCTCGACGACGCTGCTGATCCGTGACGGCGGCCTGCCGGACCCGGTCAGCCCGGCCGCGACGGAGACGCCGGTTCCCGAGCTGCCGGACGAGGTGCTGGTCTTCCTGCTGGGCAGCCGCTACTGCGATACCGACCGCCTGTCCGACCTGGCCTGGACGCTGTTCGGCAACACGCCGCCGGGATGGGAACGCGTGCAGGCGGTCTGCGACTACGCGCACGACCGCATCGGGTTCGACTACCAGAGGGCCGACGCCACGCGCTCGGCCCGGGAGGCCCATGACGGCCGGCAGGGCGTCTGCCGCGACTACGCGCACCTCGCCGTCGCGCTGTGCCGGTGCCTAAACATCCCGGCGCGCTACTGCACCGGCTACCTGGGCGACATGGGCACGCCGCAGCCCTGGGGCGTGCCCGACTTCGCGGCATGGTTCGAGGCCTATCTCGGCGGCGCGTGGCACACCTTCGATGCACGCAACAACCAGCCCCGCATCGGCCGCATCCTGATGGCACGCGGCCGCGACGCCACGGACGTCGCGATCGCCACCACCTTCGGCCCCTGCACGCTGGCCGGGTTCAGCGTCGTCACCGACGAGGTCGCGGCCTGATGCGGCCGGCAGGCGCCCCGTCCGGCCGTCATCCCGGCGCCTCACCGTCCACCCGCCGGCCCTTCGCGTCGATCACCGGGCTGCCATCCTCCTTCCGGAAAGCCCCGACCTGCGGCTCCGGCAGGAGGCTGAGGACCACCTCGGCCGGCCGGCACAGGCGCACGCCGAGCGGTGTGTCCACGATGGGACCGTAGATCAGGGACGGATCGTACAGGATCAGGTCGAGCAGCTGCCCGTCGGTCCAGGTGGGATCGTCGAGACCGAGCCGCTCGTAGTCGGCGGCGCGGCCGTCCAGCAGGTCATGGACCGGCAGGTCCATGCGCCGGATCAGCTCGGCCACGACCCGGCGCTCCGGCGGCGCCTGCCGCCAGTCGACCACCACCGGCTCCGCGCCGGAATTGCGGATCAGGGCGCACACGTCGCGCGTCGTGCTGTCGGATGAGGCGGCGTAGATCCGGATCGTCATCGGTGGCCTCCCGTCGCGGCATCGCCGGCCGCCCGGACCGCCACCCCCCGCTGCCGTCGATCCATGGTCCACGCACACGGGACACCCCGGGCGGGCCGCCCCATCATGCATCCATGCGGGTACGGGAAAGCGGGATGCCCCGTTCAGTCCCTTTCCGCCTTGGTCTTGATGACGGGCTTGCCGGCGGCCAACGTCACCTGGGCCGGCGCGGGCTTCGCCTTCTTGGGCTTCTTCGGCTCGCGGCCGCTGCGCTTCTGACCTTTTGCCATCTTTCCAGCTCCGCCTTCGGATCGGGGCGCGCCTGCGTCACGGCACGGACCGGGAGGCGGTCCGGGGCGCCGCGCGCGGCAGACCCGCGGGCGGCCCCTCGATGTCCTCTGCCCAGATGTGCACGCGCCCGACATTGCTCTTCGAACGTGCCCGGTACTTGGCCAGTGCCAGCGCCTCGATCCGCGGCCGGTACTTCGCGAAGCAGTCGATCAGCTCGGCCGGGCGGAAGCGGCGATGCTCGCTGAGGTCCTGCAACGCGCCGCGCGAGATCGCGCAGGCGATCCGGTCGTCCCCGCAGGCGATCTCGAACAGCATGCGGTTGCCGTCCCAGGAAGCCCGGACCGGGGCGGAAACGACGGATTCGTCCTGCATGGAAGGTGCCTTTTCGTGCGCAAGCGCGGCATCGTCGGTGAAACGACCAGGCACGTCTCCCGGATATCGGTGCTCCGCCGGCCCGGCGCAAGTGCGGCGCCGGGATTCACCGGCTGCGACTCAACGCACCAGCGGGCAGCCCCCCTGGTCCAGCGGGCGGAACGCCTGCTCCGCCGGGATCGTGTCGACCCGCGCGTAGAGGTCCCACGGCCCCTGGCTCTCCTCGGGCTTCTTCACCCGGAACACGTGCATCGCGTGCACCGCGCGCCCGTCGGGGCGGATCGTCACCTCGCCGAACAGCGGGTCGCGGATCGGCGCGGCGCGCATCTGCGTCACCACCCGCTCGCCCTCCACCGTGCCCGCGTCGCGCACCGCGCGCAGATAGGCGAGCGTCGCGGAATAGACGCCCGCATGGTTCATCGTCGGCATGCGCCCGTTCATGCGCTGCGACCAGCGCCGGCTCCAGGCGCGGGTGTCGTCGTTCAGGTCCCAGTAGAAGGGCTCGGCCAGGGTCAGCCCCTGCGCCGTGCGCAGCCCGAGCGCGTGGATGTCGGAGAGCATGATGAACAGCGCGCCGAGCTGCCGCTGCCCGCCGCGCAGCAGCCCGAACTCGCCCGCCTGCTTGATCGCGTTGATCACGTCGGTGCCGGTGTTGGCCAGCGCCACCACCCGCGCGCCGGAGGATTGCGCGCGCACCAGCAGCGAGGAGAAGTCGCCGGTGTTGAGCGGCGCCCGCGCCGAGCCCAGCACCCGCCCGCCGGCGCGCTGCACCGCCTCCGTGGCGTCGCGCTCCAGCGCGTGGCCGAGCGCGTAGTCCACGGTGATGAAGTACCAGGAGCTGCCGCCCTGCGCCGTCAGCGCGCGGGCCAGTGCGTTGCCCTGCGCCCAGGTGTCGGTCACCCACTGCACCGTGGTCGGCGCGCAGGCGCGCCCGGTCAGGTCCGAGGTGGCGGTGGAGGAGGCGAGCGCCACCCGGTGCCGCTCGCGCATGATGTCGGCGACGGCGAGGCCCACGCCCGAATTCGGCAGGTCCACCACCGCGCTGACGTTCTCGGTGTCCACCCAGCGCCGCGCGATGGTGCTGCCCACGTCCGGCTTGTTCTGGTGGTCGGCCGAGACGAGCTCGACCTGCATCCCGCGCGCCT
The DNA here is from genome assembly GCF_023223525.1 of Roseomonas acroporae. Classification (GTDB taxonomy): domain Bacteria; phylum Pseudomonadota; class Alphaproteobacteria; order Acetobacterales; family Acetobacteraceae; genus Roseomonas_E; species Roseomonas_E acroporae. The sequence continues at coordinate 23,632 of NZ_JALPRX010000007.1, read as the reverse complement.
CGGCCGCGAAGTCCTCCACCGCCAGGCGCGCCGCCATCACCGAGCCCGCCCCCACCTGGTCCGAGAACGGCCCGCTCATGTCGGTCAGCACGCCCACGCGCACCGGCCCCTGCAACTGGGCCGCGGCCGGCCCCTGCGGCTGCGCCGTGGCCGGCCCTTGTGACTGCGCCCTGGCCGGCGACGCGGCGAGCAGCCCCGCGGCAAGGGCCGCCCCCAGCCCCGCGGCGAAGGCCGTGCCCAGCGTCACCCGGCGCGTGGCCCGGAACGCCGCACCCGGGGCGCCTCGACGGGGAGCGGGACGTGCGGCGGGGGGGACGGGTACCGGCATGGACGCTTCTCCTCGCGCCGGCACCGCGCGGATGCCGGCCTTTCGTTGTGGCACCGGAGACTACAGGCCTTTCCACCGGTGCCGGAAGCGGGCGCCGGAAGCGGGCGTCGGAAGCGGCCGGCCCGCGCCGCCTCCCCCGCGGGGCCGCCCTTCCCTCAGCGCACCGCCTGCACCAGCGGGCACCCGCCCTCCGCCAGCGGCCGGAAGGCCTGCTCCGCCGGGATCGTCTCCACCCGCTCGTACAGATCCCACGGCCCTCGGCTCTCCTCCGGCTTCTTCACCCGGAACACGTGCATCGCGTGCACCGCCCGCCCGTCCGGCCGGATGGTCACGGTGCCGAACAGCGGGTCGTCGATCGGCGCGGCGCGCATCCGCGCCACCACCGCTTCCCCCTCCACCGTGCCCGCGTCGCGCACCGCCCGCAGATAGGCGAGCGTCGCCGAGTACACGCCCGCCTGGTCCATGGTCGGCATCCGCCCGCCCATGCGCTCGCTCCAGCGCCGGCTCCAGGCGCGCGTGCGCTCGTCGAGGTCCCAGTAGAAGGGCGAGGCCAGCAGCATCCCCTGCGTCGTCCGCAGCCCGAGCGTGTGCACGTCGGTGATCAGCATGAACAGCGCCGCGAGCTGCTGCCGCCCGCCCCGCGTCAGCCCGAATTCGCCCGCCTGCTTGATCGTGTTGATGAGGTCGGTGCCCGTCATCGCCAGCGCCACCACCTTGGCGCGCGAGGACTGCGCCCGCAGCAGGTGCGCCCCGAAATCCGTGCTGCCGAGCGGGAACCGGACCGAGCCCGCCACCGTGCCGCCCGACTGGCGCACCATCGCCCCCGTGTCGCGCTCCAGCGTGTGCCCCAGCGCGTAGTCCACCGTCAGGAAGAACCAGGAATCGTCGCCCTGCCGCACCAGCCCGCGCGCGATGGCGTTGCCCTGGCTCCAGGTGTCGTTCACCCACTGCACCGTGGTCGGCGCGCAGGCCGGCCCGGTCAGGTCCGAGCTCATCGTCGAGGAGTTCAGCGAGACCCGGTTGCGCTCGCGCATGATGTTGCTGACCGCGAGCCCCACCCCGGAATTCGGCAGGTCCACGATCGCCGAGACGCCCTCCTGGTCCACCCAGCGGCGCGCGATGGCGCTGCCCACGTCGGGCTTGTTCTGGTGGTCGGCCGCGACGATCTCGACCTGCACCCCGCGCGCCTCGGCCGCGAAATCCTCCGCCGCCAGCCGCGCCGCCATCACCGAGCCGGCACCCACCTGGTCGGAATAGGGGCCGCTCATGTCGGTCAGCACGCCCACGCGCACCGGCCCCTGCACCTCGGCATGCGCCGCCGTGAGCCCGAGCGCCAGCAGCGCCGCGGCAACCAGAACCGTCTTCATCCGCCATCCCTTGCAGTGCGATGGCCGTGTTGTCCCTGGCGCTTCTTCGGGGAAGGCGCCGCCTTCCCCGGACCTCATCCGCCCCTCGGGGAAGGCTCCGCCTTCCCCAGACCCCATCCGCCAGGAACCTCAGGTTCCTGGACCTCCGCCGGCGTTCGCGCCTCGCGCGTTGCAACGGCGAGGCACGAATCGAAACGGGGGGTTCCAGGGGGGCTTCGCCCCCTGGCGCTTCCTTCCTGCCGTCAGAACAGGTCGAAGTACTCCCGCTGCTCCCACTCGGAGACTTCCAGGTTGAACCGCGCGATCTCCGCCCGCTTGATGCGCAGGAAGTAGTCCACGAACCCGTCGCCGAACCCCTCGCGGAAGCAGCGCGATCCCTCCAGCGCCGACAGCGCCTCCTCCAGCGTCGCCGGCAGCTTCGCCGCCTCGTGCTCGTAGGGCGTGTCCGCCGAGGGCCCCGGCTCCATCGCCGCCGCCAGCCCCGCCATGCCGCACACCACCTGCGAGGCGAGATACAGGTACGGGTTCGCCGCCGGCTCCCCCACCCGGTTCTCGATCCGCGTCGCCGGGTCGCCCGGGCCGCTGCCCAGCACGCGCAGCATCACGCCGCGGTTGTCGCAGCCCCACACGGCGCGGTCCGGCGCCAGCGAGTGCGGCCGGAACCGCTTGTAGCCGTTGATCGTCGGCGTGGTGAACGCCGCCGCCGCCCGCGCCTCGGCCAGCAGCCCCGCCAGCCAGTGCCGCCCGGGCGCCGAGAGCGGCTGCCCCGCCGCCTGCGGCACGAACAGGTTCCCGCCCGTCTCCGGGTCGCACAGCGACTGGTGCAGGTGCCAGCCGCTCGACATCACGTTGGGCAGGCGCGGCCGGCACATGAAGGAGGCGAGGTAGCCGTGCCGCCGGCAGATCTGCCGCACCGCGCTGCGGAACAGCACCATGTCGTCCGCCGGCTGCATCCCGGTGCCGACGCCGAACACGAACTCCACCTGGCTCGGCCCGAACTCCACCTCCTGGGAGCGCAGCGGCAGGCCCAGCGCCAGCAGGTCGCGGCGCAGGATCTCCAGGATCGGCTCCAGCCCGTCGAAGCGCGTCTCGGTCAGGTAGTTGTAGCCCTGGTTCAGCAGCCCCACCTCGGGCGGCGTCCCCGGCTGCCCGGCATCCTCGGGCGCAAGCTTCGGGTCCAGCAGCCGCAGCAGGTGGAACTCCACCTCCAGCCCCGTCGCCAGCGCGTGGCCCCGCGCGCCGAGCCGCGCGAGCACGTCGCGGCACAGGCCGCGCGTGGCGTAGGGCACCGGGCGGCCATCCGGCAGGTAGGCGTCGCACAGCATCCAGCCGGTGCGCGGCGCCCAGGGCAGCACGCGGAAGGTGGCGGGGTCCGGCACCAGCAGGAAGTCGGCGGCGCCGCGGAATTCCGGCAGCAGGCTGCCGTCGCGCGCGAAGACCGGCACCGCCGTCCGGTGCGCCGTGTCCTTCAGCAGCAGCGTGGAGGTGAGGGAGAGGCCGGAACGGAAGGCGCCGGCGGCCTCGCTCCCCATCAGCACCTTGCCGCGCAGCACGCCGTGCTGGTCGGGGAAGGAGAAGCGCACCGCCTCCAGCCCGTCCGCCTCGATGTGGCGCGCCACCTCGGCCGCCTGCCGGCGCTGCGCCTCGCTGAGCAGCCCGTGCCGTTCGACGAAGCCCATGCCCTACTCGGCCGCCCCGAGGATGGGCGCCCCCGTGGACGCCCCCGTGGACGCCCAGGGCGCGCCCTCCCGGCGCCTGCGGTCCACCGCCCGCCAGTACTGCTCCCACCCCTCGGTCGGCCCGATCCCGTCCATCGTGGCGGGGCCCCGCACCTCGGCGGCGGCGGCCGCGTCCAGCACCAGCAGCGGCGCCTCGCCGCGCGCATTCGCCTCGATCGCCGCCACCAGCAGCTTGCGGTAGGCGATGATGCCCTTGTCCGACTGCCCGAGATGCTCGCGCGTGCGGTCCTGCACCGCCCCCTGGCTCTCCACCGCCCACTGGTCGTGGACGTTGATGTCCTCGCCCATGCCCGTATAGGTGCGGTGCTTCTGCTCGTAGGGATTGAAGCCGTAATCGTTGAACCGCCCGACCTTCGGCCGGTAGTCGGGCAGGCTGTACAGCGCCAGGCGCTGCTCGCGCATCCGGTCCTTGTCCACCGGCGCGCGGAAGCTGGTGAAGATCGCGTACCAGTAGCAGGAGGTGTCGTCGATCGGCACGTGCCACTGCGTGATCGTCATCTCCTGCGAGAGCGGGATGACGAAGGCGTGCGGGAAGAGCTGGTTGGTCACCCGCACATGCGTGTGCAGGTCGCTGAGCCGGCGCAGCGCGAACAGGCGCAGCCCGCTCTCCGTCCGTTCCACCTCGATCCGCGGGCGCGGGAATTCGCGCAGCACCCGCGTCATCGGCATGTCGCTGTCGGCCGAGGTGGCGCGGAACTGCTTGCCGTAGCTCTCGCTCTCCTCGCCATCGTCCTCGAAGCGGTGCAGGAAGCTCGCATGCGCCGGGTCGATGCCCACCTCCAGCGCCTGCAGCCAGTTGCAGTCGATCAGCCCCTTGAAGGCGAAGACGTGGCTGTCCGGCGCCGCGAAGCAGTCCAGCGCCGGAAAGGCCGGCGGCTCGCCTTCACCGAGATACGCCCAGACGATGCCGCTGCGCTCCACCACCGGATAGGCGCGCTGCCGGATCCGCGTGCACAGCCTGCTGCCCTCGGGCTCGGCCGGCGTCTCCAGGCACCGGCCATCCGCGTCGAACAGCCAGCCATGGAAGGGGCAGCGCAGCCCGCCATCCTCCAGCCGGCCGAAGGCGAGGTCGGCGCCGCGATGCGGGCAGTCCCGGTCGATCAGCCCGAGGCGCCCCGCCTCGTCGCGGAACAGCACGAGGTCCTGCCCGAGCAGCCGCACCGCCCGCACCGGCCGGTCCCCCGCCTGCGCCGGCGACAGCTCGTCGGCCAGCGCGGCGGGCTGCCAGTAGCGGCGCATCAGCGCCCCGCAGGGCGTTCCCGCCCCGATGCGGGTGATCAGCTCGTTCTGCTCGGCGCTCATCATGGCGGCACCCTCCAGCCGTTCTTCGGGCCGCTTCCGCCGGGGGCCGCCCCGGGAAAGCTCGCCTCTGGCACATCCCGCGCGGCGCCGAGAGAATGTTCGACTACCGCACAACTGTTCGTTCAGCTCGCACAACTTGCCATGCAAGATTGAGGCCGCGCAACGCCGGCGATAGGATCGCCCGCCGCCGCGACGCGACCCGGCGCGGCCGGCCACGCAATGCGAAAGAAGGGATGCCCATGCCGACCATCACCTACGTGCAGCCGGACGGAACCAGACGCGAGGTGGAGGCCCCGGTCGGCAGCACCGTGATGCTGGCGGCGGTGCGCAACAACGTGCGCGGCATCGACGCCGAGTGCGGCGGCGCCCTCGCCTGCGCCACCTGCCACGTCTACGTCGATCCCGCCTGGATGGACCGCATCCCGCCGGCCGGCGAGGACGAGGCGGACATGCTGGAGGGCGTCGCCGGCGAGCGCCGCGAGACCAGCCGCCTCTCCTGCCAGATCAACGTCGACGCCGCGCTCGACGGCCTCGTCGTCGAGATCCCGGCCGAGCAGGGCTGAACCCGCCGCCAGCCGGGCCCGCCGGACGGGCCCGTCAGCCAGGGAGGAACCGGAACAGCATGGCCAGCGGTGAAACGGAGCGCCCGAGGACCACTCCCGATGGGCCCGCTCCCGACGGGCTCGTGGACAGCGGGCTGGTCGTGGTCGGCGCCTCGCACGCGGGGGTGCAGCTCGCCGCCGCGGCGCGCGAATACGGCTACCCCGGCCCGATCACCCTGATCGGCGACGAGCCCGACGCGCCCTACCAGCGCCCGCCGCTCTCCAAGGGCTTCCTCGCCGGCAAGACGTCGGAGCCCGACCTCGCGCTCCGCTCCGACGCCTTCTTCGCCGAGACCGGCATCACGCTCCGCCCCGGCACCCGCGCCGCCGCCATCGACCGCGCCGCCCGCCGGCTCCACCTCGCCGACGGCACCTTCCTCCCCTACGGCCACCTCGCCCTGACGACCGGCGCCCGCGCCCGCCCGCTGCCCGCGAGCTTCGGCGAGCCCCCCGGGGGCGTGCTCGTGCTGCGCGACCTCGCCGATGCGCGCCGCCTGCGCGAAGCCGCCGCCACGGCGCGCGACGTGGTCGTGCTCGGCGGCGGCTTCATCGGCCTGGAGGTCGCCGCCGCGCTGGCCTCCCCGGCCCCCGACTCTCCCGAACGCCGCGTCACCCTCGCCGAGGGCCGCCCCCGGCTGCTCGCCCGCTCCGCCTCGCCCGAGCTGGCCGAGCACGTCGCCGCCCGCCACCGCGCGGCCGGCGTGGCCCTCCATCTCGGCACCGCCGTCGATGCCATCGAGCAGCGCGACGGCCGCCTCGCGGCCGTCCGCCTCACCGACGGCACGCGCCTGCCCGCCGACCTGCTCGTGGTCGGCATCGGCGTCATCCCCAACACGGAGCTGGCCGAGGCCGCCGGCCTCGCCTGCCTCGACGGCATCGTGGTGGACCGGCACGCCCGCACCGAGGACCCGCACATCCTCGCCGCCGGCGACTGCACCGCCCACCCCTCCGAATTCGCCGGCGCCACCATCCGCCTGGAGAGCATCCAGAACGCCCAGGACCAGGCCCGCACCGCCGCCGCCACCATCGTCGGCCGCGCCCAGCCGCACATCGCCCTGCCCTGGTTCTGGTCCGACCAGCTCGGCATGAAGCTCCAGATGGCCGGGCTGCTGGACGGCACCGACCGCACCGTGCGGCGGGAGAAGCCGGGCGGCGACGGGAGCGACGCGAAATTCTCCCTCTGGCACTTCGCCGGCGAGCGCCTCCGCGCCGTCGAGACCGTCAACCTGCCCGCCGAGCACATGCTCTCCCGCCGTCTCCTCGCCCTCGCCGACGGCCCCACCCCCGCCCAGGCCGCCGATCCCGGCTTCGACCTGCGCCGGCTGCTCAAGGGCTGAGCGTCGATGGCCCGCCTGCGCGCCATCGACGCCGCCGCCCGCGCCGCGCGCGGCGGCGCCGGCGGGCCGCCCGCCGGGGGTCCCGTCGCCGGTGGTCCCCGCGCCCGCCCTCCGGCCCCCGGCGGGCCCGCCCCCGGCGCGCCGCCCCCCCCCCCCTTCCCCCCCCCCCCCCGCCGCGCCCCCCCCGCCGCCGCCCGCGCCGCGCGCGTCGTCGCCGGCGGTCCGACCGCCGGTGCTCCCGTCGCCGGTGATCCCGTCGCCGGCAATCCGGCCCCCGGCGGTCCCGCCCCCGGCGCGGCCCACGCCGCGCCGGCCGTCGGCCGCGCCGCCGGTGCCCGCACGCCGGCGGTCCGTGTCGATGCCGACCCACCGGCGGGCCAGGCCGGTGCCGGCGCGCCGCCCGCCCCCGCCGGTGCCGGATCGTCCGCCGACCCGCCCGGCGAGGCCGGCCCCGCCGCCCGCGACTACTCCGAGGCGCTGTCCCGCGGCCTCGCCGCCATCCTCGCCTTCGACGGCGAGCACCGCGCCATGACCCTCGCCGAGCTGGCCCGCCGCATCGACCTGCCCCGCGCCACCGCCCGCCGCGCGCTGCTCACGCTCCGGCACCTCGGCTTCGTCGCCGCCGAAGGGCGGCAATTCCGCCTCACCCCGCGCGTGCTGCGCCTCGCCGCCGCCTATCTCGACAGCTCCGCCGCCACCGCCCTGCTGCAACCCGCCTGCGAGTCGCTCTCGGCCGAGCTCGGGGAAACCTGCTCCGTCGCCGTGCTGGAGGGCGAGGAGGCGGTGATGATCGCCTACGCCTCCCCCCGCCGCCTCTACGTCGAGGGCGCCGGTCCCGGGCTGCGCCTGCCCGCGCACTGCTCCGCCGTCGGCCGCGTCCTGCTCGCCGCCCTGCCGGACGCGGAGCGCGACGCCTGCCTGCGCCGCCTGCGCCCCCGCCCGGCGACTCCGCACACCCTCACCGACAAGGCCGCGCTGCGCCGGCTGCTCGACACGGTGCGCGCGGAGGGCCACGCCCTGGTGGACCAGGAGGCCGAGATGGGCTTCCGCTCCCTTGCCGTGCCGCTCGCCCGCCGCGACGGCCGCGTCGTCGCCGCCCTCAACACCGGCCTGCGCGTCGAGCGCGCCTCGGCCGAGGCGTTGCGCGAACGCTGCCTGCCGCCGCTGCGCGACGCGGCGGCGCGGCTGCGCGAGCACCTGCTCTGACACGACCGCCCCTGACGCGGCCGGCCGGCCGCACCCTGACGTGGCCGGCCGGCCGCGCCGCGAATTCCGCGCGGCCGCCGCCTTTGTCAGCATTCCGTAGCCCCGGCCCGTCATGCTTGCGCCGAGGCGACGCCATGCCATCCTGCCGGCGTTGCGAAGCAGCAAGGACCCTGGGATGCGCCTTACACGCCGGTTCCTCGGCATCACGCTGGCCCTGAGCCTCCTGGGAGGCGGCGCCCGGGCCCAGGACACCGACCCGGCCGATCTCGCCTTCTGGCAGTCGATCCAGAACAGCGCCAACCCCGCCGAGTACGCCGCCTACCTGCACGCCTTCCCGCAGGGCCGCTTCGCGGCGCTGGCCCGCATCCGCGCCGGCCAGGCCGACGGCGCGGCGGCCGCCGCGCCCCCCGCCGCCGTGCCTCCCGCCGCCGTGCCCACGGGCGCGCCCGGCACCCTGCCCGGCAAGCCGGCCGCGCTCGGCGCCCCCGCGGCGCCGGCCGCGCCCCAGCCCCAGCTCCAGCCCGCCGCGGCACCGCCCGGCGGGCCCGTGGTCGGCCAGGGCGAGCGCATCGTGGTCACGCCCGCCACCGTGCGCGTGGGCCAGCGCGTGACGCTGCGCTTCGAGAATTTCCCGCAGGCCAACGGCGACTTCATCATCGTGGTGCCGGCCGGCACGCCGGATCTGGACCCGACCGACTACGGCGCGAACCGCCCGCTGGCGCGCGAGGTGTTCTACGGCGCGCAGCGCGACACCGAGGTCGGCCCCTTCGCCCCCGGCGCCTACGAGGCACGCTACATGACCACGCTCTACAACAACGACCGCCGCTTCGAGGTGAGCGCCCGCGCCACCTTCACCGTCGGCGTCCGCTAGAGCGGATCGCCGGAGGGCGGCTACGCCCGGAGGCGTGAATCCGCGCCGAGAACAACGAGCGACAGCGAATCGCAGTCCCAACCGGACTGCGGTTCGCTGTAGAGCACCTCCAAGCTGGATGTACTCACCCGGCGACGCGGAAAATGCGAGAAACCAAAAGGCCGGCGGGCGGACACGTCCGGCGGCGCGAATCCGCGCCGAACGCAACGAGCCGCAGCGAACCGCAGTCCCGGCCGGACCGCGGTTCGCCGCAGAGGAACGGGACGCCAGCGGGCATGGGCGACGGAACGGGACCACGCATGGCGGGCGGCGCGTGAGGCACGGCCCGGCGGGGCCCGGCCGGACAGGCCCGGCGCGTCTCCCGGCGCGGTGCGCGCGGCCGCTCGCGCTGCTGCTCGCGGCGGCGCTCGCCGGGCTGCCGGCGGCCGCCCGGTCGCAGGACACGGCCGCCGACATCGCCTTCTGGAGCAGCGTGCGCGACAGCCGCGACCCGGCCGAGCTGGACGCCTACCTCGCCGCCTTCCCGCAGGGGCGCTTCGTCGAGCTGGCGCGCCTGCGCGCGGCGGCCCTGCGCGGGGCCGCGCCCCGCGCCGCCCCGGCCGGCACGGACGCTGCCGCCGGCCCGCCCCCGGGTCCATCCGCCGCCACGCCGGCCGTGGCCCTGCGCCTGGCGCAGCCGCGCCTGCGCGCCGTGGACGCGATCGTCGCCGACGTCGACGCCACGCCGCTGCGTGACGGCTCCGGCCACCGGCTGGTGGTGGTCGCGGCAGATGCGCCCGACGCGATCGCCGAGACCGATGCCGCCATGCGCGAGGCCGTGCCGGTGCCCGCCGGCCGCTCGCGCACCAGCCTGCCGGGCGGGCCGGCCGGGCGCGTCGAGGTACGGCTCTACTACGTGCCGCGCTTCGCCGGTGCCTTCGTGCTCGCCGCCCGCGCGCCGGCGGAGCGGGAGGCTCCCGTCCCCGGCGCCGTGCTGGCCGCCGCCCTGCTGCGGGAGGCGGCGACGCTCGGTCCGGTCCGGTTCGAGGCGACGCATCGCGGCCGGCCGCTGCTGCTGCAGCGCGAGTTCCTGCGCCTGCGGCCACGCACCGAATGGGATGCGCGCTGGCTGGCCATGGGTGGCTGGATCGCCACCCGCCGGCAGGTGGTCGCCCTCTCGCTCGGCCAGCGGGTCATCCAGCGCCGCCCCGACGATTCGCGGGAGATCGTCTGCCTGCTGCCGGACGACGACGCGGTGCTCGCCCGCGTCGCCGCGCTGCGGGCCGGCGACGCGGTACTGGTCCGCGGCACCCCGACCGGCTGGAGCCAGGGCGCCGCCGAGGCCGTCCTCCTGCCGGACTGCGCCCTGGCGGAAGGCTGAGAGCCTGCCCGGGTGGCCGGCGGGCCGGTCGGCGGCCCCTGCTTCCGGGCCGGGGAAGCCCACGCCATCCCGCCGCCGGCACCCGCACGGGCGCCCGCGGCCGCACGCCGCATCTTGACGCGCGGCCGCGGGCGGCTAGTGTGCGCGCCCTCCGCCCGGGCGCCCGCAGCCCCGGGCCTGTCGTGCTACCCAGGTTGCATGCCCCTCCCGGGGCCAGCCCTCTCCTTCCGGAGCGCCCCGATGGCCAAGGCCAACACCATCCTCATCAAGCTCGTCAGCAGCGCCGACACCGGCTACTTCTACGTGACGAAGAAGAACACCCGGAACGCCACCGGCAAGATGGAGATGAACAAGTACGACCCGGTGGCGCGCAAGCACGTCCCGTTCCGCGAAGCGAAGATCAAGTAGTCGGCTTTGCCGCCGCCGGGCTCCGTCGTCCTGGCGGCGAGGGAAGTGCCCGGCGGGCCCGATGACGACCCGGAGGCACAGGCGGCGCCCCGCCGCCGAGGTGACAGGCGGCGCTCCGCCGCCGAGGCGACAGGCGGCGCTCCGCCGCCACGGATCCGCCAGGGTCCCGACCGGCCCTTCCGGGGACCGCCCCGGCGGCGACGCGTCCCGGTCCCGCCACTCCGTGCCCGCCCCATCGAGGTCGGCCGGCCAGGGCCCTCGCGCCCGGGCCGCATCGACGCGCATGGCGGAACCGCGCGGCCGGCATCGCGCCGGCCTCCGATCCGGCTTCCCCGATCCGGCAGGGCCGCCTCCACACGGGCGGCATCGCCCGCCGCCCCGTCCGCCCTCTGCCCGCGAGGGCGGAAACCCCCGCCGGGCCTCGCTCCCGGTGCCCAAGAGGCCGGGACCGTTCCCCGCCCGTGTGACCCCGGCGTGCCGTCGCCCACCATCCGGCCGGGCCGGCGGCGTCAGCCTTCCCCGCCGCCCCGTTTCTCTGCCGGCCGCACCGCCGCGTCCCAGTCCTCGGGGCGGGCGATCTCGACCCGGTTGCGGCCGGCGCGCTTGGCCCGGTAGAGCGCCGCGTCCGCCGCCGCGATCGTCGCCTCCGCCGACGCCCCGGCCACGGCCGCCGCCATGCCGATGCTGACCGACAGCGAGATCGCGCCGTCCGGGATCGTCACCGGCGGGCCCTCGACGCTGACGCGCAGCCGCTCGGCGATCAGCAGCGCCTCCTCGGCGCGCGTGCTCGGCATCACCGCCATGAATTCCTCGCCGCCGAAGCGGGCGACCACGTCGGCGACGCGCAGCGCGTCCCGCAGCCGGTCGGCCACGGCGCGGAGCGCGATGTCCCCCGCGGCGTGGCCATGCGCGTCGTTGATGCTCTTGAAGCGGTCCACGTCGATCATCAGCACCACCGCCCCCTCGCCGCGCAGCAGCGTCTCGAGGTGGCGGCGCGCGTAGCGCCGGTTGCGCAGCCCGGTCAGCGGATCGGTGACGGCGAGCATCAGCGAACGGTCGAGATCCTCGCGCAGCCGCTCCTGGTAGCGCTTGCGGCGGATCTGGTTGCGCACCCGCGCCCGCAGCTCGTTGGTGTCGAGCGGCCGCAGCACGTGGTCGTTGGCGCCGAGGTCGAAGCCGCGCAGCACGAGGTCGCGCTGGCCGGGATCGGCCAGCAGCAGCAGCGGCAGGTCGCGCGTCGCGGCATGGGCGCGCAGCCGGGAGGCCAGACGCAGCGCCTCGGCGCCCTCGTGCGCGAGGTCGAGCAGCGCCAGGTCGCAGTCGCCGCGGGCCAGCCGGTCGAGCGCCCCGGCCGTGGCGGCGCCTTCCAGGCGCAGGCCGTCGGCGGCCAGCGCCTCCTCGATCGCCGCCCGCTCCGCCGGCACCACGTCGATCAGCAGCACGCGGCGCCCGGCCACGCCGACACCCGGCCCCGGCGGCGCCTCGACGCCCAGCGCGCGGGCGGTGTCGGCGCGCAGGTGCCAGGCGTCCATCACCTGCTTCACCCGCAGCAGCGCGCGCAGCCGGGCGAACAGCGTGGCGTCGTCCACGGGCTTGGAGAGGAAGTCGTCGGCCCCGGCGTCGAGGCCGCGCACGCGCTCGGCCGCCTCGGTCAGGGCGGTGACCATCACCACCGGGATGTGCGCCGTGGCCGGGCTGGCCTTGAGCCGGCGGCACACCTCGTAGCCGTCGAGCCCCGGCATCATCACGTCGAGCAGGATCACGTCCGGCATCCAGCCGGCGGCCAGATCCAGCGCCTCCGGGCCGCTGGCCGCCAGCGCCACGTCGTAGTACTCGCCGAGCAGCTTGGCCTCGAGCAGGCGCCGGTTGGCCGCGATGTCGTCGACGACGAGGATGCGTGCCGTCATGCCGCCTGCCAGGAAGGGGAAGGATTCGTCACGGCGTGACGTTCTGCCCGACGGACGGGACCGGACCCGGGCGGGATTGCGGCGGGCCTGCGGCCGACGGGAATCCCTGTGCCTGCCTTCCGGCCCGCGAGGGGCGGGGCGGGCGGGCGGCCGGCAGGCAGGCGATCCTTGCGGCACATTCGATGGTGTTCAGGCGGCTTCCGGTCCGGCCCGACGGATCGCGGCGGCGGCGCCGCCGGTCCCGGGTGTGGAAGCACTACTACCACAAATCGTCACACGCGTGCGTCCGGTGCCGCACGGTAAAGATCCGGGCGGTGCCTTTCCCGCCCGCGGCCCCGCCCCCCTGGCAAGCCCCCCCTGGCAAGCCCCCCTGGCGAGCCCCTCTTGCGAGGACTCAGGAATTGCCGGCCAGGTAGTCCATCGCCGCCTGCGCCCCGCCCGGCCGGTGCGGCACGCCGGCGACGCGCAGCCCCATCTCGACGCCCGAGAGCGTGCCCATGAGCTGCAGCGGCCCGAGATCGCCGAGATGGCCGATGCGGAACACCCGGTCCTTCAGCGGCCCGAGCCCGTTGCCGAGGCTCATGTTGAACCGCTCCAGGATGGCGGCGCGCAGCGCGTCGGCGGAATGGCCCTCGGGCAGGCGCACGGCGGTGAGCGCCGAGGAGTAGTGGCGCGGCTCCGCGCACTGGATCTCGAGGCCCCAGGCGCGCACGGCGCGGCGCGTCGCCTCGGCGAAGCGGTCGTGGCGGGCGAAGACGTTGTCGAGGCCCTCGGCCAGCAGCATGTCCACCGCCGCGTCCAGGCCGTAGAGCAGGTTGGTGGCGGGGGTGTAGGGGAAGTAGCCGGTCTCGTTGGCCGCCAGCATCGCCTTCCAGTCGAAGAAGGAGCGCGGCAGCCGCGCCGTCTCGGCCGCCTTGCGGGCCTTCTCGCTGACCGCGTTGAAGGAGAGGCCGGGAGGCAGCATCAGCCCCTTCTGCGAGCCGGCGACGGTGACGTCCACGCCCCACTCGTCGTGCCGGTAGTCGATCGAGCCGAGCGAGGAGATGGTGTCCACCAGCAGCAGCGCCGGGTGGCCGGCGGCGTCGATGGCGCGGCGCACCTCGTCGATGCGCGAGGTGCAGCCGGTCGAGGTCTCGTTGTGGACGACGCAGACCGCCTTGATGGCGTGGTTCCGGTCCTCGCGCAGCCGCGCCTCGATGGCCGGCACGTCGGCGCCGCGGCGCCAGTCGGTATGGATGAACTCGGGCGCGAGGCCGAGGCGCTCGGCCATCTCGCGCCAGAGGGTCGCGAACCAGCCGGTCTCGCACATCAGCACGGCGTCGCCGGGCGAGAGGGTGTTGACCAGCGCCGCCTCCCAGGCGCCGGTGCCGGAGGCGGGGTAGATCACCACCGGCCCCTCGGTCCTGAAGACCTGCCGAACCTTCTCCAGCAGTGACTTGCCGAGCTTCCCGAAATCCGGGCCGCGATGGTCCATGGTGGGGTTGTCCATGGCGCGCAGCACGCGGTCGGGCACGTTGGTGGGGCCGGGGATCTGCAGGAAGTGGCGCCCGGCGACGGGCTGCGACTGGTAGTAGGCCATGGTTCGGTTCCTCCGGCGTGATCCGGCGCGACCATGCGTCGGCGCGGGGCGATGGGCAATGCTCGTGGCGGCGCCGGCCGGGCCGGCCCCGTGCGGGCGGCGCCGGCCGGGCCGGCCCCGTGCGGGCGGCGCCGGCGGAACCGGGCGGCGGGACGACACGGGCGCCCGCCGGGCTTGGGTCCCGGGCGCACAGGCGCTAGGAACCGGGGCAGGCGGCGCGGCGCTTCGTCCGTGCCCAAGGGTCTCGACCCAGCGCAGGGGATGTCCATGAACGCGCCACCTCGCCACCCGGGCCTGCCCCGGGGCCGGATCGGCGACAGCCGGCTGGCCGACCGGCTACGCCGCGAGACCGAGGGCGAGGTGCTGTTCTCCGCCGGCGACCGCGGCCGCTACAGCACCGATGCCTCGATCTACCAGGTGGAGCCGATCGGCGTGATCGTGCCGCGCACGACCGACGACGTGGCCGCCGCCATGGCGATCGCGCGCGAGGAAGGCATCCCCGTCCTGCCGCGCGGCGGCGGCACCAGCCAGTGCGGCCAGACCGTCAACCGCGCCCTGGTGATGGACTGCTCGAAACACCTGCGTCGAGTCACGGTGATCGACGAGGAGCTGCGGCAGGCGACGGTCGAGCCCGGCATCACGCTCGGCGCGCTGAACGAGTCGCTGAAGCCGCACGGGCTGTTCTTCCCGGTCGATCCCTCCACCTGGGCGCGCTGCACCATCGGCGGCATGGCGGGCAACAATTCCTGCGGCGCCAAGTCGATCCGCTACGGGCTGATGGCCGACAACGTGCTGGCGATCGACGCCATCCTGGCCGACGGCGCGCGCTTCCGCTTCGGCGAGCTGCCGGACAACCTCGGCGCCGGGGTGCCGGCGGGCGTCGCCGACCTCGTGCAGCGGCTGCGGGCGATCGGCGCGCGCGAGGCGGCCGAGATCGCGGCGCGCTTCCCGCACCAGCTCCGCCGCGTCGGCGGCTACAATCTCGACGCGCTGACCCCCGAGGCCCGCGCGGCGGGGCGCGGCAGCCTGGCGCGGCTGCTGGTGGGCAGCGAGGGGACGCTGGCCTATTCCGCGACGCTCGACCTGAAGCTCTGGCCGATCAAGCCGCGCAAGGTGGTGGGCATCTGCCAGTTCCCCACCTTCCGCGCGGCGATGGAGGCGAGCCGCCACCTCGTGGCGCTCGACCCGGAGGCGGTGGAGCTGGTCGACCGCACCATGATCGACCTCGCGCGCGACATCCCGATCTTCCGCGCCACCATCGGGGAGATGGTCCCCGGGGACAACGGCACGGCGCCGCAGGCGCTGCTGATCGTGGAGTTCCACGGCGACGCGGACGCGCCGCTGGCGGCGAAGCTGCGCGATCTGGACCAGGCGATGGCCGATCTCGGCTACCCGGGCGCCGTGGTGCGGGCGACCGACGCCGCCTTCCAGGCGCGCATCGCCGAGGTGCGCGAGGCCGGGCTCAACATCATGATGTCGATGAAGGGGGACGGGAAGCCGGTCTCCTTCATCGAGGACTGCGCCGTCGGCCTCGACGACCTCGCCGACTACACGGAACGGCTGAACGAGGTGTTCGCGCGGCACGGCACGGTCGGGACGTGGTACGCGCACGCCTCGGTGGGCTGCCTGCACGTCCGGCCGGTGCTGAACATGAAGGACCCGGCCGACGTGCGCACGATGCGCGCCGTCGCCGAGGAGTGCTTCGCGCTGGTGCGCGAGTACAAGGGCAGCCATTCCGGCGAGCACGGCGACGGCATCTGCCGCTCCGAGTTCAACGAGCCGATGTTCGGCCCGCGCATCGCCCGCGCCTTCGAGGCGGTGAAGGACGCGTTCGACCCGTCGGGGATGCTGAACCCGGGCCGCGTGGTGCGCCCGCCGCGCATGGATGACCGCACCCTGTTCCGCTACTTCCCGGACTACGCGGCCGATCCCGCCGTGCGGCCGGCGCTCGACTGGTCCGCCTGGCCCGGTCCGCAAGGCGGGCTGCTGGGCGCGGTGGAGATGTGCAACAACAACGGCACCTGCCGCAAGTTCGACGCCGGCACGATGTGCCCGAGCTACCGCGTCACGCGCGAGGAGCGGCACCTGACGCGCGGCCGCGCCAACACGCTGCGCCTCGCGCTGACCGGCCAGCTCGGGCCGGACGCGCTGGCCTCGGACGAGGTGGCGGAGACGCTGAAGCTCTGCGTCTCCTGCAAGGGCTGCCGGCGCGAATGCCCGACGGGCGTCGACATGGCGAAGCTGAAGATCGAGGCGCAGCACGCGCGCGCGCAACGCCACGGCGTGCCGCTCGGCGACCGGCTGATCGCGGAATTGCCGCGCTACGCGGCGGCGGCATCGCGCCTGCCGTGGCTGGCCGCGCTGCGCGGGCTGGCGCCGGGGCTGGCGGAACGGGTCACCGGCCTCGCACGCGGGCGGTCCCTGCCCCGCTTCCGGCGCGACTTCTTCCGCGACTCCGAGGCGGCGGGCCGCAGCACCGGCCGCGAGGTCATCCTGCTGGCCGACACCTTCAACCGCCACTTCGAGCCGGAGAACCTGCGCGACGCGCTGCGCGTCCTCGCCGCCGCCGGCTGCCGGGTGCGCGTGGCGCAGGCGCCGGACCGGCGCCCGCTCTGCTGCGGCCGCACCTACCTCGCCGCCGGCATGGTGGACAGGGCACGCGCCGAGGCGAGGCGCACCCTCGACGCGATCGGCGACGGCGACGCGCCGGTGATCGGCCTCGAACCCTCCTGCCTGCTGACTCTGCGCGACGAGTTCCTCTCCCTGCTGCCCGGCACCGCCGCCGAACGCCTCGCCGCGCGCGCCGTGCTGCTCTCCGAGTTCCTCGCGCGCGAGAAGCCGGACCTGAAGCTTCGCCCGCTCGCGCGCACCGCGCACCTGCACGGCCACTGCCACCAGAAGAGCTTCGGCGCCTTCCCGGACGCGCTCTCGGCGCTGCGCCGCGTGCCGGAATTGCAGGTGAAGCCCATCACCTCCTCCTGCTGCGGCATGGCCGGCGCCTTCGGCTACCGCGCCGACACGCAGGAGGCGTCGCGGGCGATGGCCGAGCTTTCCCTGCTGCCGGCGGTGCGCGCCGCGGCGCCCGGGGACCTGATCGTGGCCGACGGCACCTCCTGCCGGCACCAGATCGACGACCTCGGCGGGCGCGCGGCGGTGCATTCCGTCCGCGTGCTGGCCCAGGCGCTGGAACGGGAGGCGCTGCCGTGAGGTGCCCGGCATGACGCCCGAATCCGTCCTCCACTTCTGGTTCGGGGGCGAGCCCGACCGTCACCGCGAGATCTGGTTCCGGACCGACCCGGTGTTCGACGCGCGCTGCCGCCACTTCGGGGCGATGGCGGACGCGGCGCGGTCCGGCGCGCTCGCCGGCTGGACGGCGACGGCGAAGGGAGCCCTGGCGCTCTGCCTGCTGCTCGACCAGTTGCCGCGCAACCTCTACCGCGGCAACGCGGCCGCCTTCGACGCCGACCCGCAGGCCCGCGCCGTCGCCCGCGCCGCCGTGCTGCGGCACCGGCACGACCTCGCCCTCCGCCCGGTGGAGCGGATCTTCCTCTACCTGCCCTTCGAGCACTCGGAGGCGATGGCGGACCAGGACCTTTCCGTCACGCTGTTCGGCGGGCTGCGCGACGCACCCGGCATGGCGGCACCGGGCGGGTCGATCGAGTATGCGTGGCGGCACCACGCGGTGATCCGCCGGTTCGGCCGCTTCCCGCATCGGAACGCCGTGCTGGGGCGCGAGACCACGCCGGCCGAGCGGGCGTGGCTGGCACGCTTCCCGCTCGGCTTCTGAACGGCGGGGCGGCGCGCGCCTGCCGCCGTTCCCGGCTGCTCAGCGCGCCGAGGCCAGCGTGCTCGCCCGCGCCTGCCGCAGCAGCGGGCTCGCCGCCCGCGCCTCGCGGACCGGCGGCGTCGCGCAGGCCTCGGTGCCGTAGACGTTGATCACGCGCCGCTCCTGCGAGAGCTGCGCCAGGGCGCTGGCGCCCTGCATCGCCATCACCTGCTGGAAGGCCGGCGTCTGGTCGCGGCAGAAGAAGGAGCCCTGCCGGATGCCCTCCTGCGACTGCGCGTTGGCGAGGTTGGTGATGTAGGAGTCCAGCTCGCGCTGATGCGCGCGGCCATAGGCGCGGCGGAAATGCGCCTGCACGGCACGGCCGGCGGCGCTCAGGTCGCGCTGGAAGCGCGTGACGAAGGCGTTGTACTGGTCCTCGTGCCGGCAGGCGATGGCGGTCACCATCAGGTGGCTCTTCAGCGCCTGCACGTCGAAGGCCGCGCGCTCAGCGGGCTGGAGGCAGGCGGCGCTCGCCGGCAGGGCGATGGCGGCGGCGCAGAGGCCGGACAGGATGGCTCGGAACGGACGCATGTGGGCCGGATACTCCCGATCGCGTTGAGCGGGAGTGTCGATCCGCCGGATGCCGCCTTTCCCCCGCGGCATCGTGGCGTCGGACGACGCCGTGCCGGCGCCGTTCCCATCTCGCTCCCGGAACCGAGACTAGGCGGCCGGGGCGACGGGAAGCGAGGGAAAGTCAAGCGCGTTCATGGTTTTGGTTCAGGGTGTTGCAGGCCGGCATTGCCACGGCGCCGAAGCCGCCGGCAGCCCCGTCGCCGCCATCCTGCCGCCGGAGGCCGGCACGCGGGCCGCCCGGCGCGGCATCGCGCCGCGGAGGCGGACCCACAGGGGCCGGGACCCGTGCGGCAACGGTGTCAGTGCAGCACGCCGAACAGCCAGAGGAGGATGATCACCGGGATCGGGATGCCGATGAGCCAGAGCAGGATGCCGCGCATGTACCGTGTTCCCCTTGGTCGTTGCCTCGGAGAACGCCGGCCCGCCGACGCGGTTGCCAAAGGCCACGCCCCGGCCCCTGGTCCCTATCCCGGCGCCCGGAACCCGTCCGAGCGACCGGTGGCGGAGGGCGGACGGGGCATTTCCGCGCCGGATTTCCGCGCCCGGACGACGGGGCCGCCGGCGCGATGCGGCGCTCCCCTCTTCCCTCGGACGCGGAAGCGGCCCGCCGGGCCGACCGGCCCGGCCACTCGAACAAGCCCCTCAGGCGCCCGCCGGCCGGCTCGCCGCGCCCCGGCGCAGCCGCCCGATCCTCGCCTGCCCGGCGAGCAGCCGGTCGAGGAAGCCCATGGTCGCCTCCAGCGTCGGCGCCGGCTCGCGCAGCCACCAGGCCAGGGTCGCGCCGTAGATCGAGGCGAGCGTGGCGCGGCGCGTGTACCACGAGAAGTCGGCCGAGCGGTCGCCCGCCGCCGCCCAGATCGCATCCGCCGTGCACGCCGCCGTGCGCAGCGCGACGCCGGCGTTCCAGGGCAGCGCCAGCACCGCCAGGGCACGCCGCACCGCGTCGCGATTCACCGCCGCCTGGGCCAGCCGGATCGCGATCAGACGCCGCACCCGCGCCGGGGTGCGCAGCGCCAGCAGGTCCTCCTGCATGGCCGCGGTCGCCATGTCGCGATCGGCCAGGTCGCACCACGCCTCGACCAGCGCGGCGCCGCCGCGAGGAAAGAGCGACCGCGCCGCGTCCCGCGCCTCGGCCGGGGCGTGGCCGAGGTCGCGCAGCCCGGCGGCGAGCGCCGCCAGGGTCCAGCCGAGCGAGGCGACGTGCGGCAGCGCGGCGCGCAGGGCGGCGTCGCGCTCGGGGCTGCGTTCCATCACCGGCTCCCCTCCCCGCCCGGCTTGGGCGGCGCGAAGCGGGCGAGCTCCTCGTTGAAGCCGAGCCGCGACAGGTCTGGCATGCGCATCGTGTAGAGCGTGCCGTCGAGATGGTCGGCCTCGTGCTGCATGATGCGCGCCAGCATGTCCTCGGCCTCGCCCTCGACCGGCCGTCCCTCCCCGTCCAGCCCGGCGAAGCGGATGCGCCGCGCGCGCGGCACGGCGCCGCGCAGGCCGGGAATCGAGAGGCAACCCTCCCAGCCCGTCACCACCTCGTCGTCCAGCGGCGACAGCACCGGGTTGAACAGCACCGAGGCGCCGCCGCCGACCGGCCCGCCCGGGCTGCGCCAGACGAAGAGGCGCAGCGGCACGTGCACCTGCGGCGCCGCGAGGCCGACGCCACCGGCATCGTGCATCGTCTCGGCCATGTCGGCGACGAGGCGGCGCATCTCCGGCCCGGTCGGGTCCGCGACCGGCGCGGCGCGCGCGAGCAGCACGGGGTGGCCCATGCGGGCGATCTTCAGGATGGCCATCGACTCTCCCTGGCGCCTCTCCCTGGCGCCTTCCCCCCGGCGCGCCGCCGTGGCCGTCCGGAGGGCCGCCGCGCGAGCGGCCGCGCGGCATGTCCCGGTGGCGGAACAGGGTCGTGTAGATAGGCGCGCGCCGGCCGGACCGGGAGGGCTTCCGGCGGCGGGCGGCGCGTGCTATCGGTACGCGTCGCAGCGCCCAGGGAGGCCGGCCCCGCCGGAACCTCCCCGTCGGCGCCTAGAGCCATTCCAGAACCCGACCCGAGAGGAGTTCGTGCCGCGTGCAAGTCGTCGTCCGTGACAACAACATCGACCAGGCGCTGAAGGCGCTCAAGAAGAAGCTGCAGCGTGAGGGCGTCTTCCGCGAGATGAAGCTCCGCCGGCACTACGAGAAGCCGTCCGAGCGCCGTGCCCGCGAGGCCGCCGAGGCCGTCCGCCGCGCCCGCAAGGTCGAGCGCAAGCGCCTGGAGCGCGAGGGCTTCTGAAGCCCGCCGCCGCTCCCCCACTGCCGGGGCGGCAAGACCGACGACTTGCAGAACCGCGGCACGGGCCCTGCCCGTGGGCCGCGGTTTCGCTTTTCCGGGTACGCCATGCGGGCACGCCATGCCGCACCCGGCGGCCGGCGCGCGCCCCGGCCGGCCGGTCCGATCAGAGGCCGAGCCGCGACCAGGCCGCCCGCTCCTCCAGCATGTCGGCCAGGGCGGCGGGCAGCACGGCCGCCATGGCGGCGGGAAGCGCGGCCGGTTCCCGGCCGGCGGCCATGCCCGGCAGCAGGCGCGCCATCAGCGGCCGCCGCCGCCCGCCCACCGGCACCAGCCGCGCCTTCGCGCCGAAGCGCCGCTTCGCCTCCGAATCGGCATCGCCCAGCCGGTCCGCGAGCCCGAGCGCCACGGCACGCCGCCCGGTCCAGAACCGGCCATCGAACACCTCCGCCTCCGGCGCCCGCAGCCGGACGCCGCGCCGCTGCCGCACCCAGTCCTTGAACTCGGCATGCAGCTCGCCGAGCAGCGCGTCGAGCCGCGCGAGATCCTCCGGCGCCTGCGGCCGGAACGGGTCGAGGAAGCTCTTCTCCGTGCCCGCCGTGCGCAGCCGCCGCTCGATGCCCAGCCGCGGCAGCGCCTCCTGGAAGCCGAAGGAGGCGGAGATCACGCCGATCGAGCCGAGGATGGAGGCGGGATCGGCCACGATCTCGTCCGCCGCGCAGGCGATCCAGTAGCCGCCCGAGGCCGCCGCGTCCTCGACGCAGGCGACCACCGGCACCTTCCGCCTGTCCGCGAGCTGGCGGATGCGGCCGGCGATCAGGCTCGACTGCACCGGCGAGCCGCCGGGCGAGTTCACCGCCAGGAACACCCCCGCGAGCCTGCGCATGCCGAAGGCGCGCTCCAGCGACGGCGCCAGCCCGGCAAGGTTGAGGCCGCCCGAGAGCGGCCCGGAACGCGCGGCGATGACGCCCTGCAGGCGCAGCAGCGCCACGCGGGGACGGGAGTCGAGCAGGGAGAACACCATGCCTCCCTAGATGACCGCCCTGCGGCCGCCATCAAGCCGTGCCATGCTGCGCCGCATGCAACGACGTGACTGGATCGGGCTGGCCGTGGCCGCCCTGGCGCTGGGCGGCATGCTCGCCTTCCGCGCCGCCTATGTGGAACCGCGGGCATGGGGGGCGCTGTGCGCCGCACCCAGCCCCTTCGCGGCCGGGCTGCCCCTGCCCTGCTACCCGCGGGCCGCGCTGCTCTGGCTGCAGAACTGGCAGCTCTGGGGACTCTCGGCGCTGCTGCTGGGGCTCCTGGCCTTCCTGCGCGCCGCCTTCGTGCCGGCCGTCGCGGCGGTGGCGCTCGGGGCGGTGGCGGTGGCCAACTACAACGCGAGCTGGGGCATGCTGGGGCTGGCGCTCGGGGCCTGGGCATGGCTGCGGCTGCCACGCCCCTCGGCGGACGGGCAGGATGCCCTGGCGGCCGGGCCACGCCACTGACCTCCACCGGCCCGGGGAGGCCTCGCCGCCGGCGGTCCCGAACGCCCCTGGCCCGGCACGTTTCCCAGGCCCGGACGCACCCGCCCGGCGGCGCGGAAGCCGCGCCGGAACAACGGCCGGAGCGGTGGGGCACTGCCCGGGCGGCACCCCCCGCGCCCCATGGGCAGCGGACCCGGCCGCCACCCGCCAGCGCCGGTCCCTGGAGTCGCTCGGCCTGACTGTATCAGGCCAGAACGACTCTACAGCGAACCGCAGTCCGGCTGGGACTGCGGTTCGCTGTAGCTCATTGTTCTCGACGCGGATTCACGCCGCCGGGCGTGCTCGCCCGTCGGCGATCCGCTCTAGCCCACCCGCTCCACCAGCGGCCCGGCCGGCGGGTTCCAGGCGATCTCGCGGATGATCTTGCGCCGCACCGCCGCCTCGAACGAGTTGAAGCCCTCCGCCACCACCAGGAAGCTGCCGGGACCGCCGATCACCTGGTCGCGGTAGTACTCGTCCAGCGCCGGCTGCCCGAGTCCCTGATCGGGGGCGCCGGGGGTGCGGTCCAGCACCGCGAGGCCGTTCAGCACGATGTTCTTCGACAGCGCGTCGGCCCGCGCATCGGCCACCGGCCGGCCGGAGTTGTTCACCCCGTCGCCGGAGATGTCGACGACGCGTCGCGTGCCCTCGAAGCCCTGGCCGAAGCTGCGGCTCGCATAGTCCATCGCCCCGGAGATCGAGGTGTAGAGCCAGCTCCGGCGCGGCGCCTCGGCGATGCGGTCGGAGAAGGCCGCGGCGCTCGCCGGCCCGTCGATGCGGGCCCAGGGCACCATCACCTCCTGGAGCTGCCAGTCCGACCAGGTGAACATCATGCAGGCGATGGCGCCGATGGGGCCTCCCACGATGCCCTCGACCAGCCGCCGGTCACGGAACGCCGCGGCATAGCCGTTGAACTGAAGCTCCTGCTCCGCCGAGTCCACCGAGCGGCTCACATCCACCGCCAGGATGAGTTCCACGTCGACCGGCTCGTTCTCGCCCCGGTCCTCCACCTGCGATCCGGCCGCCTGCAGGGCGCGGCCGGTCAGAAGGGCCGGCGCGGCCAGCAAGGAGGCACGCAACACGTCTCGTCTGCGCATACAGCCCTCCAAATCCAGGCCGTGGGTCGCGCTTTCATCCCTGGCGACAGGCTAGGGCAGGTTCTTGCTGCACTGCAACACGAGACCGTGCCGGTCGTCATAACGACGGTGGCCATGGCGGGTTTGCAACACTCCCCGGCGAGGGGTGTCATCGGCGGGGAAACGGCCGCGGCGACCGTCGGCGAGCCCGTCGACAGGCAGCCCGGATCGGCACCCAGCCGACCCCTCCGGGTGGAGGTCACGGCAGGTCGGCTGGAGACCCACCCCGGACACGGAAAAGGGCGCCTCGCGGCGCCCTTCCCCTCGGTCCCTCGCCCCGGCGCCGGCCCCACCCCCTGTCCCGGGGAGGGCCGCGGCGGGGCCGG
>NZ_JALPRX010000069.1 GCF_023223525.1 Roseomonas acroporae | reverse complement strand
GCGTCCGCGTGAAGGCGCCCAGCCGGCCGATCCCGGAGCCGCTGGACGCCCTGCTGGCCCGCGCGGCCGCGCACGTGATGACGCCGGCCGAGCGCCGCGCGCAGCGGCTGTCGTGGATCCGAGGCATGACCGGCCGCACCGACGCGGAGATCCTGCGCGTGCTGCCCGAGCTGGAGGAGCGCGGGGCATGACGGACGCCGCCACCCTCTCCGACGCCGAATTCGCCGAGCTGCTGGCGCAGTCCGGCGTGCCGACGCAGATGCAGGCGGCCGGGCGGATCAAGGCGCTGCTGGCCCGGCTGGGCGGCGCGGCGGCACCGACCGCGGCGCTGCTCAAGACGTGCCTCCCTGGCTGCCCGGACCCGGCCGGGTGGGTGAAGCCTATCGCCGCCGCGTGGGCGCGGTTCGGCATCGACACGCCCCAGCGGCAGGCGGCGTGGATCGCCCAGTGCGGGCACGAGAGCGGCGACCTCACGGCCCTGTCGGAGAACCTGACCTACACCTCGGCCGACCGGCTGCGGAAGGTGTTCCCCAGCTTCTTCGTGACGGGCGCGTACAAGGCTGAGGGGTACGTGGGGCAGCCGCAGAAGCTGGCCAATCTCGTCTACGGGGGGCGGCTCGGCAACCGGCCGGGCACGGACGACGGCTGGAGGTTCCGCGGCGCCGGCCTGGTGCAGCTCACCTTCCGCTCGGGCTTCGAGGGCTTCGGCAAGGCCGTGGGCATGACCGCCGAGGATGCGGCCGATTATGCCCGGACCCGCGATGGTGCCGCCATGTCCGCCGCCTGGTACTTCGCCGACCGGGGCCTGCTGGCCCTGGCCGACAAGGGCGACTTCGACGGGATCGTGGCCAAGACCGCCGGGCTGACCCTGACGCCGGCCGTGAAGGATCGCATCGCCTACGCCGACCGGGCGGCGCGGTACGGGCGGGCGTTCGCGGCGCTCAAGGGCGCCTGAGCCGCCCCACCCAGGCCGGCGGGATCGCGGCGCGGCTGGCGGCGGGCTAGGGCTGCCCGGGGAGCGGGCGCCGGGCGGGGTCGTGTGTCTGGGGCTGCACGCCTCCTGCACGGATCGGCGCGAATTTGCACGGTTTGTTCCGCATCGTCGCGGACGATAGACGCGCGAGGCCGCCCTACCGGTGGTAAGGCGTTCGCAGCAATATCAAAGATTTAGATGACCCATAGGAATGGGCGCGACAGGGATTGAACCTGTGACCCCCGCCGTGTGAAGGCGATGCTCTACCGCTGAGCTACGCGCCCGCCTGGGGTGCGGACGGATACGCAAACTCGCCCACCCCGTCAAGCGCGGTCGGACCGTCCGCCGCGCGATCGCGCGGGTTCGTCGCGCGGTGGCGCGGGGCGGCCATGGCCGGCATCGGCCCGGAATACCTCCCGCCTTCGCCCGGATTGCCCCGGCTTGTGGAACGCCTGCTGTTGCGGTGCCCGCCCCGTCCCCCTAAGTGGGGGGCAAAGGAGCGTGCCATGCAGACCGGGATAGGCCTCGACCTCATACTGTTCGGGATGATCGCCGCCTTCCTGGTGTTGCGGCTGCGGAGCGTGCTCGGTCGCCGCACCGGCTTCGAGCGGCCCCCGCAGGAGCGGCCCCCGGGTCCCGGCGGCGCCTACGATCCCCGTGGGGCACGGCCCGTCGAAGGGCTGCCGGACGACGCGCCGCCGGCGCCGGCGGCCGACGTGTCGCGGCACCGGATCCCGGATCCGGGCAGCCCGGTCGGCCAGGTCCTGCAGCGCATCCAGGGCGTGGACCAGGGCTTCGACCCCGGCCGCTTCCTCGACGGGGCCGAGGGGGCGTTTCGCATGATCGTGACAGCCTTCGCGGCCGGCGATCGTGCCACGCTGCACATGCTGCTCTCCGACGAGACCTGTGCCGGCTTCGAGCGCGCGATTGCCGCGCGCGAGGCGGCGGGCGAGCAGCAGCGTACCGAATTGCGTGCCGTCAACGAGACGGCCATCGAGGCCGCCGACCTGCGCGGGACGATCGCCGACATCACCGTGCGGTTCGTCACCGACCAGATCAACATCACCACGGCAAAGGATGGCCAGGTCATCACCGGGAGCGACGCCGTGACGGAAATCGTCGACATCTGGACCTTCCAGCGCGACCTGACCTCGGCGGACCCGGCGTGGAAGCTGGTGGGCACGCAAAGTGCCTGAGTCGGCGTATCCTTAGGGGAGGCGTGGGATTGGTCGCGCGGGGCCCGATCCGCCGACGAGCGCATGGCCGCGCCCCGCCGCCCGGGGCCGGTCGCCCACGGCTGCCGGCCATGGCGATCGGCCTGCTGCTGGCCGTGCCCATCCTCGCGCAGGCCCCCGCCGCCCGGGCGCAGGTGGCGCTCGACACCGTCCCCGGCTGGGCGCAGGAGGACGCGCTCGGCGCGCTCGCCACGCTGCGCGCGAGCTGCCGGACCATCCTCTCGCGCACCGAGCCGCCGGAGGGCCGGCCCGGCCTCTCCCCTGCCGCCTGGGGCGAGGCCTGCGAGCAGGTGCTGGGCCGGCGCGCCGGCGGTCCTCCCGGCCCGCCCGCCGCGCCGCGCGGCCGGCGCGTCTCCGCCGCGCAGCGTCGCGCCCATGCCGAGGCGCTGCGCGACCACGCCGCCGCCGTCCGCGCCTGGCTGGAGGGTGCCTTCGTCGCCGTGCCGGTGGGTGAGATGCTGGTGACCGGCTACTACGAGCCGGTCCTGCGCGGCTCCCGCACGCCGACCGACGTGCACAACGTGCCGCTCTTCGCCCGCCCGCCCGACCTCGTGGAGCGGGACGTGACGGAGCAGCGCGCCGGCGGGGTCTCCGTCCGCCGCCGCGTCTGGGGCCGTGCCGGCCCCGGCGGCCGCGTCACCCCCTATCTCGACCGCGCCGCCATCGAGACCGGCGGGCTGGAGCGCCAGGGGCTGGAGCTGGTCTGGGTCGACAACGCCGTCGACGCCTTCTTCATGGAGATCCAGGGCTCCGGCCGGGTGGTGCTGCCGGACGGGCAGGTGCTGCGCGTCGGCTTCGCCGGCCAGAACGGCCATCCCTTCGTGCCGATCGGCCGCACCCTGATCGAGCGCAACGCCCTGCCGGGCGAGACCATCGGCATGCAGTCCATCCGCGGCTGGCTGAACGCGGTCGGGCCTGAGCGGGCGGCGGCGGTGATGCGGGAGAATCCCTCCTACATCTTCTTCCGGATCGTCAACGGCCTGTCCCTGGACGAGGGGCCGATCGGCGCGCTCGGCGTGCCGCTGACGCCGGGCCGTTCCGTCGCCATCGACCCTTCCGTGATTCCGCTCGGCGCGCCGCTCTTCATGTCGGGCGACCGCACGCGCCGGCTGCTGGTGGCGCAGGACACGGGCGGCGCGATCAAGGGCGCCCGCGCCGACCTGTTCTTCGGCTGGGGCGACCAGGCGGGGGCCGGCGCGGGCAACATGCGCGAGCGGGCGCAGATGTACATGCTGGCGCCGCGCGACGGCGGCGTGCTGATGGCCTCGATCCCCGGCAACGTGACGAGCGACGCGGGCGCTGCCGTGCCCGGCCCCGGCCTCGCCCCGGCGCCGGGCGCCCTGCGCGGGCTGATGCTCTCGCCGGGCAGCGCGGCCGATCTCTCCGGCAGCGCCGCCGGCCTGCCCGGCTTCAGCACCGAGGGGCTGTGGACCGGCCGCGGCGGCAGCGGGCCGCGCGGGCAGGTGGCACGCCGGCAGGCCCTGGCGCGCGGGCTGGCCGAGCACGAGGCGGCGGTGCGCCGCCGGCAGGCGGCGCAGCGCGGGCTGAGCGCCGTCCCGGGCGAGCCGCGCGCCGTGGGCACGCTGCCGCCGCTGGCGGGCAGCCAGCGCGGCCGTACCGTGTTCACGCTGGAT
>NZ_JALPRX010000068.1 GCF_023223525.1 Roseomonas acroporae | reverse complement strand
CGCCGCCGGCAGGCGGCGCAGCGCGGGCTGAGCGCCGTCCCGGGCGAGCCGCGCGCCGTGGGCACGCTGCCGCCGCTGGCGGGCAGCCAGCGCGGCCGTACCGTGTTCACGCTGGATTAGGGCGGATCGCCGGCGGGCGGACACGCCCGGCGGCGTGAATCCGCGCCGGGAACAACGAGCGACAGCGAACCGCAGCCCCAACCGGATTGCGGTTCGCCGTAGGGCGGATCGCCGGCGGGCGGAGATGCCCGGCGGCGGAAGGTCCATCGGCCTCCCCGCCTCCCCACGCGCCTCAGCGCGCCGCGCGCCCCTCCGGCGGCAGCCGGCGCAGCAGCCACAGCATGATGCCCATGGCCGGCAGCGCCGCCGCCGTGGTCAGCAGGAAGAATCCCGGCCAGCCCAGCCATTCCGCCAGCCAGCCCGAGGTCGCGCCCAGCGTCCGCAGCGGCACCGCCGCCAGCGAGGAGAGCAGCGCATACTGCGTCGCCGTGAAGGCCCGGCTGGTGAGCGAGGAGAGGTAGGTGATGAAGGCGGCATCGGCCAGGCCGTCGGTGAAGTTCTCCACCCCCACCTGCGCCCAGAGCATCGGCACGTCGTGCCCGGCATGGGCCAGCGCCACGTACATCAGGTTGGAGAGCATCTGCGTCAGGCCCGTCAGCACCAGCGCCCGCGCCGTGCCGAGCCGCGCCACCACCCAGCCGCCCGCCAGCGCGCCCGCCAGCGTCGCCACCAGCCCGAACACGCCGTTCACCCCGGCCACCTCGATGCGGCCGAAGCCCAGCTCGCGGTAGAAGGGCGCGGTCATCACCCCGGCCAGCGCCTCGCCCAGCTTGAACAGCGCGACGAAGAGCAGGATCGGCAGCCAGTGCGGCCGGCGCACGAAGTCGCGGAACGGATCGACCACGGCGGCACGCAGCCGCTCGGCCCAGGGCAGGGCGTGGCGCGGCGGCGCCGCCGGCTCTGGCGCCAGCAGCACGGCGACGAAGCCCACCGCCACCAGCCCCGCGCAGTAGGCGAAGGCGACGGTCCAGCCGGCGAATTCCGCCACCGCCAGCGTGCCGGCATTGGCGGCGAGCAGCGCGCCGCGATAGCCCCAGACATAGGCCGCCATGCCGTAGCCCTGGGCGCGCTCGGGCAGCACCTCGATGCGGTAGGCGTCCACCACGATGTCCTGGCTGGCCGAAAGGAAGGCGACCAGCACGGCGATCGCCACCGTCCGCGAGGCATCCACCGACGGGTCGGTGAAGCCCATGGCCAGGATCGCCGCCGCCAGCACCGGCTGGATCGAGGCGAGCCAGCCGCGCCGCCGCCCGAGGCCGCGGAACAGCGGCGGCGCGGCGTGGTCGAGCAGCGGCGACCAGAGGAATTTCAGCGAGTAGGCCAGCCCGATCAGCGCCGTCAGCCCGATCGCGCCGAGCGAGACGCCGGATTCCGAGAACCATTGCCGCAGGGTGAAGGCGGTGAGCGGCAACGGCACGCCGGCGGAGAAGCCGAGCGCCAGCAGCACCGCGAAGCGCCGGTCCAGCCAGGAGGGGGTGGATTCCGGGACCGGCAGGGCGCGTTCGGACATGCGGCCGGGATAGCGGAGGGGCGGGGAGGGGCCAAGGGCCGGTCCCCCCACCCGGCGCGGCAGGAAGGCCGAGCTTGCCGGCGGCCGTGCGCGGCGCGCCGGGTCCCCCGTTCGCCTCGAGGGCCGGCGCGGAAGCGAGGCATCCCGGCCGGCCGGACCGCGCCGGCGGTGCGGGAAGTCGGAATCCCGATGTCAGGCGTCGGCGCTACCGTAGAGTCGGAGCGACCGGCCCCCGCCCGGCGAATCGGGCGGGGCGCCGGCGCTCGGCATGGCGGGAGAGCGGACGGCATGGATATCAGCACCCGGGCGAAGCGGATCATCATGGATCCGGCGGCGGAATGGCGGGTCATCGCCACCGAGGCGACCACCACCGCCGACCTGTTCCGCGGCTACGCCGCGCCGCTGGCGCTGATCCCGGCGGTGTGCGGCTTCGTCGGCTCGATCCTGCTGCTCTCCGTGCTCGGGATGGGCCGCGGCTCCTTCGTCGGCGGCCTGCTGCAGGCGATCATCGGCTACGTGCTGGGGCTGGCCGGGATCTGGGTGGTCGGCAAGATCATCGAATTCCTGGCGCCGAAATTCGGCGGCTCGGCCAGCGAGACGGACGCGATGAAGCTCGCGATCTATTCCAGCACGGCCTCGTGGCTGGCCGGCGTGTTCCTGCTGATCCCCTTCCTCGGCATCCTGACCATTCTCGGCCTGTACGGCCTCTACATCTTCTACCGGGGCGCGCCGGTGGTGGCGCGGGTGCCGGAGAGCCAGACCCTGGTCTTCACCCTGGCGGTGATCGTCGTCACCATCGTGATCTCGGTGCTCGTCGGCTACCTCGCGGCGCTGATCGCCTTCTGATACCGGCCCGCACAAGTCCTGACCTGTGCGGGCCGGTATCGCGCGCGGGGTTGGTGGGGCGGCCGCGTCCTTACCATCCGGGGGGTCCGGGGGGCTTCGCCCCCGGCGGAGGGTCCAGGGAGGCGGCGCCTCCCTGGTGGGGTCGCAGGGGCGAAGCCCCCGCACCGCGCGCCCAGTCTCATCCACCCCCGGCCATCCACCCCTCGCACCCGCCGCCGCCGCGCCGTAGATAGGCGGCATGACCGTGCTCGCCATCCGCGACCTGACGCTGCGCATCGCCGGGCGCACCCTGCTCGACAATGCGGACCTCGCCATCGATCCCGGCCGCAAGGTGGGGCTGGTCGGGCGCAACGGCGCCGGCAAGTCCACCCTGCTGAAGGCGATCACCGGCGAGATCCAGCCGGATGGCGGCGAGATCGCCCTTTCCGCCCGCGCCCGGCTCGGTCATGTGGCGCAGGAGGCGCCGGGCGGCACCGCCTCGCTGCTGGAGACCGTGCTCGCCGCCGACACGGAGCGCGCCGCCCTGCTCGCCGAGAGCGAGACGGCGACCGACCCGGCCCGCATCGGCGAGATCCACGACCGGCTGCTCGCCATCCGCGCCGACAGCGCCCCGGCCCGCGCCGCCACCGTGCTCTCCGGCCTCGGCTTCGACGCGGAGAAGCAGGCGCGGCCGACGGGCGACTTCTCCGGCGGCTGGCGGATGCGCGTGGCGCTGGCGCAGGCGCTGTTCCTGGAGCCCGACCTGCTGCTGCTGGACGAGCCCACCAACCACCTCGACCTGGAAGCGGCGATGTGGCTGGAGGGCTGGCTGGCGCGCTTCCCGGGTGCCGCCATCGTCGTCAGCCACGACCGCGGCCTGCTCGACCGCGCGGTGGACGCGATCGCGCATCTCGACCGGGAGAAGATCACGCTCTATCCCGGCGCCTTCTCGAACTTCGTGCGCGTGCGCTCCGAGCGGCTGGCTCAGCTCCAGGCGCAGAACGTGAAGGTCGCGGCCGAGCGCCAGCGCATCCAGAGCTTCGTGGACCGCTTCCGCGCCAAGGCCACCAAGGCGCGGCAGGCGCAGTCCCGGCTCAAGGCGCTCGAACGCCTGCCGCCGATCGAGGCGATCGTCGAGGACCAGCCGGTGCGCTTCGCCTTCCCCGAGCCGCCGCAGGTGCCGCCGCCGATCCTGACCGCCGCGCGCGTCGATCTCGGCTATGGCGGCACTCCGGTGCTGCGCAACCTCGACCTGCGGCTGGACCAGGACGACCGCATCGCCCTGCTCGGCGCCAACGGCAACGGCAAGTCCACCCTGGCGAAGATGTTCGCCGGCCGCCTCGCGCCGCTGCGCGGCGAGCTGCGCCTCGCCCCGCGCCTGAAGGTCGGCTACTTCGCGCAGCATCAGGCGGAGGAGCTGGACCTCGCCGGCACGCCGCTCTCGCACCTCCAGGCGTTGCAGCCGCAGGCCACCGAGACCGCGCTGCGCGGCCAGCTCGCCCGCTTCGGGCTGGACGAGAACCGCGCCACCACCACGGTCGGCAGCCTCTCGGGCGGCGAGAAGGCGCGGCTGCTGCTGGCGCTCTGCACCCGCGACGCGCCGCAATTGCTGATCCTCGACGAGCCCACCAACCACCTCGACATCGATGCGCGCGAGGCGCTGGTGAAGGCGCTGGCCGAGTTCTCCGGCGCGGTGGTGCTGATCACCCACGACCCGCACCTCGTCGAGCTGGCCGCCGACCGGCTCTGGCTGGTGGCCGACGGCACGGTGAAGGCCTTCGAGGGCGATCTCGACGAGTACCGCGCCCTGCTGGCCGAGCGCGCCCGCCCCGCCGCGAAGGCCGATGCCGCGCCGACGCGGCGCGACGAGCGGCGCGAGCGGGCCGAGGCGCGGCTGGCCACGGCGCCGCTGCGCGCGCGGGTCAAGGCGATCGAGGCGGCGCTGGCCAGGCTCGGCACCGAGGACAAGGCGCTGGAGGCGAAGCTCGCCGACCCGAAGCTCTACGCCTCGGGCGATGCCGGGAAGATCACGGCGGCCAACACGCGCCGCGCCGCCATCGCCCGCGAGACCGAGGCGCTGGAGACCGAGTGGCTGGAATTGCAGGAGAAGCTGGAGGCGGCCTGAGGCCGGCCCCGGCCCCGACCCCGGCCCCGGCGGCGCTCAGCCGGGCGCCGGCGCCAGCCCCCAGAACGCCGCGATGTGCCGGGCCGCCGGCAGCCCGGCATCCGCCACCCAGGCGCCCTCCCGGCCGCAGCCCGGCCGGCGCCGGTCCACCGGGAAGCCGTGGCCCAACCCGTCCAGCGCCCACAGCTCCACCGCCGGGCGCGCGGGCAGTCCCCAGGCGTAGCGGCGCAGCCCGGGGCCGCGATCCTCGGCGACGGCCGGCTCCGGCCCCCAGCCATGCAGCTCGCTCCACTGCGCGGCCAGCGCCTCGGCATTGGCCGGATCCACGGTGCGGTCGCGCCCGCCCTGCCAGATCGAGAGGCGCGGCCAGGGCTTCGTCGGCCGGGCCAGGGTCGCGGCCCGCACCGCCGACGCCCAGGACTGGCGCGAGCGGAAGGCGTCCGGATGGCGCATGCGGAACAGCGCGTGCGCGCCGCCGACGGCGCAGCCCACCGGCACGCCCGCCACGGCGGCGCCGGCCGCGAACACCGCGGGGTAGGTGGCGAGCAGAGTCGTCGTCATCGCCGCGCCGGCGGAAAAGCCGGCGACGTACACGCGGCGCGGGTCCGAGCCGAAGTGGCGGATCGCCGCGCGCACCATCTGCCGGATCGACAGCGCCTCGCCGCCGCCGCGCCGCGCATCGGCCTGGTGGTACCAGTTGAAGCAGTGCCCGGCATTGTTGCGCGCGCTCTGCTCGGGCAGCAGCAGCGGCAGGTTCAGCTCGGCCGCGAGCGCGATCCAGCCGGCATCGGCGGCGAAGCTTTCCGCCCGCTGGCCGCAGCCATGCAGCACCACGACCAGCGGCGCGCCCGGGGCGGGCGGCCGGGGCGGCGTGTAGACCAGCATGCGCAGCCCGCCGGGATTGCTGCCGAAGGTGGCGATCCCGGTGACGCGGCCCGCCGCGCCGGGGCCCGGCAGGGAGAGGAAGGGCGACCAGACGGCCGCGAGCATCGTGCCGGCGAGGGAGGGGCGCGGCCCGGCGGCGGGGCGCGTGCGGCTGGATCGGTGCATGCGGGCGCATAACCGGGGGCGGCGGCCCGGGTTGCCTGTCCGCCGACCCCACCCCGTCCCGCTGGACGTCCCGCCGGGTGTCCCGCTGGGCGTCCCGCTGGGCGGCGCGTGGCGTCCCCGCCGCTCAGCCGCCCTCGGCCGGTCCGCCTTCCGGCCTGCCGAGGGCGGGCCGCTCCGGCGCGGGGGCCACGGCCTCGGTGCCGTCCTCCAGCGCGGGGGGCTTCTCCGGCACGCCGCGTTCCGCCGCCAGCCCGCCGGCGCTCGCGGCGCCGGGCAGGCCGAGGCTGACCGACAGCAGGGTGCGTCGCAGGAAGCTCGCCCAGAGGTCCATCTCGTCACCCATCGGCCTGCGGGCCGGCATCGCGCGGAGTGCCGGCCGTTGCGGGGCAACGCAGGCAGGGCGGAGTATGCAGCAGGCGAGGCATCGCGGATTCCCCCTTCGGCACCTGTCGGCGCAACTTGCCGTGCAGGTGTTGCAGTTGGGCCAGCGCCGGGAAACGAAGCGTTTCAGAGCCCTGGCGGGCGATTCCGCGCCCGGTGCCGATGAGGGGCGGCAAGTGTGGCCGGATGCGGGCGGAAACCGGGCGGGGATGGTGGAATCCGCCGCGCCGGCCTGCCCGGCCTGCCCCTTGGCCCACACCCCTGGCGCCCACCCCTGGCGCCACGCGGTTGACCCGCCGCCCTCGCCGCCCGAGAAGGGCCGCCCGCCCACGCAGTCCGCCCGTTCGGTACGCCCGAGAGGCCCGCCATGATCGCCCGCCGCCCCCTGCTCGCCGCCCTGCCGGCCCTGCTCCTGCCCGCCGGCCGCCCGCGCGCGCAGGAGGCCGGCGCCGCGGGTCATTCCCCCTGGCCCTCGCGCCCCGTCCGCATCGTCGTTCCCTACCCGCCGGGCGGCTCCACCGATGTGCTGGCGCGCACCGTGGCGCAGCGCCTGCAGGAAGGGCTCGGGAGCGTGCCAGGGGGCGCGCCAGGGGGCGTACCGGGGGGTTCGCCCGGGGGCTCGCCGGCGGGCGTCTCGGTCATCGTGGACAACCGCCCCGGCGGCGCCTCCGTGGTCGGCACCCAGGCGGTCGCGACGGCGGCGCCGGACGGCTACACGCTCTGCCTCAGCACCAACCAGACGCATGCGGCCAACGCCGCCATGGTGCGCGACCTGCCCTACCGCCCGGTCGAGGACTTCGCGCCGATCGGCCGCATCGCCACCGTCCACCACGCGCTGGTGGTGCCGGCGAACGGCCCGGCCACCCTGGCCGAGCTGGTCGCGCGCGGCCGCGCCGGGCGGCTCACCTACGCCTCCTCCGGCGCCGGCTCGGCCAGCCACGTCATCGCCGAGAGCCTGGTGAAGCGGGAGGGGCTGCAGGCCACCCACATCCCCTATCGCGGCGGCGCCCAGGCGACCACGGACACGGTGTCGGGCGTGGTGGACTTCTTCGTCTCCACCTGGCCGCAGGTGGCGGGGCTGGTGCGCGAGGGGCGGCTGCGCTGCCTCGGCCTCGGCGCCCCCGCCCGCCTGCCGGAGCTGCCGGCGGTGCCGACCTTCGCCGAGGCGGGCGCCCCCTACATGGCGGTGGACGCCTGGTTCGGCCTGTGGGCGCCGGCGCGCACCCCGGCCGCGATCGTGGACCGGCTGGGTGCCGCGCTGGGCGACGCGCTGCGCGAGCCGGAGACGGTGTCGCGCCTCGCCGCGGCGGGCTTCCTGGCGGCGCCCCTGCCGCCCGCCGAATTCGGCGCCTTCCAGCGCGCCGAGGTGGAGCGCTGGCGGGCGCTGGTGCGGCTGACCGGCATCACCATCGAGGGCTGACGCCGCCGGGCGAGGGCTGACGCCGCCGGGGCGGCGGCCGGCGCCCCGGCGGACCGGGCGACGGCCGTCCCGGACCGGCGGCCCCGTCCCCGGCCGGGTCGCCGGCTCGCCTTTGACCGAGGTCAATGTCCGCCGGCCCGGCGCGGCCGATCCTGATGCGCTCAGGAGGGCCGGACATGGCGGTGATGCAACCCGGAAGCGGGTCGGTCGTGTGGCTCTGCGATCGCTGGCAGGCGGAGATGGAGCACGAGGTCCTC
This sequence comes from Roseomonas acroporae, assembly GCF_023223525.1. Classification (GTDB taxonomy): domain Bacteria; phylum Pseudomonadota; class Alphaproteobacteria; order Acetobacterales; family Acetobacteraceae; genus Roseomonas_E; species Roseomonas_E acroporae. The sequence goes on along the minus strand of NZ_JALPRX010000068.1, from coordinate 127,827 downwards.
ACCATCGTCGCCGAGCACGTGGTCCTGCGTGCCCTCTGCGACCGGCTGGAGCAGATCGCCGACGGCCTGCCCGGCCTGCCGCCGGCCGAGGAGCGGCGCGCCGTGTGCCGGCAGCTCGCCACGCTGGTGCCGCAGCACCATGCCCGGGAGGGGGCGCTGCTGGAGACGCTGCTCTCCCGGTCGGACGCCCTGCCCGTGGCGTCGGTCCTGCTCACCCGCATCCACGGCCAGCATGCGCTCGACGCCACCCATGCCGAGGATCTCGGCGCGGCGCTGGAGGCCGCCGGCGGCGCCTGGCCGGCCGGACATGCCCCGGCGGACGACCCGGCGGATGGCGGCCCGACGGACGACCGGGAGGCGGGCTGGGCGGGCGGCCCGGCGGAACGGGCGGTGCGCTGGGCGACGGCATGGGCGGAGAACCGGGCCGGGGCCGGCCACGCCGAGGCGCTGGGCTACATGCTGCGCTGCTTCTTCGACGGCTGCCGGCGCGCGCTGGCCTTCGAGGAGCTGACCCTGCTGGTCCTGGCACGCCGGCACCTCTCGGCTGCCACCGAGGCGCTGCTGATGGCGTGCCTGGACGCGGAGAGCCGGCCGGCGATCCCGGCCGACTGATGACCCGCGATGGCGCGTTCGCCGTACCGCCGGGGGGCGCCGCCCCGGGCCCCTCGCCGGGGGATCAACGGGAATGACGACGGGATGACGCCGCCTTCGATCCCCTTCCGCGGGGCCCCTTCCGTGGGACAGTCCCGGGCAATCCCGACGCCCGCGCGATGCGGCCGGCGCTTCACCGGCCGTGCCGGTGGCCCGCCTTCCCGCTTCTCGCCCTCGGGCGACCGGCCCTCAGCCGCCCGCCTCGGCCCGTTCCTGCAGGCCGGGGCGGTTGCGGATGAGGACGCTGCGCCCGGCCGGCAGGTCGATCAGCCCGTCGCGGCGCAGCTTCGTCATCTGCCGGCTCACCGTCTCGATGGTCAGGCCCAGCACGTCGGCGATCTGCGCGCGGGTCAGCGGTAGCTCGAAGGCGGCGGGGGAGGCGGGTGCCGCCTTGCCCGGCGCGCAGCGCCCCGCGCCGCCCGGATGCGCCGCCCCCAGATGCGCTCCCATGTCGAGCAGGAAGCTCGCCACCTTCTCCTCGGCCGTCTTGCGCCCGAGCATCAGCATGCGGCCGCGCGCATCGTCGAGCGCGGCCAGGGTGCGGCGCAGCAGCAGCCGCTCCATGTGGACGTGGTTCTCCAGCGCCGCCTCGAAGGGCCGGCGCGGGAAGACGCACAGCTCGGCATCGGTGAGGGCGGTGACGGTGTGCTCGGCGTCCTCGGCATAGGGGCGGCCGACGAAATCGGCGGGGTAGAGCAGCCCCACGATCTGCTCCCGCCCGTCCGCCGTGGCGGCGCTGAGCTTGAGCACGCCGGAGAGCAGGTTGGCGCAGACCAGGGCCTCCTCGCCGGCCCAGATCAGCGTCTGGCCGCGCGCGAGGCTGCGGTGGCGGCCGATCGCGTTCAGGGAGGCGAGCTCGGCGTCGCTCAGGCTGCCGCAGAGCGACTGGTCACGCACCCCGCATTCGGCGCAGACATCCGGCCGGGCGGCGTTCTGGGTGGCGACGGCGCTTTGAATGACGGGGCCCTCCTCTGGCGCACTCCTCTGGCGCACGATGCACTATAGGGTCGGTGAAGGGCTCCGGTGCAACCGGCCAGCCGCCACCTGCACGCGGGTCGGCCACGCCCCGGACGGGGAGAAGGGCCGGACGGTTCAGCCCGCCACCTCGACCTCCGCGATCCGCGCGGCGGCGCGCGGCAGCAGGCGGCCGAGGTAGAATTCCGCCAGCGCCCCGTACCGTTCCGCCCCGCCCTCGGCCGCCGCCGCGCGGGCCAGCATCCAGCCGCCCAGCACCCAGCCGCAGGCGTCGAGATAGGCTGCCGCCACGCCCTCCGCCGCCGCCGGGTCGCGCGCCTGCGCCGCCAGCACCAGCGCCGTCGCCCGCTCCAGCGCCGCCAGCGCCGCGTCCACGCGCGGCTCCACGCCGCGCGCCTCGGCCAGCAGCGCGCGCATCGCGGCGCCGCTGTCGCGCGCCACCTTGCGCACCACGAGGTCGATCGCCTGGATGCCGTTGGTGCCCTCGTAGATCGGCGCGATCCGCGCGTCGCGCAGCACCTGCGCCGCGCCCGCATCCTCGGTGAAGCCGGCGCCGCCATGCACCTGCACGCCGAGCGAGGCGACGTCGATGCCGCGATCCGTGCACCACGCCTTCACGATCGGCGTCAGCAGCGCGATGCGGGCCGCCGCCGCCGCGTCGCCCAGCAGCCGCGCGCGGTCCAGCGCCACGGAGGCCTCCAGCGCCAGCAGCCGCGCCGCCAGAGTCACCGACCGCATCTCGCGCAGCATGCGCGCCACGTCCGGGTACTCGGCGATCGGCCGCCCGCCCTGCTCGCGCCCGGCGGCGTAGGCCTCGGCCAGCGCCACCGCCCGCGCCCCCTGGCCGACGCCCTCGACGCCGACGCCGAGCCGCGCCGCGTTCATCATCACGAACATGGCGGCCAGACCCCGGTTCGGCTCGCCCACCAGCTCCGCCTCGGCGCCCTCGAACAGCATCACGCAGGTGGGCGAGGCGTGGATGCCCATCTTGCGCTCCAGCCCGCCGCAGCCCAGCGCGTTGCGCCGCCCGTCCGGCAGCACCTTAGGCGCCACGAACAGCGAGATGCCCCGGCTGCCCGGCGGCGCGTCCGGCAGCCGCGCCAGCACCAGGTGCAGCGTGTTCGCCGCGAGGTCGTGCTCGCCCCAGGTGATGAAGATCTTCTGCCCGTGCAGCGCGTAGCCGCCCCTGCCGTCCGGCACGGCGCGGGTGCGCAGCGCGCCGAGGTCCGAGCCCGCCTGCGGCTCGGTCAGGCACATCGTGCCGGTCCACTCGCCGCTGACGAGGTGCGGCAGCCAGCGTTCGCGCTGCGCCGGCGTGGCGGCGTGCTGCAGCGCCTCGATCGCGCCCATGCTGAGCAGCGGGCAGAGGCCGAAGGCCATGTCGGCCGAGGAGACCAGCTCCATCACCGCGCTCCACAGGGTCTGCGGCAGGCCCTGGCCGCCATGGCCGGGCTCGGCGGTCAGCCCCTGCCAGCCGCCCTCGATCCAGGCGCGGTAGAGGTCGCGGTAGTGCGGCGGGGTGCGCACGGCGGGCCAGTTGCCGCCATCCCCCCTGTCTTCCGGGGGGGCCTGCTCCAGCACCGCGCCGTGCCGGTCCGCCTCCTGCCGGCCGGGGGCGATGCGCTCGCGGGCGAGCCGGTCCGCCTCCTCCAGCACGGCGGCGATCTCGTCGGGCCCGAGCGGCGCGCCGGCGGTGGCGGCGAGGCCGGGCAGGTCCACCACCCGGGCAAGGGCGAAGCCGAGATCCTCGGCGGGCGTCGTCAGGTGGGGGGTGGTCATGCGGCGGCCCTGCGATGCGTGGACGTTCGCGGCAGGGTAGAGCGGATCGCGGCGCGGCGGCTACGCCCGGCGGCGCGGTGCCGGCGCGGTCCGGCGCCGGCGGGGCGCCTGCGGGGCGTCGGCGGGCGGCCTCAGCCTGCCTCCCGCACCGACAGCACCAGCCGCGCCGCGAGGCTCTCGCCCGGGCCGAGCAGCGTCATCGCGCCGTGGCGGGCGAATTCCGGCCGGTTCGGCGCGTCCGGCACGTGGCTCACCGGCTCGACGCAGAGCACGGCGGCGCCGGCGGGGGCGAAGACCTGGAGGTTGCGCGCCCAGGCCCCGCTCGCCGCGAGGTCCAGCGCCGGCCCGCCCGGCCAGCGGATCGCCGCCGCGCCGTCCCACTCGGCGAAATGCGTGTCGAGGCCGAGATAGGCGGCCTCGTCGCCGTCGATGCCCCGGGCGGGCGCCTCGGTCGGGCGCGGCGCGACGGGCAGGGTGCGGGCGTCGCGGCCGAACACGGTGCCGGCGCGCAGGCGCAGATGCGTGCCGGCCGGGCGCGGGAAGAAGGGGTGCCAGCCGGCGCCGTAGGGGAAGGGCGTGTCGGCGCGGTTCGTGACGGCGAGCGAGAGGGAGAATTCCGCCGGCGCCACCGCCACCGTCAGCTCGGCCTCGTAGCGGAAGGGCAGGGCGGGCTCGTCGAGCACCTGCCGCAGCACCGCCCGCTCGGGCGAGCGCGCGGCCACCGCCCAGGCGCGGTCGCGCGCGAGGCCGTGGATCGCCGTGCCGTCCTCGGGGCGGTTGATCGGCAGGTGGTATTCCACGCCCGCGAAGGACAGCCGCCCGCCGTCCAGCCGGTTGGCCCAGGGCAGCATCAGGAAGGCGCCGCAGAAGCTGCTGTTCGGCAGCATGCCGGCGCGCGCCGGCACCACGAGGTCGGTGCCGCGCCAGCGCAGCAGGGAGAGGGCGGCGCCGTGCGCGGGCAGCAGCTCGGCCTGCATGTCGCCGGCGTCCAGGAGCAGGCTGTCGGGCAGCACGGCGGCGTCGGGGGAGTCGGTCTGGCCCAAGGCGATGCGCTCCCGAACGATGGCGCTTCGGGCGTAGCGCCGCGCCGTTGCCGCCTCAAGGGCCTTGCGCCCGTGCGGCAGGGGCGGACGGATCCTCCCGGGCCGCGGCGGAGGGCCGGGCGGGGCCGCCGCGGCCCGACGCGCGCCGTCAGGGCAGGTCGAAGGTGCCCTTCGGCGAGAAGGCCTCGCGCGTGTAGCCCGCCGAGGTGTAGCCGCCGCCCTGGTAGCGTTCCGAGACCGGATCGCCGAGCCTGCCCTCCACCTTCGCCCGGAACGGCTCGGCGCTGTCCTCGGGCTGCCAGCCGATGCGGTCGCGGTGGTCCCTGCCCCAGTAGCTGGCCGGGTTGTCGGAGGCGCCCCACACCACGGAATGGGCCACGGCGGGCGCGGTCACGGCCGCCGCCACCATCCGGCAGAGGTCGTCGTAGGAGAGCCAGGTGGAGAGCATCCGCCGGTCCGCCGGCTCCGGGAAGGAGGAGCCGATGCGGATGTTGACGTTCTCGACGCCGTGCTTGTCCCAGTAGTAGCGGCCCATCAGCTCCGTGTAGGCCTTGGAGAGCCCGTAGAAGCTGTCGGGGCGGAGCTGGCAGTCGAAGTCGAGCTTCGCCCCGTTCCCTTCCTCTCCCTCGGGGGGGCGCGCATGGAAGCCGATGGCGTGGTTGGAGGAGGCGAACACCACCCGCGCCTTCTCCCGCCGCGCCGCCTCGTAGACGTGGTAGGCGCCGCGGATGTTGGGGCCGAGCACCGTCTCGAAGGGCTGCTCCACGCTGATGCCGCCGAAGTGCAGGATGGCGCCGCACCCTTCCGCGAGGCGCAGGATGGTGACGCCGTCGTTCAGGTCCGCGCGCTCGAAGCGGCAGCCTTCCGGCACCGCGTCCGGGAAGGGCGCGATGTCGGTCAGCACCAGCCGCCAGCCCCGCGCGGCCAGCGCCTTCGTCAGCGCGCGGCCGAGATTGCCCGAGGCGCCGGTCAGCAGGACCGGCTTGCCGTATTCGGTCATGGCGATTCGTCTCCCGCCTGGATTCTGTTCGGTGGAAAGCCGTTCAGTGGAACACCGTCGGCAGCCAGAGCGACAGGCCGGGGATGTAGGTCACGGCCAACAGCACGGCGACGGCGGCGGCGTAGAAGGGCAGGGAGGTCCTGGTCGCCTCCCACATCGAGACGCCGCCGACGGCGCAGGCCACGAACAGCACCGGCCCCACGGGCGGCGTGATCAGCCCGATGCCGAGGTTGAGGATCATCACCACGCCGAACTGCACCGGGTCCATGCCGAGCTGCGTCACCACGGGCAGGAAGATCGGCGTGCCGATCATGATGAGCGGCGCCATGTCCATGAAGGTGCCGAGCACCAGCAGGATCACGTTGACCAGCAGCAGGGTCAGCAGCGGGTCCGTGGTGATGCCGCGCATCAGCGCGACCGTCATCGCCGGCACCTGCAGCAGCGCCATCAGCCAGCCGAAGGCGGTGGCGGTGCCGATGATGAGCATCACCATGCCGGTGGTGCGCGCCGCCCCCAGCACCGCCTCGCGGAAGCCCGAAGCCGAGAGGCCGCGATAGACCAGCGTGGTGACCAGCAGCGCGTAGAGCACCGCCACCACGGCGCTCTCGGTCGCCGTGAAGATGCCCGAGCGGACGCCGGCGAAGATGATGACGATCAGCATCAGCCCCGGCAGCGCGCCGACCAGCAGCCGCAGCAGCGGCCCCCAGCCGGGGAATTTCTCGCGCGGGTAGCCGCGCCGCACGGCGACGGCCCAGGCGGTGAACATCAGCACCGCCATCAGCAGCATCCCCGGGATGATGCCGGCGGTGAACAGGTCCGCCACCGAGAGCGCGCCGCCCGCCGCGATCACGTAGAGGATCATGTTGTGGCTGGGCGGGATCAGCAGGTCGATCAGCGCCGCGTTGGCGGTGACGTTCACCGCGTAGTCCGGCGCGTAGCCGCGCGCGCGCATCTGCGGGATCATCACCCCGCCCACCGCCGAGGCGTCGGCGACCGCCGAGCCAGAGACGCCGCCGAACAGCGTGGCGGCGACGACGTTCACCTGCCCCAGCCCCCCGCGCATGTGCCCGACCATGGCCGAGGCCAGCGCCACCAGACGGTCGGCGATCTGGCCGCGCATCATCAGGTCGCCGGCGAAGACGAAGAACGGGATGGCCAGCATGGAGAACACGTTCATGCCGGAGGAGAGCTGCTGGAACACCACCACCGGCGGCAGGTCCATCCACCACACCGTGGCGAGCGCGGCGATGCCGAGCGCGAAGGCGACCGGCGTGCCGATCAGCAGCAGGAACAGGAAGGCGCCGAGCAGGACGGCGAGGGCTCCGGGATCGGCCATGGCTCAGGCATCCGTCAGGATGGTGTGTTCGGCGGTCGCCACCGCCGGCGCGGCGCCGGTGGCGAGGCGGGTGAGCAGCCGTTCGGCGCCGAACAGCGCGATCAGCAGCCCGCCGACGACGAGCGGCAGGTACTCGACCGCGCCCGGCAGCTCCAGCGCCGGCAGCGTCGCGTCCCACACGCCGAGCGCCAGCTCGCCGCCGTACCAGGCCATGGCGGCGCCGAACATGGTGACGAGCGCGTCGCTCAGCCCCATGCAGAAGGCGGCGACGGGGGCGGGCAGCAGGTCGCGCAGGGTCTCGAAGCCCATGTGGAAGTTCTCGCGCACGCCGGCGGCGGCGGCGCCTAGGATCACCCAGCCCAGCAGCAGCAGGGCGAGCGATTCGCCCCAGGCCGGCGTGTCGTTCAGCACGAAGCGGCCGAACACCGACCACGCCACCACCACCGTCATGGCCAGCAGCGCGATCCCCGAGAGCCACAGCGCCGCCCGACAGAGCAGGTCGAGCGCCGCGTGGACGGGGGCGTGCAGGCCCCCCGCCGCCCGCCGCATCAGCCGGCGGCCCGCACGCGCTCGACCAGCGCCTTCACGCGCGCGTTGCGCGTGAACTGCTCGTAGACCGGCCCCATGGCGGCGACGAAGGCCTCCTTGTCCACGCCGTTCACCTGCGCGCCGCCGGCCTCCACGGTGCGCCGCGCCTCGGCGTCCTTCTCGGCCCAGAGGCGGTGCATGTAGGGCTGGCTCTCCTTCGCCGCCGCGCGGAGGATCTCGCGGTTGTCGGGCGAGAGCCGGTCCCAGGCGCGCTTGCTCATCACCAGCACCTCGGGCGACATGGAGTGCTCGGTGAGGGAGTAGAACTTCGCCACCTCGAAGTGGCGCGAGGTCTGGTAGGAGGGCCAGTTGTTCTCGGCCCCGTCGATCACGCCGGTCTGGAGCGCCGAGTACACCTCGCCGAAGGGCAGCGGCGTCGCGTTGGCGCCCAGCGCCCGCATGATGGCCAGCCACATGTCCGACTGCTGCACGCGGATCTTCATTCCGCGCATGTCGGCCGGGGTGCGGATCGGCCTGCCGCGGTTGTAGAAGCTGCGCGCGCCACTGTCGTAGAAGGCGAGGCCCACCATGCCGTGGCTCTCGAAGCCCTTCTTGATGTCGTCGCCCACCGGCCCGTCGAGCACGCTGAACATCCGCTCGGTCGAGGGGAACAGGAAGGGCAGGGCGGGCACGATGGTCTCGGGCACCAGGTTGTTGAGTGCGCCGAGGTTGATGCGGTTCATGTCGATGACGCCGAAGCGCGTCTGCTCGATCGTGTCCTTCTCCTCGCCGAGCTGGTGCGAGTGGAAGACCTGGATGCGCAGCTTCCCGCCCGAGCGTTCCTCGGCGAGCCGCGCGAGGTACTTCACCGCCTCGACGGTCGGGTAGCCGTCCGGGTGGATGTCGGCCGAGCGCAGGCTGACCGTCTGGGCGCGCGCCGGGCCCGCGACCAGCGCCGGCGCCGCGAGGGCGGCGCCGAGCAGCACGCGGCGGGACACGGGGGCGAAGGGATGGGGCGCGGAGGACGGTCCGGGGGCGGCGGCAGGTCGGTTCATTGAACGTCTCTCGGCAAGGCGGTCGTGTCGCCGCCTCGCGCTTCGTGGTTCGGCCGGCATGCCGATCCGTGCCGCCCGGGCGTGCGGACGATACGACGAGCCAGCGGCCGACGCTGCAATATCAGATGGCAGGACGCGCGCCGGTTAAATTTCTGTCATCCAGAGCGGCGGCCGCGCTTCCCGGGCGCGCCTTTCCGGCGTGGCGGCAGCCGTCAGGGCCGGCCCGGGGCGGCAGGCGGCCCTACGCCTCCTCGCGCATCCGTCCTTCGACGCCCCGCCTCTGCCCCTGCTCCTGCCCTGGTCCCTGCCCTGGTCCGCCCGCCGCATCCCGCGCGGGCGACGCGGCCATCGCGGGCTGCGGTCCCCCGGGCTGCGTCAGGTCGCGGAACATGCCGCTTTCCAGCTGCGAGCGGCGGACATGCTCGCGCATGCGCGATTCGGCGAGGTCCGGGTCGCGCTGGCGCATCGCGTCGAGCACGCCGGCATGCTCGCGCAGCGCCCGCCCCGGCTCCTGCGGGCTGCTGCGCAGGGTGCGCAGGCGGCCGACATGGCCGAAGGCCCAGAGTGTGGCCAGCGAGCGCGCCAGGAAGATGCTGCCGGTGGCGGCATGCAGCAGCGCGTGGAACCGCTCGTTCGCCTCGGCCAGCGCCTCCGTGTCGCCGCGCTCGGTTGCCGAGCGCATGACGCCGAGGCAGGCTTCCAGCTTCGTCAGGTCCTCGGGCGTGGCGCGCTGCGCGGCCAGCGCCGCGGCGGCACCCTCCAGCGCGGTGCGCAGCCGGCCCAGCTCGACCAGCCGCTCCGGGCCGAACTCGGCGACGACGGTGCCGCGGCGCGGCAGGGTCAGCACGATCCCTTCCGCCTCCAGCCGGCGCAGCGCCTCGCGCACCGGCTGGGCGGAGATGCCGAGGGCGCCGGCGAGGGAGCGCTCGGAGATGCGGCTGCCGGCCGGCAGGGTGCCGTCGGCGATGGAGTCGCGCAACCGCCGGTAGGCGCGCTCGGTCAGCGAGAGCGTGTCGTCGACGGTGAAGGGTTCGAGACGGTCGGCCGCGCTGACAACCATCCCCTTGCCATAGCAAATGGCAGCCTGGACGCAAACGGCGAAGCGGCGCCCGCGGCAAACTCTTTCCCGCCCGGCGCGCCGCCGGACGGGGCACAGCAAGACGGGGCGCCGAAGATGGGGCGCCGAAGACGGGGCGCAGGCGAGACGGGGCGCAGCAAGACGGGGCACAGCAGGACGGGGCGCTGGCAAGCCGGGGCGGCTTCGGTCAGGCTGCGCCGGCCGCACGCGCCGTCGCCATCGACGCGCGGCATACGGATGACGGAGGAAAGCCGACGTGACCGCAACCGCCGACGCCAAACCGCCGCGCTGGCGCTCCCTGCTCTTCGTGCCGGCCCATGTGGAACGCTTCATCGCCAAGGCGCACGAGCGCGGCGCCGACGCGGTCATCCTCGACCTGGAGGACGCGGTGCCGCGCGCGGAGAAGCCGGCGGCCCGCGCCCGGCTGGCCGACTCGATCGCCGCGGTCGGCCGCTCCGGCGCCGCCGCCATGGTGCGGGTGAACCACGGCATCCGCGCCCTGGCGCCGGACCTGGAGGCGGCGGTGGTGCCCGGCCTCGCCGCGCTGGTGCTGCCCAAGGTGGAGGATGCCGGCTTCGTGCGCGAGGTGGCCGACGCCGTGGCCGAGCTGGAGGCCGAGCGCGGCCTGCCGCCCGGCGGCATCCGCCTGGTGCTGCAGGTGGAGACGCCCGCCGCGCTGTTCCGCCTGCCCGCCATCGCCGGCGCGCATCCGCGCATCGCCGCGATGACTCTGGGCCCCGAGGACTTCGCCGCCTCGCTCGGCGGCGTGCCGGAGACGGACACGCTGCTCGGCCCCAACATGGCCGTGCTCTGCGCCGCGCGCGCGGCCGGGGTGCTGCCGCTCGGCTTCGTCGGCAGCATCGGCGCCTATGGCGACATCGAGGCGTTCCGCGAGACGGTGCGCCGCTCCCGCCGGCTCGGCTTCCGCGGCGCGCTGGTGGTGCATCCCTCGCAGGTGGCGGTGCTGAACGAGGCGCACGCGCCGACGCCCGAGGAGATCGACTGGGCCCGCCGCGTGATGGCGGGCGACGCCGCCGCCCGCGCCGAGGGGCGCGGCGCCTTCGAGCTGGACGGGCGCATGGTGGACCCGCCCGTGGTGCGCCGCGCCGAGGAGATCCTGGCGATGGCCGGCGGGTGACGTTCCCGCCGGCGCCGGGAGCGGGCTGCCCGCCCGGCATCGGGCCGCGGCGATGCGCGGCTTCCCGGCGGGCCGTTGCCCGCCGGGAAGGCCCGGCCGCGACGCGGCGGTCGTGGCGGCCGGGCCGAAGCGGCGCCGGCCTGTCGATGCCTCGTGCTTGCCGGGTCCCCGTGCGAGGTCACCCGGCCCGGGAACGCTCTACCGCCCGGCCTCGGCCTTGCGCCAGGCATCGGCCGCCAGCAGCAGCGAGATCAGGCCCCAGAGAGCCAGGTACTCGACGCCGCCGAGGTTCCACAGCCAGCCCATCCCCTTGGTGGCGATGGTGGCGTAGGCGGCGACCGCCATGGCGCCCGCCGACAGCAGCCCGATCCAGCGTGTGTACAGCCCGCTGACCAGCCCGACGGCGGCCAGCGTCTCGACGACGAGCGAGAGGCCGAGGAAGAACGGCGCGGGCACCAGCCCGGCCCTGGTGAAGAACGCCATCGAGGGGCCGAGCGCCGCCAGCTTGTAGAGGATGTGCGGCACGTAGAGCAGGCCGAGCACGATGCGCAGCACGTTCATGTTGTCGGCGAGGTCGAAGCGCCGCGGCAGCACCGCGGGGCCGATCAATTGACGCAGCCACGATCCGCCGGCCGGCAGGGCGACGGAAGGGGAGGGGGCGGAGACGAGGCCGGACGACATGGCGGCTGTTCCCATCAGGGTGCGATGCCCGAATCCTCGGCCCGGTCCGGGCGCGCCGCGTTGATCCAGGTCATTCGGCATCTCGAACCATGCCGGGGCATCGTCTCGCGTCGCCGCGCGCCAGATGTCGTCTCGCGTCGCCGCGCGTCTGCCGTCACCCCTCGCCCTCGGCCCCGATCCGCCCGCTGCCGATGCGCCGCAGCGAGGTCTCCAGCCGCGCCTCGGCGTCGCGTATCTGCTTGAGCGCCGCGTGGGTGAAGCCGATGTGCCGCTCGGCCGCGTGCTGCGCGCCCGCCGCGTCGCGCGCCAGGATGGCGTCGTGGATGGCGCGGTGCTGCGCGAACAGCAGGTCGCGCACCTCGGGGCGGGAATAGAGCTTCTCGCGGCTGTAGAACACGTTGGCGCGCAGCATCTGCGCCAGGGCGCGCATGATGTGCAGCAGCACCACGTTGTGCGTCGCCTCGTAGATGGCGACGTGCAGCTCCACGTCGGCGGCGGCCTCGTCGGTCGGGTCGGCCTTGCCGTGCGCCTCGGTCATCCGGTCGAGGCAGCGGCGCAGCGTGTCGAGGTCGACCTCGGTCGCCCGCTCCGCCGCCAGCCGCGCCGCCGAGCCCTCGATGATCTCGCGGAACTCCAGGTAGTCGTAGGTGGTCTCCACCCGCTCGGCGAGCAGCGTCACCAGCGGGTCGGTCATCGCGGCGCCGAGCGGGGCGACGCGCGTCGCCCCGCCCGGCTCGCCGATCAGCAGCCCCTTGCTCTCCAGCAGGCCGATCCCCTCGCGCAGCGTCGGGCGGGAGACGGCGAGCCGCTCGGCCACCTCGCGCTCCGGCAGCAGCTTCTCGCCGGGGCGCAGCGAGCCCTCGCGGATCAGGTCCTCGATGTGGCGGGCAACCGTCGCCGCGGTTCGTCCCGGGCGGGGTGGGGTGGTCATCCGGCGTTTCCCAGGCTGGTCGGTCACGTCCTGTCGGCCAAGTCGTCTGTCGGCGGGGGCCGGCCAGGCTTCTTCGGCGGCAGGGGTCTGCCGGGCCTGGAACGTTTCCCGGTGGCGGAGCCTGACCGGGGCGGCCGGCGTTGACAATGGATTTTTCCGTTTGACGGTCATGGTAAAATAGTTTTACCAAACCTTGACCGCGGAACGAAACGGCCCGCCGCCCGGCAAGTCCGGGCGGCCGAGCCGCCAGCGGAGGGAACGGACAGCATCACCAGGCCTCGGCACCTCCGCCGTCCTCCGGACGGCCACGGTGTATCGCGTGACGGTGATCCGCCTCCCTCCTCCGATGTCGATGCGCCGTGCCCCGTGCGGGCGCATCCTGCCGCCCGCAGCCCGGCCGGGATGAAGCCGGCGCGTCTCGCGGCCCGGACGAAGCGCCGGGAAGCCCGCGCGGAAGGAGGAGTGACGTCGTGGCGACCTGGTCGCAGATCTACGACCCCATGAACAACATGTGGCTGTCCACGCTGCTCGCGGGCATCCCGATCGTCGTGCTGCTCGGCGCCATCGGGCTGGCCGGCATCAGCGCGCATGTCGCGGCGGCCCTCGGCCTGCTGGTGGCGCTCGTCGTCGCCATCGTCGGCTTCGGCATGCCGGCCGGCATGGCGGGGATGACCGCGATCTACGGCGCCGCCTACGGGCTGCTGCCGATCGGCTGGATCATCCTGAACGTCATCTTCCTCTACCGGCTGACGGAGGAGAAGGGGCAGTTCACCATCCTGCGCGACAGCATCGCCGGGATCACCAGGGACCGGCGGCTGCAGCTGCTGTTCATCGCCTTCGCCTTCGGCGCCTTCTTCGAGGGTGCCGCGGGCTTCGGCACGCCGGTCGCCGTCACCGGCGCGATGCTGATCGGCCTCGGCTTCTCGCCGCTCGCGGCCTCGGGCCTGTCGCTGATCGCCAACACCGCGCCCGTGGCCTACGGCGCGCTCGGCTCGCCGGTGATCGCGCTGGCCGCCGTCACGGGCCTCGACCTGCTCCAGCTCTCCGGCATGATCGGCCGGCAGCTTCCCTTCTTCTCGCTGATCGTGCCCTTCTGGCTGATCGTCGCCTTCGCCGGCTGGCGCGGCATGTGGCAGGTCTGGCCGGCGCTGCTGGTCTGCGGCGTCTCCTTCGCCATCCCGCAGTACGCCGTCTCCAACTTCCACGGCCCGTGGCTGGTGGACGTGGTGGCGGCGATCGTCTCCATGCTCTGCCTCGCCGGCTTCCTGCGCATCTGGCACCCGAAGGAGCTGTGGCTCTCCACCACGCGCGACCGGCACGAGGGCGTGCCCGCCACCGGCGCCCGCTCCCTCGGCGCCGCCGCGGTGGAGCAGCCCATCGAGGACTACGTGCCGGGCCGCAAGCATACCTCCGGCGAGGTGTTCCGCGCCTGGCTGCCCTGGCTGATCCTCTCCGTCTGCGTCTTCGCCTGGGGCGTGCCGCAGATGAAGGCGTGGCTCGACAGCCTCTGGATCTGGCGCATCCCGGTGGCCGGGCTGCACAACATGGTCACCAAGATGCCGCCCGTGGTGGCGACGGCGCACACCGAGCCGGCCGTGTACGTGCTGAACCTGCTCTCCGCCACCGGCTCCGGCATCCTGCTCGCCGCCGTGGTCTCGGGCTTCATCATGGGCTACGGCCCGGTCGCGCTGCTCAAGTCCTACGGCCGCACCTTCTACGCCATCCGCTACTCGCTGATGACGATCGCCGCCATGCTCGCCCTCGGCTTCGTCACCCGCTACTCCGGCACCGACGCGACGCTCGGCCTCGCCTTCGCGCAGACCGGCTGGATCTACCCGCTCTTCGGCACGCTGCTCGGCTGGCTCGGCGTCGCGCTGACGGGCTCGGACACCGCCTCCAACGTGCTGTTCGGCGGCCTCCAGCGCGTCACCGCGCAGCAGCTCGGCCTCTCGCCGGTGCTGATGGCGGCGGCCAACTCGGCGGGCGGCGTGATGGGCAAGATGGTCGATGCGCAGAGCATCGTCGTCGCCTCCACCGCCACCAAGTGGTACGGGCAGGAGAAGGCGATCCTGCGCTACGTCTTCCCCCACTCCATCGCCCTCGCCGTGCTGGTGGGCCTGCTGATCATGCTCCAGGCCTATGTGTGGCCCTTCACCGCGATGGTGCCCTGAGGGGGTAGGCCGCCCCACCGGCGGGGAGGGCTCCGCCTTCCCCGAACCCCGCCTCGATCAGCGGGGAGGGCTCCGCCCTCCCCGAGCCCCTCCGGCGAGGGGCGCCGCCCCTTCGAACCCCGCCGGGGGGGGGGCCCCCCCCCCCCCCCCCCGCTGATCGAGGCGGGGGTCGGGGCAGGCCGTGCCCTCCCCCCCGGGGGGGCGGCCCCCCCCTCCCCCCCCCCCCGCCTCCACCCGGGGGGCGGGCCCCGCCCGCCCCGAGCCCCTCCGGCGAGGGGCGCCGCCCCTTCGAACCCCGCCGGGGGCGAAGCCCCCCGGACCCCCCGTTGGGTTTCATGCCCGCGCGGCCCAGCCGCCGAGGCCTGAATCGAAACGGGGGGTTCCAGGGGGGCTTCGCCCCCTGGCCTTTCTTTCTTCCTTCCGCCTCCGAGGGACAACGACAACCATGCCCGACCCACGGGAAGCGCCGCCCCGCGGAGACCGTCCGCGCGTCGCGCTGTTCGTCACCTGCCTCGCCGACGCCATCCGCCCGCGCCTCGGCTTCGCCGCGCTGCAATTGCTGGAGCAGGCCGGCTGCGCGGTGGAGGTGCCGCGCGCCCAGACCTGCTGCGGCCAGCCCGCCTTCAACAGCGGCGACACGGCGGGCGGCGCCGCCCTGGCCCGCCGCGTGATCGCGGCGTTCGAGGGCTACGACCACGTCGTCGTCCCCTCCGGCTCCTGCGCCGGCATGATCCGGTCGCACTACCGCGAGGCCCTGGCCGACGACCCCGCCTGGCGCCGCCGCGCCGAGGCCCTCGCCGCCCGCACCCACGAGCTGCTCAGCTTCCTCGTCGACGTACGCGGCTGGCGCCCGGAAGGCGTGGCGCTCGCGGCCAGCGCCACCTACCACGATTCCTGCTCCGGCCTGCGCGAGCTGGGCGTGCTGGCCCAGCCCCGCGCCCTGCTGCGCGAGGTGGACGGGCTGGAGATGCGCCCGCTCGCCGGCAACGACGTGTGCTGCGGCTTCGGCGGCACCTTCTGCGTCAAGTATCCCGCGATCAGCAACGCCATCGTCGGCGAGAAGGCCGCCGCCATCGAGGCGACCGGCGCGGACCTGCTGCTCGGCGGCGACCTCGGCTGCCTGATGAACATGGCGGGCGCGCTGCACCGGCGCGGCAGCCGGGTGCGCGCCTTCCACACGGCCGAGGTGCTGGCCGGCATGGGCGACGGGCCCGCCATCGGCGAGGAGGGCTGACGCGATGGCCGCCACCCACGCCGACAAGGTCCATGTCTTCAAGGAGGACGTCACCCGCGCCCTGGGCGACGCCACCCTCAAGCTCGCGATCGACCGCACCACCGTCACCGCCGAGCGCAAGCGCGCCGCAGCCCTGGTGGACTTTCCCGAATTCGCCGAGGCCCGCCGCCGCGGCACCGCGATCAAGAACCACGTCGTCGCCAACCTCGATCACTACCTGGAGCAGTTCGAGCGCAACGCGCTGGCCAGCGGCGCGCACATCCACTGGGCGAAGGATGCCGACGAGGCCTGCGCCATCGTCATCCGCCTCTGCCGCGCGGCCGGGGCGCGCAGCGTGACGCGCGCCAAGTCCATGCTGGGCGAGGAGATCGGCCTGCCGCATGCCCTGGCCGAGGCTGGCATCGAGCGCGTCGAGACCGACCTCGCCGAGCACATCATCCAGCTCGCCGGCGAGACCCCCTCGCACATCATCTGGCCCGCCCTGCACAAGACGCGCGAGCAGGTCTCGGAACTGTTCAAGGCCGCCCACCGCGACCCGCACAAGGTCGAGGAGGTGGAGGCGATGGTGGAAAGCGCCCGCCGCGAGCTGCGCGACCGCTTCATGAACGCCGATGTCGGCATCTCCGGCGCCAATTTCCTGCTCGCCGACAGCGGCGCCGTCTGCACCGTCACCAACGAGGGCAATGCGGAGCTGACCACCACGCCGCCGCGCGTGCACATCGTCACCGCCGGCATCGAGAAGCTGGTGCCCTCCATGGCGCACGCCATGGCGATGCTGCGCCTGCTCGTCCGCTCCGCGACAGGCGCCGACCTCACCCAGTACACCACCTTCCACACCGGCCCGAGGCGCGCCGGCGACCGCGACGGGCCGGAGGAATTCCACATCGTCCTCGTGGACAACGGCCGCTCGCGCATGCTCGCCGATCACGGTCTGCGCGAGATGCTGCGCTGCATCCGCTGCGGCGCCTGCATGAACCACTGCGTGGTGTACCGCCAGATCGGCGGCCACGCCTACGGCGCCACCTATCCCGGCCCGATGGGCGCGGTGCTGACGCCGGCCCTCGAAGGCGTGGAGAAGGCGAAGGACCTGCCGCACGCCTGCACGCTGAACGGCCGCTGCCAGGAGGTCTGCCCCGTCTCCATCCCGCTGCCCACCCTGCTGCGCGGCTGGCGCGACCGGAGCTGGAAGGAAGGGCTGGTGCCCCAGGCCATGCGCACCGGCCTCGGCCTCTGGCGCTTCGTCGCCGAGCGCCCCCGGCTCTACCGCCTCGGCTCGGCCGTTGCCGTCCGCGCCATGCGCCTGTTCCGGCGCGGCGGCTGGATCGCCAGCCTGCCATTGGCGAAAAGCTGGACCGCCTACCGCGACATGCCCGCCCCCGCCGGCCGCACCTTCATGGAGCAGCTGCGCGACCGCGAGCGCCAAGGGGGGAGGCAGCCATGAGCACCCGCGAGACCATCCTGGACTCCGTCCGCGCCGCCCTCGGCCGCCGCCGCCCGGACCCCGCCGCCATCGCCGCCGAGGCCGCCGCGCTGCTGGCCGACCCCGCGGCGATCCGCCCCGCCCTGCCGGTGCCGGACCCGGTGGAGGCCTTCGCCCTGCGCGTCGTCTCGCCCAAGGTCGGCGCCACGCTCGAGCGCATCGCCGCCCTCGGCGCGCTCCCCGCCGCCGTCGCCCGCTACCTCGACGCGCACGGCCTGCCCCACGCCCTGGCCCTGCAGCCGGACCCCGAATTGCGCGCCCTGGACTGGGCCGGCTACGCCCTGCGCGACACCGCGCGGCCGGACGAGGCGGCGGCGCTCGGCCAGGCGCTCTGGGGGATCGCCGAGACCGGCACGCTGGTCTTCCACTCGGGCGCCGACACCGCCGTGCTGAACCACTTCCTGCCGCTGCACCACATCGCCGTGCTCCAGGCGCCGCGCATCCTGCCCTACCTGGAGGACTACGCGGCCCTGTCCGACCCGGCGCCGCGCAACGCCAACCTCGTTACCGGGGCGAGCGGCACCACCGACATCGAGGGCAGCTACGTGCGCGGGGCGCACGGGCCGCGCTTCCTGCACGTCGTGCTGGTGGGGTGACTTCGGGGCTTCGCCCCGGACCCCACCAGGGAAGGCTTCGCCTTCCCTGGACCCATCCACCAGGAGGGCGAGGCCCTCCTGGACCTCCGTTCGTTTGGGCCGGGTGTTTCAACAGCCCGGATGCCTTTCCCGATAAGGGGTTTCCAAAGGGGCTTCGCCCTTTGGTGGGGTCCAGGGGCAAAGCCCCTGGCGGGGTTCGGGGCAGCGCCCCGATCCCCCCGCGCCTGCCGCTAGAACCGATCCAGCCTGACTGTATCAGGCCGGAACGGCTCCAGCCTTTTGATTTTTCGCATTTTCCGAGCCGCTGAGCGAGGACGCTCAGCTTGAAAATGCTCTAGAACCGATCCGCCCGATACGGCACCGGGTCCAGGAACGGCTCCTCCCCCGTCATCATCTCCGCCAGCAACCGCCCCGTGGTCGGCCCCAGCGTCAGCCCCTGGTGCGCGTGGCCGAAGTCGAACCACAGCCCCGGCTGCCCCGGCGCCGCGCCGACGATCGGCATCATGTCCGGCGTGCAGGGCCGCGTCCCCATCCACGGCTTCGGGTCCAGCCGCTCGCCGAGCTGCGGCAGCAGCGCGCGCGCCTTCGGCTCCGCGCGCCCGAGCTGCACCGGCGTCGGCGGCGAGTCGAGCGTCGCGAATTCCGCCCCCGTGGTCAGCCGCACCCCGGCGCGCATCGGCACCAGCATGTAGCCGTTCGCCACGTCCAGCACCGGGTGGTTCAGCACCGCGTTGCCCCGCATGCCGTAGTGCATGTGGTAGCCGCGCTTGCCGAACAGCGGCGGGTCGTAGCCGAGCGGCGCCGTCACCTTGCCCGACCAGGCGCCGAGCGCCACCACCGCCTCGCGCGCGCGCAGCGCCCCGGCCCGCGTCCGCACCGTCCAGCCCGCGCCGTCGCGCGCCAGCGTGGCCGCGTCGCCCAGGAAGACCTTGCCGCCCAGCCGCTCGAACAGGCCGAGATAGGCCATGGTCAGCCCGTGCGGGTCGATCACCGCGTAGGGATCGGTCCAGTGCAGCGCCCCGGCGAAGCCCTCGCGCAGCGCGGGTTCCGCGGCGGCGAGGGTCGCGGGGTCGAGCACCGTGTAGTTCACCGCGAAGTCGCGCTTCGCCACCTCGGCATGCGCCAGTTCGCGCTCCAGCGTCGCCGCTTCGCTGTGCAACTGCATCCAGCCCGTGTGGCGCAGCAGGTCCATCGCCCCCGCCTCGCCCGCCAGCGCCAGGTGCTCGTCGGTGCAGGTGGCGATCAGTCTGCTGTAGTGCAGCACGATCTCGGCGTAGCGGTCCGGCGCCGACTCCCGCCAGTAGCGGTAGAGCGGCCCGGCCAGGGCCGGCAGCGCCGAGAGGTGGTAGTAGGCGTCGATCGAGCCATTGCGCGCGATGCGCGCGAGATCGAACACCTCGCGCGGGAAGGCGCGCGGGAAGACGCATTCGCGCTGGATCAGCCCGGCATTGCCGAAGGAGGTCTCCTCGCCCGGCGCGCGCCGGTCGAGCAGCGCCACCTGCCGGCCGCGCTTCTGCAGGTGCACCGCCGCCGAGACGCCGACGATGCCCCCGCCGAGAACCACCACATCCGCCTGCATCGGCTCCGTCATCCTTTCCCGTCATCCGCCCGGGCATCGCCCGGGCTTGCCTTCGCGCCGCCGGCAAGGGCCTGGGCAGCGATCCGGTCGTCGCGCGGCATGGCCAGGGGTGGCAGGCACGGGCGGATCAGGCAAGTCCCGCGCCACGGGCGGCGCCGGCATGCGGATCGTCGAGGGACGCGACGTCCGGCGGCCCGGATCCGTGCCGCGGGAAGGGCGCCGCGGCGAGGCCCCGGCACGGCAGCGATCCGCCCCGGCCTGCGACACGATGCGAAGCCGGGCCGATTCGTAAACGAATTGGTAAGCCTTGCTCGTGTATACTGCCTCTGCTGCGGCGGCGCGGAAACGCGCTGGTGACGTGCGCTGGCAGAGTCGGAAACCCACGTGGTGAACCCGTAGCCGCCGGGAAGACAGGCCCGGCCCGCAGCATTCCCCTTAGAGCATTTTCAAGCTGAGCGTCCTCGCTCAGCGGCTCGGAAAATGCGAAAAATCAAAAGGCTAGAGCCGTTCCGGCCTGATACAGTCAGGCTGGATCGGCTCTAGCGCCGCTCCGGCACCCCGCTTCCGCGGTGACGCCGGCGGCGCCATGCCGGCCGCCAGGTGACCGGCCCGCCGCTACCGCACCGCCGGCCCGGCCGTCAGCATCCCCCGCGCCACATCCGGCAGCGCCTCGGTGCCGAGCGGCATGGCGCGCACCCGGCGGCCGCCCCGCTCAGGTCTCCAGCATGCGCCGCAGCAGCTCCACATCCTCGGCGAAGGCGGAATCCTGCTGCATCAGCTCGGCGACGCGCGAGACGGCATGCATCACCGTGGTGTGGTCGCGGTTGCCGAAGCGCCGGCCGATCTCGGGCAGGGAGCGCGCGGTGAGCTGCTTGGCGAGATACATCGCCACCTGCCGCGGCCGCGCCACGTTGCGCGCGCGCCGCGCCGAGGACATGTCGGTCAGCCGGATGTGGTAGTGCTCGGCGACGCGCTTCTGGATCTCCTCGATCGTCACCCGCCGGTCGTGCGCGCGCAGGATGTCGTGCAGCACCTCCTGCGCGCCCTCCAGCGTGATCGAGCGCCCGAACAGGTTGGCGTGCGCGATCAGCCGGTTCAGCGCGCCTTCCAGTTCGCGCACGTTGCTGGTGATGCGGTGCGCCAGGAACTCCAGCACCTTGGACGGCACGGCGACGCCCGCCCCGGCCGCCTTGCTCTCCAGGATCGAGAGCCGCAGCTCGTAGGTCGTCGCGTGGATGTCGGCCACCATGCCGCAGCCGAGCCGCGTGCGCAGCCGGTCCTCGATGCCCGCGAGGTCCGAGGGCGGCTTGTCGGAGGAGACGACGATCTGCTTGCCGGCATCCACCAGCGCGTTGAAGGTGTGGAAGAACTCCTCCTGCGTGTTGTCCTTGCCGATCAGGAATTGCAGGTCGTCGATCATCAGCACGTCGACCGAGCGCAGGCTCTCCTTGAACTCCATCGTGCTCTGCGAGCGCAGCGCCGCGATGAAGCGGTACATGAACTTCTCGGCCGACATGTAGGAGACGGT
Source organism: Roseomonas acroporae (assembly GCF_023223525.1). Taxonomy (GTDB): domain Bacteria; phylum Pseudomonadota; class Alphaproteobacteria; order Acetobacterales; family Acetobacteraceae; genus Roseomonas_E; species Roseomonas_E acroporae. The sequence continues at coordinate 107,044 of NZ_JALPRX010000068.1, read as the reverse complement.
GCGCGAGGGATCGCTCTCGCGGATCGTCCAGGCGATGGCGTGCATCAGGTGCGTCTTGCCGAGGCCGACGCCGCCGTAGAGGAACAGCGGGTTGAAGCCCGGCGAGGCGGGCCGCTCGGCGACGCGCCGCGCGCAGGCATGCGCGAACTCGTTGGGCTTGCCCACCACGAAGGTGTCGAAGGTGAAGCGCGGGTCGAGCGCGGGCGAGGGCTCGGCGCGCGACTCGGCCGGGCGCGCGCGCTCCGGCGCGGCGACGACGGGAGCAGAAGCGGCCGGTGCGGCCGCCGGTGCGGCGACCGGTTCCGCCGCCGGTTCCCGCGCGGCGTCCTGCGGCGGCGCGGCCGCGGCGAAGGCGGCGGGACGTGTCTCGGGCGAGACGCGGATGTCGATGCGGCGGATGCCCTGGTGCTCGGCCTGCCAGAGGGCGCGCAGCCGGTCGCCGTACTGGTCGCGCACCCAGTCGCGCAGGAAGCGGCTGGGCAGCACCACCACCGCCTCGTCGCCCTCCACGCCGGCCAGGGTCATCTGGCGCAGCCAGGTGCGGTACTCCACCTCGCCGACCTCGTCGCGCAGCCGGCCGCGCACCCGGGACCAGCTTTCGATGATCTGCGGGCCGAGCTGCGATGAAGCCGCGTCGAGCTGGTTCTCCATGGCGACGTGTACCACCCCGCATGGCCGTTCGGCCGTTCATGATACCGCCAGCGCAGGGCCCGGCGGTTCGCCCGCCCGGCCGTGCCGCCGGCGGCCGCTCTGTCCTTCCCGCGCCGGGGCGCCGGAAGGCACGGCCAAAGGCACGAGGCGGACCGCGAGGCGGACGAGGGCACGCCCAGCGCGCCGAGGGCCGCTTCGGTTCCGCCACCCGTCCCCGCCCGTGGGCGGGGGCCCAGGGCGAAGGCCCAGGGCGAGGGATTGCCGCCGCCGTCATCGGGACGCGATGCGCAATGCCGGGGCTGCCGCGTCCCGTGGGTACGGAACGGCGCGGTTGGCATGCGGATCATGTCGCCGAGGGCCGGTTGCCAGCCTGCTGATCGCCGGCCCGCCGATGCTAGGGGCGGGCCGTGCCACGGCGCAAGAAGATCGCGCGATGGCAAGGCGATGCCCGGCGATGTTGCGGTCACGCCGCAACACGGCCGGACGCACGCCGACCCCGCGGCGGGTGCCGGAGCACCCGCCGTCAGGGCCGAATCGAACCGGTCCGGAAGCTCAGGCCGCGGGCGTCGCCGCGCCGAGCGCCTTGATGCGGGCGGTCAGGCGCGCCAGCTTGCGGGCCACCATGTTGCGGTGGAACACGCCCTTGGTGGCGGCGCGGTGCAGCTCGGGCTGGGCCGCGCGGAAGGCGGCGTCGGCCTGCGACTTGTCGCCGCCGACGATCGCCTCCTCGACCTTGCGGAGGAAGGTGCGGGTACGGGAGCGCCGCGCGCGGTTGCGGGCGGTGCGCTTCTCGGTCTGCCGGATGCGCTTGCGCGCGGAAGCCGTATTCGCCATGACGTCTTGTTCGGACCAGATCTCGGGCAATGGACAAGGCCGGGGCGCTCGGCGCGCCGATGCCCGGCCGGGACGGACGGATGGCCGCCCCGGTGGGCCGCCCCCAGTGGGCCGTCCCCCAGTGGGCCGCCCCAGTGGAAGGCGGGGGTTCTAGGCCCCCCATCCCCCGCGAGTCAAGGCGGCAGGCCGGCGTCCGGCGCGGGCCGGGGCCGCGCGCCGCCGCGTTCAGCGCCGGAAGGCGGGCTTGCGCTTCTCCACGAAGGCCGCCATGCCCTCCTTCTGCCCCTCGGTGCCGAACAGCGACAGGAACACCCGCCGCTCGTAGCGCACGCCCTCGGTCAGCGAGGTCTCGAAGGCCGCGTTCACCGCGTCCTTGGCGATGGCGACGGCGGGCGCCGACATGGTGCCGATCGTCTCGCCGAGCTTCACCGCCTCGGCGACCAGGTCGGCCAGCGGCACGATGCGGGAGACGAGGTTGGCGCGCTCCGCCTCGGCGGCGTCCATCATCCGCCCGGTCAGCACCATCTCCATCGCCTTGGACTTGCCGACCGCGCGCGTCAGCCGCTGCGAGCCGCCGGCGCCGGGGATGACGCCCAGCCTGATCTCCGGCTGGCCGAACTTCGCGTTGTCGGCGGCCAGGATGATGTCGCACATCATCGCGACCTCGCAGCCGCCGCCGAGCGCGAAGCCCGCCACCGCCGCGATCACCGGCTTGCGCACGGTGAGCACGGCCTCCCAGCGTTCGCCGATCCAGTCGTCGAAGTAGACCTCCGGATAGGTGCGGTGCTGCATCTCCTTGATGTCGGCGCCGGCGGCGAAGGCCTTGTCGCTGCCGGTCAGCACGATGGCGGCGATGGCGGGGTCCTTGTCGAACCCCTTCAGCGCGTCGGCCAGCTCGGCCATGAGCTGGTCGCACAGCGCGTTCAGCGCCTGCGGCCGGTTGAGCCGGATCAGCCCGACCCGGCCCTGCACCTCGGTCAGGATCATCCCGTATTCGGCCATCTCGCCCGTCTCCCCGCGATTCGATGCCGGCCGGCTTAGCGCAGGAACCGGCACGGCAGAAGGGGCGGGCGTGCCCCGGGGCCGCCTCGGCGCCGGCCCGCGCGGGCAGAAGCCTCGGCGCTGCGTGCGCGGACAGAAGCCTCGGCGCTGCGTGCGCGGGCAGAAGCCTCAGCGCTGCGTGCGCGGACAGAAGAAGGTCGAGCGCCCCGCCTGCACCAGCCGGCGCACGCCGGGGCAGGGCGGCCGCGTGCCCGGCGGGGCGGCGAGGTTCGGGCAGCGCTCGCAGGGCTCCCCCTCGCGGTCGTAGACCCGGAAGCGGTCCTGGAAGAAGCCCAGCCCGCCATCCGCGCGCACGTAGTCGCGCAGGCTGGAGCCGCCCGCCTCGATCGATTCCAGCAGCACCGCCCTGATCTCCGGCACGAGGCGCCTCGCCCGGGCGCCGGGCACCGTCGCCGCCTCCCGCTCCGGCGCGATGCCGGCGCGGAACAGCGCCTCGCACACGTAGATGTTGCCCAGGCCCGCCACCACGCGCTGGTCCAGCAGCGCCGCCTTGATCGGCGTCCGCCTTCCCGCCAGCGCCGCGCCGAGCACGGCGGGGGTGAAGGCGTCCTCCAGCGGCTCCGGCCCCATCCCGGCGAGCAGCCGGTGGCCGTCCTCCGCCGCGGTGGGCACGAGGTCGACGCAGCCGAAGCGGCGCGGATCGACGAAGCCGACGCGCAGCCCCTCGGCGCCGTCCTCGCCCGCCACCTCGATCGCCAGGTGCTCGTGCGCGACCGGCGCGTCGGCCCGCTGCGAGGCCGGGCGCGCCACCATGCGGCCGGACATGCCGAGATGCACCAGCACGCTGTCGCCGCCGGACAGGCGCATCAGCATGTACTTGCCGCGCCGGCGGAAGCCGAGCACGCGGGCGCCGGCGAGGCGGGCGGCGAGGCCCTCGGGGAAGGGCCAGCGCAGCCCCTCGCGGCGGATGTCGGCGGCCAGGATCCGGCGGCCGGTCAGGACGGCGTCGAGGCCGCGCATCACGGTCTCGACCTCGGGAAGCTCGGGCATGGCGGCCCAGATGGTGGGAGCCGGGACGCGGCGCCAGGGGGGCCGGCAGGCCCGGCGGCGCGCATGGCCGCATGCCGCCCGGCCGCGGGGGCGCCGCGCCCCGCCGGCGCCGTCCGGGCGGCTCCTGGCCTCCCCTGGGGCCCCCTCGGCCCCCCTCGGCCCGCCCCGGCCCGGCCTCAGCCCGAGGCCGCCTCCAGGCGGGTCAGGAGCGCGTCGCCGCGCTCCCCGCAGAGGCGCAGCATCTCGGGCACGTCGGCCGCGGGCCGCGGCGGGCTGAACAGGTATCCCTGCGCCTCGGTGCAGCCCTCGGCGGTGAGGTAGGCGAGCTGGGCCTCGTCCTCCACGCCCTCGGCGGTGGTGGACATGCCGAGGCTGTCGCAGAGGCTGGTGACGGCCCGCACGATCGCGGCGCAATCCTCCCGCCGGCCGAGGTCCCGCACGAAGGACTGGTCGATCTTGACCTTGTCGAAGGTGAACTTGCGCAGGTAGCCCAGCGAGGAGTAGCCGGTGCCGAAATCGTCCATGACGATGCCGACGCCGAGCGCCTTGATCTCGCCCAGCGTCACCAGCGTCTCGTGGGTGTCGAGCAGCAGCACGGTCTCGGTGATCTCGAGCTCCAGCCGGGACGGGGCGAGGCCGGAGCGCGCGAGCGCCTCCCGCACCGTGTCGACCAGCGCCTCGCCCTGGCCGAATTGCGCGGGCGAGAGGTTGACCGAGACCCGGACCGCTTCCGGCCAGAGCGCCGCCTGGGCGCAGGCCTCGGCCAGCACCCAGGCGCCGATCGGGGCGATCAGGCCGATCTCCTCGGCCAGCGGCACGAACTCGCCGGGCGGCACCAGGCCGCGCTCGGGGTGGCGCCAGCGCAGCAGCGCCTCGAAGCCGCTGACGCGGTGCCGGCGCAGGTCCACCAGCGGCTGGTAGTGCAGCTCGAACTCGCCCTGCCGCAGCGCCTTGCGCAGGTCGAGCTCCAGCGCCCGGCGCGCCTGCATCAGCGCGTCCATCGCGGGCTCGAACAGCCGGGCGCGGCCGCGCCCGTCCAGCTTGGCGCGGTAGAGGGCGAGGTCGGCGTTGCGCAGCAGCCGGTCGCCGTCCTCGCCATGGCCGGGCGCCACGGCGATGCCGATGCTGACGCTCCGCTCCACCGGCCGGCCGGCGATCTCGAAGGGCTGGCCCAGCTCGCGCAGCAGCCGGTCGGCGAGCCGCTCGGCCTGGCGCGGCTGGTCGGCGCCGAACTGGATCACCGCGAACTCGTCGCCGCCGAGGCGCGCCACCACGGCGTCCTCGTCGGCATGGCGGCGCAGGCATGCCGCCATGCCGCGCAGCAGCGCGTCGCCCGCGGCATGGCCCAGCGTGTCGTTCACCGTCTTGAAGTGGTCGATGTCGAGGCAGAGCACGGCGCAGGGCCGGCCCTGCCGGGCGCGCGCCACCGCCTCCTCCAGCCGCTCGCGCAGCAGCAGCCGGTTGGGCAGGCTGGTCAGGGCGTCGTGGCGCGCCATGTGGCTGATCCGCTGCTCGGCGCGGCGGCGCTCGGTGATGTCCTCGAAGGTGGCGAGCCAGCCGCCGCGCGCCTCGCCCGCCTCCGCCGCGCGCGCCGGCCACGCCTCGTCGGCGGCCATGGGCTGGAAGCCGACCGTGAAGGCACGGCCATCGGCGAGCGACCAGGTGAAGGAGGCGGCCAGCCGCCGCGCCGCCAGCTCGCCCAGCCGCGCCTGCAGCGCCGCCGCGTCGGCCGAGCCGGCGAGGCCCGCCGCCACCATCCGCGCGACGAGGCCGGCCAGCGTCTCGCCGACGCAGCTGCCGGTATCCGGCGCCTCGCATTCCTGCCCGAGCAGCGCGGCGAGCCGGCGGTTGATCACCAGCAGCCGGCCGTCGGCATCGAACATGCACAGGCCCTGGCTCATGTTGTCGAGCGCCACGCCGAAGCGCCGGTGCTGCCGGCGGCGCTCGCGCTCCGCGCTCTCGCGCTCGCGCGCCAGGGCCAGCGCCGAGGCGGACCTCGCCGCATCGGCCTCGGCCAGCAGCGCCTGGCTGCGCAGCTGCCGCACGCCGAGCAGGACGATGCCGGCGATGCCCAGCTCCAGCAGCCCGGCCGCGGCCACCAGCCAGGGCGCCTGGCGGCGCCAGCCCGACAGCGCCGCGCCCACCGTGGTGCCGACCTGCACGGCCAGCGGGAAGCGCGCCATGGCGCGCACCGCCACGAAGCGGTCCTGGCCGTCGGGGCTGCCCTCGGCGTCGCCGGCGAGGCGGACCACCTGCGGGCCGCTGATGGAGCGTTCCAGCAGGGGCTCGATCGCCCGGGGCAGGCGGGCCCCGGGCTGGCGCGGCGGATAGCTGGCGAGCAGCAGCCCGTCGGTGCGCAGGAGCGAGATCGCGGTGGCCGGGGTGGGGACCACCGAGCGGTAGAACTCCTCGAAGTAGCGCAGCTCCATCGCCCCGAGCACGAGGCCGAGGAAGCGGCCGTCGGACGCCGAGACGCGGCGCGCGACGTAGATGGTCATGGTCCCGGTCCCGCGGTTCGGCACCGGCTCGCTGACGAAGAGGGACGGCGCCCCGTCCACGCTCAGGGCGCGGAAGTAGTCGCGGTCCGCGACGCTGACGCCGGGGATCGGCCAGTAGCGGGAGAAGTTGAGCAGCCGGCCGGTGCTGCCGATCAGCGTCAGCGCGTCGACCGCCGGCAGGCCGGCGATCCGGTCGCGCAGGGTGCGGTGCAGCTCGACGCCGGCCATGCCCTGCTCGAAGCCGGCGGTGCTCTCGATGCCGGCGGCCCGCACCGCCTCGATCAGCCCGTCCTGGATCAGCGTCAGCGCCTCGAAGGCGCGCTCGCCATGGTCGGCCAGCACCAGGGCCAGGTTGGCAAGGCGTTGGCGCTGGTCCCGCGCCATGCGCGCGCGCAGGTCGACCAGCAGCCAGCAGGTGCCCGCCGCCACGGCGAGGGCCAGCGCCACGCCGCAGGCGACCAGCAGCCGGGCGGAGCCTCGCCGCCCCGGCGGTGCCTTGCGCGGGGGCGCTGCCCCGGTCGCCGCGGAGGTCTCCATGCTACCCCGGGACTCCGTGCCGTGCGGGAACCCTGTTCAGCGTGACCGATCCTCTCCTGTGGCAGGGGCGGCCGGCATGGCCGGCGCCGCGCCTGCGGCGCCGATAGCCGGCCGATGCGCCGAATCTAGGCGTGGGCGCGGGGATCGTACAACCGCAGGGAGGGATGCTCCTGGCCAGGTCGCCCCGGGCCAGGTCGCCCCGGGCCAGGTCGCCCTGGGCCGGGCTGCCCCGCACGGGCCGGCATCGCGTGCGGGGGCGGCATCAGCAGGGCAGCAGTGGCCGCAGCCGCTCCAGGTCGCGCTCGGCGCGGCAGACCAGGTAGCGCGGTCCGGCGACGCCCCATCTGGCCTGCCCCTGCCCCTGCCCCTGCCCCTGCCCCGACCCCGGCCCCGCCGTCGCCCCCTCGGCGGCTCCCCCCGCGACGGGGCCGTCCGGGTCGCCGCCCGCTGCCGGAGGCGTCGCCCCGGCAGCGTTGGGCGGGGAGGCGGGTGGCGAGGCCGCGGGCGGCGCCAGGGGGAAGGCGATCAGGCCGATATCGGCGTAGACGCGCAGCAGCTCCGACCCCACCCGCCAGAAGGCCGCGTCCACCCCGGCGCGCTCGCACATGTCGCGGAAGCGCCAGATCGCCGAGATCCGGTCGCGCGGCGCCCCGGCCGGGTCGCCCAGGCCGAGCCAGACCTCTTCGCCCTTGAGGATGGCGAAGCCCGCCTCGCCGTCCTCGCCGAACACCACCCCGTCCGCCCTGGCGGGCACCAGCGCGCCGAGGGCGCGCAGCCGGGCCGCGCTCTCGACCGAGAAGGGCTCCGGCCGCAGCTTCACCGGCCGCAGCAGCCGCACCGAGGCCAGGATCAGCATCACCACGGAAAGGCCGACGGTGAAGCGCAGCGAATCCGGCGCCAGCGGCGAGAACACCACCCCCCACCAGGAGGTCTCGGCCACCCGCCGGCCATAGGCCACCAGCGCCAGGGTGACGGCGCAGCCGAACAGCGCGGCGAAGGCGAACAGGCTCTCGCCCGAGAGCGGCTCGGCCAGCAGCCGCGCGTCGCGGTAGAAGGAGCGGCGCAGCGCCGCCAGCAGCAGCAGCACCGTGGCGTAGGCCGCCACCAGCCACCAGGGCTCGCCGCGCAGCGAGGCGATCGAGGCGCCGAGCACGAGCGCGATCATGGAGCCGCCCCAGGCCAGGCGCAGCCGGCGCAGCAGCCCCCAGGCGCCCACCAGCAGCAGCGTGCCGACCAGCGAGGCGGCGAAGTGCGAGGCGAGCGCCACCTCGTGCCCCGCCCAGCCCTCCGTGGCGTGCGACCGCGGCGGCAGGGCGCCGATGAAGATCAGCACCGCCCCCCCGAGCCCGACCAGCCCGGCCAGCACCGGCACCTCCAGCGCCTCCGAGCCGCGGGTCGGCTCGAAGACGCGGTCCGAGGTGCCCGTGGGGGCGCGCGGGGCGCGGCCGAGGCGCGCCAGCAGCCAGTCCACCAGCTCCCGCCGCTGCGCCAGCTCGTTGCCGACGAACAGGGCGCCGGCGATGAAGAGGGGGATGATGTAGTAGAACAGCCGGAACACCAGCAGCGCGCCGATCACCTCGGCGGCCGGCATGTAGGGTTCGAGGCCGAGCAGGATGGCGCCGTCGAACACGCCGATGCCGCCCGGCGCGTGGCTGGCGAGGCCCGCGCTGTAGGAGGCGAGGTAGATGCCGAGGAAGCGGGTGAAGGTCAGCCCGTCGGCATGCGGCAGCAGCGCCCAGAAGATCGCGGCGGTCACCGCCACGTCCACCGCCGCCAGCACCACCTGCATCACCGCCAGCCGGAAGCCGGGCAGGTCGATCTGGTGGCCGAACAGCCGGAAGTGCGGCACGAGGCGGCTGAGCGTGACGTAGGCCGCGACGATCGCCCAGAGCAGCAGCGCCACCAGCCGCATCGCCCAGTGCGGCAGGTGCTCGCCGAGCCAGGGCACCACGCCCGGCTCCAGCATCAGCACCGCGCCGCCGAGGGCGAAGGCGCCGAGGCCGAAGGTGAGCGAGGTGAAGGCCACCACCTTGGCGATCTCGCCCGGCGTCAGCCCCCATTGCGAGTAGAAGCGGTAGCGCACCGCGGCCCCCGAGACCGCCGGCACGCCGAGGTTGTGCGACAGCGAGTAGGCGCAGAAGGAGGCGATCGAGGTGCGGAAGTAGGAGATCGGCCTGCCCGCATAGACCGAGCCGAGCCGGTCGTAGATCGTCAGCACGGCGTAGGCGAGCAGGGTCCAGCCGGCCGCGATCCAGAGCGCCGAGGCCGGGATCGCGCCCATCGCCAGGCGGATGTCGTGGAGCGAGAGGTCGCGGAATTCCTTCTGCACGACATAGACCGCGCCCACCAGCAGCACCACGCCGAACAGGGCGGGGGCATGGCGCAGCAGGCGGCGCCAGGAATGCTTCACGGCCGGAGCGCCCTCTTTCTTCTCAGCCTTGCCGCGCGGGGATGGCCGCCTTGCCGGGCGCCGTCACGCCGCCCGCCCGCCGCCGGCTCCCGCACCGTCCGCAACGCCGGATGCCGCATCGGGCTCCCCTGGGGTCTCCCCTGGGGTTTCCCTTGGGGTCTCCCCTGGGGGCTCCCCGGAAGCCTCTCCCGGGGCTTCCCGCTCCAGCGCCGACTCGACCAGCCCGATCGTGCCGGCGACGCCGTAGAGGGCCACGAAGCCGCCGAAGCGCGGCCCCTCCTCCTGGCCCAGCAGCACCTGGTAGAGCGCGTTGAACCAGGCGCGCGAGACGCCCATCCGCCCGTCCTTGCCCGCCTCCAGGAAGGGCTCGCGCCGGCCGGCATCGTAGACCAGGTCCTGCGCCGCGCGGGCGCGCGCCTCCACCGGCAGCGCCTCCAGCTCGGCCGCCTGGTCGCGCAGCGCGGCGGCGAAGGCCTCGAGGCCGGCGCGCTCGGCCCCGGTCGGCGCCCGGAACCGCTTCTTCGGCAGCACGAAGTCCCGGTAGTAGTGCACGGCGTGGTCGACGAGGCGCGCCAGCAGCGGGTTGGCCTCGGGCGAGGCCTCCGGCGCGTAGCGGCGCAGGAAGCCCCACAGCATCTCCGGCGCGTCCGCGTTCACCACGCTGGCGAGGTTGAGCAGCATGGCGAAGGAGACCGGCGAGCCCGGGTCGTTGGTCGGGCCGCCCGCGATGTGCCAGGCCGGGTTGGCCGGGTCGGGGTTGGCGCGCAGCCGGTCGAGGTTGGCGATGTACTCGTCGGTCGCGCGCGGGATCACGTCGAAGTACAGGCGCTTGGCCCGCTGCGGCGCGCCGTACATGAACTGGGCCAGGCTCTCGGGGGGCGCGTAGCGCAGCCACTCCTCGATGGTCAGGCCGTTGCCCTTGCTCTTGCTGATCTTCTGCCCCTGGTCGTCGAGGAACAGCTCGTAGGTCAGGCTCAGCGGCGGCGTGCCGCCCAGCACCTGGCAGATGCGCGAGGAGAGCTTCACGCTGTCGATCAGGTCCTTGCCGGACATCTCGTAGTCCACGCCGAGCGCGGTCCAGCGCAGCGCCCAGTCCGCCTTCCACTGCGCCTTGCAGTGGCCGCCGGTGACGGGGGTCTCGTACAGCCGCCCCGTCTCCGGGTCGCGCCAGACCACGGTGCCGGCCTCGGGGCGCGTCTCCTCCATCGGCACCTGCATGACGACGCCCGTCTCCGGGTGGATCGGCAGGAAGGGGGAGTAGGTGGCGCGCCGCTCCGGGCCGAGGGTGGGCAGGATCACCTCCCGCACCTGCTCGTGCCGCGCCAGCATGGTCAGCAGGGCGGCGTCGAAGCGGCCCGAGCGGTAGTAGTCGGTGGCGGAGGCGAACTCGTAGTCGAAGCCGAAGGCGTCGAGGAAGGCGCGCAGCCGCGCGTTGTTGTGGGCGCCGAAGCTCGGATGGGTGCCGAACGGGTCCGGGATGGCGGTCAGCGACCGGCCGAGATACCCGGCCAGCATCTCCCGGTTCGGGACGTTGTCCGGCACCTTGCGCAGCCCGTCCATGTCGTCGCTGAAGGCGAGCAGGCGGGAGGGCAGGCCGGTCAGCCGCCCGAAGGCGCGGCGGACCCAGGTGGTGCGCGCCACCTCGCCGAAGGTGCCGATATGCGGCAGGCCGGAGGGGCCGTAGCCGGTCTCGAACAGCGCCTCCTCCTTGCCGGAGGCCTTCAGGCGGTCGGCGACACGGGCGGCCTCCTCGAAGGGCCAGGCCTTAACGCTACGCAAGGAAGGATCGGGCGACATGGTGGCTGCTTATACGGAGGCCGGGCCGGCAGTGCGACCCCACGCCACCGAATCGAGTTACAGTCCAGCCATCACCCGCGCTTCCGCGGCAATGGAGGAGACACCGCCATGAAAGCCGACCCCTGCGCCTGCTCCGACCCGACCCGCCACGGCCGTGCCTTCGCCCGGCGCGGCCTGCTGGCCGGCGGGGCCGGGCTGCTCGCCTGCGCCGCCCTGCCCGGCGGAGTGCCGGGGCTGCCCCGCCCGGCGCTGGCCGCCGACCCGCACGGCCCCCGCACCAGCCTGACGCCGGACCAGGCGCTGGAGCTGCTGAAGAAGGGCAACGACGAGTACGCCCACGGCCAGCCGTTCCACGGCGACATCAACCGCGAGCGGCGGATCGCCATCGCGCTGGCGCAGGCGCCGTTCTGCGTGCTGGTCTGCTGCTCGGACAGCCGGGTGCCGCCGGAGCTGCTGTTCGGCCGCGGCCTGGGCGAGTTGTTCATCGTCCGCAACGCCGGCAACACGGTGGACACGGCGGCGCTGGGCAGCATCGAGTACGCGGTGGGCGTGCTCGGCGTGCCGCTGGTGATGGTGCTGGGCCACGAGCGGTGCGGCGCGGTCGCCGCCGCCATCGAGGTGGTGGAGAGGAACGCCACCTTCCCCGGCAGCATCGGCCCGATGGTCGAGCCGATCGTGCCCGCCGTGCTCCAGGCCCGGGCCCAGATGGGGAGCGGGTCCGGGGGGGACCTGCTGGACCGCTCGGTGCGGGCCAATGTCCGGCGCATCGTCGCCCGCCTGCCGCAGCAGAGCGCCGTGCTCCAGGGACCGATGCGAGAGGGCAAGCTGCGGATCGTCGGCGCCCGCTACGACCTCGACGACGGCGACGTGGACTTCTTCGATTCCTGAACCCGCCGTCGCGGGCCGGGTGTCGCGGGTTGGGCGTCGCGGGCCGGCCGGGACGCCCTACCGGCTCGCCAGGGCCGATGGCACCGCCGGCGCGGCGGGCCGCCGCGCCGCCGCGGGCAAGGGCGCCGGCTCCGGGCCGGCCGGCGGGGACGGAGCCGGCGACGTGCCCGGCCCCGGTGCCGAGGCCCCCGTCTCCGGCGCTCCCGTCTCCGGCGCCGGGGAGGGGCCGGGTTCCGGCGGGCCGGGCGCCGCGGCCGGGCCCGACGGCGAGGGGGCGCGCAGCAGGGTCGGCAGCGGCGCGTCCACCCGGTCCAGCCGGTCCTCCAGCACCACGAAGAAGGCGGGCTCGCCCAGCGGCGCCTGGAGCACGTGCCCCGCGGCATCGGTCGGGAAGCGGCGCTTGACCACGGCGTCCAGCACGTTGCCGCCGATCGCCTCCGCCACCCCGCCGGCATTGGCGACGATCACGTCGCAGTGCATCGGCCGCGGCCGGCCCGCCTGCGCCAGCCGCTCCTGCCAGCGCTGGATCGGGTTGCCGCTGCGGTCGGCGCAGAGCAGGTCGCCCGGGCGCGGCGCGAATTCGTCGATGTCGTGCGGCACGAAGGCGGCGCCGTCCGGGTCGCGCAGGTAGCGCGCCAGCAGGATGTCGATGTAGCGCGCATGGGCCGAGGAGAGCGGGAAGTCCGGCACGCCGGCCGTCAGCATCACGTGGCTGATGAAGGCGGCCGACCAGAAGGGCACGCCCCAGAAGGAGATGGAGACGCCCATGGCGGAGCGGCCGCCCTGCAGGTCGGCCGCCTCGGCCAGCTCCTCGCGCATGCTGGCGTAGTTGCGCCGGTGCTGCGCGATCACGCCCGGCCCGTCCGGCACCGCGCCCCAGTAGCCCAGGATGCGCGTGTAGTTCTCCGGCGCCGCCTCCTGGCCGGGCGGCAGGTAGGGCACCCAGCCGTCGACGGTGAGCCGTCCCCAGGCCTGCCACTCCTCCACCGACACCCGCAGCACCGCGCCGCGCAGCCCGCCGATCGGGACGGCGGTTCCTGGCGTGGCGGAAGGGGGGGAGGCGCAGGCGAGCAGGAGGGCGGGCAGCAGGAGGAGGGAAAGCAGGGCGCGCACGGGTCCGCCTAACGTCCATGCGGCGGCAGGGTCGCACCGCAGCGCAACAATATCGGTCGCGAATCCCGTCAGCGTCCATGCCTGGTGTGACCGGATGGCCTCGGTGTCACCGGCGCGACACGCCCCGCCAGCCGGCGCGGGCGCCGTGGCCGGGGCACGGCCGCCCCGCCGCATGGCGGTGCCGCGCCGGCCGCGCGGCCCCGGCGGTGGTCCGGCGGCGGGCGGCACCCTATCTCAGCGCCGACCGATCCCTTTTCCCGACATCCCGCCGAAGGTCCGCCTCCGTTGTCCGACGCTCCCCGGCCCGCCGCCACGCCCGACTTCCTGAACCATGACCGCCCGCCGGTGCCGCAGATCGTGGTGCCGCGCGGCGTGCAGCCCTTCCACCTGCGCGACCGCCCGGTGCGCGGGCGGCTGGTGCGCCTCGGCCCGCTCGCCGAGGCGCTGCTCGGCCGCCACGACAACCACCCGGCCGTGACGCGCCTCGCCGGCGAGGCGCTGGCGCTCACCGCCGGCCTGGCGGCGGCGCTGAAGTTCCGCGGCTCCTTCAGCCTCCAGGCGAAGGGCGACGGGGTGGTGCCGATGCTGCTCGCCGACTGCACCGAATCGGGCGAGCTGCGCGGCTATGCCCGCGCCGAGCCGGACAAGCTGGCGCGGCTGCTGCGCGGCGACCCGGACCCCTCGGCGGCGGCGCTGCTGGGCAAGGGCTACCTCGCCTTCACCTGCGACCAGGGCCCGGACATGGACCGCTACCAGGGCATCGTGGCGATCGAGGGCATCAGCCTGGCGCAGATGGCCGGCAGCTACTTCCGCACCTCCGAGCAGATCCGCACCCTGGTCCGGCTGGCCTGCGCGCGCACGGAGGCGGGCTGGCGGGCGGCCGCGTTCATCATGGAGAAGGTGGCGACCGAGGGCGGCATCGCCCTCGGCACCGACGACCGCGACGCGGACCTGCCGGCGGCCGACCCCGAGGACCCGGACGAGGCGTGGCACACCGCCTGCGTCCTCGCGGACACGCTGACCGACGCCGAGCTGCTCGACGACTCGCTGCCCGCCGACCGGCTGCTGCACCGGCTGTTCCACGCCGAGGGGCTGTCGGTCGACCGGGCGCGGGCCCTCTCCTACGGCTGCCGCTGCTCGCGGGCGCGCCTCGCCGGGGTGCTGGAGGGCTTCCCGCCCGAGGACCTCGACCACATGGTGCAGGACGACGGCGCCATCACCGTGACCTGCGAGTTCTGCAACGTCGGCTTCCGCTTCGAGCGCCGCGAGGTGCGCGGCAAGCGGGCGGCTGGCTAGAGCCGATCCAGCCTGACTGTATCAGGCCGGAACGGCTCTAGCCTTTTGATTTTTCGCATTTTCCGAGCCGCTGAGCGAGGACGCTCAGCTTGAAAATGCTCTAGAGCGGATCGCCGGCGGGCGGACACGCCCGGCGGCGTGAATCCGCGCCGGGAACAACGAGCTACGGCGAACCGCAGTCCCGACCGGACCGCGGTTCGCTACGGCAGGTCTTTCCCGGGCCGGGTAGACGCGCCCGGCGGCCCGGGAGATCCGCGAGGACGTGGCCGCGGCGGTGGATCGCCGTCGGGCGGGATGCCGGGGCCGCAGCCACCGGGGCCGCCGCCACCGGGGCCGGGTGCCGACGCGCCATGGCCGCGGGCAACGCCGGCCCGCGCCGCCGCGTCCCCCCGGCCTTGAGTTCCGCTGCGACGCACCAATTTCCGTCGCCGATGTCCGTCGCCAAGCTCAGCCTGCTGCTGTTCCTGCTGTTCTACCTCGCGCCGATCGGCGTCTCCGCCGCGCTCTACCGCTGGGAGGGCACGGGCGCCGGCTGGCGCACCGCCGACCGCTCCTCGATCGGCCACCTGCCGCCGGCCGCGCGCCAGCCCGCCGCCGTGGTGCGCATCTTCGCGGCGCAGACGGTGCGCTGGCGCGGCATCTTCGCCACCCATTGCTGGATCGTCTTCAAGCGCGAGGGCGAGGCCCGCTACACGCGCTACGACTACACCGCCTGGGGCGAGCCGATCCGGCTGAACGGCTTCGAGCCGGACGGGCGCTGGTTCGGCCGCGTGCCGGAGGTGGTGTTCGCCGTCGACGGCCCCGCCGCCGCCGGGCTGATCCCGCGCATCGAGACGGCGATCCGCGACTACGCCTTCCGCGAGGAGGGCGACTACCGCGCCTGGCCCGGCCCCAACTCCAACACCTTCGTCGCCGCCGTGATGGATGCGGTGCCGGAGATACGCGCCGCCCTGCCGCCCACCGCGATCGGCAAGGACTATCCCTACGACGGAAGCTGGCTGCGCCCGACGCCGTCCGGCACCGGGCTGCGGCTCTCGCTCGGCGGCTATGCCGGTCTGACGCTGGCCTGGGTGGAGGGGATCGAGGTGAACATCCTGGGCGCCGTCGCCGGGCTCGACCTGCGCCGCCCGGCGATCAAGCTGCCGGGGCTCGGACGCATCGGGATGCGTGGGCCGGCGCCGGCAGCGGCGTCGGGCTGAGTTCGTGCTGGCTTCAAGCTGGCGGTGTGCAACAAGTGTTGAGGTTTTCCTGGTTCATCGTCGCTGGCCAGACCACTTGTCGGAGCGACTCGAAAGTCGTTTCGTAAAAATCGTCGAAAATCGTTTCGTAAAAATCGGCGCGACAGGGCATTAGTTGCTCTGGACAGGGTGGGATGCTACCCTGTGTAGCCGGCTTATGCGAAGATGCTTGCGCGAAGTAGTTCTGATGTGGATCCTACCCACTGAGGGCTTGATGATGACGAACTCCTTCACTCCTTTTATCGCTAAGGACCGATACATCGGACCATATCAATTCGATATGCATATTGAGGACGAAAACGCCAAGGAATGGTATGATACAAATCCCAATCAATGGCAGCGTGAGCGTCAATGGTGTATTGATACTATCCGCCCCGGCTTCAATGTTCTTGATTGTGGCGCACATCAGGGCTTAACAACGCTTCTTTTTTCTTACTGTGTAGGCTCGGATGGAGTGGTGCATGCTTGGGAGGCCTTGCCCCAAAATGCCTCCTTGATTGAGCGGAATGCTATACTCAATGGTCGAACAAATATTGTGGTGCATCCCTATGGTGTGGGCAGCCAATCCGGCCTAATCCCAATTAGTGAAAATTCGGGCAATAGTGTTATTGTTGGAGCCGGATCTATTTTTCCAGCAACAGGGCAAATCAAAGTTGTCAGGCTGGACGACGATGTTAGTCCTGATATGCGGGTTGATTTCTTAAAAATTGATGTTGAGGGCCACGAATTGCACGCTTTGCGAGGGGCGGAGCGTATTTTGTCCAACAGGCCATTCCTGATGCTGGAACTTCATCACTTCCTGTGGTCGGATGCTCAAGGGACGGCAACTGAGATTGGTCGCATTCTAAACAATCTAGACTACTATGTATGGATAGATGATTTTGAAAAAGCAACGGATATCGGCAAGAATGTGGACGCTGAGTGGTTTACTAAATCACCGCACGCCCAACTCTATTGTGCGCCAGCGTAAAATTGCCCGCACAGAAACTTACGTTTTACGGGCGGCCAAAGTGTCTATGCTGGCCAAAATGGTATTGCGCTTTCTTCGGGTTGTAGCCTTATTTCATTCAGTAACTTTAACTTGTCTGGGAACGGCGTGAATCCTGATAGTGGCATAAACGCATGTGGGATGGTTGTGTCCCCAGATGCAAGCCACTGGAGTTTCAATGGAACATGCTCGGTTGGAGACATTGAAGGTCTTCCGGCCTCGCAGATGCAACAAATTGGGATTTATGTGGCGCCGGGCAATTCAAATCACTATAGTATTGAGATGATATTTGACGATCTGAGCATAGGTCCGGTCTTGGATAATGGCACGGGAACGGACAAGTACATCCGCTACATCGGATAGGCGGCATACATACGCTATTCGTTGGTATTGTGGTCAATGCTTGCCAGCTATGCAGCACGCATCTATATCCGGGTCGCGCCCGACGGAACACTTCAATCTCTGTCCCGATGGTCGTAGTTTGCGTGCCGTGGAAACCCCGTCCCTGACGGCGGCCCCGGGTCCGTCCGCCGCGCCGCGCGTGGCCCCGGCCCGGCCGCCCGTGCTGCACCGCTTCGCCAACCCCGGCCGCTTCCTGCGCGCCACCGGCCGGCTGCTGCCCTGGCTGGGCGGGGCGGCGATCCTGGTCCTCGCCATCGGCCTGCCCTGGGCGCTGTTCCTCTCGCCGCCCGACTGGCAGCAGGGCGAGACGGTGCGCCTCCTCTACATCCACGTGCCGATGGCCTGGCTGGCCATGGGTGGCTATGCCGGCCTCGCCCTGCTCTCGGTCGCCTCGCTGGTCTGGCGCCACCCGCTGGCCGACCTCGCGGCGCGGGAGCTGTCGCCGGTCGGCGCCCTGGCCTGCTTCCTCTGCCTCGTCACCGGCAGCCTGTGGGGCAAGCCGATGTGGGGCACGTGGTGGGTGTGGGATGCCCGGCTCACCTCGGTGCTGGTGCTGTTCTTCCTCTGGCTCGGCCACGCCGCGCTGGTGCGCGCCTTCGATGCGCCGGAGCGCGGCGCGCGGGCCGGCGCCATCCTGGCGCTGCTCGGCGCGCTGAACCTGCCGGTCGTGAAATTCTCGGTGGACTGGTGGAACACGCTGCACCAGCCCGCTTCCGTCGCGCGGCTCGGCGCGCCGGGGCTGCATGTCGGCATGCTCTACCCGCTGCTGGTCTGCGCCCTCGGCTTCACCCTGGCCTTCGCCGCGCTGGTGCTGGCGCGCACCCGCGCCGCGGTGATGGAGCGGCGCATCCGCGCCCTGCAACTCGCCGCCGCCCGCCGCCTGGACCGGCCGGAAGTCTCCCCTGGGAGCGCCGCCGCATGACGCTGCACTGGTGGCATGTGGGCATCGGCTACGCGCTGGTGCTGGGCGGCTTCGGCGCGCTGGCCCTCGGCACCGCGCTGCGCCACCGCGCCGCGCGCCGGCTGCTGGCGCGGCTGGAGCCGCGCGGCACCAATCGGCCGGCCGCCGCGCGGCCCGGCACGGAATCCCTCGCATGACCCGCAAGCGCCGACGCCTCTACCTGCTGCTGCTCTGCGGCCTGGGCCTCGGCTCGGCCACGGCGCTGACGCTGACGGCGTTCCAGGACAACCTGGTGTTCTTCCGCTCCCCCTCCGACATCGCGCGCGAGGCGCCGCCGCCCGGCCGCGCCTTCCGCCTCGGCGGGCTGGTCGAGGCCGGCAGCGTGACCCGCGAGCAGGCGCCGGACGGCCGCCCCTCCGCCCGCTTCCGCGTCACCGACGGGCCGACGACCCTGACCGTCACCTATACCGGCGTGCTGCCGGACCTGTTCCGCGAGGGCCAGGGCGTGGTGGCGCTCGGCCGGCTGGGGCCGGACGGCGTGTTCCGGGCCAGCGAGGTGCTGGCCCGCCACGACGAGACCTACATGCCGCCCGAGGTGGCCGACGCGCTGCGCCGCTCGGGCCACTGGAACCCGTCGCAGGGGGCGGCGCCGCCGGCCGGGAACTGGAACACCATGGCGCCGACGGCGTCGCGGAGCGGGAGCTGAGCATGCGGGGCGGGGATGCCCGGCGGGGAAGGCGGCGCCTTCCCCGGGCCCCTTCCGCCCGGGAAGGACGCTGCCCTTCCCGGACCCATCCCGCCAGGAACCTCAGGTTCCTGGACCTCCGCCGGCGTCGGGCCTCGGCGCTTCAATCGTCGGGCCTCAAGGCCGAACGGGGGATCCAAGGGGGCTTCGCCCCTTGGCGGGGTTCCAAGGGGCGGCGCCCCTTGGTGGGGTCGCAGGGGCGAAGCCCCCGTACCGGCGCCGCCGCATGATCCCCGAACTCGGCCACTTCGCCCTCGCCCTCGCCTTCGCGCTCGCGCTCGCGCAATCCACCCTGCCGCTGCTCGGCGCGCACCGGGCCGAGCCGCGCCTGATGGCCGCCGCCCCCGCCCTCGCCGCCGGGCAGCTCCTCGCCGTGCTCGCCGCCTTCGCCGCGCTGCTCTGGAGCTTCGCGGTGAACGACACCAGCGTGCTCGGCGTGGTGCAGAACAGCCACTCCGCCAAGCCGCTGCTCTACAAGCTCAGCGGCGCCTGGGGGAACCACGAGGGCTCGATGGTCCTCTGGGTCACGGTGCTGGCGCTGTGCGGCGGCGCCGTGGCCGCCTTCGGGCGGGAATTGCCGAGCGCGCTGCAGGCGCGGGTGCTGGCGGTGCTGGGGATGGTGGCAGCGGGGTTCCTGCTGTTCATCCTGCTCACCTCCAACCCCTTCGCCCGAGTCTGGCCGGCGCCGGCGGACGGGCAGGGGCTGAACCCCGTGCTGCAGGACCCCGGCCTCGCCTTCCACCCGCCGCTGCTCTACCTCGGCTATGTCGGATTCTCCGTCACCTTCGCCTTCGCCGTGGCGGCGCTGATCGAGGGGCGGGTGGATGCCGCCTGGGGGCGCTGGGTGCGGCCCTGGGCGCTGGCGGCGTGGAGCTTTCTGACGCTCGGCATCGCGCTCGGCTCCTGGTGGGCCTACTACGAGCTGGGCTGGGGCGGCTACTGGTTCTGGGACCCGGTGGAGAACGCCTCGCTGATGCCCTGGCTCGCGGGCACGGCGCTGCTGCATTCCGCCATCGTGGTCGAGAAGCGCGAGGCCTTGCGCATCTGGACGGTGCTGCTCGCCATCCTCGCCTTCGGCCTGTCGCTGCTCGGCACCTTCCTGGTGCGCTCGGGCGTGCTGAACTCCGTGCACGCCTTCGCCAGCGACCCGATGCGCGGCGTGTTCATCCTGGCGCTGCTGATGCTCTACGTCGGCGGCGGCCTCGCGCTGTTCGGCCTGCGCGCCGGCGCGCTCTCGCCCACCGGGCTGTTCGCGCCGATCTCGCGCGAGGGCTCGCTGGTGCTGAACAACGTGCTGCTCTGCGCCATCGCCGCGGTGGTGTTCGTCGGCACGCTCTACCCGATGTTCGCGGACCTGCTGCTGGGCGAGAAGATCTCGGTGGGGCCGCCCTTCTTCGACACGGCGATCCTGCCGCTCGCCGTGCCGCTGGTGGCGGCGATGGCGGTGGGGCCGATGCTCTCCTGGAAGCGCGCGCGGCTCTGGCCGGTGCTGCAGCGTCTGTGGTGGGCGGCGCTGCTCGCGGCCGGCGGGGCGCTGCTGTGCCTGGCGCTGGAAGGCTGGCGGGTCGGGCCGGTGCTGGGCTTCGCGGGCGGGCTGTGGCTGGTCGCCGGGGCGGCGGCCGACATCCTGGACCGCGTGGCGCTGTTCCGCCGCCGCCCGTTCTCGCCGCTGGCCGCGCTGCGCCGGGCGGCGGGGCTGCCGCGTGCCGCCTGGGGCGCCGCGGTGGCGCATGCGGGGCTGGGCGTGACGCTGCTGGGGCTCGCCGGCATGGGGCTGGCGCAGGAGAGGCTGGTGCTGCTGCATCCCGGCGAGAGCGCCGCGCTGGCGGGGCGCGAGTACCGGCTGGACGCGGTGCGCGACGTGATCGGCCCGAACTGGACCGCGCGCGAGGCGCAGGTGACGGTGCTGCGCGACGGCCGCGCCGCGCTGGTGCTGCGGCCGGAGCGGCGCTTCTTCCCGGTGGGCCGCACCACCACCTCGGAGGCCGCGATCCACACCACCTGGCTCGCCGACCTCTACGTGGTGCTGGGCGAGGAGCGCGACGGCGGCGCGGTGCTGCGGCTGCACCACAACCCGCTGGCGCCCTGGATCTGGCTCGGCGGCGCGATCATGGCGCTGGGCGGCGGGCTGTCGCTGAGCGACCGGCGGATGCGGGTCTCGGCGCCGGTGCGGGCGGCGCCGAAGGGGACCGGGAACGGGTCTCGGGGCGAGGCGGTAGCGGGCACATGAGCGGGACGGTGGACGATCGGGCGCCGCGCCTGGATGGCGCGGACGGTGCGGTCCCTGGCGCGCCTGCCGGCCCTGTTCCCGGCGCGCCTGCCGGCGCAATCCTTGGCGCGCCTGCCGGCGCAGCCCTTGACGCGCCTGTCGGCGCGGTCCTTGGCGCGCCTGCCAGCGCGACGCCGGACACGGCCACCGGCGACGCCGTTCCGGCGGACGCCCCGCCTTCCCCGCGCCCGTCGCGCCGGGCGCTGCTGCTGGCGCCGCTCGGTGTCGCGGTGGTGGGTGGCGCGGGCTTCTACGCGATGCTGCGCGGCCTCGAATCCGGCAGCTACGCGCCGCAGAGCCTGCCCTCGCAGCTCCTCGGCAAGGCGCCGCCGGCGTTCGAGTTGCCGCCGCTGGCGGAATCCGGCCTGCCCGGCGTGGCGAGCGCCGACCTGCGCGGCGGCGCGGCGCCGGTGCTGGTGAATTTCTGGGCCTCCTGGTGCGTGCCCTGCATCATCGAGCACCCGCAGCTCATGCGCCTGAAGGCGGACGGGGTGACGCTGCTCGGCATCAACTACAAGGACCGGCCGGCCGACGCGGCCGCCTTCCTGCAGCGGCGCGGCAACCCCTTCGCGCGGCTCGGCCGCGACGAGCCGGGCCGCGTGGCCATCGACTGGGGCGTGTACGGCGTGCCGGAGACCTACCTGATCGACCGCCAGGGCAAGGTGCGCTGGCGCTGGCCCGGCCCGGTGACGCCCGAGGTGCTGGCGGGCGACCTGCAACCCCTGCTGCGCCGCTACGCCTGATGCCGCCGGACCTTCCTCTGCCGGTGCCGCGACCCGTGCGCGCGGTGACGAAGCCCGACCCGTTCCCCGAAAAGGGGGGCTCGAAGGGGGCTTCGCCCCCCACGGTCCCTTGGCGCGGGGTCCGGGGCAGCGCCCCGGCAGCGTCGGCAGACGAGGCGTCGGGGATCAGGCGCGCCGGCGGCATGCGTGTCGTCCCGCGGCGTCGGGCCGGCGTCCTCGCCGCCGCGCTGCTGCTCGCCCTGCCGCTCCGCTTCGGCCCGGCCCTCGCCGCCGGCGACCCCGCCGAGCAGCTCCGCGACCCGGCGCTGGAGGCGCGCGCGCAGGCGATCGGGCGGGAGCTGCGCTGCCTCGTCTGCCAGAATCAGTCCATCGAGGACAGCGACGCCGCCCTGGCGCGCGACCTGCGCCGCCTCGTGCGCGAGCAGGTCGCCGCCGGCGCCGACGATGCCGCCGTGGTGCGCTTCGTCCATGACCGCTACGGCGACTTCGTGCTGCTGCGGCCGCCGGTCAACGCCGCGACGGCGCTGCTCTGGGCGACGCCCGCCCTGGCGCTGCTCGGCGGCGCCGGCGCCGTGCTGCTGGCCCGTCGCCGGCGCCACCCGGCCCCGCCCGCGCCGCTCACCGAGGCCGAGCGCGAGCGTCTGGCGCGGCTGGAGGGTGGGCCGGCCGCTTGACCTTCCTCCTGCTCGGCCTGCTGGCCCTGGCGGCGCTGCTGCCGCTCGCCCTGGTGCTGTGGCGCGCCCCCCGTGCGCGGGGCCGGCGCGCCGCCGACCTCGCCCTCTACCGCGCCCAGCTCGCCGAGCTGGACCGCGAGCGCGCGCTCGGCCGGATGGACGAGGCCGCGCATCAGGCCGCGACGCTGGAGGTGCAGCGGCGCCTGCTGGCCACGCCCGGGGCGGCGGCCGACGCTGCCGCGGGCGGGGCGGGGCGCGCCGCCGCTCCGCCGCGTCCGATGGCGCTGCTGCTGGCGCTGCTGCTGATCCCGACCGTGGCGCTCGGCACCTACCTGCTGCACGGCGCGCCGGGCACGCCCTCGGCGCCGCTGCGGCTGCGGCAGGAGGCGGCGGCGCGCGACGAGGCGCTGCTGGCGCAGCTTCGCGCCCGCCTCGCCGCGATCGACCCGCGCAGCGAGGCCGCGCGCCAGGGCTGGCTGCTGCTGGGCGAGGCGGAGCGCAACCGCGGCCGCGCGGAGGCCGCGCTGGCGGCCTGGGACCGCGCGCTGGCGGCGCGCTTCGATCCCTCGCTGGCCGCCATGATGGCCGAGTTGCAGATCGACCGGGACCAGCCGGAAGCGGCCCGCGCCCTGCTCGACAGCGCCCTGGCGGCGGCGCCGGCCGATCCGCGCCTGCGCTACCTTTCCGGCGTGCTCCAGGCACGATCGGGAGAGAACGGGGCGGCGAGGCGGACCTGGCAGGCGCTGCTGGCGGACAGCCCCGCCGACGCGCCCTGGCGCCGCCTCGTCGAGCAGCGCCTGGCCGAGCTGCCCGGGGGCTGAACACGGGGGCTGAACACGGGCGCTGAACACGGGTGCTGAACAGGGGGGGGGGACTGAGCCCGGGGGCTGAGCACGGGGCGCGGCCCCGAAGCGCGCCGGCCGCTCGCGCGGTCTCGTTCCGGCCGATGAAGGATTTCGTGGCCCGGGCCGGCGCCCGACCGGTAGAAGGGGGCGTGGGCGGCGGGAATGATCCCGGCCACCCCCCGGAACCCGCCGTCATGACCCGCCCCTCCCTGCTGGCTGCCGCCCTGCTCGCGGGTCTCGGCAGCGCCCTCGCCGCCGGGGGGGCCTCGGCGCAGGTCACGTACAACGGCTGGAACCTCGGCCCCGACTACGGCGCCATGGTCGAGCAGCAGCAGCGCCAGATGCAGATGCAGCAGCAGCAGATGCAGCAGCAGACGGCGGCCGTCGTGCAGCGCACCATGCAGGACCCGAATTGCTGGGCCATGTACCAGCAGCACCGGGCGCAGGGCGGCACGCTGAGCTACCCGCAATTCGCCTACCAGTACGCGGCCACCGGCGGCTTCACCGCGCAGGGCATGCAGCAGTACCGGCAGACGGAGCTGCAGAACCAGCGGCGCGAGCAGCAGTCCTGGCAGGGCGTGCAGGAGGCGGAGCGGCAGCGCGCCCAGGCGCAGCAGCAATACGCCGACGGCTACAGCCGCAACCTGCAGGAGTCGGGCCGCACCATGCAGGGCAACGGCACCTGGACCGACCCCTACACCGGCCAGCAGCGCGTGCTGCCCTACATGGGTCCGAACGGCTACACCGACCCGCGCACCGGGCAGAACTTCATGCGCGACGGCGCCGGCAACTACTTCGCCCAGGCGCCGAACGGGAGCTGGTACCGGATGAACCCGGGCCAGTAGCGGTCGCTCCCCGCCGTTCGGGGACGCTTGACAAGCACCGCCGCCCCGCGCCCCCCTTGTCCGGCGACGAACGGGGAGCGGGGGAATGTCCAACAGTTCCAGGGGCAGCTTCAGGGGCCTCGATTTCGGCCTGGGCGAGATGGCGGACGCGCTGCGCGAGCAGGTGGCCGCCTTCGCCGCCGACGAGATCGCCCCGCGCGCCGCCGCGATCGACCGCGAGAACCAGTTCCCCGCCGATCTCTGGCGCAAATTCGGCGATCTCGGCCTGCTCGGCGTCACCGTGCCCGAGGAGTACGGCGGCGCCGGGATGGGCTACCTCGAGCACGTGGTGGCGATGGAGGAGATCAGCCGCGGCTCCGCCTCGGTCGGGCTGAGCTACGGCGCGCACTCCAACCTCTGCGTCAACCAGATCAACCGCAACGGCACGGACGCGCAGAAGCGCCGCTACCTGCCGGGGCTGATCGCCGGCGAGCATGTCGGCGCGCTGGCGATGAGCGAGCCGGGGGCGGGCTCGGACGTGGTCGGCATGCGCACGCGCGCGGAGCGGCGTGGCGATCGCTTCGTGCTGAACGGCGGCAAGATGTGGATCACCAACGGCCCGGATGCCGACGTGCTGGTGATCTACGCCAAGACCGACCCCGCCGCCGGGCCGCGCGGCATCACGGCGTTCCTCGTCGAGAAAGGGTTCCCCGGCTTCTCCACCGCGCAGAAGCTCGACAAGCTCGGCATGCGCGGCTCCAACACCTGCGAGCTGGTGTTCCGGGATTGCGAGGTGCCGGAGGAGAACGTGCTCGGCGCCGTCGGGCGCGGCGTCAACGTGCTGATGAGCGGGCTCGACTACGAGCGCGCCGTGCTGGCGGCGGGGCCGCTCGGCATCATGCAGGCGGCGATGGACGTGGTGGTGCCCTACGTGCACGAGCGCAGGCAGTTCGGCCAGGCGATCGGCGAGTTCCAGCTCATGCAGGGCAAGCTGGCCGACATGTACACCACGATGAACGCGGCGAAGTCCTACGTGTACGCCGTGGCGCGGGCCTGCGACCGCGGCCAGACCACGCGCAAGGACGCGGCCGGCGCCATCCTCTACGCCGCCGAGAAGGCCACCTGGATGGCGCTGGAGGCGATCCAGTGCCTGGGCGGCAACGGCTACATCAACGACTACCCGACCGGCCGCCTGCTGCGCGACGCCAAGCTCTACGAGATCGGCGCCGGAACGAGCGAGATACGCCGCATGCTGATCGGCCGCGAGCTCTTCAACGAGACCGCCTGAGGCCCGCAGCGGCGACGTGCCGCGCCGGCGGGAGGGTGACGGTGGGAGGGTGACGGCGGGCGCGGAACCCGTCACCTTCCTTCCCGCCGGCACACCGACCGGTGGAAGGCCCGAGCCGGTGGAAGGCCCGAGAACGCATGACCGACGCCGAGACGCTGCACGACCGTCTGCTGACGCTCGACAGCCATGTCGACATCCCCTGGCCCGAGGCGCCGGACCCGTTCGGCGACACCACCTGCCGCGTGGACCTGCCGAAGATGCGTCGCGGCCATCTCGTCGCCGCCTGCCTCGCCGCCTACGTGCCGCAGGGGCCGCTCACCGACGAGGGCCACCGCATCGCCGCCGGCCGCGCCGAGGCGATGCTCGCGCGCATCGCCGGCATGGGCGGCGCGCGCAACGGCATCGAGGCGCGCGTGGTGGACACCGTCGACGCGGTGGAGCAGGCGCACCGCGACGGCGCCATCGCGCTGATCCCCGCCGTCGAGAACGGCTACGCCATCGGCGAGGACCTGTCGCTGCTGGCGCGCTTCCGTGCCGTCGGCGCGCGCTACGTGACGCTCTGCCATAACGGCCACAACCTGATCACCGACAGCGCCAACCCGCGCGCCGATCTCGGCGACGGCGAGGCGCGGCATGGCGGCCTCTCCGAATTCGGGCGCGCGGCGATCGCGGAGATGAACCGGCTCGGCATGCTGGTGGATGTCTCGCACGTCTCCCGCGCCGGCATGCTCCAGGCCGCCGGATGCTCGGCGACCCCGGTCGTCGCCACCCATTCCTGTGTGCGCGCCCTCTGCGACCACCCGCGCAACCTCGACGACGCGCAGCTCGACGTGCTGCGCGAGACGGGCGGCCTCGTGCAGATCACCGCCGTTCCGGGCTTCCTGCGCCGCCGCGCCGGCTTCGACCAGGTGGGCGTCGCCGACTACTGCGACCATCTCGACCACGTGGCCCGCCGCTGCGGCCCGGCGCATGTCGGCATCAGCTCGGATTTCGACGGCGGCGGCGGCTTCCGCGGCTGGGGCGACGCCTCGGAGAGCGGCAACCTCACCGCCGAGCTGCTGCGGCGCGGCTGGGGCGAGGCCGAGATCGCCGGCTTCTGGGGCGGCAACTTCCTGCGGCTGCTGCGCCACGCGGAGGCGCTCGCGGCGGGTTGAAGCGGGCGGCCGCATGCCCCGGCCGGCGGCGCAAGCCCGATTACGGGCTGTGGATCTTGCGGGGAGGCCGGCAAAGCGCGAGTGTCCGGCGTGAATAGGCCGCGCGTTCCGCGCCGGCCCGGCAGGAGTCCCCGCCTTGCCCCAAGCCCCACGCCAGCCCTCTCGGCAGTCCCCTCGGCAGCTCCGCCTCGGCGCCTTCATGCGCCCGGTCAGCATCCACACCGGCGCCTGGCGCTATCCCGGCGCCTGGCCCGACGCCAACTTCAATTTCCGCCACCTCGTGCGCCTCGCGCAGACGCTGGAGCGCGGCCGGTTCGACGCCTTCTTCATGGCCGACCACCTCGCCGTGCTGAACATGCCGATCGACGCGCTGAAGCGCTCGCACACCGTCACCTCCTTCGAGCCCTTCACGCTGCTCTCGGCGCTCGCCCCCTGCACGGAGCGGATCGGGCTGGTGGCGACGGCCTCCACCACCTTCGACGAGCCCTACCACATCGCCCGCCGCTTCGCCTCGCTCGACCACATCAGCGGCGGCCGCGCGGGGTGGAACATCGTCACCACCTCGAACCCCGACGCGGCGCTGAATTTCGGGCTGGAGGAGCACCGCGAGCACGGCGACCGCTACCGCCGCGCGCGCGAGTTCTACGACGTCGTCACCGGCCTCTGGGACAGCTTCGCCGACGACGCCTTCGTGCGCGACGCGGAGTCCGGCCTCTACTTCGATCCCGCGCGCATGCACGTGCTGAACCACAAGGGGCCGTACCTTTCCGTGCGCGGGCCGCTCAACATCGCGCGCCCGGTGCAGGGCTGGCCGGTGATCGTGCAGGCCGGCGCCTCCGAGCCCGGCCGCCAGCTCGCCGCCGAGACGGCCGAGGTGGTGTTCGCCGCCGGCGGCAACATCGATGCCGCGCGCGCCTTCTACGCCGACGTGAAGGGCCGCATGGACCGGCTCGGCCGCGACCGCGACCACCTGAAGATCCTGCCCGGCGTGCTGGTCACGGTCGGCGACACGATGGCGGAGGCGCAGGAGAAGCGCGCCCTGCTCGACAGCCGCGTCCACTACGACAGCGGCATCGCCTCGCTCTCCGTGATGCTCGGCACCGACGCCTCCCGCTTCGACCCGGACGCGCCGCTGCCCGACGACATCCCCGAGACCAACGAGAGCAAGAGCGGCCGCGAGCGCGCCATCGCCCTGGGGCGCGAGGGCAACCTCACCGTGCGCCAGCTCGCGCAGAAGGTGGGCGGCTACGGCGGCGGGCAGATCACCGGCACGCCGGCCAACATCGCCGACACCATGCAGGAATGGCTGGAGACCGAGGCCTGCGACGGCTTCAACGTGATGTTCCCCTTCCTGCCCGCCGGCCTCGACGACTTCGTGACCAAGGTGGTGCCGGAATTGCAGCGCCGCGGCATCTTCCGCCGCGAGTACGAGGGCACGACGCTGCGCGAGCATCTCGGCCTGCCGCGCCCGGCGAACCGCTTCTTCCCCGCGGGCTGACGGCGGGCGGCGCCGCGCCGGCCGCCGCCCGAGCGGCACCCGGCCGCGTCAGCCGCCCGCCGCGATCCGCCGGCAGTGCTCCAGCGCCGCCTCGATCAGGTTGTCGCTCGCCTCTGGGGTGCGGAAGGCCGAGTGCGAGGTCAGGGTCACGTTGGGCAGGGCGGCGAGCCGGTGCCCGGCGGGCAGCGGCTCCGTCTCGAACACGTCGAGCGCCGCATGGCGGAGCCGGCCGCTCTCCAGCGCCGCGATCATCGCCGCCTCGTCCACCACGGCGGCGCGGGCGGTGTTGACCAGGATGGCGCCCGGCCGGATGCGGGCGATGCGCTCGGCCGAGAGGAAGCCGCGCGTCTCGTCGTTCAGCAGCAGGTGCAGCGAGACGACGTGGCTCTCGGCCAGCAGCGTGTCGAGATCGACGAACTCCACCCCCGGCGCCGATTTCGGCGAGCGGTTCCAGGCCAGCACGCGCATGCCCGAGCCGCCGGCGATGCGCGCGACCTCGGCCGCGATGCCGCCATAGCCGATCAGGCCGATCGTCTTGCCGGTGAGCTGCATGCCCTCGGTGCGCGGCCAGCCGCCGGCGCGGATGCCGCGGTCCATCGCCGCCACGTCGCGCGCCGCAGCCCACATCAGGCTGATGGCGTGCTCGGCGACGGCGGTGTCGCCGTAGCCCTTGATGGTGTGGACGGTGACGCCGAGCCCGGCCAGCTCCTCCGGGTTCATGTAGGAGCGGGCGCCGGTGCCGAGGAAGACGACGTGCCGCAACGCCGGGCACTGCCGGACGATGTCGGTCGGGAAGGCGGTATGGTCGTCGATGGCGATGGGCGCGTCGCGCAGCAGCGCCGGCAGCTGCGCCGCGGTGATGTCGGGATCCTCCAGGATCTCCACCGCCGGGTCGCCGGGGCGGAGCAGGCGGCGCGTCACCGCGGCAAGGCTGGAATTGGCGTCGACGAAGATGGCGCGCATGCCGGGCTCCTTCTGCGGCGCCCGGCAGCCGGCCTCGGCCGCGCGGGCGGCGGGCACGAGTGCCCGATCCCGCGCGGCCTGGCAATCCGTGGGCCGTCGATCCGCGGATCGGCGTCCCCCGGCCCGTCGCGACGTGCCCCGGCCGCGAGGGCGCGGGGCGGGGCGGCTACTTCGCCTCCCAGAACTGCTCGGCCAGCTCCGACTTGAAGGACATGCGCACCCCGGCCTCGTCGATCTCCTCGACCAGGCCGAGCGGCAGGTAGTGGTGGTGCCCGCCCGAGCCGCGATCCTTCTTCGCGAGCTTGATCCGGTCCCCGTCGAGGTGGTCCACCGTCCCGATATGGCCGCCGTCCGAGCCGACGACCTCCATGTGTTCCTTGATCTGGCTGCGATCGACCATGGCTGGCTCTCCTGCCGTGTTTGCCATGCCCTGAACGTGGCACGGGCGTCCGGGATGCAGGGATGACAATCCGGACAAGTCGCGCCGGCGGCCGGGCCGGCGCAGGTCGCCGGAGGGCGGACACGCCCGAAGGCGTGAATCCGCGCCGGCCCGGGCGGCAGCCTACGGGGCCAGGCGGGCGAACATCAGCTCGTGCTTGTTGTGCGCGCCGTGGAACATCACCGCGCCGGGGATGGCGGCGAATTCCGCCGCCGTGTCGTGGTCGGTCACGCCCTGGAACTTGATGGTGCAGACGAGATTGCGCGCCGCCCCGGCCTCCAGCCAGCGGCGCACCAGGGCGAGCAGGCGCGCCGGGTAGCAGATCACGTCGCTGAACAGCCAGTCCACGGCGGGTTCCGCGCGCGGGTCGAGGCCGAAGGCGCTCTCCTGCCGCACAGAGACGCCCGGCATGGAGGCGATGGCGGGATCGAGCGGCGCCTTGTCCACCGCGATCACCGTGGCGCCGAGCCGCGCCAGCGCCCAGGTCCAGCCGCCGGGCGAGGCGCCGAGGTCGAGGCAGGTCTCGCCCGGCCCCGGCCAGCGCCCGAGCCGCGTCAGCGCCTCCCACAGCTTGAGGTAGGCGCGCGAGGGCGGCCCCTCGCGATCCTCCACGAAGCGCGGCGCGCCGTTGACGAAGGGGCTGGCCTTGGTCGGGCTGGCCAGCAGCCGGTCCGGCGCCAGCAGCGTCCAGGCGCCGAGATGGCCGGTGGGGGCGGGCTCCGGGAAGGTCAGCGGCCGTGCCTTCACCGGCGGCAGCCGCGCCTCGATCAGCGCCGCGCGCCGGTGGTGCGACGCGCCGTAGTGCGACCAGTTGCGCTGCATCGCCCGCAGCGCGTCGGCGGCGGCCTTGACCGAGGGGGCGGGCAGCGCGCGCGGCGCGGTCCAGGTGTCGAGCGCCCAGGCGATGGTGGCCGGCGGGTCCGGCGAGAGGGCCAGCCGGCCGTGCCAGCCGGCGATGCGCCGGCCGGCGCGGGCCAGCTCCTCGGCCAGTTCCGCCTCGAACCCCTCGGCCGCCAGATAGGCGGCGGCGATCCCGCCTGCCGCCGGATCGGCGCCGGCCCCGGCAATCCCGGTCATGCGCGTGTCTTGTGCTCTCGGAAGGGTGGGCGGAAGGATGGGCCCGGCAGGACTCGAACCTGCAACCAAACCGTTATGAGCGGTCCGCTCTGACCATTGAGCTACAGGCCCGCACCTGCGGCCCCGCTTAGCGCATGCCGTGGCGCTTGACCATCGGCGGACGGCGCGGGCTCGCCGCCCCCCGACCGCGCGGACCAGGCGGGCATGGCGCCGCGCATTCCCCGCGGTTCCGCCCGCCGGTTCCGGTCACCGGCGCCGTCCGCCGGCCATCCTGTCGGCGGCACCCGGAGACGGGCGCCGCCGGGCCCGCCCTCACCCCGCCAGGAAGCGCCCGATCGGCCCGGCCGCCTGCGCCATGCCGGCGACGCCCTCGAGGTGCCCGAGATCGCCGCGCAGCTCCACGAACTCCACCGGGCGCCCCGCCCGGCGCAGCATCGCCACCAGCTCGTGGTTGTACTCGATCGGGAACACGCGGTCGCCCAGGCTCGCCGCCACCAGCCAGCGCGCCTTGCTGTTCGCGAGCGCCGCCTCGCTCGACGGGTACTCGTTCAGGAAGAGCTGGTTGGCCCGCACCATGTAGAGGAAGGAGTTGGCGTCCGCCGTGCGCGCGCGGGCCGTCGCCGTGTCCTCCAGCCACTTCTCGACGGCGAAGCGGTCGCCGATCCGGCGCGCCGGGTCCTGCCCCTCGGCCGGGCGGCGACCGAACTGCCGCGCCCAGCCGCGGTCGCGCGCATGCAGCGAGACGATCTTCAGCGCCTCCGCCAGCCCCCGCAGCGGCGCCTCGCGCCCGACGCCGTAGTAGTCGCCGCCGCGCCAGTTCGGGTCGAGCCGGATCGGGCTCTCCCAGACGTCGAGCCAGCCGATCATCCAGGCGTCGAACTCGCCCGCGCCGATCACCGGCATGGCGCGCTCGATCATCTCCGGGTAGGCGCAGGCCCATTCGATGGTGTTCAGCGCCCCGTTGCTCGGCCCCGCCACCAGCGCCAGCCGCTTCACGCCCAGGCTGTCGAGCAGCAGCTTCTGCGCCTCCACGAAGTCGCGCATGGCGATCACGGGGAATTCCATGCCCCAGGGCCGGCCGGTCTGCGGGTTCACCGTGGCCGGGCCGGTGGTGGTGGTGCGGGCGTCGCGCGGGTTGATGTTGACCAGCGTGTCGGAGGAGACGACGAAGAACCGCCCCGTGTCGATCGCCTTGCCCGGGCCGATGATCGCGTCCCAGTAGCCCGGCGCCTCGCCCGCCGCGTAGCGGCCGAAGGCGTGGCTGTTGGCCGAGAAGAAGTGGCAGATCAGCACCGCGTTGTCGCCCGCCGCGTTGAGCTGCCCCATGGTCTGGTAGCCGAGGCGGACGGTCGGGATGGTGGCGCCGCCGCGGGTGCGGAAGCCCTGGGTCTCGAACACCTTCTTCTCGACGAGCCCGTCCTCCGGCGCGGCCGTGCCGGACGGGGCGGTCTGCACGGGGGGCTGGGTGGGGGCCTGGGTGGGGGCCTGGGCGATGGCCGGCGCGGCCAGGGCGCCCGACAGGCCGGCGGCGAGCCCGGCCCGGCGGGCCGCGCCATCCAGCACCCCGCGGATCGCCGCCGGCGCCAGCGCCGCCCGGATCAGTGCGCGTCTCAGCATCCATCCCCCCTGCGCGTGCCGGGCGGCCATCGGCCCCCCGCGCCTTCCCTGCCGCGCCTGCCCTTCGCCGGCGGCCCGGACCACGATGGCCCCGAATCCCCGCCGCCCGCCGTTCCGGTCGCGCGGTATCGTGCCTACCGCCCCGGCGGGACGGCAAGCGGCGTCGTGCCCGGTGCTGGCCGCGTCGGAGGGGGCAGGGGCGCGGGCGGCGCCGGCCTGCGCGACCGGGGGCCGGGGCCGGGAGGCATGCGACGGGCGAACCGGCATCGGGGACGTGCCCCGTCCCGGCCATCGGGGCCGTGCCCCGTCCCGGCCGTCGGGGCCATGCCCCGTCCTGTCCATGGGGGCCGTGCCCCGTCCCGGCCGTCGGGGCGAGCGTGCCGCCGGTCCGCGCATGGCTCACCCCGCGCGGCCCGCCCTGTTCGGCGGCCCGCCGCCGCGCTAATCAGGCTGCGCAAGTCTGCCTCGCCATCCGCCCGTGCGCGAACCTGCGGAAGGTTCGTCCGGGCATGGCGGCGGCGGCCGTCCGGTGCGGCCGCCTGTCCCGGCTGTCGAAAAGGTCCGTGCCGTGAACCAGCTCGCCGACGAGGTTGCCCGCCTCCTGGAGAGCGCCGCCCGCGATGCGAAGGCGGCCGCCTCCCTGCTCGCGCGCGCCCCGCGACCGGCGAAGGACCGCGCGCTGCGGGAGGCCGCCGCCGCGCTCCGTGCCCGCGCGGGCGACATCCTGGCCGCCAACGCCGCCGACCTCGCCGCCGCCGAGGGGCTGACGCCCGCCTACCGCGACCGACTGACCCTCACCCCCGCCCGCGTCGAGGCGATGGCGAAGGGGCTGGAGGAGGTGGCGGCGCTGCCCGACCCCGTCGGCCGAGTGCTGGCGGAATGGACCCGGCCGAACGGCCTGGTCATCCGCCGCGTCGCGCAGCCGATCGGCGTGATCGGCATGATCTACGAGAGCCGCCCCAACGTGACGGCCGATGCCGCCGCGCTGTGCCTCAAGTCCGGCAACGCGGTGATCCTGCGCGGCGGCTCGGAGAGCCTGCGCTCGGCCCGCGCCATCCACGAATGCCTGCTGGAAGGGCTGCGCGCCGCCGGGCTGCCCGAGGCCGCCGTGCAGGTGGCGCCGGTCGCCGACCGCGCCTTCGTCGGCGCCATGCTGCGCGCCGCCGGGCTGATCGACCTCATCATCCCGCGCGGCGGCAAGGGCCTCGTCACCCGCGTGCAGGAGGAGAGCCGGGTGCCCGTGCTCGCCCATGCCGAGGGGCTCTGCCACACCTACGTCCACGCGGCGGCCGATCCCGACATGGCGCGGCGCATCCTCGCCAACGCCAAGATGCGCCGCACCGGCATCTGCGGCGCCACCGAGACTCTGCTGATCGACGCCGCCATCGCCCCCGCCCTGCTGCCGGTGCTGGTGGACGACCTCGCCGCGCTGGGCTGCGACTTCCGCGCCGACGCGCGCGCCCGTGCCGTCGTGCCGACCCTGCCCGCCGCCTCGGACGAGGACTTCTCGACCGAGTGGCTGGACGCGCGGCTCTCGGTCGCGGTGGTGGACGGGGTGGATTCGGCGCTCGACCACATCCGCCGCCACGGCTCCGAGCACACCGAGGCGATCGTCACCGGGGACGCGGCCGCCGCCGAGGCCTTCCTGAACGGCCTCGACAGCGCGGTGGGCATGGTCAACGCCTCGACGCAGTTCTGCGACGGCGGCGAGTTCGGCTTCGGCGCCGAGATCGGCATCGCCACCGGCCGGCTGCACGCGCGCGGGCCGGTGGGATTGGAACAGCTCTGCACCTATCGCTACCATGTGCTCGGGAGCGGCCAGACCCGGCCCTGAAGCCCGGGTCCTGAGAACGGCCGGCCGCTTCCCCGGGGGAGGCGGCCGCGCGCCGGCCCCTCGGGGCATCGGGGAAGCCGCCAGGGGGCCACCGGCCCGCCGGCTGCCGCCCCGATGCAGGAAGCCCGAGAGGAACGCCAAGGCACCATGACCCCCGACCGCATCCCGCGCCCGATTCCGCCGCGGCGCCTGCCCGCCGCCCTGGCCGTGCTGGCCCTCGCGGCGCTGCCCGCCGCCGCCCGCGCCGAATGCCCCTCCGAGGCGGCCGTCGCCGAGCGCGCCGCCGCCATCCTGCGCGCCGAGGCGCCGGTGCAGGGCTACGGCCCGGGCCTCTCGCTCGCCGACGGGCAGTGCGCGCAGGACCGGCTGACGCCGCTGCTGGCGCGCGAGTGGGGCCGGCAGGTCGGCTGGAAGGTCGGGTTGACCAACACCGCCGTGCAGCAGCGATTCGGCGTGCCGCACCCGGTGCGCGGCGCGATCTTCGAGGCGACCCTGCGCCACCGCTCCGGCGACGCCATGCCGGCGCGCTTCGGCGTCAATCCGAGCGTCGAGGCCGACCTGCTGGTGCGGGTGCGCGACGAGGGCATCAACGGCGCCACCGACCGGGTGGAGATCCTGCGCCACCTCGACCAGGTGGTCCCCTTCATCGAGCTGCCCGACGTCTCGCTCGCCCAGGGGCAGGTGGATGGTCCGAACCTGATCGCCATCGAGGTCGCCGCGCGCTCGGGCGTGGTCGGCACGCCGATTCCGGTGCAGGCGACGCCGGAATTCGCCGACCGGCTGGCGAGCATGACGGTGATCCTCGCCGACGATACGCGCGAGCTGGCCCGCGCCCCCGGCACCGCCCTGCTCGGCCACCCGCTCGACGTGATCCCGTGGCTGGTCGCCGACCTCGCGAAGTCCGGCCAGCGGCTGCGGGCGGGCGACATCGTCTCGCTCGGCGGCTTCGCGCCCTCCGTGCCCAGCGTCGCCGGCCGCACCTACACGCTGCGCTACGAGGGCTTGCTGGCCGAGCCGGTCAGCGTCACCGTCCGGATGCAGTGATCCAGAACGCCGCCCGCCACCGCCGTCGCCACGCCCGCCGGCCCGCTTCCCGCGCCGGCGCCCGCCCATGGCGGGCTCGTGCGGCGCAGGCTCGTTCATGGCCGGTTCGTGCGGGGCCGGTCCGCTCATGGCCGGGTCGCCCATGGCCGGTCCGCCCGCGGCCGGGTGGCGCGGCGCCGGCCGTGGCGGGCGGGCGGGCGTGAGGCCCGGTCTCCCGGCGGCCGGCGCCGACCGCCCTGCACCCGACCAGGCGTCGCCGGGCCATCGCCTGCCCGGCCATCGCCTGCCCGGCCCCTGGGGCGATCGCCGCCGCCGGCGCATCGGCCTGCTCGGCGGCTCCTTCAATCCCGCGCATGCCGGCCACCGCCACGTGGCGGAGCAGGCGTTGCGCCGGCTGGGGCTGGACGAGGTCTGGCTGCTGGTCTCGCCCGGCAACCCGCTCAAGCCGAGGCGCGGCATGGCGCCCTTCGCCGAGCGCCTCGCCGCCGCCCGACGCATCGCCGACGGACGCCGCGTGCTGGCCGTCGATGTCGAGGCGCGGCTCGGCACGCGCTACACCGCCGACACGCTGCGCCTGCTGCGGCGCCGCTTCCCGCGCGCCTCCTTCGTGCTGCTGCTGGGCGCCGACAACCTCACCCAGTTGCCGCGCTGGGGCCGCTGGCGGGAGATCGCGTGCCGCACCGCGCTCGCGGTGCTGCCGCGCCCCGGCTACACGCGCCACGCCCTGGCCGGGCGGGCGGCGCACGTGCTCGCCCGCCATCGGCGCCGCCCGGCGGCGCTGCTGGCGGGGCAGGACCCGGGAAAGGCCCGGCATGCCGGCTGGAGCCTGCTGGTCGCGCCGGAGCATTCGGCCTCGGCCACCGCGATCCGGGCGGCGCTGGCACGGGCCGCCTGAACGACACGGTCAGGGGGCACCGACCAGGGGAGGCGGGCCAGAGGAGGCGGGCCAGGGGAGGTAGGCCAGGGGAGGCGGGCCAGGGGAGGCGGGCCAGAGGAGGCGGGCCAGGGGAGGTAGGCCAGGGGCTCGGACCAGGGGCGGGCGGCGTCGGAGGCGGGGTCGCCGCCCGCCGCACCACCCCGCCTCGTCACCCCATCGATTCACGATGACGCCAGCGTCGCGCGGGGCCGCCCGCGCCCCTTGCCTCGCGCCGCCCGCGCGACCATTCCCTCGCCACCGGCCGCATCCATGCGTGCCGTGCCGTGCCGCCTGCCCGGGCGCGAGGCTTCACAATCCCGGCCGTTTGCGGCCAGGGTTGGCCGCACCACAGCGTCGCACAGGAGGCGACCATCGCCCGCACCCCGAAGGGCCCCGGCAAGACCGAGGGAGACAAGCCCGCCCGCACCGGCCCGCGTCGCGCCGCTTCAGGGAGCCGCGCGGACCGGCCCGCGAAGCGCCCCGCCGCCCGGTCCGCCGAGGGCGAGGCCGGGGTGACGCGGCGGGCAAGGCCGCAGGCGGCGGCCCCGGCCCGCGCCCGCAAGCCCGCCGCCGGCGAATCCCGGCCCCGCGCCGCCAAGGCTGCCGCACCCGCCCGCGCGAAGGACGAGCCCAGGCCGGCCGCGAAGCGCGCCGCCGCCGGGACGAAGGCCCCGCGCGCCCGCGTCGCCGAGGCGCCCACGCGTCGCGGCCGTACCGCCGAGGCGCCGGCGCGGCCGACCCGCGCCCGCACCGCCGCAACCCCGGCGCGTTCCCGCGCCACCGAGCCCCCGGCGCGTTCCCGCGCCACCGAGACCCCGGCGCGTGCCCGCGCCACCGCGGCGCGGGCCAAGGCTCCCGCCTCGCCCTACGCCGAGCGCCGCGCCCGCCAGCGGCCGGCGCGCGAGGCGCAGCGCGTCGAGGCCGAGCTGGAGGCGTTGGAGCCCGTCGCGCCGCGGCCGCGCAAGCTGCGCAAGACCGAGGTCGAGGCCGGCCCCGTCGCCACCCCGCGCGCCCGCAAGCCGCGCAAGCCCGTCGCCGCGCCGCCCGCCGTGGACCGGCTGGTGGAGGCCGCCCGGCGCAGCCTGGAGGACGACAAGGCGGAGGACATCGTGGTCCTCGACATCGCCGACCGCTCCTCCTTCGCGGACCGCATGATCGTCGCCTCCGGCCTCGCCGACCGGCAGATCCAGGCCATGGCGCAGCACCTGGAACAGGCGCTGCGCGAGGCCGGGCTGCGCCAGCGCGTGCAGGTGGAGGGGCTCGGCTCCTCCGACTGGGTGCTGATCGACGCGGGCGACCTCGTGATCCACCTGTTCAAGCCGGAGGCCCGCGCCGAGCGGGCGCTGGAGCGCATGTGGGGGCCCGACAGCCCCGCCGGCGAGGTGCGCCTGGTGGGGTCGGACACCGAGTAGGCGCGTCCGGCAGGGCAGGGGGCCGCCCGCCGCGTGGCCGCGCCCCGCATCCCGCGCTCGGCGCCGCGCCTGATCGCGGTCGGCCGGCTGCGGCCGGGGCCGGAGCTGGCGCTGTTCGAGCAGTACAACGCCCGGCTGCGTCCGCCCCTGCTCGTAACCGAGTTGGCCGAGGGGCGCGGCAGCCCGGCCGAGATCCGCCGGCGCGAGGCCGCCGCCATGCTGGCCGCCATCCCCGAGGGCGCCCCGGCCGTGGCCCTCGACCTCGGCGGCGATTCGCCCGGCAGCGAGGGGCTGGCGGCGCTGCTCGGCCGCTGGGAGGGGCGCGGCCCCTGCTTCCTGATCGGCGGCGCCGAGGGGCTTGATCCGGCGGTGCTGGCGCGGGCCGAGTGCCGGCTGTCGCTCGGCCCGCTCACCTGGCCGCACTTCCTGGTGCGCGGGCTGCTGGCCGAGCAGCTCTACCGCGCGCAGGCGATCCGGACCGGGCACCCGTACCATCGCGCCTGGCGGCCGGCGTGAGGCGGCAGCCCCAAGGGGACGGCCGAACGCCGTGCCGCGTCCCGACCGCCGCCGGAGGCTGACACGATGCTGCCGCTCCTCCTCGCCGCGATCCTCTGGGTCGCCGCCCATGTCGGCCTCGCGGGCACGCCTCTGCGCGACGCGCTGGCGGCGCGGCTCGGCGAGGGCGGCTTCCGGGCCGCCTTCTCGGTCCTGTCCGTGGTGCTGATCGTGCTGCTGGTGCGCGCCTTCGACGCCGCGCCCACCACGCCGCTCTGGTACGCGCCGGGCTGGCTGCGCTGGCTGCTGGTGCTGCTGATGCTGCCGGCCTTCCTGCTGTTCTTCGCGGCCGTGACGGCGCGCAACCCGACGGCGGTCGGCGGCGGCGGGCTGGAGGCGCCGGTGCGCGGCATCCAGCGCGTCACCCGGCACCCGATGCTGTGGAGCTTCGCGCTCTGGGCGCTGGTCCACATCGTCGGCAACGGCGATTCGGCGGCGCTGCTGTTCTTCGGCGCCTTCGCCGTCACCGCGCTGGCCGGCATGCCCTCGCTCGACGCCAAGCTGGCGCGGCGCGATCCGGCCGGCTGGCGGCGCTTCGCGGCGCGGACCTCGGTGCTGCCCTTCGGCGCGATCGCGGCGGGGCGCAACCATCTGGCCCCGAGGGAATTGCTGGCCGAGATCGGCTGGCTGGCGCCGGCGCTGGCGGTGCTCGCCTGGGGCACGCTGCTGCACCTGCACCCGCTGCTGTTCGGCGTCTCGCCGCTGCCGCCGGGCTGAGCCGGCTTCGGCACGGCCCGCTCCGGTCGGGATCGGGGAGGGCGGCTGGCCGGCGCCGGCCCCTGGAGCATTTTCAAGCCGGGTGTCCTCACCCGGCGGCCCGGAAAAGGCGAAAAACCAGAAGGCTGGAGCCGTTCGGGCCTGATACGGTCGGGCCGGAACGGCTCCAGAGCATTTTCAAGCTGAGCGTCCTCGCTCGGCGGCTCGGAAAATGCGAAAAATCAAAAGGCTGGGGCCGTTCCGGCCTGATACGGTCAGGCCGGAACGGCTCTAGCCGGGGATCGGCACGCCGGCCACGTCCTTGGCGGTGCGGATGGTCTGCAGCGTCTGCACCCGCATCACTTGGTCGGCCGCGGTCAGCCGCGCGGTCAGCGCGTTCTCGTGCGCCGTGTCGCGCGCGACGAGACGCAGCAGGAAGTCGCCGCCGCCACGGATCATGTGGCACTCGCGCACCTCGGACCACTCGCGCACCATGGCCTCGAAGGCGGTCAGCACCGCCTCCTTCTGCGTCTCGAGGCCGACCAGCGCGAAGAAGGTGATCTGCCAGCCGAGCGAGGCGGGGTCGATGTCGGCGTGGTAGCCGCGAATCACGCCCGTCTCCTCCAGCCGGCGCACGCGGCGCAGGCAGGGCGGGGCGCTCAGCGCGACGCGGCGGGCCAGCTCGACATTGGTGATGCGCCCATCCGCCTGCAATTCCCCGAGGATCTGGCGATCCACGCTGTCGAGGGCCACGGCGTCGAGGGTTGCGGCTTCGGGATCGGGTTTGATCGGGTGCACCTTGTTCGTTGCTCGCGCCGGCTGGTAAGCGCAATATCCTTGCACGCGCGCCGGGGATCAAGACGCACGACGCATTCGCCGCCATCGGTGGCCGGCCCGGCCGCCGCAACCCGCGCCCGTCGCCGGCCTCCACGGGCCGCACCCGGCGCCGCCATCGGGGTGGCCATCGGTGCCGCGCCGCTGCAACAGTGTGGCCGGTCGCGCGTCAACATGCGGGTTCTGCTTGTTATGTCCGCGCCGTGACCGATATGAGTGTGAACCTGTCGTATCGGGATGGAGCCTTGGCCGAGATTCGCCGTACCCGCCTGCTGATCATCGGCACGGGCCCCGCCGGCTACACCGCCGCGATCTACGCGGCGCGCGCGGGCCTGGCGCCGCTCGTCGTGGCCGGGTTGCAGCCGGGCGGGCAGCTCACCATCACCTCCGACGTCGAGAACTTCCCCGGCTTCGCCCAGGCCGTGCAGGGGCCGTGGCTGATGGAGCAGATGCAGCTCCAGGCCGAGCATGTCGGCGCCGAGGTCGTGCAGGACATCGTCACCGCGGTCGATCTCTCGCGCCGCCCCTTCCGCTGCGAGGGCGATTCCGGCACCCGCTACGAGGCCGAGGCGCTGGTGATCGCGACCGGCGCCCAGGCGCGCTGGCTCGGCATCCCGGGCGAGAAGGAACTGGGCGGCTTCGGCGTCTCCGCCTGCGCCACCTGCGACGGATTCTTCTTCCGCAACAGGCAGGTGGCGGTGGTCGGCGGCGGCAACACCGCCGTCGAGGAGGCGCTCTACCTCGCCAACCTCGCCGCGAAGGTCACGCTGGTGCACCGGCGCGATTCGCTGCGCGCCGAGCGCATCATGCAGGAACGCCTGTTCGCGCATCCGCGCATCGAGGTTCGCTGGAACAGCGTCGCCGAGGCGGTGCTCGGCACCGAGGCGAAGATGCCGGTGGTCCGCGCCCTGGCGCTGCGCGACACCGTGACCGGCGCGCGGAGCGAGCTGCCGGTGGATGGCGTGTTCGTCGCCATCGGGCACGACCCCGCCACCGCGCTGTTCCGCGGCCAGCTCGAGATGGACGAGGACGGCTACATCCTCACCCGCCCCGGCACGCCGCGCACCAGCGTCGAGGGCGTCTACGCCGCCGGCGACGTGCAGGACCGCATCTACCGCCAGGCGGTCACCGCCGCCGGCACGGGCTGCATGGCGGCGCTGGAGGCGGAGAAATTCCTCGCCCACCGCCCCGCCGACGCGCCCGCCATCGCCGCCTACGATTGAGGAGACCGTAACCGCATGCAGGCCGCAAGCTGATGCCGCTTGACTGGGACAAGCTTCGCGTCTTCCACGCGGTCGCCGAGGCCGGCAGCTTCACGCATGCCGGCGAGACGCTCAACCTCAGCCAGTCCGCCGTGTCGCGGCAGATCCAGGGGCTGGAGGAATCCCTCTCCGTTCCCCTGTTCCACCGGCACGCGCGCGGCCTGATCCTGACCGAGCAGGGCGAGACGCTGAACCGCGCGGTGCGCGAGGTCTTCGCCAAGCTGGCGATGACCGAGGCGCTGCTGACCGAAAGCCGCGAGCGGCCGACCGGGCGGATCAAGATCACCACCACCACCGGCTTCGGCAGCACCTGGCTGGCGCCGCGCCTGCACCGCTTCCTCGGCTCCCACCCCGAGGTGACGGCGACGCTGCTGCTCGACGACTCCGAGCTCGACCTCGCCATGCGCGAGGCCGACGTCGCGATCCGCATGCACGCGCCGCGGCAGCCGGACCTGATCCAGCGCCACATCGCCACCTTCGGCTGGAAGGTCGTCGCCTCGCCCGACTACCTCAAGGCCGCCGGCACGCCGCAGCGGCCCGAGGACCTCGACGCGCACCGGCTGATCGTCTACGGCGACTACCGCCCGCCGATCGAGGACATCAACTGGCTCGCCGATGTCGGCCGCCGTCCCGGCACGCCGCGCCGGCCCTCGGTCGAGGTGAACTCGCTGTTCGGCATCCTGCTCGCGGTGCGCAGCGGCCTCGGCATCGCGGCGCTGCCGAGCTATCTCGGCACCGACCTCGACGGGCTGACCGTGCTGCTGCCGGAGCTGAAGGCGCCCCGCATCGACGCCTACTTCGTCTATCCGGAGGAGATGCGGCACTCGAAGCGCGTCTCGGTGTTCCGCGACTTCCTGATCGCCGAGCTGGCCGCCAGCCCGGGCTGAGGCGCTCCGGGCCGGGCAGGGGCGCCGGGGGCATCGGGGCGACGCCCCGAACCCCGCCGGGAAGGGCGCTGCCCTTCCCGGACCATCCCGCCAAGGGGCGAAGCCCCTCCGGAAACACCAAGGGGCGAAGCCCTTCCGGAAACACCAAGGGCGAAGCCCCTCCGGAAACCCCGGTTCGGCGGGGATGGGCCGGCGGGCTGCCGGCGTCGCCGGGCGGTGGCTGCCGCCGGCCCGCCATGACCGTCATCACCCCCGCCAATGGCCCCGCGCCTTGCCGCGCCCTGCCACCCCCGCCACCTCTCGACGCGACAGAGGGCCACGCCACACGCGGCCCCCGGGACACGACGAGAGATGATCGACATCCGCCCCCATGCCACCCTCGGTGGCGCCGACCATGGCTGGCTCAAGGCCCGCCATCACTTCTCCTTCGCGGGCTACCACGACCCGGCGCGCATGAACTGGGGCCGGCTGCGCGTCTGGAACGACGACGAGATCGCCGCCGGCACCGGCTTCGACCCCCATCCGCACCGCGACATGGAGATCGTCACCTACGTCCGGGAAGGCGCGATCACCCATCGCGACAGCCTGGGCAACACCGGCCGGACCGAGGCGGGCGACGTGCAGATCATGTCGGCCGGCACCGGCATCGTGCATTCCGAGTACAACCTGGAGCCGGGCACCACCCGGATCTTCCAGATCTGGATCATGCCCGAGAAGCGCGGCGCGAAGCCGAGCTGGGGCGCGCGCAGCTTCCCGAAGGAGTCGCGCGAGGCGGGCTTCAGCGTGCTCGCCTCCGGCCGGCCTGGCGATGCCGGCGGCGAGGCGCTGCCGCTCCAGGCCGACGCCGCGGTGCTGGCGGCGACGCTGAAGGCCGGGCAGACGCTGCGCCAGACCCTGGCGCCGGGGCGGGCCGCCTACCTCGTGCCGGCGCGCGGCGCGGTGACGGTGAACGGGCGGCCGCTCGGCGAGCGCGACGGCGCCGCCATCGCCGACGAGTCGGAGATCGCGGTGACGGCGACGGAGGATGCGGAACTGGTGCTGGTGGAGGTGGCGGCGGACTGACGGCCTGTCCGGGGGCGGCGGACCGGCGCGGCGGGGCCAGCCGCGCCATCCCGTCCGCCGCCGGCCTCTCCGACAGGCGCCGGGGCCAAGCTCCGGGGCGGGGCCGGGCCCCGCCGCTTTCGCGCCGGGTCCGGCGCCGTTCCGACCCGACGCGGTCAGGCCGGAACGGCGCCGGCCCGGGAATGCTCCGGCCGCCCCGTCCCGCCGGAGGCGGCGACCCCTCCCGCGCCGCGGCCCCGGAGGCGGGACGCGGGCCTGGGGTGCTCAGGTCCGCCCGTAGGTATCCTCGAAGCGGACGATGTCGTCCTCGCCGAGATAGGAGCCCGCCTGCACCTCGATCAGGGTCAGCGGGATCATGCCCGGATTCTCCATCCGGTGGACGCAGCCCAGCGGCAGGTAGACGCTCTCGTTCTCGCGCAGCAGGATGCTCTCCGCGTCGCGCTGGACGATGGCGGTGCCGTTCACCACCACCCAGTGCTCGGCGCGGTGGAAGTGCTTCTGCAGCGAGAGCTTCTGGCCGGGGCGGACCTGGATCTTCTTCACCTGGAAGCGGTCGCCCATGATGAGGCCCTCGTAGTGGCCCCAGGGGCGGTACATGCGCCGGTGCTCGGTGGCCTGCTTCACGCCCTTGGCCTTGAGGCGGTCCACCACCTTCTTCACGTCCTGGGCGCGGTCGCGGTGCATGGCCAGCACGGCGTCGTCGGTGACGACCAGCACCGCATCCTCCAGCCCCACCACGGCGGTCAGGATCCCCTCGGAGCGGACCAGGCAGCGTTTGGCGTCCAGCAGCTCCACCGGCCCCTGCGTCGCGTTGGCGGCGGCGTCCTTGGGCGCCACCTCCCACAGGGCGGCCCAGGAGCCGAGGTCGGACCAGCCGATGCTGGCCGGCACCACCGCCGCCGCCTCGGTCTTCTCCATCACCGCGTAGTCGATCGAGACCGAGGGGGCGGCCAGGAAGGCCTCGCCCAGCCGGATGAAGTCGAGGTCCCGCCTGGCCGCCTGCACGGCGGTGCGCACCGCGGCCAGCAGTTCGGGCTCGTACCGCTCCAGCTCGGCGATCAGGGTCGCGGCCGTCGCCACGAACATGCCGGAGTTCCACAGGTGCCGGTGGCCCTCGACGAAGGTCCTGGCGGTGGCGGCGTCGGGCTTCTCGACGAAGCGGGCCACGCGGTGGACGCCCGGGGCCTCCTTCAGCTCGGGCCCGGTCTCGATGTAGCCGTAGCCGGTCTCCGGCGAGGTGGGCGACATGCCGAAGGTGACGATCTTGCCCCGGCGCGCCGCCGCCGCGGCACGGCCCAGGGCGGCATGCAGTGCCGGCAGGTCGGTCACCACGTGGTCGGCCGCGAGCAGCCAGAGCACCTGGCCGGGATTCTCCTCGTGCACCAGCAGGGCGGCGGCGGCGATGGCCGGGGCGCTGTTGCGCGGCTGCGGCTCCAGCACCACCCGGGCGCCGAGCGGCCCCTCGGCGGCGCCCGTGCCGGAATGCAGCGCGCGGAGCTGCTCGGCGACCATGAAGCGGCTGCCCTCGTTGCAGATCACGACGGGCGGGGCGAAGTCCGGCCCGATGGCGCGGGCCGCCGTCTCCTGCAGCATGGTGAGCTCGGAGACGAGCGGCCAGAACTGCTTCGGATACGTCTCGCGCGACAGCGGCCACAGGCGCGTGCCGCTGCCCCCCGACAGGATGACCGGTACGATCCGCTCGTCCAACGCGCTCGGCATGAAGTGCCTCCAGGTATTGGCCGCATAATGCGGTGCAGCATAAAAAAAGGGAAGCCGATCGGGACTTT
The DNA here is from genome assembly GCF_023223525.1 of Roseomonas acroporae. Classification (GTDB taxonomy): domain Bacteria; phylum Pseudomonadota; class Alphaproteobacteria; order Acetobacterales; family Acetobacteraceae; genus Roseomonas_E; species Roseomonas_E acroporae. The sequence goes on along the minus strand of NZ_JALPRX010000068.1, from coordinate 63,014 downwards.
CGTCCGGACCGGCTTCCCCCGTTGGCGCGCCCCCGGCCACGGGCCGGAGGCGGAAGGGCGGCCCCTGGCCTAGCCCGCCATCGCCTCTTCCTTGCCCTTGCGCAGGTTGGGCATCAGCATCAGGCCGAGGGCGATCGCGGCGATCGCCAGCATGGTGGCGCTGATCGGGCGCTGGAGGAAGATCATCGGGTCGCCGCGCGAGAGCAGCATGGCGCGGCGCAGATGCTCCTCCATCATCGGGCCGAGCACGAAGCCGATCAGCAGCGGCGCCGGCTCCATCTTCAGCTTGTTGAACATGTAGCCGCAGAGGGTGAACAGGATCGTCATGTACACGTCGAACACGTTGTTGTTCAGGCTGTACACGCCGATGGCGCAGAAGATCAGGATCGAGGGATAGAGGTAGCGGTAGGGCACGGCCAGCAGCTTCACCCACATGCCGATCATCGGCAGGTTGATGACCAGCAGCATCAGGTTGCCGAGCCACATGGAGCAGATCAGGCCCCAGAACAGGTCCGGCTGGGCCTCCACCATGCGCGGGCCGGGCTGGATGCCCTGGATGATCAGCGCGCCGACCATCAGCGCCATCACGGCGTTGGCCGGGATGCCGAGGGTGAGCAGCGGGATGAAGGAGGTCTGGGCGGCGGCGTTGTTGGCCGCCTCCGGGCCGGCGACGCCCTCGATGGCGCCGTTGCCGAACTGGGCCCGGCCCTTCGACATCTTCCGCTCCATCATGTAGGAGCCGAAGGAGGCGAGCGAGGCGCCGCCGCCGGGCAGGATGCCCAGCACCGAGCCGACCACCGTGCCGCGCAGCACCGCGGGCGTCGCGCGCTTCCACTCCTCCTTGGTCAGCCACAGGCTGCCGACCTTGGTCTTGAGCACGTCGCGCGCCTCGGGGCGCTCGAGGTTCAGGATGATCTCGGCGATGCCGAACACGCCCATGGCGACGGGCACGAAGCCGATGCCGTCCGAGAGCTCGGCGATGCCGAAGGTGAAGCGCTGCTGGCCGGTCTGCACGTCGGTGCCGACCAGGCCGAGCAGCACGCCCAGCACCACCATGGCGACCGACTTGAGGACGGAGCCCTGCGCCAGCACCGAGGAGATGATGAGGCCGAGCAGCATCAGCGAGAAGTAGTCGGCCGGGCCGAAGGACAGCGCCACCGAGGTCAGCAGCGGGCCGGAGGCCGCCACGATCAGGGTGGAGACCGATCCCGCGAAGAAGGAGCCGAGCGCCGAGGTGGCCAGCGCCGCGCCGGCGCGGCCGTTGCGGGCCATCTTGTACCCTTCGAGCGTCGTCACGACGGACGACACCTCGCCGGGCAGGTTGAGCAGGATGGCCGTGGTCGAGCCGCCGTACTGCGCGCCGTAGTAGATGCCGGCGAGCATGATGATGGCCGTCGTCGCCGGCTGGCCGAAGGTGATCGGCAGCAGCAGGGAGATGGTGGCCACCGGCCCGATGCCCGGCAGCACGCCGATGGCGGTGCCGATCAGCGCGCCGAGCAGGGCGAAGAGCAGGTTCTGGAAGCTGAGCGCGACGTAGAAGCCGTGCGCCAGGTTGGCGAGGAGGGTTTCCATCAGCTCCGGGCTCCCTCGGCCGGCGCCAGGGGCGGCGCCGGGGGCATCGGGTGGGTCTTGTTGCTTGGTTCGGTGCGCATCGCGGTCCCCGGTATCAGAACTGCGGCCAGACCGGCACGCGGATGTCGAGCTGGTCGATGAAGATCCACCAGCACATCAGGCAGAGCACCGCGATGCAGCCGAGCACGCCGAGCACGCGCTGCGAGCGGTCGGCGAAGGCCGCCACGCCCACGGTGCCGATCGTCGCCAGGATCAGCCCGCCGCGCTCCAGCAGCAGCGCGAAGGCGCAGAGCGAGGCGCAGATGAAGGCGGTCGGGCGCCAGCCGCCGGAGATGGCGAGCACCAGGAAGCCGACCAGCAGCGCGATGCCGAGCCCGTTGTAGCCGCTGCCGAGGAAGCTCTGGCTGCCGGCCTCCACCTCGGTCGTGCCGGCGGGCGGCGCGCCGGTGAGCATCGGCAGCACGAACCAGTAGACCACCGAGAAGGCGATGACGCCGCCGGCGAGGCTCGCCGCGTCGAGGCCGGTCCAGCGCTCCAGCGGGTCCGGCCCGTTGAAGAAGGACGCGACCAGCACCACCGCGCCGAGGGCGATCTGGATCCAGAACACGAGCATGGGCATGTAGCCCGGACCCATGCGACGCGCCGATCCCAGCGCGTGGTCCTGGTTCAGCCACAGGCCGACCGCGGCCAGCAGAACCAGGAAGAGCCCTGATGCCAGGTCCTTGGCGTTGAGTTTCATTCCCGAACCTTCCCTCGGAACGGCGGCGCCGGAGTCAGCCGCCGCGTGTCGAAAAGCCCCAAGTGCGCGGCTCAGCGGACCGGGCCGGCGCGCCTGCCCCTGAGGCAGGGTTGGCGCCGGTCCGGTGCACTGCGTTGCGACACCCTGTCGCTGGCGCCGTTGCGTGGGCACGGGCCGCGACATTCGCACCCGACAGCATATCCACGCTGCGCGCGCAAGCATGTTGCGATGTTGCGCCGCAGCGGCGCGGACGGGGAAGAGGGAGCGTGGCGGCCCTGCCGCACGGCCCGCGCGCGCGGCGCGAGGATGATCCGTGGTGCGGGAGGATGGATGCCTGCCGGCCGGAAGCCCGCCCGGCCGGAAAACGGCCCGCCACGGCAAGCCGCCCGCCGGCGGTGCGCGCCAAGGCGGGGCGAGACACAGCGGGGCGAGACGCAGCGGGGCAGGGCGGGGCGGAGCAAGACGGGACAGGGCGGTTCCGGACGAGCGCACGCCGCCACCGGTCGGGCCAGCGCCACGCCGCCTTCGAGCCTTGCCTGCCGCGCCGCCAGGACCATCATCCCTCCCGTCCCGGCAGCGTATTACACGGGCCCTCCTACCGGACAAGTTTTCCTTCGGCCGGCGCCCGGCCGCGGCGCGCCGACGCACGGCGTTGCCACGGCGCGCCGTTCGACTACCTTCGCCCGCCTCATCCTTCCGGACGGCGCGCACATGTCGGCGACCCTGCACAACGACCCCGAAGGCGCGATCCGGGCGGCGGCCGCGGCGATCGGGCCGCGCCTCGTCGCGCTGCGCCGCGACATCCACGCGCACCCGGAGCTGGGCTTCGAGGAGACGCGCACGGCAGGCATCGTGGCCGCCGAACTCGCCCGCCTCGGCATACCGCACCGCGGCGGCTATGGCGGCACCGGCATCCTCGGCGTCATCGAGGGCGGCCGGCCGGGGCCCACCCTCGCCATCCGCGCCGATCTCGACGCGCTGCCGATCCACGAGGAGACCGGACTCGACTACGCCAGCACCGTCGAGGGCCGTATGCACGCATGCGGCCACGACCTGCACACCGCGACGCTGCTCGGCGTCGCCGCGGTGCTGCGCGATCTCGCGCCGCGGCTCGCCGGCCGGGTGCTGCTGGTGTTCCAGCCGGCCGAGGAGACTCTGCAGGGCGCCGCCGCCATGCTCGCCGACATGGACCGGGAGGCGCGGCCGGAGCGCTTCGACCTCGCCCTCGGCTTCCACAACGCGCCGCACCTGCCGGTCGGGCGGCTCGGCTACGTGCGCGGCGCGGCGCTCGCCGCGGCGGACCGCTTCGACCTCGTCGTGCGCGGGCGCTCCGGCCACGCCGCGCACCCCTCCGGCGCGATCGACCCGATCGTGGCGGCGGCGAGCTTCGTCGGCCAGGTGCAGGCCGTGGTCAGCCGCGAGGTGCGGCCGCTGCACCCGGCCGTGGTCACGGTCGGCATGCTCAGCGGCGGCACCACCTACAACATCATCCCCGAGCGCGTGGCGCTGAAGGGCACGATACGCACCCTGCACCCCGACGCGCGCGACACGGCCGAGGCCGCGCTGCGCCGCCTCGCCGACGGGCTGGCGGTGGCGCTGCGCGTGCGCTGCGCGCTGGACTACCAGCGCATGGTGCCCTCGCTGCGCAACGACGACGCGATGCTGGCGCGCGTGGTGGAATCGGCGCGGGCGCAGCTCGGCGACGTGCTGGACGAGGGCGAGGCCAGCATGGGCGCCGAGGATTTCGCGCTGTTCGCCGAGCGTGCCCCGGCCTTCCACCTGCGCGTCGGCTCCGGCGCGCCGGGCCGGCGCGACAGCCTGCACAACGCCGACTACCAGCCGGACGAGGGGTGCATCGGCCTCGGCGTGCAGGCGCTGTCGCGCGCGGCGTTCGACCTGCTGGCCTGACCCGCTGGCCTGACCCGCTGGCCTGACCCGCTGGCCTGACCCGCCGGCCCTGCCTCTCTGGCCCGACCCGGTGCCATGGGCCGGCCGGTGGGGCATTGACCGCGCGGCGCGCCTCGGAAACCCTGTCGGCGGGCGCGGCGCCGGGAGCCCGCCCGATCGTTGCGGCGGGCGCGGAATGCCGGGGGCGAACCGTCGGGGGCGAACCGTCGGCGGCCTGCTTGGGCACGGGGCCCGTCATGGGCCCCTGGGCTGAGGATCGGAGCGGATGAGGATCTGCGTGTTCGGCGCCGGTGCGATCGGCGGCCATGTCGCGACCCGGCTGGCGCGGGGCGGGGCGGATGTTTCCATCGTCGCGCGCGGCGCCCAGCTCGAGGCGATCCGCGAGCGCGGCCTGACCGTGCACGCTCCGGGCGGCGTGCTGCACGCCCGCCCGCGCGCCGCCGCCGACCCGGCGGAACTCGGCCCGCAGGACGCGGTGCTGGTGACCACGAAGCAGCCCGCCCTGCCCTCGGTGGCCGCCGCGATCGGGCCGCTGCTGGGGCCCGACACCACCGTCGCCTTCGTGATGAACGGCATCCCCTGGTGGTACTTCGACCACGATGGCGGCCCGCTGGACGGCACCCGCCTGCCGACGCTCGACCCGGGCGAGGCGGTGCGTCGCGCGGTCGGCATCGGGCGCACCCTGGGCGGCGTCGTCTACTCCGCCTGCACCGTGGTCGAGCCCGGCGTGATCCACACCGAGCACGACCGCAACCGCCTGCTGCTGGGCGAGCCGGACGGCAGCGCCAGCCCGCGCGCCGAGGCGATCGCCGCCGCCATCGCCGCCGATGGCGGCTTCCAGTCGCCCGTCGTCTCCGACATCCGCACCGAGGTCTGGGCCAAGCTGGTCGGCAACATCGCCAACGGCCCGCTCTGCGTGCTCGGCCGGCAGGGAATCAGGGACGCCTACCGGGAGCCGGCCGTGATGCGGGCGGCCGAGCGCATGACGCACGAGGCGCTGGCGATCGCCCGCGCCCTCGGCCGCGAGGTGGCGATCTCGGTGGAGAAGCGCATGCAGCACAGCGCCGGCATCGCGCACAAGCCTTCCATCCTGCAGGACCTGGAGCTGGGCCGGCCCATGGAGATCGAGGCGCAATGGGCGGTGCCGCTTCGCCTCGCGCGCAAGCTCGGCGTGGCGACGCCGACGCTGGACCTCGTGATCGGGCTGGCGAAGCAGGCGGCGATGGCCGCGGGGCTGTACCGGGAGCCGGAGGCGGCCTGACACCATCCCCGGGCAGGGCGCTGCCCTTCCCGGACCCATCCCGGCGGGTGGGCGAGGCCCTCCTGCAACTCTGTCCGTCCGGGGCCCGGGTGTTGCGACGGCCGGGCCGCCTTTCCCGATACGGGAGATCCGAAGGGGGCCTCGCCCCCCAATGGCCTCCAGGGCGGGAGGATGAAGGAGGGCGGCGCGGGCCCGCTCAGGCGTTGCGCCGGAGCTGCCGCGCGAGCAGGTCCAGCACCGCCATGCGCACCGCGACGCCCATCTCCACCTGCTCGCCGATCACGCTGCGCGCCGGGTCGTCGGCCACCGCGCTGTCGATCTCGACGCCGCGGTTCATCGGCCCCGGGTGCATCACCAGCGCGTCCGGCTTCGCGAAGGCCAGCTTCTCCGCGTCGAGGCCGTAGAAGCGGAAGAACTCGCGCGAGGAGGGCACGAGTCCCGCCTGCATCCGCTCCTTCTGCAGCCGCAGCATCATCACCACGTCGGCGCCCGCGAGGCCCTGGCGCATGTCGTGGAACACCTCGACGCCCATCCGCTCGGCGGCGGCCGGCATCAGCGTCGGCGGCCCGACCAGCCGCACCCGGCTGTTCATCGCCGAGAGCAGGTGGATGTTGGAGCGCGCGACGCGGCTGTGCAGCACGTCGCCGCAGATCGCGACGACGAGGTTCTCCAGCCGCCCCTTGCGCCGGCGGATGGTCAGCGCGTCGAGCAGCGCCTGGGTCGGGTGCTCGTGCGTGCCGTCGCCGGCGTTGATCACGGCGGCATCCACCTTCTGCGCCAGCAGCGCCGGCGCGCCGGACTGCGCGTGGCGCACCACCAGCAGGTCGCAGTGCATCGCGTTCAGCGTCGAGGCGGTGTCGAGCAGCGTCTCGCCCTTGTTCACGCTGCTGGTCGAGACCGACATGTTGATCACGTCGGCGCCGAGCCGCTTGCCGGCCAGCTCGAAGCTCGTGCGCGTGCGCGTGCTGTCCTCGAAGAACAGGTTGATCAGCGTCCGCCCGCGCAGCAGGTCGCGCTGCGTCTTGCCCGAGCGGTTGAGCAGCGCGTAGCTCTCGGCGAGGTCGAGCAGGTCCGCGATGTAGGGCGGCTCCAGCCCCTGGATGGCGAGCAGGTGGCGGTGCGGGAAGGGCAGCATGGCGGATCGTCCGGAGAAGGTTGCCGGCTGGGCGAGGCCAGGGGCGTGGGCAGGAGCGTGGGGGGCGGGGGGGGGGGGCGCGACGGGCGCCGCGGCTCAGCGGCGCAGGATGTGATGGCCGACCGCGTCCAGCACCACCACCCCGTCCGCGACCCTGGTCGCGACGTAGCGCAGCCGCGCCGTGCCGCGCGTGGACCGGGTGCGGGAGGGCGTCACGGCCAGCACCTCGACCCGTACCGAGACCGGTTCGTCGGGACGCAGCGGCGCCGGCCAGCGCAGCTCGAAGGCGTTGCCGCCCAGGCTGATCGCGCGCAGCAGGTTGCTTTGGATCACCAGCGAGAAGACGGCGGCGTAGGTGTGCAGCCCGCTCGCCACCAGCTCGCGGAAGATCGAGTCCTTCGCCGCCTCCGGGTCGAGGTGGAAGGGCTGCGGGTCGTAGCGGCGGGCGAACTCCACGATCTCCGCGGCACTGAGCGAGAGCGTGCCGATCGCCCAGGCCTGCCCGGGCAGGAGCTGGTCGAGCGAGGCGAGCGGCTCGGCGGGCAGGGGCCGGGGAGGAGGCGGAAGGTCGTCCGGTTCGCGGCTCATGGATCCCCGGTCGGCGTGGCGGCAGGAGGGACAGGGTAGGGCAGGGCGCGCCCGCTGTCGCCCCGGTGGGCAGCTTCGGTGGCAGCTTCGGTGGCGAGCCCGGCGCGGCCCCGGCGGGGCGCGGGTGGCCGGCGCGACTCCGTAAGCCGGGCGGGCTAGAGCATTTTCAGGCCGGGTGTCCTCACCCGGCGACCCGGAAAATGCGAAGAACCGAAAGGCCGGAGCCGTTCCGTCCCGATACAGTCAGGCCGGAACGGCTCTAGTCTGGCCATCCCCGGGGCCGCGTCGGCGCCCGGAGGCTGCTCGTCCGGCCGCCTCCGGCACGACGGCGCCGGCGCCAACCAGCGGGAACCCGCCCATGCTCACCGGCTCCACCATCGTCCTGCTCGTCCTGCTGCTGCTCGCGGCCTTCACCGCGGCCAAGGGCATCTGCACCGTGCCGCAGGGCGAGGTCTGGACGGTGGAGCGCTTCGGCGCCTTCACCCACATGCTCCAGCCCGGCCTGCACTTCATCATTCCCTTCATCGACGTGATCGGCCGGCGCCTCAACGTGCAGGAGCAGGTGCTCGACATCCCCGAGCAGGCGGTAATCACGCGCGACAACGCCAGCGTCACCACGGACGGCATCGTGTATTTCCGGGTGATGGACCCCGCCAAGGCCGCCTACCAGGTGCAGTCCCTGAAGCAGGCGCTGACCGCCATCGCCATGACCAACATCCGCGCCGTGATCGGCGAGATGGACCTCGACGCGACGCTCTCGGGCCGCGAGCGGATCAACTCCTCCCTGCTCACCACGCTGGACGGCGCGACCGACCCCTGGGGGGTGAAGGTCAGCCGCGTCGAGATCCGCAAGATCGAGCCGCCGGAGAACCTGATCCGCGCCATGAACCTGCAGATGACCGCCGAGCGCGAGCGGCGCGCCACCGTCGCCAAGGCCGAGGGCGAGCGCGAGGCCGAGGTGAAGCGCGCCGAGGGCCGCAAGCAGGCGCAGATCCTCGACGCCGAGGGCCGGCAGGAGGCGGCGCAGCGCGACGCCACGGCGCGCGAGCGCCTCGCCGCCGCCGAGGCCGAGGCGACGCGCCTGGTGGCCGAGGCCGCCGCCGGCGCCGGCGGCGACGCGCTGCGCTACTTCATCGCCGACAAGTACGTGAAGGCCTTCGAGGTGCTGGCCGGCAACCCGGCGCAGAAGCTCGTGCTGGTGCCGATGGAATCGGCGGCGCTGGCCGGCGGCGTCACCGCCGCGCTGGAGCTGCTGCGCGCCGGCGACCGGCCGCCCGGCGCGGCCCCGCCGCCCGGGCCGGGCCCGGGCCCGGGAACGGGAACGGGGACCGGGCGGCCGTCGCCGGAGACCGGCCGGGGAGGCAATCCGTGGAACCAGGCCTGATCTGGATCCTCGCCGGCTGCGTCCTGCTCGCGGCCGAGCTGGCCCTGCCCGGCGCCTTCCTGCTCTGGATCGGCATCGCGGCGGTCGTCACCGGCGGCTTCGTGCTGCTGTTCGACGCGCCCTTCTGGGCCGTGGTGCTGCTGTTCGTGGCGCTGCTCGCCGCCTCCATCACGGCGGCGCTGCGGGTGCGCGCCGCCGCGCGGCGGGCGCGGCCGGCGCTGAACCAGCCCGACTCCGGCCTGGCCGGCCGCCTCGGCATGGTGCTGTCGGACGAGGGGACGGTGCTGCGGGTGCGCCTCGGCGACTCCGACTGGGCGGCGCGCCCGGCACGCGGCCTGCCGCCCCTGCCGGCGGGAACGCGGGTGCGGGTGGAGGGCGTGGACGGCACCCTCCTGGTGGTGCGGCCCGACGGCGGCTGATGCCGCCGGCGGCTCGACCCGCCCGACCTCTCCCGCCGCCTCCTCCCGCGGCCTTCTCCGCCGGTGGGGGCCGCTCCGGGCGCCGGATCCCGGCCCGCCCCCGGCACCGGCTCCCGGCCCGCGGCGCGTGCCGGCCCGCCCTCAGGGCGCGGCGTGCAGCGCCGTCAGCGGGGCATCCGCCCGGCCGCCGCTGTTCGCGAGCAGGAGCTCCTGCAGCCGCTCGGCCGTCATCGGGCGGCCGAGCAGGAAGCCCTGCGCCTCGTCGCAGGCAAGCCGCTGCAGGAAGCGGAACTGCTGCTCGGTCTCGACGCCCTCGGCCGTGACCTGCAGGTTGAGGCTGCGCCCCATGGCCAGGATGGCGTCCACGATCGCCCGCGCCCCGGGATCGGCCTCCAGCGCCTGCACGAAGGACTTGTCGATCTTGATCTTGTCGAAGGGGAAGCGGCGCAGGTAGCCGAGGCTGGAATAGCCGGTGCCGAAATCGTCGAGCGCGATCCGCACGCCCTGCCGCTTCAGGGCGCGTATCACCGCCAGCGCCCCGTCGGCGTCGTCGATCAGCAGCCCCTCGGTCACCTCGATCTCCAGCCGGCCGGCGGGCAGGCCGGTCCGCTCCAGCACCTCGGCCACGATCTCGGGCAGCCTGCCGTGGCGGAACTGGGCGGGCGAGAGGTTCACCGCGACGTTGTAGGGGCGCGGCCAGCGCAGCGCGGCGGTGCAGGCGCGCTCCAGCACCCAGCGGCCGAGCGGCTGGATCAGGCCGCTCTCCTCGGCCACGGGGATGAATTCGGTCGGCGGCAGGGCGCCGCGCGTCGGGTGCTGCCAGCGCACCAGCGCCTCGACGGCGGTGACGTCGCGCGTGCCGCAGGCATAGAGCGGCTGGAAGGCCAGCGAGAGCTGGTCCGATTCGAGCGCGAGGCGCAGATCGTGCTCCAGCAGGCTGCGCTGGCGCAGCTTGGCCTCCATGCCGGGCTCGAAGAAGCAGGTGGTGCCGCGCCCGGCGCCCTTGGCGCGGTAGAGCGCGGTGTCGGCGTTCTTGAGCAGCGTCTCCTCGTCGACGCCGTCGGTGGGGTACAGGGCGATGCCGATGCTGGTGCCGACCGTGACCATCTGCCCGTCGAGGTCGAAGGGTGGGGCCAGCTGCGCCGTCACGCGCCGGGCCAGCTCGGCGGCGTCGGTGGGCTGCGACACGGCGCTCTGCACCAGCACGAATTCGTCGCCGCCGATGCGCGCCACCGTGTCGGCGCTGCGTGCCAGGGTACGCAGCCGCTCGGCCACCTGCACCAGCAGCCTGTCCCCCGCGGCGTGGCCCAGCACGTCGTTGACCGGCTTGAAGCGGTCGAGGTCGAGGCAGAGCACCGCCACCATCGTCCCGGCGCGCGAGGCGTGCGCCATCGCCTGGCCGAGCCGGTCGCTGAGCAGGAAGCGGTTGGCCAGCCCGGTCAGCCCGTCATGGTGGGCGAGGTGGCGCACCCGCTCCTCGGCGCGGCGGCGGGCGGTGATGTCGGTGTAGGTGCGCACCGCGCCGCCTTCCGCCAGGGGCTGGCTGCGTATCTCCAGCACCGTGCCGTCGGGCCGGATGCGTTCGTAGACACGCGGGCTCTCCTCCAGGGAGACATGCCCGGCCGCGGCCGCCAGCGCGGTGGGGTCGATGCCGGCGGCGAACTCGTTCTGCTGGATCTGCCACCGGACGATGGCGTGGAAGTGCGGCCGCCCGGCCAGCAGGGCGGCGGGCAGGCCCAGCAGCGACGCGAAGCGGCGGTTGAAGACCGGGATCGCCCCATGCCGGTCGACCATCACCAGCCCCTGGTCGATGTTCTCGATGGCGTTGCGCAGCGACTGCCGCGAGAGCAGCAGCCGGTGGCGGTGGTGGACCAGCAGCGCGCCCAGCCCGAGCACCAGCACCGAAAGCCCGAGCCCGACCAGCAGGGCCTGGTTGCGCAGCCGGGCATAGGCGGCGAGCAGGGGGGCCGTATCGAGGCCGACCATCACCATCAGCGGGTGGTTGCGCAGCCGGTGGAAGCCGACGATCCGGCCGCCGCCGCCATCCGCCGCGCCGTCGAGGTGGAAGTGGCCGGACTCGGCCCCCGCCCGGGCCTCCGGCGAGAGCTGCGCCACCCGGCCCAGCAGGCCGTGCGAGGGCGCCTCCGCCCGCACGATCCGGTCGTGCTGGCCGACCAGCAGCAGGTTGCCGCGGATGTCGAGGCTCTCGAAGAGCTGGGTGAGCCAGTACGGATCGAGCGAGCAGACGATCACCCCGGCGAAGGCGCCGTCCGGCGCGTAGAGCTTGCGGGTGAACTGCACCGACCAGCGGTTGGACACCCGCCCGAGCACCGGCACGCTGACGAACAGGAAGTCCTCGTCCGGACGCTCGCGCTGGACGCGGAAATGCACCCGGTCGGACAGGTCGGTCGGCTGCTCCGGCCGGCCGAGGTTGCTCATCAGCAGCTTCCCGTCCGGCCCGATCACGGCGAGCTGCACCATCATGCCGTCGAAGTAGCCGTTGCCGCGGCTGATGAAGTCCAGGCTGAAGCCGGCGGGATCGCGCCGGTAGGCCTCGCGCACGAAGAGCAGGCGCTGATCGATCGCCTCGATGGTGCGGGCGATGCCCTGCTCGGCGGCGGCGGAGATGTTGGTGGCGGTGCGGATGGTCTCCCGCAGCATGTCGTCGCGCTGCTGCGTCAGGCGGTAGCCGATGGCGAGCCAGATCACCGCGAGGATCAGCGCGACGAGGCCGAGATCCGGCAGGGTGCCCGCCAGGAGCTTGCGCGGGCGCGGGGCCGCCTGGTCGGCAGACAGGCTCAAATCTTCCTCCGCATCGTGCGCCGGGAGCGGCGGGTGAGGCCAGGATGGGCCAGGAAAGCGAAGCCTTGCTTAAGCGGGAACGGATCCGGGGCCGTCGGCGCACCGGTCACGATGACGTGCGGCCGGAGGGCGATGCAATCACGGATTGCGAAAGCCGCGCGTTCCACGTCGCGGCGCCGAGGCGGTCATCCGCCGGCGGTGGCCTGCGCGGACGCGGACCTCGCCCCGAGCGGCCGGGAAAGCCGTGCCCCCCGGTCGGCGGCAATGCCCGGCGCCGGAGGGGAGGGCCCGGAAAATGAACTTTCCGCAATCTTTTCCCTTGCACCGGCGGGCCGTCATCGCCACCTTCCGCGCATGCGTCCAGAAGACCCCCGCTTCGGCCCGACGCCGAGGCTGATCCTCGACATGAGCCCGGATGGCACCTTCCGCGAGCCGTCGCGGCTGGAGAAGGCGCTGGCCAGGCTGCGCGGCATGGCCATGCTGGCGGGCCTCGCCGCGGCCGGCGTCCTGGCGGTGGCGCTGGCGCTGGTCTTCCTCAGCGTGATGCTGCCGGTGGCGATCGGCGTTGCGGCCTTCGCCGCGCTGACCCTCTACTGGCGCCAGCGCTCCGGCCGGCCCGTGTTCCGGGTGGTGACGATCCGGCGCTGAGCCGCCGGGTCGGGCCCGCGGCGGCCCCGCCGCCCCGAGGGAGCCGGCGGAGGGCCGCGCGCGGCCGGGCAGGCCGCGCCTTCCCCTGCGGGACCTGACGTCTCAGGATTTGACGTCTCGGGACTGGGCGCCGGCGAGGCCGAATGCCTCGGCCAGCAGCGTGTAGGAATGCCGCCGCGCCGCCGGGTCGTGGCAGGCGGTCAGCACCGCCACCTCCGCGGCGCCATGCGCGGCGGCCAACGACTCCAGCCTCTCCCGAACCTGCGCGGCGGTGCCGATGATCGCCCGCTCGCGCAGCCGCTCCACCTTGGCGCGTTCCGCCTCGGTGTAGGGATGCGCATCGGCCTCGGCGAGGCTCGGCAGCGGCGGGTAGACGCCGCGGTCGCGCGAGAGGCGCCACAGCGCGCGCGAGGCGAACAGGCGCCGCGCCTCGGCCTCGGTGTCGGCGGCGAGCGCGAAGACGCCGAGCGCCGCGTGCGGCGCGCCGAGTCGGCCCGGACGGGCGGCCGGGGCCGCCGCCGCCCCGTCCCCCCGGCCGTCGGCGGGGGCCAGGCCCCAGGGGCGGAAGCTCTCGCGGTACGCCGCCATCGCCTCCTCGCCGCCGCGGCCGTCCGTGATGAAGTGGGCGAAGCAGTAGGGCAGGCCGAAATACGCGGCGACCTGGGCGCCGTAGTCGCTTGAGCCCAGCACCCAGACCTCCGGCCGGGTCGGCACCGCCGGCTGCGCCGTCACGGCCCGGTAGGGATGGTTCTCCGGCAGTCCCTCGCCGAGCCAGCCCAGCAGCTCGGAAACCTGCTGCGGGAAGCGCTCGGCCGCCTCGCCGGCATTCGGGTTCAGCGCGTAGGCGGTGCGCCCGTCCGAGCCCGGGGCGCGGCCGACGCCGAGGTCGATGCGGCCGGGCGCGATCGCCTCCAGCATGCGGAACTGCTCAGCAACCTTCAGGCTGGCATAGTGCGGCAGCATCACCCCGGCCGAGCCGACCCGGATGCGCGGCGTGGTGGCGGCGATGGCCGCGATCAGCACCTCCGGCGCGGCGCAGGCGAGGCTGCCGGAGCTGTGGTGCTCGGCCAGCCAGTAGCGTCGGAAGCCGAGCGCGTCCGCGTGGCGGGCCAGCGCCAGCGTCTCGCCCACCGCCTCGGCCGGGGTGCGGCCCGAGGCGATGGGCGCCTGGTCGAGGACGGACAGGACGAGGGACATGCCGGTCGATCTCCCGCGATTCGGCGCCGCGGTCTTCGGGCGTTCGGAACCCGGCGTCAATGGCCGCGGCCCGGTTCGCCGCGTCCCGCGCCGGCCGTGGGCCGGCCTTCTTATCCGGCGCGTTTCCCGAGACGCCGGGCGCGCGCTCGGCTTGGAAACGCGCCGGAGCCGTTCCGGCCTTTCGGTTTTTCGCATCTTCCGAGTCGCCGGGTGAGTGCACCCAGCTCGGAAATGCTCTAGGCGGGCCTGATCGCCCGTTGCACCAGCGCGCCCAGGTCGCGGAATTCCGCCGCGCGCGGGCTGCGCGCCCGCCAGGCGAGGCCCAGGGTCCGCGCCGCCTCGTGCTCCAGCGGCCGCACCGCCAGCGGCGTCTCCGCGAGCAGCCCGCCCTCCACCGCCAGCCGCGGCAGCAGCGTCACGCCGAGGCCGCCCGCCACCATCTGGGCCAGGGTGTGCAGCGAGGTGGCGGCGAACTCGTCCCCCGCCGCAGCGCCCGGCAGGTCGCAGGCCGACAGGGCATGCCCGCGCAGGCAGTGCCCGTCCTCCAGCAGCAGCAGGCGCTCGCCGCCCAGCGCCGCCACCGGCACGCGCTCCCGCCCGGCCAGCCGGTGGCCGGGGGGCAGGGCGACCAGGAACGGGTCCTCGGCGATCGCCATCGTCTCCGCCTCGTTGCAGTCGCAGGGCAGGGCGAGGATCAGCAGGTCGAGCCGGCCGCTCTCCAGCCGCTCCACCAGCCGCTCCGTCAGGTCCTCGCGCAGCCAGAGCCGCAGGCGCGGGAAGGCCTCGCGCAGCGCCGGCATCAGGCGCGGCAGCAGGAACGGGCCGATGGTGGGGATCAGGCCGACCCGCAGCGGCCCGCTCAGCGGCTCGCGCGCCGCCGCGGCCGTCTCGGCCACCGCCTCCAGCGCGCCGAGCGCCGCGCGGGCCCGCCCCACCACCTCCAGCCCGAGCGGCGTGAACACCGGCCGCTTCACCGGCCCGTGCTCCAGCAGCGTCGAGTCGAGCTGCCGCTCCAGCGCGATGATGCCGGCCGAGAGGGTGGATTGCGTCACCCCGCAGGCGCGGGCGGCGCGGCCGAAATGGCCGTGCTCGGCCAGCGCCAGGAGGTAGCGGAGCTGCTGCGGACTGGGCAGGGTGGTCATCGGGCCAATCGATCACAACGAACAAAACTATTCATTGGCACACCGCTGAACGGCTTGCCATATCTCTGCTGCGGCGCCGCATGACGGCGTCCCGAGATCCGCAACCCTTATCCCTGGGGGGAGCCACATGCTCACCGTTGGCGACAAGTTCCCGAGCTTCAAGCTGCAGGCCGTCAAGGGCGGCGCCGAGGGCCTGGGCGGCCCCGGCAAGTCCTTCACCGAGATCACCAACGAGTCCGATGCCGGCAAGTGGAAGATCGTCTTCTTCTGGCCGAAGGACTTCACCTTCATCTGCCCGACCGAGATCGCGGCCTTCGGCAAGCTGAACGGCGAGTTCGCGGACCGCGACGCGGTGGTCTACGGCGCCTCGACGGACAGCGAGTTCGTGCACCTGAACTGGCGCGTCCACAACGACGACATCCGCGACCTGCCCTTCGCGATGCTGGCCGACACCAAGCGCGAGCTGGCGGAGTCGCTCGGCATCCTCGACAAGAACGAGGGCGTCGCGCTCCGCGCCACCTTCATCGTCGATCCGGACGGCACCATCCAGTGGGCCTCGGTGAACGGGCTGAACGTCGGCCGCAACCCGCAGGAGGTCGTCCGCGTCCTCGACGCGCTGCAGACCGACGAGCTCTGCCCGTGCAACTGGGAGAAGGGCAAGGACACGCTCGACCCCGCGAAGCTGTTCGAGCAGGCCGCCTGAGCCACGCCTGATGCCCGGCCGGCGCGGCGCGAGCCGTGCCGGCCGGCTTCCGTTCCGGCGCCGGCGGTCGACCGCCGCGCCGGACGGGCCGGGCCGCCCCGCATGCCGGCAGGGCGGCCCGACCCGTCCGGGCCCGCAGGCCCGTTCTCATCCGCCCCGCCGCCGCTCCCCAGGCGCCCCACCCGGCGCCGGCCAGCGGCCCTGTTGGCACGCCCCGTTGGCACGCCCCGTTTTCACGAAGGAGGCCAAGCATGTCCCTCGAAGCCCTGCGCAACCGCCTGCCCGAATACGCCAAGGACCTGAAGCTCAACCTCGGCAGCCTCGCGACCGAGCCGGTGCTCGACCAGCAGAAGCTCGCCGGCACCTTCGTCGTCTCGGCCCTCGCCTCGCGCAACGCCGAGGTGACGGCGGCGATCGTCGCCGAGTTCGGCCCGAAGCTCTCGCCCGAGGCGCTGACCGCCGCCAAGGCCGCCGCGGCGATCATGGGCATGAACAACATCTACTACCGCTTCACCCACCTCGTCGGCGGCGACTACGCGAAGATGCCGGCCAAGCTGCGCATGAACGTCATGGCGAAGCCCGGCGTGGACAAGGTGGACTTCGAGCTGTGGTCGCTCGCCGTCTCCGCCGTGAACGGCTGCGGCATGTGCATGGAGGCGCACGAGAAGGTGGTCCGCGCCGCCGGGCTGGGCCAGGAGCAGGTGCAGGCCGCCGTCCGCATCGCCGCCGTGGTGCATGCCGTGGCCGCCGTGCTGGACGGCGAGGACGCGCTGGCCGGCACGGTGCGCGCCGCCGCCTGATCCCGGCCGTGCTCCCCCGGCGGGGGAGCGCCATGCCCGCCTCCCCGGCGGCGGGGAGCGCACGGCCCGACCCCGGCGGCCGCACGGCCGCCGGGATTCCACGGCTTCCGGCGGGGCGCGCGGCATCGCCGTCGCGCCTGGCCGGCCGGGTCCCGCGGGGCGCGCGCGCAGGCGCGGGCCGGGCCGGCGGCGACTTGTCTCCCTGGTTCATGCGCCATTAAGCGGCCCGCCTTAGTCCTGCTTCGGATCAGGCAGGATGCAGCATGGCCGGCGCGGGTACAGCTTGCAGCGCGACGACAGGGCGGAAGGCACGCCGCGCGGCCCCTTCCGACCGCTTCATCGCCTTCGCCCTGGCCGCCGCCGAGCTGCTGGTGGAAGCCGGCCCGGACGGGCGCGTGACCTACGCCACCGGCGCCTTTCCCATGCGCCTCGGCCGGGAGTCGGAAACCTGCCTGGGCCAGCCGGCCCGCCTGCTGGTGGCACCCGAGGACCGGGCCGCCTTCGACACCGCCTTCGCGCTGCTGCTGCTGCGCGGCCGCCTGCTGCCCTTCGCCCTGCACCTCGCCGGGCCGGGCCGGCGCGCCGTGGCGCTCTCCGGCCTGGTCGTGCCCGAGGCCGGCGACCGGCAGCGCCTCTGTCTCTGCTTCGCCCCGTTGCCGGTCTCTGCCCCCTCCGCCCCGGCCGCGGCCGGGGCGGACTTCGTGCGCGAGAGCCAGTCCCGGCTGCGCGCCGCGCTCGATGGCGGC
This sequence comes from Roseomonas acroporae, assembly GCF_023223525.1. GTDB lineage: Bacteria > Pseudomonadota > Alphaproteobacteria > Acetobacterales > Acetobacteraceae > Roseomonas_E > Roseomonas_E acroporae. The sequence goes on along the minus strand of NZ_JALPRX010000068.1, from coordinate 45,970 downwards.
GGCGCGTCCGCGCTGGGGCTGCTGGAATTGGTGGGGCCCGACGGCAGCGGCGCGCTCCGCCCCGAGGTCATGCAGGAGATCGGCCGGATGCTGACCCACGATGCGGGGCCCGACTCCATCGCCTGCGAATTGTCGGAAGGCCGCTACGGGGTGCTGCAGGGCTCGGTCGACGATCTCACGCGCCTCGCGGCACGGCTGGAGGAGGTGCTGGCCGCCTCCGGCAGCAAGGCCCGGCTGGACACGCGCACCCTGCCGCTCCAGGGGGATGACGGCCTCACCGCCGTCCAGGCGACGCGTGCCCTGCGCCACGCCCTGGTCGCCTTCTCGGGCGGCGGCGCGGCGGGCTTCTCCGACGCCGGGTTCGACGGCGGTCTGGCCGCCTTCGTCGCCGCCGCCACCACGCGCGCCACGGCGCTGCGGCGCAGCCTGGCGGAACGCCGCTTCCACCTCGCCTTCCAGCCCATCATGCCGCTGGCCGGCGGCCCGGCGCATCACTTCGAGGCGCTGCTGCGGCCGCACCCCACCCCCGGCCTGCCCATCAGCAACGTGCAGGAATTCGTCACCTTCGCCGAGGCCGTCGGTCTTTCCGAGGAGCTGGACTGGGCGGTGACCGACCGGGTCTGCGACATGCTGCGCCACCGCGACACGCCGAACCTCGCCTGGAACCTGTCGGGCCTGTCCCTGCAGAATCCCGAATTCCGCCGCCAGCTCCTCGCCCGGCTCGATGCCAGCCCCGGCCTCGCCGGCCGGCTGCTCGCCGAGATCACCGAGACGGCGGAGATCGAGGACCCGGCGGCGGCGCTGGAGACCACCGAGGGGCTGCGCGACCGCGGCGTGCGGCTCTGCCTCGACGACTTCGGCGCCGGCGCCTCGGCGCTGCGCTACCTGCGCACCTTCCGCGTGGAATTCGTCAAGATCGACGGCTCCTACGTGCAGAGCGCCGTGCGTTCCGAGCGGGAGCGCTGCTTCGTCGCCTCGATGGTCGATCTCGCCCGCACCATGGACGCGCAGGTGGTGGCCGAGCGGATCGAGACGGAGGCGGAGGCGCGGGTGATGCGCGAGCTCGGCGTGCAATTCGGCCAGGGCTACCTGTTCGGGCGGCCCGGCGCGTTGCCGGGCCGGCGGGAGGCCTGATCCCGCCACGCACGGGTCCGGGCCTGCGCCGGCCGGCAACCGCGCGCGTGGGGGAGCGTCCCGGGCAGGGGCGGCCGCCGCCGGCCGGATCGGCGTGGACGCCGCCGCCCGCCTGCCGCGCCGGGGGGCGGCGAACATGCCCGGAGGCGTGACGCCGTGCCGAAGACCGGGACCTGCGGCGATCCTCGGTCCCGACCGGATCGCGGCTCGCGTGGCCGGCGGGCAGCTCTGGCCCCGTAACGAACCCGCTGCGACAATGCGGCGCCGGGCATCATTCCGGAGGAGATCCATGATGTCACATCGTCCGTCGTGGCCCCGCAACCGCCTGCCGCGGATCCTGGGCGCACTCCTGCTGGCCGGCACCGGCTTCGCCGGCGGCTGCGTCGTCGCGCAGACGCCGTTTCCCAACATCGTCGACGCCCAGAACCACCTCCAGGCGGCGCTGGCCTCGCTGGAGCGTGCGCCCGACCGCTTCGGCGGCCACAAGGGCGAGGCGCAGCGCCTGATCCGCGCCGCGCTCGGCGAGCTGGAGGAAGCCAAGCGCGCCTTCCGCTGAGCCTCCGGACTCCGGGCCTACGGCCGCCGGAGTCCTCGGGCCATCGGCGTCCTCGGGCCATCGGCACCCTGCCGCGGCCGGTGGGCGGCCCCCGTGCCCGCCCCCCGTGCCCGCCCTCGCGGTCGGGCGCGGCCCGCCATCCCGGCGCCGAGGCCGCGTTCGCGGGCCGGCCCTGCCGCCCGGAGCGGATCGCCGGAGGGCAGGCACGCCGGGAAGCGCGCAACCGCTTCGGAAAGGACGGCCGCGGCGAGCCGCGATCCCGGCCGGACCGCGGCTCGCCGTGGCGCCGTTCCGGCCCGACCGAAGCGGGCCGGAACGGCCTTGGCCGCCATGCGACGCGTCTTCCCGAGCCGCCGGGCGAGTACGCCCAGCCTGGAAACGCTCTACAGCGAACCGCAGTCCGGTCGGGACTCCGGTTCGCTGCAACTCGTTGTTCCCGGCGCGGATTCACGCCGCCGGGCGTGTCCGCCCGCCGGCGATCCGCTCTATCCTTCCGTGGTGCGGTCCCGCGCCTGCAGCACCGCGGCGGTCAGCGCGGCCGCGGCGATGCCGGCGATGCCGGGATCGGGCGGTTGCCAGGCGGTCAGCCGCACCTTGACGAACATGCCGCGCTGGACGGCGACGCACAGGCTGCTGCCGGTGGGGGCGCCATCCTGCTGCGTGATGCGGAAATTCGCGCAGCGGAAGCTGCGGGCGGTGGCCGCGGACCGGACGCCCATGCCGTTCGCGAAGGAGACGGAGCGGTAGATGCCGGCGCGCATGGCCGCGTCCAGCTCGGCCGCCGCCAGGCGGAACTCCGCCGCCACCTCGGGGCCGTCTCCATCGGGAGGCCGCCGGCCACGGTCGTAGATGAAGACGGTCGCGGCCATCCTCTCCCCGCCGGTCGGCGCATAGGGCACCGCGGCGCCGAGCCCGGCACCGCCCGGCCGCTGCTCGAAGTCGGTGACCGGGCCGCTGCGGCGGAACGACGCCAGCATCGGCGGCAGGGCCTCGGCGGCACGCGCGGCGGCCGACACGCCGGGCGCGCCGGCCACAGGGCCGGGCGCCGACGCGTCCGGGGACGCGCAGCCGGCCAGGAGCAGGAGTGGCACGAGGGCGGCGCGCACCATGGTTCTCCGGCAGCGGGGTCTCCGGGAATGGCCCCGCCGCCGTTATAGGGGGCTTCGCCGCCGCCGGTCGATCCGGATCGGCCCGCCCCGGCGCGAAGGGGCCGTCCCGCCGCCCTTGCAAGTCTCAGCCGGCATAGCCCATGACGCGCGGCAGCCAGAGCGCGATGCCGGGAAAGGCGATCAGCAGCCCGGTGCCGATCGCCAGCATCGCGATGTAGGGCAGCACCGAGCGGTTCACCTCGGCGAGCGGCGCGCCGGTGATCGCCTTGATGACCACGAGGTTCATCGCCACGGGCGGCGAGATCAGCGCCATCTCCAGCGAGAGCGTCAGCAGCACGCCGTACCAGACCTTGTCGATGCCCAGCGCCGCCATCGCCGGCAGCACGGCGGGCATGGTCAGCAGGATGATCGAGAAGCTCTCCAGGATCAGCCCCAGCACGAAGAGCAGCGCCATCATCACCAGCAGGAAGCCGGTGCGCGACAGGCCGAGATCGGTCACCAGCGAGACCATCTCCTGCGGCACGCGCAGCTTGGTCAGCATGTAGCCGTAGATCGCCGCCCCCGCGATGATCAGCAGCAGCATCGCGCCGGTGCGCGTCGCGTCGCGGATGCCGTCCACGAGGTCGGCCCAGGAAAGGTGCCGGTACACCAGCACCGCGATCAGCAGCGCGTAGAGCGTGCCCGTGCCCGCCGCCTCGGTCGCGGTGAAGATGCCGAGATAGAGCCCGCCCAGCACGAAGACCGGCAGCGACAGCGCCCAGGCGGCGCGCGCGAAGGAGGGGCGGGCCATGGTGGCGTCCGCGCCCGGCGCCCCGTCGGCCGCGGGGGCATCCGCGGGCGGCACCGCCCTGCCCTCGGTCAGCCAGCACCAGCCGGCGAACATCGCGGCCATCATCGCACCCGGCACGAGGCCGGCGGCGAACAGCGCCACCACCGAGGTCTCGGTGACGTAGGCGTAGAGCACCATCGGCGCCGAGGGCGGCAGCAGGATGCCGAGCGTGCCGCCGCCCGCCACCACGCCGAAGGCGCCGCGCCGCGACATGCCGTAGCGCAGCATCTGCGGGATGGCGATCTTGCCCACCGTCAGCGCCGTCGCGACGGATGAGCCGGAGATCGCCGCGAAGATGGTGCAGGCCGCGACCGTCGCGATGCCCACGCCGCCGCGCACGCCGCGCAGCAGCAGGAAGGCGGTGGCGTAGAGGTCGTCCACCACCCGCCCGCGCACCATGATGTGCGCCTTGAGCATGAACAGCGGGATCGCCACCAGCAGGTAGCCGTTGAGGTTGCCGATCACCAGCTCGCCCAGCGCCGGCACGCCGCCCTCGGTCCAGTACAGGACCGCGAGCGGCAGCAGGAACAGCGCCGCGAACATCGGCAGGCCGCAGTAGAGCAGCGCGATCAGCGCCGCGAGCAGCAGCAGGAAGGTCACGCGTCCGGTATCCCCGTGCTCACTCGCCGTGCACGCCGTCCAGCCGCTCCTCGCCGGGCTTCGGCAGGAATGGCGGCTCGCGCCCCAGCAGCAGCGCCATCGCCTGGGCCACGGCCACCAGCAGCAGCACGCCCGCCCCCACCGGCAGCAGCATCTGCAGCCACCAGGCCGGCACGCCCTCCAGCTCGCTCTCGATGCCGATCATGCGGGAGAAGGAGACCGTCTCGATCCCGGCATCCAGCAGGATCGCGCCCACCGCCGCCACTGACAGCACGCCGAGCAGTTGCGCCGCGCGGGCCAGGCGCGGCCCCACCCGCTCCGTCACCACGTCCACGCCGATGTGCTCGAAGCGGCGCTGCGCCTCCGGGGCGGCGAGCAGCACCAGCGCCACCACCAGCCAGCCCGCCGCCTTGTCGATCCAGGGCAGCGGCGCGTTGAACAGGTAGCGCGCCGCCACCGAGGCGCTCACCAGCACCAGGCAGAGCAGCGTCGCCGCCACCGCGAGCGCCTCGGCCGTGCGCGAGGCCAGGGCGGCGAGGCGCTCGGTCCGGCGCAGGAGGGCGGGCCTCGGCGCATTCCCCCGGCCTTCTCCCCGGCCCTCCGCCCGGTTCTCCGCCCGGCCCTCCGCCCGGCTCTCCGACCGGCTCTCCCCTGCCACCGCGCCGCCCGTCGCGGCATCGCGCCTGCCGTCGTCGCGCGTCACAGCGCGCCGAGCAGGTCGAGGATTCGCCGCCCGCCCTCCGGGGCCTGCCGCAGGAAGGCCTGGATCACCGGCGGCTGCATCGCCGCCTTCCAGGCCTCGCTCTCGGCCGGCGTCTGCTCGTGGATGGTCATGCCCTTGGCGCGCAGCTCGGCGGCGGCGCTGGCGGCGGTCTCCTCGGTGACGGCGAACTGGTCCTGCTCGGCCTGCCTTGCCGCCGCCTCGATGGCGCCGCGCTGCTCCGCCGTCAGCCCGTTCCACCAGCGCGGGTTGACGTAGACGTGGCTGAACACCGAGAACCAGGGCGCGATCGTGCCGAACTTCTGGATCTCGTAGAAGCGGCGGGAGACGGCGGCGGAAAGGTCGGTCAGCCCCGCATCCAGCACGCCCGACTGCAGCGCCTGCGGCACCTCCGGCCCCGGCATGGCGGAGGGGGCGGCGCCCACCGCGCTCAGCGCGTGGTCGGTCAGCGGGTTGAGGCCGCGTATCTTCACGCCGCGGAAGTCCTCCAGCGCCACCAGCGGCCGGCGGCCGGAGGTGAAGATGGAGAGCCGCGTCGTGTACAGCCAGGCGAGGTTGCGCACGGCGCGCTTCTCGAGCTGCGCCTCCAGGAATTTCGCGGCCTCGGAGCCGGGGAATTTCCGCAGCCGGGCGAGGTCGGTGATGTAGTAGGGGATGGTGGTGGCGCTCATCTCCGGCAGGGTGTTGCCCCACTGGAAATTCACCGCGCAGGCCGCCTCGAAGGCGCCGCGCGCGACGCCCGGGAAGTTCTCGCCGGCGCGGGCGAGCTGCTCGGCGGGGAAGACCTGCACCTCCACCGTGCCGCCCGAGCGTTGCTTCACCGCCTCGGCGAAGGCCGCGAGACCGCGCGCGATGTGGTGCGTGGGGGGGAATTGATGCGACAGTCGCATCACGGCCGGGCGCTGCGCCCGCGCCGCGCGGCGCGGCAGGAGCGATCCCGCCGCCGCGGCCATGCCGGTTGCGACGAGGAGATGGCGGCGCTGCATGATCCTGGACTCTCCCGTACCCTGTCGCCGGCCGCTGTCTCGCGTCCCGGCCGGGCGCGCAACTAAGGGACCGCCGGCGCCGCGGTCAACCGCCTGCCACGGCGCGCCGCCCCGGGCGGTCCGCCGGCCCGGCGCCGCGCGCGGGCCGGCCGGCCGGAACCCGGACCGGAACCAGGGCGGGGGCCGGGCGCCGATGGCGGCCGCGCCGGCCGCCGGCGGACCCCTGGTCGCGCGCCCGCCCGGGAGGCGCGGCAACGGCCGGCCGGGCGCGCCACGATGAGCGGCGCCGCGTCCGCCCCGCCGGTCGCGCTGCGCGGCCAGACCGTCGCCTTCCGCGCCGACCCCTTCCTCGACGACCCCTCGCGCAGCCTGGTCCACGAGCGCGACGGGCTGGTGCTGGTCGAGGGCGGCCGCATCCGCGCCGTCGGCCCCTACGCCGCGCTGGCGCCCACCCTGCCGCCCGGCACCGAACTGGTGGAGTACGGCGACGCCATCATCTCCGCCGGCTTCGTGGACGCGCACGTCCACTACCCGCAGCTCCCCATGGTCGGCGCCTATGGCGAGCAGCTGCTCGAATGGCTCGACACCTACGTCTTCCCCACCGAGGCCGGCTTCGCCGACGCCGAGCACGCCGCCCGCGTCGCCCGCTTCTTCCTGCGCGAGCTGCTCCGCTGCGGCACCACCACCGCCATGGTCTACTGCACCGTCCACCCGCAATCCGTGGACGCCTTCTTCGCCGAGGCGGAGCGCTTCGACGCGCTGATGGTCGCCGGCAAGGTGCTGATGGACCGCAACGCCCCGGCCAACCTGCTCGACACCGCCCAGCGCGGCCACGACGAGAGCGCGGCGCTGATCCGGCGCTGGCACGGGCGCGGCCGGCAGCACTACTGCGTCACGCCCCGCTTCGCCCCCACCAGCACCGAGGCGCAGCTCGACGCCGCCGGCGCCCTGCTGCGCGCCACGCCGGGCCTCTTCATGCAGACCCATCTCTGCGAGAACCGCGCCGAGATCGACTGGGTGCGCGAGCTGTTCCCGCGCCGCGGCTCCTACCTCGACGTCTACGCCCATGCCGGGCTGGTCGGGCGGCGCTCGGTGTTCGGGCACGGCGTGCATCTCGGCGAGGAGGATTTCTGCACCTGCCACGCCGCCGGCGCCGCGATCGCGCACTGCCCCACCTCCAACCTGTTCCTCGGCAGCGGCCTGTTCCGGCTGTTCGACGCGGTGGAGCCGCGCCGCGCCGTGCGCGTCGGCCTCGGCACCGATGTCGGGGCCGGCACCAGCCTGTCGCAGCTCCAGTCGCTGAACGAGGCCTACAAGGTGGCCCAGCTCACCGGCCACCGCCTGCACCCGGCGCAGGGCTTCTGGCTCGCCACCGAGGGCGGGGCGCGGGCGCTGCACCTCGAAGGCCGCATCGGCCGCCTCGCCGCGGGCGCCGACGCCGATCTCTGCGTGCTCGACCCGCGCGCCACGCCGCTGCTGGAATTCCGCACCGGCTTCTGCGGCGGCATCGAGGAGCTGCTCTTCGTGCTGATGACGCTCGGCGACGACCGCGTGGTGCGCGCCACCTGGGCCGCCGGGCGCTGCGTCTACGACCGCGACCGGGAAGGGGACCCGTTCAGCTACGCGGGGGCGTAGGGCAGGGGGTGGCCGACGCTTCGGCGCCGGGGAAGGCGCCGCCTTCCCCGACCGGCCGCACCACCCGCGATGCGCCGGAGCATTTTCAGGCGGGGCGTACTCGCCCGGCGCCTCGGAAAATGCGCCGGGCGCCCCGGACGGGACGGCGCCGGCGCCGTCCCGTCCCTCACTCCTCGACGCGCGGCGCCCCCGCCGTCACGCCGCCGTCGATCACGATGGTCTGGCCGGTCATGAAGGTGCTGGCCGGCGAGGCCAGGAACACCGCCGCCCCCGCGATCTCGTCCGGCTCGCCGATGCGCTGGAGCGGCGTGTCGCGCGTGCGCTTGCGCAGGTTCGCCGGGTCCTCCCACAGCGCCCGCGCGAAGTCGGTGCGCACCAGCCCCGGCGCGATGCAGTTGGCGCGGATGCCGCGCGGCCCCCACTCCACGGCGAGGTTGCGCGCGAGCTGCATGTCCGCCGCCTTGGAGATGCCGTAGGCGCCGAGCGTCGGCGAGCCGCGCAGCCCGCCGATCGAGGAGATGATGATGACCGAGCCCTCGCCCCGCTCCGCCATGCCCGGCAGCACCATGTGCGCCAGCCACAGGTTGGAGCGCACGTTGCTCGCCATGATCTTGTCGAAGGCCTCGTCCGGCATGTCGATGGCCGGGCCGAAATAGGGGTTCACGGCGGCGTTGCAGACCAGCGCGTCGATCCGGCCCCAGCGCGCCAGCGTGGCGTCCACCAGCGCCTGCAATTCCGGCTTGCGGCCGATGTTGCAGGCCAGGGCCATCGCCTCGCCGCCCCGCGCCGCGATCCCGTCCACCACCTCCTGGCAGGCGTCGAGCCGGCGCGAGGCCACCACCACCCGCGCGCCGTGCTGCGCCAGCCGCTCGGCGATGGCGCGGCCGATTCCCTTGGAGCCGCCGGTGACGACGGCGACCTTGCCGGCGAGGTCGAACAGGTTGGCCGCCGCGCTCATGCGTGGTGGCTCCGGCCGGGGCGCGCGGGGCGGCTGGCGTGGTTCGGGATCATGGACATTCCTCCTGCCGCCTGTCCCGGCCGCCACGCGGTTGGCGCGGTCGGGTCCCGGCGGGCGCCCATCCTGGACCGGGCCGGGCCGGCTGGCCAAGGTGCCCCAAGCCGGCGCGGATCGCCGGCGCGGATCGCCGATGCGGATCACTGGCCGGGGCGCGCCATGCCGCCACGGCCGCCCTGACCTCGCCGACCGCCCCAGGGGGCGCCTTCCCCGGCGTGGCCCCGGAGAGCGGACCGGAACCGGCCCCGGAGCCGTCCCCGGCGCGCCCCGCGGGGGATCGCGGACCGGGTTCCCAATTTGAAATGGCGGCGGCTTGTTGCCATGGTGGGGGCCATGCCGCCGCTGCGAACGCCACGCCTCGCCCGCTTCCCCGCCGGCCATCCCTCCCGCGCCGGATTCTGACCGCTTGCATCTTTTCCTGGACGTCTCGCGGCTGCTGACCTGCGGCCGCAAGCCGGCGCCGTCGGGCATCGACCGGGTGGAATTCGCCTATGCGCGTCGCTGGTCGGGCGAGGGGGCGGCGGCCTCCCCCTCGGTGGCCCCCCCCGGCCCCGTCACCTTCGTCGCCTCGGCCGGACTCGGCCGCTTCGCCGCCATCGGCGCCGGGGCGGTGCGCGAGCTGGTCGCCGGGCTGGCCGCCGCCTGGGCCGGCGGCCCGGAGGCCGCCGCGGCCGCCCGGCACGCGCGCCGCCTCGCCGAGCACTGGCGTGCCCGGCTGCTGCTCGGCCGCGACATCGTCCCGGCCATCCGCCGCGCGCGGGACCCGGTCTTCCTGCTCGTCTCGCACCGCTTCCTGGAGCGCCGGGAGGCCCTGGCCCGGCTGCGCGGGGCGGGCGCCGCCTTCGTGCCGCTGATCCACGACCTGATCCCGCTCACCCACCCGGAATATGCCCGCCCCGGCCAGCCGGAGAAGCACGGCCGCCGCATCGCCTCGGCGGCGGCGCTGTCGGACGCGGTGATCGTCAATTCCGCCGCCACCGAGGCCGCCTTCGCGCCCTGGCTGGCCGCCGCCGGCCGCCTCGGCCCCGCCGCCCCGCCGGTGCTGGTGGCGCCGCTGGGCATCGAGCCGGGAGCGCCGCCGCATGTCGAGGGCGCCCGGCCCGGCGAGCATGCCGCCGAGGCGCTCTGCGCCGTGGACGCGGCGCCCGACGCCGCCCGGCCCTATTTCGTCGCCCTCGGCACCATCGAGCCGCGCAAGAACCACATGCTGCTGCTGCACCTGTGGCGCGAATTCGCCGCCCGGCTGGGGCCGGCGGCCCCCCGACTCGTGCTGATCGGCCGGCGCGGCTGGGAGAACGAGAACGTGGTCGACCTGCTCGACCGCTGCGCCGCGCTGCGCGGGCTGGTGGAGGAGCGCGGCGGCATCCCGGACGACCTCGCCGTGCGCCTGGTCGCCGGCGCCCGCGCTCTGCTCTTCCCGAGCTTCGCCGAGGGCTACGGCCTGCCGCTCGCCGAGGCGCTGGCCCTCGGCGTGCCGGCGCTCTGCTCCGACCTGCCGGCGCTGCGCGAGGTGGGCGGCGAGGTGCCGGACTACCTCGACCCGCTGGACGGGCCGGGCTGGCGCCGCGCCATCCTGGACTACGCCATGCCCGGCTCGCCGGCGCGGACCGCCCAGCTCGCCCGCCTGCCGGGCTGGAGCGCGCCGCGCTGGGATTCGCACTTCGTCGGGGTGGATGCGCTGCTGCCGCTCGCCCTGGAGCGGCGCCGGGCGGCGGCGCAGGCCACGGACCCGACAAGGAAATTACATGCCGTCGTCCAGCGCCGGCCGCCGCTTGCCGCGTTGCAGCGCGATATGCCATGACCGGCGACGATACGGCCGTTTACTGAATACGAACCGGGGTGGCTGACCAGGGCATGACGATCACGAAGGGCCGGAACCGCACCCCGCGCCACGGCACGGCATCCCGGAAGGCAGCCGGCGGCACGACGGCCGGCGAGGCGCCGCCGGAACGGCGGGCGGAGTCGCGGACGGGCGGCCGGCCCGTCGGCGGTCCGGCCACGGCCCCCGCCGGGACCGCCATTCCCGCCGCCGCGCCCGATTCCGTCCTGCCCGATGCCATCCCGCCCGATGCCGTCGCGATCGTCGGGGCCGCCTGCCGCCTGCCCGGCGCGCCCGACCTCGACGCCTTCCACCGGCTGCTGCTGGACGGGGTGGACGCGGTCACCGAGGTGCCGGCCGACCGCTTCAACCAGGCGCTCTACCTGCGCCCGCGCAGCGCCGCCGGCACGGCCGAGCCCGGCACCAGCTACACCTTCGCCGCCGGCACGGTGGGCGACATCGCCGGCTTCGACGCCGCCGCCTTCGGCCTCTCGCCGCGCGAGGTGACGGAGATGGACCCGCAGCAGCGCCTGCTGCTGGAGGTCGCGGCGCAGGCGCTGGAGGATGCCGGCTGGCCCGCCTCGCGCCTCGCCGGCAGCCGCACCGGCGTCTTCGTCGGCGGCTCGGCCACCGACTTCTCGGCCATGCGCTTCGAGGACATCGCGACCGCCGACCGCTACGCGATGACCGGCTTCGCGCTCAGCATCCTGGCCAACCGCATCGCCAACGTGTTCGACCTGCGCGGGCCGGCCCAGACCATCGACACGGCCTGCTCCTCGGCGCTGGTCGCGCTGCACGCCGCCGTGCAGGCGCTGCGCCACGAGGGGCTGGAGGCGGCGCTGGTGGGCGGGGTGAACATCCTGCTCTCGCCCTTTCCCTTCATCGGCTTCTCGCGCGCCTCGATGCTCTCGCCCACCGGGCGCTGCCACGCCTTCGACGCGCGCGCCGACGGCTACGTGCGCGCCGAGGGCGCCGGCCTCGTGGTGCTGAAGCGCCTCGCGGACGCGGTGCGCGACGGCGACGCGATCCGCGCCGTGATCCTGGGCACGGGCGTGAACGGCGCCGGCCACACGATCGGCCTCTCCCTGCCCAACAAGGCGGCCCAGGCCACGCTGATGCGGCAGGTGCTGGACGCGACCGGCGCCGACCCGGACCGCTTCTGCTACTTCGAGGCGCACGGCACCGGCACCGGTGTCGGCGACCCGACCGAGACCGGCGCCATCGGCGAGGCGCTGGCGCGCCGCCGCCGCGCGCCGCTGCCGATCGGCTCGGTCAAGACCAACATCGGCCACCTGGAGGCGGGCTCGGGCATCGCCGGGCTGCTCAAGGCGATGCTGGTGGTGCAGCACGGCACCATCCCGCCCTCGCTGCACTTCGAGACCCCGAACCCCGAGATCGACTTCGCCGGGCTCGGCCTGCGCGTGGTGACCGGGGTGGAGTCGGTGCCCGATCCCGCCGCCGCGCTCACCGGCGTCAACAGCTTCGGCTTCGGCGGCACCAACGCCACGGCGGTGCTGGCCGCGCCGCCGGCCGCCGCCCCCGCCAGCGCCCCCGCCACCGCCACCGCCCCTGGCGCCGCCGCGCCCGTGATCGCCCCCGCGACCGCCTCTGCCATCGCCCCCGCCACCGACCCCGGCCGGCCGGCCGGCGCCGCCGACCTGCCGCCGCTGCTGCTCTCCGCCCATTCCGAGGCGTCGCTGCGCGCGCTGGCGGAGCGCTGGGAGTCGCGGCTCGCGGCCACCCCGCCCGAGGCGCTGCCCGCCCTGCTGCGCGCCGCCGCCCGGCACCGCGACCTGCACGCGCACCGGCTGGCGCTGCGCGCCGGCGACGCCGCCGGCCTCGCCGCGGCACTCGCCGCCTGGCGCCGGGGCGAGGCGCCGCCCGCGGGCACCGACGCCACCGCCGGCCGCGTCGCCCGTGCCGGCCACGGCGACGCCGCCTCCCCGGACGGCCTCGCCTTCGTCTTCTCCGGCAACGGCGCGCAATGGCCCGGCATGGCGCGCGAGGCGCTGGCCGAGAGCCCCGGCTTCCGCGAGGCGCTGCGCGCGGTGGACGCCGCCCTGGCGCCCCGGCTCGGCTGGTCGCCGCTCGCGCGGCTGGAGGCCGGCGTCGGGGCCGAGGCGCTGGCCGCCACCGACATCGCCCAGCCCCTCCTCTTCGCCCTCCAGGCCGCGACCGTCGCGGAGCTCGGCCGCCACGGCATCGTGCCGTCGCTCTGCCTCGGCCACAGCGTCGGCGAGGTCGCGGCGGCCCACGCCGCCGGCCTGCTGCCGCTGGACGACGCCGCCCGGCTGATCGTCGCCCGCTCCCGCCACCAGCACGCGCGGCGCGGCGTCGGCCGCATGGCGGCGCTGGGCTGCGCGCGCGAGGCGGCGCTGCCGGCGCTGGCGGAGGCCTCGGCCGGCGCCGGCCCGCCGATCGAGATCGCCGCCGAGAACGGCCCGCGCGCCCTGACCGTCGCCGGCCCCGCCGAGGCGCTGGCGCGGCTGGGCCGGATCGCCGAGGCGAACCGCTGGAGCTGGGTGCCGCTCGACCTCGACTACGCCTTCCACAGCGCCGCCATGGACCCGGTGCACGACGCGCTGCTGGCCGAGCTGGAGGGGCTGCAAGGCGTTCCCCATCCCCCGGGAAGCCTCCGAGGGGGCGTCCACGGGAGCGGCGCGCGCCTGGTCTCCACCGTCACCGCCGCCACGCTGGAGCACCAGGCCTGCGACGCCGCCTACTGGTGGCGCAACCTGCGCGAGCCGGTGCGCTTCCGCGGCGCGGTGGCCGAGGCGGCGCGGCTCGGGGCGCGGGTGTTCCTGGAGATCGGGCCGAACCCGGTGCTGCAGGGCTACATCCGCGAATCCCTGCGCGAATCCGGCGGCACCGCCGCCGTGCTGCACAGCCTGTCGCGCCGCGACGCCGTCACCGCCGACCCGTTCCCCGGCATCGCCGACCGCGCCTTCGCCGCCGGCGCCGACCCGCGCGGCGGCCTCGCCTTCGCCTCTCCCGGCGACGCCCCCCGCGCCGACGACGCGAACGCGCGCCGCGCCCTGCCGCTGACGCCCTTCGACCGCCGCCCGCTCTGGCTGGTGCGCTCCGTGGAGGCCGCCGGCGTCACCGAGGCGCCGCGCGACCACCGGCTGCTCGGCTTCCGCCGCGGCGCCGAGCCGACCAGCTGGGGCCGCGCCTACGACACGGCGCTGGAGCCCTGGCTCGCCGACCACCGGCTGGCCGGCGAGCCGGTGCTGCCCGCCGCCGCCATGGCAGAGATGGCGCTCGCCGCCGCCGCGCGCCGCTTCCCCGAGGCGCCGGTGCTGGAGGTGACGGAGCTGCAGATCCTCCGCGCCGTGCCGATCCCGGCCGAGCGCGGGCGCGAGGTGCGGCTCGACATCGCCTCGGCCGAGGGCGCCTTCCTGCTGCGCTCCCGCCCGCGCCTCTCCGAGGAGGGCTGGACCGAGCATGCGCGCGGCGGCATCGGCGCCCTGCCGGCGCTGCGCCCCGCCTTGCCCGAGACGCCCTTCCGGCCGGCGCGCACGCTGAGCGGCGCCGAGATCGTCGCCCACGCCGCCCGCCACCGGCTGGACTACGGCCCCGCCTTCCAGCCGGTGGCGCAGGTGGCGGTGGACGACGCGGCCGGCCGCGCCCTGGTCACGCTGCGCCTGCCCGACGCCGCCCCCGCCGACGAGGACTTCATCCTGCACCCGGTGCGGCTGGACGGCGCCCTGCAGGGGCTGGTCGGGCTGCTCGCCTCGCTGGCCACGTCGGACGGCACCGGCCTCGTGCCGGTCCGCATCGGCCGCCTGCTGGCGCGCCGCGACGCCGCTCCCGCCGCCACCGCCGAGCTGCTGATCCGCCGCCGTGGTACGCGCTCCGTCGCCTCCGACCTCGTGCTGCGCGACGCGGCGGGCGCGGTGGTGGCGCAGCTCTGGGACGTCTGGCTGCAGCGCGTCCGCCTCGCCGCCCCGGCGGAACTGGCTGACAGCCTGTTCCGCTTCGACCTGCTGCCGGCGCTCGACCCCGCCGCGCCGCCGCCCGCCGCGCCGCCGCTGCCCGGGCTGGTCGCCGCCGCCGCCCGCGCCGACGCGGCGCAGGACCTCTCGGAGACCGCGCTGCTGCTGGAAGGCTGCATGGCCGCCGCCGCCGTCGCCGCCATGCCGGGCCGCGTGGTGCCGGCCACCGCCTATGCCCGCGCGGTGCTGCGCCTGCTGCAGGGCCAGGGCCTCGCCGAGCCGCCGGCCACGCCCGCCGGCGACGGCGCCTGGCTGGTCCCCGCCGATGCCGGGCTGCCGCCCGCCGCCGAGATCTGGCGTTCCGTGCTGGCCGAGCAGCCGCGCCTCGCGCACGAGCTGGCCTGGCTGGCGCACGCGCTGGAGCATCTGCCGCGCGCGCTGGCCGGCGACGCGCCCGAGGTCGTGCGCATGGATACGCCCGGGGATGCACCCGGGGATGTGCCCGGCGTCGGGGCCGGCGACGCACCCGGCGTCGCATCCGGGGCCGCGCCGGCGTCCGGTCCCTCGGCCGCCCCCGCGGCGGCCCCGCCCGCCGAGGGCGAGGCGGCCGAGCGGCTCGCCGCCACCCTCGCCGCCGCCGTCGCCGAGCTGCTCGCCGGCTGGCCCGCCAGCCGTCCGCTGCGCGTGCTGGAGGTGGGCGCCGAGGGCACGCTGACCCGGCACCTGCTGGACACGCTCGGCCAGGGCGCCCCGGCCCGGCGCGTGCTCTACACCGCCGCCCACCCCGGCGCGACGACGCTGCGCGCCCCGCCCGAGCCGCCGGCCAACGTCGAATTCGCCACCCTCGCCTGGGACCCGGCCGAGACGCCGGCGCCGCCCGCGCCGGCCGACCTCGTGGTCGGGCTGGGCGCCGCCGCGGCCGCGCGTGCCGGCGCCTCGCTGCTGCCGTCGCTGCGCGCGGCGCTCGCCCCCGGCGGCACGCTGCTGCTGGCCGAGCCGCTGGCCGGCGGGCTGCTCGACTTCGTCTGCGGCCAGGAGCCGGGCTGGTGGAACGCCGCCACCCTGTTCGGGCGCGGCCCCGGCGGCTCGCCGCTGCTCGCGGCGCCGCAGTGGCGCGACGCGCTGGCGGGCGCGGGCTTCGCCGACAGCGCCGCCGAGCCGCTGAACGGCGCGCCCTGGCCGGCGCTGCTGCTCGCCGCCCGCGCCCCCGCCGCCCCGCAGGCAGCCCCGCTGGCCGCCCCGCTGGCCGCCGCGGGCTCCGGCCGCCATGGCGCCGGCTCCCAACCCGCTTCCCGGCCCGCCTCCCCGTGGCGGCTGTTCGCCGCCGCCGGGCCGCTGCGCGACGCCGTGGCCGACGCGCTGCGCGGCCTTGGCGCCGAGGTGGCGGTCTCGGCACTGACCGATGCCCGGGCCGATGTCCGGGCCGATGCCCTGGCCGATGCCCGCCCGGAGCCCGGCGGGGGCGGCGGCCTGCTGGTGCTCGCCGAGGGCGCGCGCGGCGCCGCCGCGTCGGCCGAGGCCCTGGCCGAGACCCTGGCCGCCGTGACCCGCCTCGCCACCGGCAGCGCGGCCGGCACGCGCCTCTGCCTCGTCTCCGTCGGCGGGCAGCAGCCGGAGGCCGGGCGGCACCGCCCGGCCGGCGGCGCGGTGATCGGGCTGGCGCGGGTGCTCGCCAACGAGTGCCCGGGCGTGGCGCTGCAACGCATCGACCTCTGCCCCAGCCTCGCCGCGCCCGAGGCCGCCGCGCGCCTCGTCGCCGAGCTGTTCGCCGGCGACGGCGAGACCGAGGTGACGCTCACCCGCAACGCCCGGCTGGTGCCGCGCCTGCGCCCTGGCCTGCCGCCGGAGACCGAGCCCGGCGTGCCGGTGCGGCTCGCGATCCGCCAGCCCGGCCAGCTCGGCTCGCTCGGCTGGGAGCGGCAGGAGGCGCCGCCCGAGCCGGGCCCTGGCGAACTGGCGATCCGCGTCGAGGCCGCCGGACTCAATTTCCGCGACCTGATGTGGGCCCAGGGCCTGCTGCCGGAGGAGGTGCTGCTGGACGGCTTCGCCGGCCCCACCCTCGGCATGGAATGCGCCGGCATCGTCGAGGCGGCCGGCCCCGGCGTGCGCTACCGCCCCGGCGAGCGGGTCTTCGGCTTCGCCCCCGCCGCCCTGGCCAGCCGCGCCGTCACCCGCGCCGAGGCGGTGACGCGCCTGCCCCCCGGCCTCGACCCCGCCGCCGCCGCGACCGTGCCGGTCGCCTACATCACCGCCGTCTACGCGCTGGAGCACTGCGCCCGGATCCGCCCGGGCGAGACGGTGCTGGTGCATGGCGGCGCCGGCGGCGTCGGCCTCGCCGCGCTCCAGGTGGCGCTGGCCGCCGGCGCCCGGGTGATCGCGACCGCCGGCACCGAGGCCAAGCGCGCCTTCCTGCGCCATGCCGGCGCCGGGCTGGTCCTCGATTCCCGCGATCCCGGCTTCGCCGACGCCCTTCGCGCGCATCATCCCGAGGGCGTCGACGTGGTGCTGAACTCGCTGGCCGGCGAGGCGATGGAGCGCTCGCTCGGCCTGCTGCGCCCCTTCGGCCGCTTCGTGGAGCTGGGCAAGCGCGACTACGTGGAGAACCGCAGCGCCCGGCTGCGGCCGCTGCGCCAGAACGCCACCTACTTCGCGGTGGACGTGGACCAGCTTCCCCGCGCCCGCCCGGACCTCGCCGCGGAACTGCTCGCCTCCATCCGCGACCGCCTCGCCGACGGCTCGCTGCTGCCGCTGCCGCATGCGCGCCACGGCTTCAACGGCGCCGAGGCGGCGCTGCGCACGCTTCAGGCCTCCTCCCACATCGGCAAGCTGGTGCTGCTGCCGCCGGCCGAGCCGCGTGCCCCGGCGGCGCCGGCGCGCTGGGGCTCCGGCGGCACCCACATCGTGGTGGGCGGCGTGCAGGGCTTCGGGCTGGAGGTCGCGAAGTGGCTGGCGGCGCAGGGCGTCGGCACGCTGGCGCTGATCTCCCGCCGCGGGCCGGAGACGCCGGGCGCCGAGGCCGCGATGCGCACCCTCGCCGCCCTCGGCGCCCGCACCGTGATCCATGCCTGCGACGCCGCCGACCCGGCGGCGCTGGAGCGCGTGCTGGCCGAGATCCGCGCCGCCCTGCCGCCGATCCGCGGCGTGGTCCATGCCGCCACGGTGATGGACGACGGCGCCGCCGCCTCGCTCGACGCCGGGCGCTTCCGCCGCGTGCTGGAGGCCAAGCTCACCGTCGCCGAGAACCTCGACCGGCTGACGGCGACGGACCCGCTGGACCTGTTCCTGCTGTTCTCCTCGGCCACCACGGCGCTCGGCAATCCGGGGCAGGCGAACTACGTCGCGGCCAACGCGGCGCTGGAGACGCTGGCCCGCCGCCGTCGTGCCGCCGGCAAGCCCGCCCTCGCCGTCGGCTGGGGCCCGATCGCCGATGCCGGCATGCTGGCCGAGGCGAAGGGCACCGCCGAGACGCTGCAGCGCCGACTCGGCGTCGAGCCGATGCCGGCGGTGCAGGCGCTGGAATCGCTGCACACGCTGCTGCGCCAGGGCCACACGGCGGTGCCGCACATGGCGCGCGTCGCCTGGGGCCAGGTGCGCGGCATGCTGCCGGTGCTGAACGAGCCCGCCTTCAGCCTGCTGCGCGGCCGTGCCGCCGCCTCCGACCTCGGCGCCGACGACCTGCGCGAGCGGCTGCGCGCCGCCCCGCCGGCCGAGGCGGCGGGGCTGCTGCGCGACGTGGTGCGCGACGAGATCGCCCGCATCCTGCGCCTGCCCGCCGAGGGCATCGCCGCCGACGCGCCGGTCGCCGGCATCGGCCTCGACAGCCTGGGCGGCCTCGAGCTGCGCATGGCGCTGGAGGAGCGGATCGGCATGCAGGTGCCGCTCTCCGCCGTCACCGAGGACCTGACCATCGAGGGGCTGGCCCGGCGCATCGTCGAGGCGATGCGGTCTGGCGGCGAGGCCGGTCGCGAGGCGGCGGCGCGCGACCTGCTGGCGCGCTACGAGCCGGGGGGGGCCGATCAGGTGGTGCCCGGTGGGGAAGTGGGTGGGGATGCCGGTGGGGAGGCGGCGGGTGATGGGCGTGCCGGCGCGCTGGCGCCGGCGGCGGCTTCGCCGGCGCGTTGAGGCAGCGGGGCTTTCGCGGGATGCGGCGGTGCCGGGGTTAGGCGCTGCCTTCCCCGGACCCCATCCGCCCCTTGGGGAAGGCGCCGCCTTCCCCGGACCCCCATCCGCCAGGAGGGCGAGGCCCTCCTGGACCTCTGCTCGTTCTGGCACGGGGCGTGCGAACATTGGGGCTGTCTCTCCTGATCTGGGGTTTCCAAAGGGGTTTCGCCCTTTGGTGGGAGAGTGCAGAGAGGGCAACGCCCTCTCTGCCGGGGTCCGGGGCGGAGCCCCGAAGCCGCCTGGACACAAGGACCGCATGAGCAATTTCGGCCTCTCCGCCTCCGCCAAGCTGGCCCTGCTGCAGCGCCTCTCGCGCCGCCGCGACGGCGCGCCCGAGGCCACGCCGGCGGCGGACGCCCCGCGCCTCGGCCGCGACGACTTCGCGGACCTGCCGAACGGGCGCGAGATGGGCATGATCAAGGACGCGGTGGCGGTGCTCGGCCTGCCCAACCCGTTCTTCCGCGCGCACGAGGGCCGGGCGGGGGCCGAGACCACGATCGGCGACCGGCGTGTGCTGAACTTCTCCTCCTACGACTATCTCGGCCTGAACGGCGATCCGCGCGTGGCCGAGGCGGCCAAGGCGGCGATCGACCGCTACGGCGTCTCGCCCTCCGCCAGCCGGCTGGTCTCGGGCGAGCGGCCGGTGCACGCGGCGCTGGAGCGCGACCTCGCGGCGCTCTACGGCACCGAGGCGTGCCTGACCTTCGTCAGCGGCCACGCCACCAACGTCACCGTGATCGGCAACCTGCTCGGCGCGCGCGACCTGATCCTGCACGACGCCGCCATCCACAATTCCTGCGTCGAGGGCGCCCGCCTCTCCGGCGCCCGCCGCATCGCCTTCCCGCACAACGACGCCGAGGCCGCCGAGCGCGAGCTGGCCGCGGCGCGCGCCCGCCACGGCCGTGCCCTGGTGCTGATCGAGGGCCACTACAGCATGGACGGCGACGTGCCGGACCTCGCCCGCTTCGTGGCGCTCGCGCGGAAGTACGATGCCTGGCTGATGGTGGACGAGGCGCACTCGCTCGGCGTGCTCGGCGCGCGCGGCCATGGCATCGCCGAGGCGCAGGGCGTCGATCCGGCGGACGTGGACATCTGGATGGGCACGCTGAGCAAGACGCTCTCGGCCTGCGGCGGCTACATCTGCGGCCGCGCCGGGCTGATCCAGTACCTGCAATACGCGGCGCCGGGCTTCGTCTACTCGGTCGGCATGGCGCCGGCGCTGGCGGCGGCGGCGCGCGAGGCGCTGGCCATCATGCGCGCGGAGCCGGAGCGCGTGGCGCGGCTGAACGCCAATGCGCGGCTGTTCCTGACGCTGGCGCGCGAGGCCGGCTTCGACACCGGGCTTTCCGAGGGCCACGCCATCGTGCCGGTCATCCTCGGCTCCTCGGTGGCGGCGACGCGACTCTCGGCCTCGCTGTTCGAGGCGGGGATGAACGTGCAGCCCATCGTCTTCCCGGCCGTGCCGGAGAAGTCGGCGCGGCTGCGCTTCTTCCTCGGCGCCGAGCACACCGAGGCGCAGATCCGCACGGCCGTCGCCATGCTCGCCGCGACGCGCGGGCGGGCGCGGTAGCACGCCGATCCGACTCGCCCTCCTCACGCTGGAAAGCCTCGCCAGCAGCGAGGCCGTGGCGCGCTTCGCGGCGGCGCACGCCGGCGAGCTGGTGCTGGTCGGCCGCTCCGACCCGTACCGCCGCGCGGCGGGCGGGGCGCTGGGCCAGACGTGGCGGCACCTGCGCCGCGGCGGGCCGCGCATGCTGCCCTACCTGTTCGTGAATTTCTCGCTGCCGCGCCTCGCGGCCGCGCTGCGCCGGGCCGAGGCGCCGCTGCCGGCGCTCTGCCGCGCGCGCGGCATCCCGCTGGTCGAGGTGGCGGAGGTGAACGGCCCGGCCATGCGCGACGCGATCCGCGCGGCGCGGCCGGACCTGCTGGTCTCCTTCCATTTCGACCAGATCCTCTCGGCCGCGACGCTGGCGCTGGCGCCGCTGGGCGGGGTGAACCTGCACCCCTCGCTGCTGCCGCGGCATCGCGGGCCGATCCCGGCCTTCTGGGCGCTGTGGGAGGGGGCGATGCGGGGGGAGCCGCCGGCCTTCGGCGTCACGGCGCACCGGCTGGTGCCGCGAATCGACGCCGGCGCGGTGCTGGCGCAGCGGGCGGTGGCGCTGCCGGCGGGCGTCTCGGCGAGCGGCGCCGCGCGGCTCTTGCACCTGGCGGGCGTGGCGGTGCTGGACGAGGCGCTGGCGGCGCTGCGGCAGGGCAGGGGGGAGGGGGAGGCCCCGGCGCCGCTGCCCTACTGCCCGTTCCCCGACGCCGCGACGCTGCGGCAGGCGGCGCGGCGTGGCGTGCGGCTGGTGAACCGGGCGGATTGGCGGGATGCCCTCGCCGCCCTGGCGCCCGCGACGCCGGGCTGAGCCGGCGCGTGGCCGTTCCGGAGGGCGTGAGCCCCTTGCCGCCACGACCTGCCCGTGCGCCGCGCCGCCCCGGCTGGCATGGCAGGCCGGATCGCGGGCAGCATGCCGGAATCCGCGACGCGCATCGGAGGCCCCGCATGACCCGCCAGATCGACCAGGAAACCGCCCGTGCCGCCTTCGCCCGCGCCATCGCCGGCGACCGTGAGGTGTTCGGCGACTTCTTCATCGCCCGCCTGCTCGGGCTGGAGATCGGCTACGACGATTCCGGCTGCAACGTCGCCTTCGACGCCGCCGACTTCCTGTTCAACCCGCAGGGCACGCTGCATGGCGGCATCATCGCGACCGCACTCGACATCGCGATGGGCCACCATCTGCGCCACCGCGTCGGCGTCGGCACCACGCTGGAGTTCAAGGTGCAGTTCCTCGGCGCCGTGCGCGGCGGCCGCGTCATCTGCCGCGGCGAGATGCTGCGCCAGGGCCGCAGCATCTGCTTCCTGCGCGCCGAGGCGCGCGACGCGTCGGGCGAGGCGGTGGCGAGCGCCACCTCCACCTGGAAGCTGCTGAAGCAGGGGTGAGGGGTCACTCGCCGACCAGCTTCAGCCCCACGATCCCCGCCGCGATCAGCCCGATGCAGAGCAGCCGCGCCGGCGCCGCCGAATCCCCGAACAGCACCATGCCGAGGATCGCCGTGCCCACCGTGCCGATCCCGGTCCACACCGCATAGGCGGTGCCGAGCGGCAATTGCCGCAGCGCGAGGCCGAGCAGGAACAGGCTGACGAGCATCGCCGCCGCCGTGGCGAGGCTCGGCCAGAGCCGCGTGAAGCCTTCCGTGTACTTGAGCCCGACGGCCCAGCCGGTCTCGAACAGGCCGGCGACGACGAGGACGAGCCAGGACATGCCCATCTCCATTTCTGGCGAGGGGCCGTCCCCATCGGGTTGCGCGGAGGCGCCGGGTCGTCCCGGCACAACCGGAATCTGGCGCCGTTCGTCCGGCGGTTCAAGCCCTTACCCCGGCTGTGCGGCACCCCGGCGGGACGCGCCGGGCCGGCCCTGCCGGAGTCCGCCCGGTGCCCGCCTGCCGGCCCGCCGAACCCGCGGCCCTTCCCACTTCCCGCCCCACTTCCCATCCCACTTCCCATCCTACTTCCCTCTGGGCGGTTTCCCCGGGCCGGCGCAGATTGCACCGCATGAGCGACCCGACCACCGCCCCGACCACGTCCGTCCTGGCCCGTCTCGACGCCGACGCCACCGCCGCCCGCGACCGGCTGTTCGACTGGCTGCGAATCCCGAGCGTCAGCGCCCAGCCCGCCCATGCGGGGGATTGCGTGCGCGCCGCCGAATGGGTGCGCGACCAGCTCGCCGCGATCGGCTTCGCCGCCGAATTGCGCCCCACCCCCGGCCACCCGGTGGTGATCGCCCACCATCCCGGCACCGGCCCGGCGGGCGCCCCGCGCCTGCTCTACTACGGCCATTACGACGTGCAGCCGGCCGAGCCGCTCGACCTCTGGGTCAGCCCGCCCTTCGCGCCGGTCGAGGTGCAGGGGCCGCACGGCCCGCGCGTGGTGGCGCGCGGCGCGGTGGACGACAAGGGCCAGACGCTGATGTGGATCGAGGCGCTGCGCGCCTGGCACGCCGTCGCCGGCGGCCCGCCCGTGCCGGTGACGGTGGTGATCGAGGGCGAGGAGGAGACCGGCTCCACCAACCTCGACGCCTTCCTGGCGGCCAACCGCGACGCGCTGCGCGCCGACGTCGCGGTCATCAGCGACACCGGCATGTGGGACATCGAGACCCCCGCCATCACCACCCGGCTGCGCGGCCTGGTCTATGCGCAGATCGACCTGTTCGCGGCGTCGCGCGACCTGCACTCCGGCCTCTACGGCGGCTCGGCGCTGAACCCGATCAATTTGCTCGCCCGCATCCTGGGCGACCTGCACGACGCGGAGGGGCGGGTGCGGCTGCCCGGCTTCTACGACGGCGTGCGCGAGCTGACCGCGGAACAGCGCGCCGCGTGGGACTCGCTCGGCTTCGACGAGGCCGCCTTCCTCGGCGAGGTCGGGCTTTCCGTGCCGGCGGGCGAGCGCGGCCGCTCCGGCCCGGAGCGCCTCTGGGCGCGCCCCACCGCCGACGTCAACGGCATCTGGGGCGGCTACACCGGCGAGGGCAGCAAGACCGTGATCGCCGCCGAGGCGCATGCGAAGGTCTCCTTCCGCCTCGTCCCCGGGCAGGACCCGGCAAAGGTGGAGGACGCCTTCCGGCAATTCGTCAACGAGCGCCTGCCGGCCGACGCGCGCGTGGAATTCCGCATGCGCGGCGGCTCCCCCGGCATCGAGATCCCCGACGACAGCCCCTGGGTGCGCGCCGCGCGCGCCGTGCTGGCCGAGGAGTACGGCCGCCCGGCCGTGCTGATCGGCGCCGGCGGCTCGATCCCGGTGGTGGAGAGCCTGCGCCGGCTGCTCGGGCTCGATTCCCTGCTGCTGGGCTTCGGCCTGGCCGATGACGGCATGCACAGCCCGAACGAGAAGTTCGAGCTGCGCTGCTTCCACGGCGGCGCGCGCAGCCACGCACGGCTGCTGGGGCGGCTGGCCGGGCCCTGAGGCCGCAGCCCGAGGCCCGCATGCCCGAGGTCCACGCGCCCCCGACGCTCGACGCCGACACCGCCGCGCGCTTCGCCGCCATCGCCCTCGGCCACGTCACCCGCGAGTATCCCAACAAGCCCGACCACACCCTGGCCGGGCCGGCGGATGCGCGCACGCCCGCCGCGCTGCACCCGGTCTTCTTCGGCAGCTACGACTGGCATTCCTGCGTGCACGGCTACTGGCTGCTCGCGCGCGTGCTGCGCCGCTTCCCCGGGGGCGCGGCGGCGCCGGCGATCCGGGCGCTGTTCGACCGGCAACTGGTGCCGGAGAAGGTCGCGGGCGAATGCCGCTACCTGGAGGCGCCGACCGCGCGCGGCTTCAAGCGGCCCTATGGCTGGGCGTGGCTGCTGAAGCTGGCGCACGAGCTGCGGATGCTGCCCGAGGCGCGCTGGGCCGGGGCGATCGCGCCGCTCGCCGCGATCCTCGTCCGCCGCCACCACGAATTCCTGCCGGTCGCGCCGTACCCGGTGCGGGTGGGGACGCACTTCAACACCGCCTTCGGCCTGCGCATGGCGGCCGACTACGCGGAGAGTCGGGGGGTGGAGGGCGGGGGCGACGCCGCGCTGCTCGCCCTGCTGCGGCGGACGGCGCGGCGCTGGTACGGCGACGACGCCGACTGTCCCGCCTGGGGCGAGCCGGGCGGCGACGACTTCCTCTCCTCCGCCCTGATCGAGGCGGAATGCCTGCGCCGCCTGCTGCCGCCCGCCGACTTCGCGCCCTGGTTCGACCGCTTCCTGCCGCGCCTCGCCGACGGGGAGCCGGCGACCCTGTTCCGGCCGGCCGTCGCGACCGACCGCAGCGACGGCAAGATCGCCCATCTCGACGGGCTGAACCTCAGCCGCGCCTGGTGCTTCCGGGCCCTCGCCGGCGCGCTGCCGGCGGGCGATTCGCGCCGCCCCGTGATGGAGGCCGCCGCCGGGGCGCACCTGGCGGCGAGCCTGCCGCATCTCGCCGGCGACTACATGGGCGAGCACTGGCTCGCCAGCTTCGCCCTGCTGGCGATGGACGAGGACGGGCGGTAAGGCCCGGCCGGCGGGGCCGCCTCCCGCGGCCGGCCTTCCCCTCGCGGCATCGGCGGGGCGGGCCGGGGCCGACCACGGCAGGCCCCCTGGCCGCCCGCGCCCGGTTGCCGCGCCGGGCGGAATTCCCGGCCCCGGCACCTCCCCATCGGCGCATCGGCACCCATCCTCTCGTGCGGGCTCCCGGGGCGGGCTCCCGGGGCGGGCTCCCGGGGCGGGCATCCGCCCCGGCCGAGGAGGCGATCGCCGCGCATGTACGTCGACTGGAACGACTGGCCGCCGCCCTACCGCGAGCCACCGCCGCCACCGCCCAGGCCGCGCTTCACGAAGCGCGACGAGCGGCTGGTCGTCTGGGTCCTCGGCGTCAACCTGCTGCTGTGGTTCCTGGCGCCGCTGGCCGGCGTGACCTTCCTCCACGCGATCCTGGCGGTGCTGCGCGGCTGAGCGGCAGGCCGGCCGCGGCGTCGCCGTCCCGCTGCGCCGCCATCCCCGCGCCGTGCCGCGACGAAGCGGGGCAGGAGCCGCACGGCGCCCCGCTCGACCCCCGTCCGGGGTGGCGTCCGGGGCGGCATATCCTCGTCCCGCCCGGCGATCGTGGCGCGCATCACGCCGACGCAAGGCATGGGTCGGCAAGGCATCCGCCCCCGGCTCATCGGTGCCGCCGTGCCGCCCCGCCGCGTGCCGTCCCGGGGCGCGCGATGCCCGCCGGCCGGGAAGGTCCCGGCGGGGAACGTCCAAGGGGGTGCGCCCTGGGGTTGCCCTGGGCAGGCCCAGGGAGCGTCCGGCCGGCGCCCGGAGCGTTCTCACGCCGAGCGCCCACGCCCGCTGGCCCGGAAGATGCGGCGAATCAACGGGCTGGAACGACTCCGGCGCGAGGCGAGCGGCAACGGGTCAGCTCGTCGGCGACCCCGCCGACGGCGCCTGCACCACCGGCGCCGCCTTCACCCGGATCTCCGGCAGCGGGATGAACTCCTTGTCGTCGCCCGGCACCGTGCCGAAGCGCCCGGCCTTCCAGTCCGCCTTGGCCTGCTCGATCCGCTCGCGCGAGGAGGCGACGAAGTTCCAGAACAGGTGCCGCGGCCCGTCCATCGCCGCGCCGCCGAGCAGCAGCAGCCGCGCGCCCTGCTCGCCCGCCCGCAGCGCCAGACCGTCGCCGGGGCGGAACAGCAGCATCCGCCCCGCCTCGAAGCGGTCCCCCGCCACCTCCACCGCGCCCGTCGCGACGTACACGCCGCGCTCCTCGTGGCCGTCCGGCAGCGGCAGCGCGGCGCCCGGGGCCAGCACCGCGTCGGCGTAGAACAGCTCCGAGGGCGTCGCCACCGGCGCGCGCTCGCCCCAGCCATGGCCGGCGATGAGCCGCAGCCGCACGCCCCCTTCCTCCAGCAGCGGCAGGGACGCGGCGGGGTGGTGCACGAAGCTCGGCGCCACCTCCTCCTGCGCGCGCGGCAGCGCCACCCAGGACTGGATGCCGAACAGCCTGTTGGGGTGCGTGCGCTGCACCTCGGCGGTGCGCTCGGAATGGGCGATGCCGCGCCCGGCGGTCATCCAGTTCACGTCGCCCGGGCGGATCGGCTGGTCGCTGCCCAGCGTGTCGCGGTGTCGGATCTCGCCGTCGAACAGGTAGGTGACGGTGGCCAGCCCGATATGCGGGTGCGGCCGCACGTCCAGCCCCTGGCCGGTCAGGAACTCGCCCGGCCCCATCTGGTCGAAGAAGATGAAGGGGCCGACCATCTGCCGCTCCTTCGCCGGCAGGGCGCGACGCACCTCGAAGCCGCCGAGGTCGTGCGCGCGCGGCAGGATCACCTGCCCGATGCAGGCCGGCCCCGGCGAGGCCGGCATCGCGCCGGCCGGATCGTGTTCGACGCTCATCGCCCGGCGCATCCCCTGTTGCCGTTGTCCGCCGAGCCTCGCCACCGCCGCGCCGAAGGGAAGGGGGGTGGCGCCCACTTCACCCGCTGTTGTCCGAACGCACCGCCGGCCACGGCGCATCGCGGTCCCGCCGGCGCCGCGTCCGGCGGTGCGTCCGCGCCATGGCGCGCGAAGGCCCCCGCCGCGTCGCGGGAAGCAGGGCCTCCGTCCGACGCATCGGGCGCCAGCGGCGTGCGCCCCGCCTGTTCCCCTTCCGTTTACGCGCGACCCCGTCCGCGCTACGCCTCGTCGCAGCGAGGGAGGCTCGGCATGAGTCGCGCGGCGCGCGCCCATCTGTCGCAGGACAAGGTCCTGGCCCCGGTGATCCACCGGATCGGCCGCTGCACCCTGAAGCCGGTGAAGCGCGAGCCCTACGAGGCGCTGGTGCGCGCCATCGCCCACCAGCAGGTGCACGGCCGCGCCGCCGAGGCGATCCTCGGCCGCTTCATCGCCCTGTTCCCCGAGGGCGCGCCCTTCCCGGACCCCGACCAGGTCCTCGCCCTCTCCGACGAGGCGATGCACGGCTGCGGCTTCTCCGGCAGCAAGACGGCGGCGATCCGCGACATCGCCCGCCACGCCGCCGCCGGCATCGTGCCCACCCGCCGCGCCTGCGCCCGCCTCGACGACGAGCAGATCATCGAGCGCCTCCTGCCGATCCGCGGCGTCGGCCGCTGGACGGTGGAGATGCTGCTGATCTTCACCCTCGGCCGGCCGGACGTGCTGCCGGTGGACGATTTCGGCGTGCGCGAGGGCTGGAAGGTGGCGGCGGGGCTGGAGGCGCAGCCGACGCCCAAGGCGCTGGGCCTGCTCGGCCGGGCCTGGGCGCCGCACCGCTCCATCGCCGCCTGGTATCTCTGGCGCGCGGCGGATGCCGCCAAGGGCAGCGCCTACAAGCCGCCATAGGGCGCTTGCGCCCGGCGCGCCGCCGCGGCCCCGCTCAGCCCGGCAGCACCGCGACGCCGCGCCCGGCGAAGAACCGCCCGAACACCGCGAGCGGCAGCGTCACGTCCGACCGGCTCGCCGCGTCGTGCCCGGACGGGTTGCTGAACACCACCGCCTCCGCCGAGGCCGCCGTGACCAGCACCAGATGCCCGCCCCGCCCCGGCGGCTCGTGCGCCGGCCAGCGTATGTCCGGGTGCACGGAGGCCAGGAAGAACTCGGCCTCCGCCATGATCGCCGGCAGGTCGGCTTCCGTGACCTCCGTCACCACCCGCGCCGCGATGCCGAATTCGTCGGCAAGGAAACGCACGAAGGGCGCGTAGATCAGCCCACGTATCCACTCGCCCTCCTCGACATAGGCGCCGTGCGGCAGGGCGCGCCGGGCCAGCGCGATCGTCGGCTCGACGCGGCCGGTGCGCGCGGCGAGCAGCATCTTCAGGCACGCCATGCCGCAGACATGGCCCGACCAGCGCACGTACTCGTCCAGGCTGCGCGCGCCCGACTCCCGCCAGCGC
This sequence comes from Roseomonas acroporae, assembly GCF_023223525.1. Taxonomy (GTDB): domain Bacteria; phylum Pseudomonadota; class Alphaproteobacteria; order Acetobacterales; family Acetobacteraceae; genus Roseomonas_E; species Roseomonas_E acroporae. Next base: position 18,045 of record NZ_JALPRX010000068.1, on the reverse strand, counting down.
GGATCCTGCGCCGCCGTCGCCCGGCCGGTGACGATCGCGCCGACCAGCTCGGGCGATTCCCACTGCGCGTAGTACGGCACGGGCCGGCGCGAAGCGGGGCCGGCGGTGCCTGCGGCCGAGGCCGTCTCCGGCACCCCGCCTGCCGCCTCCCCGCCTGCCGCCTCCCCGCCTGCCGTCTCCCCGCCGGGCGCCCCTTTGCCGGGCGCCGCATCCGCCTCGCCCGGGGCGCCCGACGCGCCGGCTCCCTCCCGCGCCGCCCGCCGGCCGGCCCCGCCGCCGCCCGGCCCGACATCGGCCGCGCCCGCCGCCTCAGCCGGCATCGAGGAACCGCTCCACCGCCGCGACGAAGCCGTCGGGGTTCTCGGCGTGCAGCCAGTGCCCGGCCCCGGGCAGCGTCTCGAAGGCGGCGTTGGGGAACAGCGCCCGGATCGCCTCGTGGTCCCGCGCGCGCACGTAGTCGGAACGCTCGCCGCGGAGGAACAGGGTCGGTCCCTCGTAGCGCGCGCCCGGCGGCACCGGCGCCACGTCCACGATCGAAGGGATCGCGCCGGCGATCTCGTCGAGGCCGATGCGCCATTGCGGCGGGTCCGTGTCGAAGCGCATGCCCTGCAGCAGGAAGGCGCGCACCCCGGCCTCCGGCACCGCCGATTCCAGCGCCGCCGAGGCCTCGCGCCGGTTCAGGCCCGGCCGCAGCGGGATGCGCCGCATCGCCTCGGCATAGGCGCCGAAGGTGGGGCGGTAGGGGACGGGCGCGATGTCGGCCACGAGCAGCCGCGCCACGCGCCCCGGGTGCGCCAGCGCCAGCGACATCGCCACCTTGCCGCCCATGCTGTGGCCGAGCACGGCGGCCTGCCCGACGCCCGCCGCCGCCATGCTCTCCGCCACGTCTTCGGCCATGGTCGGGTAGTCCATCGCCGATGCGTGCGGCGAATGGCCGTGGTTGCGCAGGTCGAAGGCCAGCACGCGCCGGCGCGCGGCCAGCCGCTTCTGCACCTGGCCGAAATTCGCCGCCATGCCGAACAGCCCGTGCAGCAGCACCAGCGGGACGGCATCGCCCGCCCCGGCGCCGAATTCGACCATGTTCAGACGCATGCCGTACCCGTTCCCCTGTTCGTCGCGCCGTTCGGAGGCCGGCGTGGATCATGCCTGCCGCGGCGGGCACGTGCCACGGCCCCGTGCCGCGCCCGCGCCACGCTCCGGCCTATCGCTCCCGCGCCATGATCGCGACGCTCGCCACGATCAGCGCCGTGCCCGCCAGCACGTCCGGCCCCAGCGCCTCGCCCAGCCACGCCGCCGCGAGCAGCAGCCCCACCACCGGCATCAGCAAAAAGCCGACCGAGCAGGCGAGCGGCGAGAGCCGCCGCTGCACCTCCACCGTGGCCCAGGTGCCGAGCGGCGCCGCCACCAGCCCCACGAACAGCAGCGCCGGCCAGCTCGACCGGCCGATGCCGCCCGCCGGCTCCCGCCACAGCGCCAGCGCCCCCAGCACCAGCGCGGCCAGCACGAAGCACCAGGGCAGCAGCTCGACCACCGGCCGCCGCGGCGGCCGCGCCCGCAGCGCCACGATGGCGAGGCTCCAGGACAGCGCCGCGCCGAGCAGCAGCGCGTAGCCGAGCGGCGATCCGGCACCACCCCCCATCGCCCCGGGCGTGAACAGCCCCGCCAGCGACGCGACGCCGAGCAGGCCGAGCCCGCCCGCCAGCCAGCGGCGCGGCGTCATCCGCTCGCCCAGCAGCAGCACGGAGAGCGGCACCACCCAGATGGTGGTGGCGTTGGCGACCACCGCCGTCCGCCCCGCCGGCACCAGCGCCAGCGCCAGGTGGCCGAGCGAGAAGAAGCCCGCGAGCTGCAGCAGCCCGATCGCCGCCACCACCGGCCAGTCCTCGCGGGCGGGCAGGCGCAGCCTGCCCTGCCACGCCACCAGCGCCATCAGCCCGAGCGCCGCGAAGCCGGCCCGCCCGGTGGCGAACCAGAGCGGCGTCGCATCCGCCAGCGCCGACTTGGTGATCGGCCAGACGCCGCCGAACAGCAGCACGGCGAGGGCGAGCAGCCGGTAGGCCGCGCCGTTCCCGCCCGGGCCGGCCGTCGCGGCCGGCGTCGGGGCGAGCGGTGCCGAGGCGGCCAATGCCGGGGTGGCCAATGCCGAGGCGGCCGGCGGCGGCATGACCGGCATCCGGGCCGGCAGCGGCGCGCCGGCCGGGGCCGGCGGGGTGGCCCCCGGCCGTGCCGTCGCCCGCGTGCTCATGCCCCGATGCTCATGCCCCGTCGGCGACGCGCAGCACGATCTTGCCGATATGCGCGCTGCTCTCCATCAGCCGGTGCGCCTCGGCGGCCTCGCGCAGCGGGAAGGTGGCGTGGATCACCGGCCCGGCGGCGGCGCCCGATTCCAGCAGCGGCCAGACCTTCGCGCGCAGCGCCTCGGCGATCGCGCCCTTCTCGGCGGCGGTGCGCGGCCTGAGCGTCGAGCCGGTGACGACGAGGCGCTTCAGCATGATCGGCCGCAGATCGGCCTTCTCCGCCTCCGCCCCGCCCAGCGTCGCGATGATGACGAGGCGGCCGCCCTCGCCGAGGCAGCGCAGGTTGCGCCCGAAATAGGGGCCGCCCACCATGTCCAGCACCACGTCCACGCCGCGCTTGCCGGTCAGGCGGCGCACCTCCTCGACGAAGTCCTGCGCGCGGTAGTCGATCGCCGCGTCGGCGCCGAGCTTCAGCATCGCCTCGCACTTCGCCGCGCTGCCGGCGGTCGCGTACACCGTCGCGCCGAACGCCTTGGCGAGCTGGATCGCGGTGATGCCGATGCCCGAGGTGCCGCCATGCACCAGCAGCGTCTCGCCGGCCTGGAGGCGCCCGTGGCCGAACACGTTCACCCAGACGGTGAAGTAGGTCTCGGGCAGCGCCGCGGCGCGCAGCGCGTCGTAGCCGCGCGGCCAGGGCAGGGCCTGCGTCGCCGGCGCCACCACGTATTCCGCGTAGGCGCCGCCGTTGCAGAGGGCGCAGACCCGGTCGCCCACCCGCCAGCCGGTCACGCCCTCGCCCAGCGCCGCCACCTCGCCGGCCGCCTCCAGCCCCAGGATCGGGCTGGCGCCCGGCGGCGGCGGGTAGGCGCCCTGGCGCTGCGCCACCTCCGGCCGGTTCACCCCGGCGGCGAGCACGCGGATCAGCAGCTCGCCGGGGCCGGGATGGGGGAGGGGGGCGGTGGCCGGGCGCAGCACCTCGGGCGGGCCACCCTCGCCATGCGCCATGTAGAGCATCGTCTCGGGCAGTGCGGCCATCGCCTTGTCCTTCCTCACCGGGGCCGGCGCGATGCGGCGGCCATCCGCCGCCGCCGATACCGCCGGCGCCGGCCGCCGGGTCCACGAGACGCGGGAAACGACCGCCCGGCGCCCCCGGTTCGCCGGCGGGCGCGGAGGTTCCGCGCCGCCACCGCTCCCGTCAAGGGAGGCCGCCCCCGCCGGGAAACGGATCCCGGCACGGCTGATCCCGGGACGGCAGGGCTCCCGCTGGGGGGGCAGGGTGGGGCGGCGGCGCCCGGCACCGTTCCGGCCCGACCGAGTCGGGCGGGAACCGTTCAGCCCTCTGTCTTCGCGCATCTTCCGGGCCGCCGGGCCGATACGCCCGGCGTGAGGAGGCGCCGGCGACGCGCGGCCGCCCGTTCTGGCCGCCCACCCTGGCCGCCGGGACCGGATGGCCGAGACGGAGCGGCCGAGACGGGCGGCCACGACGGGACGGCACGGGGCCGCCGGCCGGACAGGGTTGCCAGCGGCGGCGCAGCGGCGGAACATCGGGCCGGCGTGCCTCTCCGTCTCCCCCGCCGCCTTCCGGCTCGCCGCCACCGCCCTCTCGCCAAGGAGATGAGATGCCCGCGATCCACGACCGGCCCTGGCGCCGCCGCGGCGTGCTGGGCGGACTGGTCGCGGGCGGCCTGTCGATTCCCGCCATCCGCCGGGTCCATGCCCAGGCCGGCGCCACGGGCGGGGCGGGCGGCGCGCCGGCGGGCGCCGCCGGTGGCGAGTACCGCCTCGGCGCGCTGTTCCCCTTCTCCGGCAACCTCGCCGTCCTGGGTGACGAAAGCTTCCGCGGGCTGGAACTGGCCGTGGAGGAGCGTAATGCCGGCCTGCCGGGCGCGGCGCCGGCGGCAGGCATGGCCGCGCCGGGGCATGGCGGCACCGGCCAAGGTGGCACCGGCCAAAGCGGCGGTCCGACGACCGGCCCAATGGGTGGCCCGATGGGCGGCCCGGCGGGCGGCAATCCCGCCGCCGGCCCGGCGAGTGCCCAGGGGAGTGCTGGCCAGGGGGGTGTTGGCCAGGGGGGTGTTGGCCAGGGGGCGGGCGCCCAGGGTGCGCAAGGGGGTGGCAGCCAGGGAACCGGCAGCCAGGGAGGCGGCGTCCAGGCTGTCGCGCCCCCGCCGGCCGGGCTGCTGGGGCGCCCGATCCGGCTGATCCGGGGCGACGCCGCCGACGGCACCCAGGCCCAGGCCGAGCTGCGCCGGCTGGCCGGCGCGGAGCGGGTGGGCTGCGTGTTCGGCAGCGCGGTCTCGGCCGTCGGCTTCGCCGCCTCGCAGCTCGCGGAGCTGCAGGGCCTGCCCTACTTCGAGCTGAACGCGGTCGCCGACGCGATCACCGAGCGCGGCTTCCGCTACACCTTCCGCACCGGCCCGCGCGCCGCCGACCTCGCGCGCGAGGCGGTCGAGACGATCACCGGCCCGCTCGCCCCGCTGCTCGGCCTGCCCGCCGAGACCATGCGCACCGCCGTGCTGCACGAGGACACGCTGGACGGGCAGAGCCTGGCCGCCGCGCTGGAGACGAGGCTGCGGGATGCCGCGTTGCCGGCGCCCGAGCGCCTGTCCTACGCCGCCCGGCCGGCGGAGCTGGCGAGCCTCGTGCAGCGCCTGCAGGGTGTGCGGACCGAGCTGGTGCTGCACCACGGCCAGCAGAACGACATCGTGCTGCTCTACCGCGCCATGCGCGAGGCCGGCTGGCGGCCGCGCATGGTGATCGGCCTCGGCGCCGGCTACGCCTTCGGCGACACGGCGCGCGCGGTCGGGCCCGACTTCGACGGCACGCTGAACGTGGACGTGCCGCAGTTCGAGGTGGGCGAGCAGATCGCGCCGGCGATCGGTCCCTTCGTCGAGGCGTACCGGCGCAAGTACGGCAGCGACCCGCGTTCCGGCCACTCGCTGGCCAGCTACGTCGGCGCGCGCATCGTGTTCGAGGCCTGGCAGCGCGCCGGCGCCGCCGACAAGGACCGGCTGCGCGCCGCGCTGCTGGCGCTCGACCTTCCCGAGCATGCCCTGGCCAATGGCTGGGGGGCACGCCTCGACGAGCGCGGCCAGAACGGGCGCGCGCGGCCCTACGTGACGCAGTGGCAGGGCGGGCGGCAGCTCACCGTCGCCCCGGCCGGGGCGGCGGTGGCGCCGCTGCGGGCGCGGCTCGGGCCGTAGCGTGCCGCATCCCGGCCTGCCGGACTTCCGGCCCGCCCCGGCCCGCCTGCCGCCCGGACGGCGCATCTACGCCGTGGGCGACATCCACGGCTGCGCCGCGCGCCTCGCCACGCTGCACGCCGCGATCGCCGACGACCTGCGCGCGCGCCCCGCGGAATCGCCCCTGCTGCTGCACCTCGGCGACTACGTGGACAAGGGCGCGGACAGCGCCGGCGTGCTGGCCCATCTCAGCGCCGGCCCGCCCGTCCCCGGCGTGCCGGTGCTGAACCTCACGGGCAACCACGAGGAGGCGATGCTCGCCGCCCTCGCGGGTGCCGCCGGGGACGTGGCGGACTGGCTCTGGTGCGGCGGCCGCCCGACGCTGGAAAGCTACGGGCTCGACCCCGGCGGCACGCCGGCGGCGTGGTCGGCCGCGATCCCGGCCGCGCACCTCGCCTTCCTGCGCGGCCTCGCCCTCTGCCACCGGGAAGGCGGCTACCTGTTCGTGCATGCCGGCATCCGCCCCGGCGTGCCGATCGAGCGGCAGACGCGCGACGACATGCTGCGCATCCGCAACAGCTTCCTGCACAGCGAGGCCGCGCACGGCGCCGTGGTGGTGCACGGCCACACGGCGCGCGCCGCGCCGGAGATACGCGCCAACCGCATCAACCTCGATACCGCCGCCTGGTCCGGCGGGCCGCTCACCTGCGGCGTGCTGGAGGAGGACCGGATCGGCTTCCTGGCGGCGTGAGGCGGCCCGCACGATCACGGCAAGACCCTGAATCGCCTCCGATCCTGCTCCGGCACGCGAAATCCCCCGCCATCCCCCTCGCCGCTCCCCGCATCACGCCCTGGGGCGGACATTCCCTGGCGGCCTTCGCACCTCACCGGATCGCGGGTTGACGGCGCGCTGCCGGCCGCGTCATGCTCGTTGCTCAATCCATTGTTTTTGCAGGTAGAATGGCCCTTGTCCCGACCCCGGCCCCGGCAACGGACGAGCAGGAGGATTGCGGCACGCCGGATGCGTCGCCGCTCTGCGGCCTCAGGGTGCTGGATTTCGGCCATACCGTCATGGGCCCTTCCTGCGGGCTGGTGCTGGCCGATCTCGGCGCCGAGGTGATCCGCATCGAGCCGCCGGGCGGCGAGCGCACGCGCCAGCTCGTCGGCTTCGGCGCCGGCTTCTTCGGCACCTACAACCGCAACAAGGCCAGCCTGGCGGTGGACCTCAAGCACCCCGAGGGGAAGCGGGTGATCGAGCGCCTCGTGCGCACCGCGGACGTGCTGCTGGAGAATTTCGCCCCCGGCACGATGGACCGGCTGGGCCTGGGCTGGGAGCCGCTGCACGCGCTGAACCCGCGCCTGATCTACTGCGCGCTCAAGGGCTACCTGCCCGGCCCCTACGAGCACCTGCCCTCGCTGGACGAGGTGGCGCAGATGCAGGGCGGCCTCGCCTACATGACCGGCCCGCCCGGCCAGCCGCTGCGCGCCGGCGCCAGCGTGGTGGACGTGATGGGCGGCCTGTTCGGCGCGATCGGCATCCTCGCCGCGCTGCGCCAGCGCGACGGCACCGGCCTCGGCCAGAAGGTCCACAGCGCGCTGTTCGAGGCGGTGGGCTTCCTGATGGCGCAGCACATGGCCGCCGCGGCGCTGAGCGGCGAGCCCACCCCGCCCATGACCGAGCGGCGCAGCGCCTGGGCCGTCTACGACGTGTTCGCCGCGGCCGACGGCCAGGTCTTCGTCGGCGTCACCAGCGACGCCCAGTGGCCGCGCTTCTGCGCCGCCTTCGGCCTGCCGGCGCTGGCCGACGACCCCGCCCTGGCCACCAACAACGACCGCGTGCGGGCGCGCGAGACGCTGCTGCCGCCGATCCGGGCGGTGCTGGCGCCGCTGCCGGTGGCGACGGTGCTGGAGCGTTGCCGCGCGGCGCTGATCCCCTGCGCGCCCGTGGCGCGGCCCGAGGAGCTGGCCGCCGACCCGCACCTGCAGGCCAGCGGCGGCCTCGCCGAGGTGGCGCTGGCCGGGGCGGACCCGGCGGCGTCGGTCCGCGCCATGCTGCCGCTGCTGCCGCTGCACATCGGCGGCGGGGTGCCGGGCCTGCGCCGGCAGCCGCCGCGCGTCGGCGAGGACACGATGGCGGTGCTGGCCAGCCTCGGCTACGGCGCCTCGGAGATACGCCGGATGGCGGCCGAGGGCATCATCGGGCTGGACGAGGACGAGGTGTAGAGCGGATCGCCGACGGGCGGACACGCCCGGCGGCGTGAATCCGCGCCGAGAACAACAAGTTACAGCGAACCGCAGTTCCAACCGGACTGCGGTTCGCTGTAGCCGGAAGCTCTCCCGCAGGTTCCGTGGCGGGTTCCGTGGCGGCCCCCTTTCGGGGAAGGCCCGTCCGCTACAGCGGCCGCGCCGGCACCCCGCCCACCCGCGCCCCCGCCGGCACCGGGGCCGCCACCGCCGCGCCGGCCGCCACCAGCGCCGACTCGCCCACCGCGACGCCCGGCCGCAGCACCGCGCCCGCCCCGATCACCGCCCGCGCCCCCACCGAGGCGCCGCCGGCCAGCACCGCGCCCGGCGCCACGTGCGCCGCCTCGCCGACCACGCAGTCGTGCTCGACGATCGCGCCGGTGTTGACCAGGGCGAGGTCCCCGACGCGCGCCTCCGGCCCGATCACCGCGCGCGCCATCGCCACCACGCCCGCGCCGAGCGTCGCGTGCCCGGAAACCAGCGCCGCCGGGTGCCGCAGCACCGGCAGCGCGTAGCCCGCGGCGAGCAGCAGGCCGCCCAGCCGCGCGCGCGCCGCGTTGTCGCCCACCGCGACGGCGGCCAGCGCCACGCCCTCCGCCCGCAGCCGCGCCAGCAGGTCGAGGCCGCCCAGCACCGGCACGCCCAGCAGGGCAGGGGCGCGCGGCGCCTCGTCCAGCACCCCGACCACCTCGTGGTCGCCCGCGGCCAGCAGCAGGTCCAGCACCGCCTTGCCGTGGCCGCCGGCGCCGACCAGGACCAGCCTCATTCGGCGGCCCGGGTGGTCGTTCCGCCGATGGGGCCGTCGGCGGCCCCGCCGGCGGGGCCGCGGGTGGGCCCGTCGGCCGCCCCGGCCGCCATCGGCGCCAGCAGCGGCACCGCGCCCGGCAGCGCGTCGCCGTGCCAGAGCCGGTCGAGCAGCGCCGCCGCCCGCGCCGCGCCCACGGCCGGCCCCGCCAGCTCGCGGAATTTCTCCGACAATTCGGCGTCCGAGAGCGGCGCGTCCGGGTCGCCCTTGCGCGTCGGCTGGTAGCGTTCCAGCACGCGGCCGCCATGCAGCGTCACCGTCACCCGCGCCGCGCGGCGGGCCGGGTAGGCGTCGGCGAGATCGGGGGCGAGGCTGACCGAGACGCGGCGCATCAGCGCGTGGATCGCCGGATCGGCGAGGTTCGCCGGCTCGAAGGCCGCGAGCCGCACCCCGCCGAGGCGCAGCAGCGCCGCCACGCAGTACTGGGCGCTGAAGCGCGCCTCGCTTTCCGTGCGCGCCTCCGGCCGGTCGCAGACCTCCTTGGTGGGGCCGTAGCCGGCGACATGGATGTGCGCCACCGCGTCCGCGCCGAAGCCGTGTTCCGACTGCAGGTCGCGCACCGCGTCGAGCGCCGCGAAGATGTGGCCGCAGCAGCCATGGTTCTTGAAGGTCATGGACGTGATGGCGAAGCGCTCGCCGAGCCCGTCCAGCGCCTTCGCCCACTTGCCGGCATCCTCGCTGGTCGCCGCCGCGAAGCCGACCGGCCCGTGCAGCACGTCGAGCGCGCCGGTCACCCCGGCGCGCGCCGCCAGCGCCGCCAGCGCGCCGGCCTCGGCGGCATGGCCCGGGTGCAGCGGCTTGCTCATCCCGTCCGAGCGGAAGGCCTGCTGCAACCCGCCCGCCATGGTGGCGGCGGTGGCGATGGCGTGCGCGGTCCGTTCCGCGTCGCAGCCCAGCAGCACGGCGACGGCGGTGGCGGCGCCGAAGGTGCCGACCGTGCCGGTGGTGTGCCAGTAGCGGTAGTGGCTGGGCTGCACGGCGAGGCCGATGCGGCAGGAGACCTCGTAGCCGGCGACGACGGCGCGCAGCAGCGCCGCCATGTCCGCCCCCTGGTCCTGCGCCGCCGCCAGCGCCGCGCCGATGGTGGGGCAGCCGGGGTGGTAGCCGGCATCGCGGTAGATGTCGTCGAACTCCACCGTGTGGCTGGCCGTGGCGTTGACCAGCGCGGCGGTGCGGAGCGGGGCGAGGCCGCCATCGGTGTAGAGCACGGAGCGCGCGCCCGGTCCGCCGCGCTCGCCGGCCAGCGCCGTGGTGAGCAGCGTCGCGGGCGGGCGCGAGGCGCCGGCGAGCAGGGCGGCGAACCAGTCCACCAGGGCGCGGCGGGCGTGGTGCTCGAGGTCGGGCGGCAGCGGGCGGCCGCGCCCGGGGGATGCCCAGGAGGCGGCGTGCTCGGCCAGCGGCAGCAGCGGGTTCTCGGTCATCGGTGGCGCTTCTCCCGTCCCAGGCGGTCGCATCGCAGCCGTTCATCGCTGCCCGGGGCGAGGATACCGCGCAGGGGCCGGCGGGTATGCCCTCGTCGTGGCGACAGGAGCCGCCGTGGAAACACGGCGTGGCCACCCGGCTGGAAGGAGGCCGCCGGGATCATGGAAAAAATCACTAGATTCAAAATATTGAGCGATTTCTCGGGGAGATTCCGGCGGATCGACCGGATCCTTATAATGGCATCTTTCGGCTGGAAACCGTGTCTTTTGAACCCTTATAAGGAACCCGATGGCGAAGCCGAAAAGCCTCACCCTGCAACTCCACGTCGACGGACGCTGGCACGACGCGGCCCGGCTGACCCTGGCCGAGCCCGAAGCCGGCTGGAGAAGTCCCACGACACTGGAATACGAGACCGACTATGCCTTCCGGGCGAATCCCGACTTCACCGACACGGTACGCGGCCATGCGGCCCTCAGCGTCCGGCTGCCGCCCTCTCTCGGCATCCATCGCTTCGCTACTTGGCCGCCCTTCCTGCTCGACCTGCTGCCCCAGGGCCATGCCCGCAGGGTGCTGACCGAGGCCCTGCAACTCGGGCCGGACGGTGATGCCTGCGACACGCCTCTCCTGCTGCGGGCGGGTGGCGGCCCGATCGGCAACATCCGCGTCAGGCAGGCCCGGGATGCCGAGCGGAAGCGGTTGCAGGGGGTGCGCCGGCCCGGCCTGGCATGGGACGAGATCGTCGCCCGCCACGACACCTTCGGCGAATTCGCGCGCGACTTCACGGCGGTCGCCAGCGGCACCTCCGGCGTGCAGGGAGGCTGGCCCAAGCTGCTGCTTACCCTCGACCGGGAAGGCCGCTGGCTGCCCGGTCCCATGGTCCCGGACGCCGAGGCCACGGACCACGCCATCGTCAAGTGGGCGGGTGACGGACAGGAGGCGACGTCGCTGATCCTGGCCTCCGAGGCACCCTATCTGGAGCTTGCCCGCGCCTTCGGCCTGCGTTGCGCCAGACCGCTCGATCATCGCGACGGCACGCTGCGCATCCCCCGCTTCGACCGCCATGTCGCCGGCGGCAAGGTCGTCCGGCTGGGGCAGGAGAGCATCGTGTCGGCCGCCGGCGTCGCCGCCTTCGCCCATCAGGCCGCGCACGAGAACTATCTGGCGGTCATCGGGACCTTCTGCGACGACCCGGCCGCCGAGGTGACGGAATACGTCCTTCGCGACGTGCTGAACCTGGCCCTGGGCAATCCCGACAACCACGGCCGCAACACGGCGCTGCAGAAGGGACCGGACGGCTCCGTCCGGCTGACGCCGCTCTACGATTTCTGCCCGATGCGCCTGGACCCCGGTGCCATCGCCCGCTCGACGACCTGGCGCTGCATGCGTGCCTTCAACGGCCCCAGCCGCGACCTCGATCCGGACTGGGCCGTGGTCTGCCGCGTCGCGGCCGACGGGGTGGCCGGGCTGACGGCGGCATCGCTGATGCGGGTCCTGGCGGAGCATGCCGATGCGCTGCGCCGGATGCCGGCGCTCGCCCGCCGGCTGGGGGTGGCGGATGCCGTGATCGGGCGTGCGATGGGCCGCTGCGAGGCCCTGGCCGACGCGCTGGCCGCCCTGGGCCGGGGCTGAGCGCATGCCGCGGGTCAGGAAGCCGGATGCCGGGACGCGGCGCACCCTGCGCCATCAGCTGCACGATGCCGTGGTGGCAGGTGGCCTGCCGTGGAGCGAGGCCGTCCGGCGGATGCGGAGCGCGCTCGGGATGACCCAGGAGCAGTTCGCCCGGGCCTTCAGGATCACCAAGCGGCAGGTGGCCGAGCTCGAGGCCGGCACCGCCAACCCGACGGTCGCGACGCTGGGCAGGCTCGGGCGCCCCTTCGGCTTCCGGGTCGGCTTCATCCATCCCGGGGACGAGGCGGCGACGGCCGGTCGCCCGGACGCCGCGTCGGACGACGCGTAGCGGCGCGCCCGGACGGCCGCCGGCGACGCCACCGCCCGCTCCCGGCCTACCCCGCGCCCGGCACGTCGTTCACCCGCGCCAGCACCTCGCGGTTCACCACCACGTCCGGGTCCAGATTCCCCGCGAAGTAGGTCAGCACGCTCTCGGCGCAGGACATCGCCATGCGGTGCAGGCCCTGCGCGGTGCTCGCCGCCGAATGCGGCGTCATCATCAGGTTCGGCGCGTCCAGCAGCGGCGAGCCGCGCGGCACCGGCTCCTCCCAGAACACGTCCACCCCGGCGCCGGCGAGGTGGCGGCCGTGCAGCGCCTCCGCCAGCGCCTCCTCGCGCACCACCGTGCCGCGCGCCGAGTTTACCAGCACCGCGCCCGGCTTCATGGCGGCGAGGAAGTCGCGATCCACCATCCCGCGCGTCTCCTCGTTCGAGGGGCAGTGCAGCGTCACCGCGTCCGCCTCGGCCAGCCCCGCCGCCAGCGTCCTCGCGGGCAGGCAGCCGGCGCCCTTGATCGTGTTGCCCGGCACGTAGGGGTCGTACACCAGCACCGTCATGCCGAAGGCGAGGCAGAGCCGCGCCACGCGCGCCCCGATCCGCCCGAAGCCGACGACCAGCACGGTGCGGCCGGCCAGGTCGAAGGTCGGCAGCTCCGGCCGCGGTCCCCAGGTGCCGGCGCGCACGTTGGCGTCGTAGGCGGCGAGCCGGCGCGCGGCGGCCAGCAGCAGCATCAGCGTGTGCTCGGCCACCGAGACGGCGTTGGCGTCCGGCGTCACGGTGAGCAGGATGTTGCGCTCGGTCAGCGCCGGCACGTCGATGGAATCGTAGCCGACGCCGTGGCGGCAGAGCAGGCGCAGCCGGCCCGCCGCCTCGATCACGGGCCGGTCGATGCGGGTGCTGCGCACCAGCACCGCATCCGCCTCGCCGATGCGCGCCAGCAGGGCCTCGCGCGTCACCTCCGGGATCGTCTCCACCGTGTAGCCGGCCGTCTCGCGCAGCCGGCGCACCGCGTCGGGGTGGAAGTGGTTGAGCATCAGGATGTGGGGCATGCGGTCTCCGAAGGGGCCGGTCGGGCCGGGGTCAGTCGGCCTGGGCGCCGGAGAGGCGCACCAGCCCGCCCCACTTGCCGATCTCGGCGCGCAGGAAGGCGGCGAAGGCGTCGGGATCGCTGCCGACCGGCACCGAGCCCTGCTCGGCCAGGCGCGCGCGCAGCCCGGGCTCGGCGAGCGCGGCCGCGACCTCGCGCGCGAGGCGGCCGAGGATGGCGGGCGGCGTGCCGGCGGGGGCGAGGACGCCGTTCCACAGCGCCACCTCGAAACCCGGCAGCGTCTCGGCGACGGTCGGCACCTCGGGCAGCAGGGCGGAGCGGCGCGCGGTGGTGACGGCCAGCGCCCGCAGCGAGCCCGCCCGCACGAAGCCGATCACCTCGACCAGGGGCGCGAAGACGAACTGGATCTTGTCGGCGAGCAGGTCCGTGTTGGCCGGCGCGCCGCCGCGATAGGGGACATGCGCCGCCTCGATCCCGGCGCGGGAGAGGAACAGCGAGGCGGCGAGGTGCTGCGAGCTGCCCGCGCCCGAGGAGCCGTAGTTCAGCGCCCCCGGCCGCGCCCTGGCCAGCGCGATCAGCCCCGCCACGTCCCGCGCCGGCACCGCCGGGTTCACCACCAGCAGGTTGGGCACGAAGGCCACCTGCGAGACGGGGGCGAAGTCGTTCGCCACGTCGAAGGGCAGGCGCCGGTAGAGCATGACGGCGGTGGGCAGCGAGCTGGTCGAGAACAGCAGCGTGTTGCCGTCCGGCGCCGCGCGCGCCACCGCCTCGGCGCCGATGTTGCCGCCGGCCCCCGGGCGGTTGTCGATCGTCACCGGCTGGCCGAGGCGGTGCGTGAGGGATTCGGCCAGCAGGCGCGCCGTGGTGTCGGTGCTGCCGCCGGGCGCCCAGGGCACGACGAGGCGGATCGGCCGGTCGGGCCAGGGCGACCCCTGCGCGCGGGCGGGGCGTGTGGCGAGCGCGAGGGCGCCTCCGGCGAGGACCAGGCTGCGGCGCCGCATCGTCGTTCCCCTGCTTCCGCCCTTGCGGCGAGCATCCCGCTTCCGCCCCGCACTGGCAAGCGAGGGTGGGCAAGCGAGGGCGGGCCAGCGAGCCGGGACAACGCATCCGGCCGCGGCTGGGACGGGCGGCATCATCGGACCGGCCGGCGCGCGGAGAGGGACGGAAGGTCATGGGCCCGAACCCGGCCGGACCGCTTCCCCGAGGTGATCGGCTTCGCCCGCTGCCCGGTCGCGTCGGTGCGGCCGGCGTGGCTGGAGGGTTCGGCCTCGGGCCGGGGCTCCGAGCGGCGTCGCAGCCCCTTCGGCAACCGGCCGGCCGCGCCCTCCCGCCTTCAGCGCCTGGAGCGACGGCCCGCCTGGCGCTTGGTTCGCGCCTTGGGTCGCGTCGCCCGCGCCTTGGGCCTGGCTGCCCGGACCTTGGGCCGCGCTTCCGCGACCCTGGGCCGCGTTGCCGCGGGGGCGGCGGGAAGGGGCTCGGGCGCGGGGATGCCGTCCGTTCCGACGTAGCGCTGGAGCGTCGCGCCGGCGGCGAGGTGCGGATAGGCATCGGCACCTTTGGACAGCGTCCTCGCGAAGGCGGCCACCTCGGCGTGGTCGTAACGGCGGATCGTCTGGACGAGCAGGAACGCCGCCTGCGCCGGCCGCATCCCGCGCCGGTGCAGCAGTTGCAGGTACCATTCGCGGGTGCGCAGCGGGCACCAGTCCACCAGGGCTTCCTGCAGGGCCAGGCGCACCTCGACCGGCAGCTCCTCGTAGGCCCGGTACGGGTCGCCCTTGAGCCTGCTGTAGGGCCTGGCCGCCATGCTGTTGTCCATGCCGGCCTTCTAGCGAAGGCGGCAGGGCGGGGAAATCGCGGTGCCAACCGCCTGGTGCTCGGCACGTATGCGCCGCGTCGAACACGGCCGCGGTTCCGCCCGCTCCACCGGCCCCGCCGCGACCTGGCCGGCCCCGCCGTGACGTCGCGCGAGGGCCGTTGCGCCGGCGTCAGGTCCCTGCCTAGGCTGACGGCCGTCCAGGAATACCGCCGGGCGCGGCAAACCCGCCCGGCCCGGGCCGCATGGCGCGGCCGGATCGCCGCCACGCACGAAGTCAGGGGGGAATCACTCTTGCTCACCATAGCGTTGCTGCTCGTCATCATCCTGGGGGCGCTCTCGATCGCCTACGGGATGGTCACCGCGAGGCAGGTCACCGGCATGGATGCCGGCACCGAGCGCATGCAGGAGATCGCGCGCGCCATCCAGGAAGGCGCTGCGGCCTATCTCCGGCGCCAGTACACCACGATCGCCATCGCCGGGCTGGTGCTGCTCCTGATCGTGGTCTGGCGGCTCGGCCTCGCCGCCGCGGTGGGCTTCGCGATCGGCGCGCTGCTGTCGGGGCTCGCGGGCTTCATCGGCATGAACGTCTCGGTGCGCGCCAACGTCCGCACCGCCCAGGCGGCGACGCGCTCGCTCGCGGCCGGGCTCGACGTGGCGTTCAAGGCGGGCGCCGTGACCGGGATGCTGGTCGCCGGCCTCGCCCTGCTCGGCGTCGCCGTCTACTTCTTCATCCTCGTCGTGCTGGGCGGCCACGCGCCGGACAGCCGGGTGGTGATCGACTCGCTGGTCGCCCTCGGCTTCGGCGCCTCGCTGATCTCGATCTTCGCGCGCCTCGGCGGCGGCATCTTCACCAAGGGCGCCGATGTGGGCGGCGACATGGTGGGCAAGGTCGAGGCCGGCATCCCCGAGGACGACCCCCGCAACCCCGCCACCATCGCCGACAACGTGGGCGACAACGTGGGCGATTGCGCCGGCATGGCGGCCGACCTGTTCGAGACCTACGCGGTGACCATGGTCGCCACCATGGTGCTGGCCGCGATCTCCTTCGCCGATCCGGGCATCCGGCTTGCCGCGATGCTGTTCCCGCTGGCGATCGGCGCGGTCTGCGTCGTCACCTCGATCGCCGGCACCTACTTCGTGAGGCTGCCGGCCAGCCAGTCGATCATGGGCGCGCTGTACCGCGGCCTGATCGTCACCGGCGTGCTCTCGCTGGTGGTGCTGCTGCCGCTGACGGCGCTGGTGTTCGGCGGGCTCTCGGTGCCGATGGCGGTGCGCGGCGTCGCCTTCACGCCGCTCTCGCTGTTCTGGTGCGGCGTGGTCGGCCTCGTGGTCACGGCGCTGATCGTCATCATCACCGAGTACTACACCGGCACCGGCTACCGCCCGGTCAAGGCGATCGCCGAGGCCTCGGTCACCGGCCACGGCACCAACGTCATCCGCGGCCTGGCCGTCTCGATGGAGAGCACGGCGCTGCCGGCGCTGGTGATCATCGCGGGCGTGCTCTGCGCCTACAACCTGGCCGGCCTGTTCGGCGTGGCCATCGCCACCACCACCATGCTGGGCGTGGCCGGCATGATCGTGGCGCTCGACGCCTTCGGCCCGGTGACGGACAACGCGGGCGGCATCGCCGAGATGGCGGGGCTGCCCAAGGAGATCCGCCACACCACGGACGCGCTGGACGCGGTGGGCAACACCACCAAGGCCGTCACCAAGGGCTACGCGATCGGCTCGGCCGGCCTCGGCGCGCTGGTGCTGTTCGCGGCCTACACGCAGGATCTCGGCTACTTCGCCGCCAACCCGGACCGCTTCCCCTACTTCGCGGGCATGGGGCCGGTCGATTTCTCGCTGGCCAACCCCTACGTGGTGGTCGGCCTGCTGTTCGGCGGGCTGCTGCCCTACCTGTTCGGCGGCATGTCGATGACCGCCGTCGGCCGCGCCGCGCAGGCGGTGGTGGAGGAGGTGCGGCGGCAGTTCCGCGAGAAGCCCGGCATCATGCAGGGCACCGACCGGCCCGACTACGGCCGCGCCGTGGACATGCTGACCCGCGCCGCGATCCGCGAGATGGTGGTCCCCTCGCTGCTGCCCGTGCTCTCGCCGCTGGTCTGCTACTTCCTGATCAACGCCATCGCCGGCAAGGCGGCGGCCTTCGCGGCGCTGGGGGCGATGCTGCTCGGCGTGATCGTCACCGGCCTGTTCGTCGCGATCTCCATGACCACGGGCGGCGGCGCCTGGGACAACGCCAAGAAGTACATCGAGGACGGGCACCATGGCGGCAAGGGCTCCGACGCGCACAAGGCGGCGGTGACCGGCGACACGGTGGGCGACCCGTACAAGGACACGGCCGGCCCGGCGGTGAACCCGATGATCAAGATCACCAACATCGTGGCGCTGCTGCTGCTGGCGATGCTGGCGCACTGAGGGCGGGGCATGGCTGCCGGGCCCCGGGGGCGGGTCCGGCGGCCGTCGCCGCCCGCCCGCGGTCGGGCCCCGGGGGGCGGGGGCAGGGCGGCGACTCCGGCAGGATCGTCTCCCACGAGGCCGCCGCCCATGACCCTCGACGCGTTCCGCCGCGCCACCACCGCGTCCGCGCCGCCGGCCGGGCTGCCCCCACCTCTCCTGGCGCTCTGGTGGGATGCGCGCGGCGCATGGGAGAGCGCGCACGCGCTGGTCCAGTCCGAGGACGGTGTTGAGGCGGCGCGGGTGCATGCCTATCTGCATCGCCGGGAAGGCGACCTCGCCGATGCCGACCACTGGTACCGCCGCGCAGGGCAAGGACGGCCCGGCGCCACGCTGGCGGAAGAGTGGACGGCCCTGGCGGAGAGCTGCCTGTCCTCGGGCCTGCCCCCGGATGCGTGCCCCGGCTGACCGCCCCACGGCGGCCGGAAGCGTCATCGGGACGCAAAAAAGGGCTTGTGGCCCATCCGGGGCGGGGATATACGCCCGCTCCCCGACGCACTCGCCGCCGGCGCTTCCGAGACCAACCGATCGCTCCGCAAGGCGCTTTCAGTAATCGGTTAAAGAAGTTCCTGGCGGCCGGATGCTTCGGTCGTTGTTTGACAGTCGAGCTGAAGACCTTCTGCCGAAAAGCAGAAAGTTTTTTCTTCCTCTTTACAGGCCGCTGCAAAGCGACTAAATGGAAGAAACCAGCACGGCTGGTT
This sequence comes from Roseomonas acroporae, assembly GCF_023223525.1. Taxonomy (GTDB): domain Bacteria; phylum Pseudomonadota; class Alphaproteobacteria; order Acetobacterales; family Acetobacteraceae; genus Roseomonas_E; species Roseomonas_E acroporae. The sequence continues at coordinate 186 of NZ_JALPRX010000068.1, read as the reverse complement.
CGGTTGTTTGAAAATCACATCTGGTTCTTTGGAAGCGAGCAGGCTTTCCTGCCTCTTTCCCTTGCTCATGTCGGTCGATGGCCGGCCTGGTCTCACGGGAAGGATGCCGGGATGTTTGCGTCGAGAGTGGTGAGCGGAGCCTGATCGAAGGCGTCTGCGATGCCGGGCTTCGGCCCGGCGGCGCAA
>NZ_JALPRX010000066.1 GCF_023223525.1 Roseomonas acroporae | reverse complement strand
AGCCGTAGGGGAACCTGCGGCTGGATCACCTCCTTTCAAGGATGCCTGCCGGGGTTCGGCACTTCTCTGAAGTGCCAGGCTGGCGAGGCACCGACAAGACTACCCTGCCTGGTCCCGCGTTCCCGCGGATCGGCCGGCCCCGGATGGGGCAGGGCCGGTCGCGGGCGACCATCGGACATCGAACGACGCATCGCCTCTCGTGCCGCGCACGGCGCGCCATGGCCGGCTCCCGCCCGGGTTCTCCTGGAACCCGGGTCGGGCGCCGCCCGCGCCTCCCACCTCGGGGGTTACGCTCCCGCGGTCGATCGCGTGGCTTGTGCGGGCCGGCTCGAGCCGGACTGGCCGAGCCCTCCTGGACAGGCTGGGTTCTGGGCCAGTAGCTCAGTTGGTTAGAGCACACGCTTGATAAGCGTGGGGTCGGAGGTTCAAGTCCTCCCTGGCCCATACTGCCTGCGCCGCCATGCCCCCGGGCATGCCCGGGCGGGTGGTCGGCGATCGCGTATGGGGGCGTAGCTCAGAGGGAGAGCGCCTGCTTTGCAAGCAGGGGGTCGTCGGTTCGAGTCCGACCGTCTCCAGCGGCTTGCAGCCCTGCCCACCCGAGAGGGTGCGGCAGTTCACAGAAGACCACGTCCCGTGCCGGGTTCCCCGTGAACCCGCGCGTGGCGTTGTTGTTTCACATGGTGAAGAGGTTAGGTGAGATCGTCCGGGTTGCGGGGGCGGCGGGTGGCTGGCTGCGAGGCTGGCGTCCTGGCTGTTGTCCTGCGTTCCGGGCGAGCGAGAACGAGTTTGTTGTGTGTGTGTGCTGCTGTCCCTGCGGGGTTTGGCGGTGCTGGTGTTCTGGCCTGGCGCCCGGGTTTCTCCGGGGGCTGGGCTGTGGGTGCTGGCGCGGCTTGGTCCTGCGCGCGGGCGGTGGTGGATGAGAGTGAATGAAGGGCGTTCGGTGGATGCCTTGGCGCCAGGAGGCGATGAAGGACGTGGCACGCTGCGAAAAGCCGCGGGGAGATGCGAGCGATCGTTGATCCGCGGATGTCCGAATGGGGAAACCCACTCCGCAAGGAGTATCGTGGCCTGAATACATAGGGTCACGAGGCGAACCCGGGGAACTGAAACATCTCAGTACCTGGAGGAAAAGACATCAACAGAGATTCCGCGAGTAGTGGCGAGCGAAAGCGGAGCAGGCCAGTGGTTCTGCGAGGAGAAGGCGAACGAGCTGGAAAGCTCGGCCTGAGCGGGTGATAGCCCCGTAGCCGTAGTGTTTCGCAGGATCCTTGAGTAGGGCGGGGCACGTGAAACCCTGTCTGAACGTGGGGGGACCACCCTCCAAGCCTAAATACTCCCTGGCGACCGATAGTGCACAAGTACCGTGAGGGAAAGGTGAAAAGCACCCCGACGAGGGGAGTGAAAGAGACCTGAAACCGAGCGCCTACAAGCAGTCGGAGCTCCCCAAGGGCAACCTGGGTGGGGTGACGGCGTACCTTTTGTATAATGGGTCCGCGAGTTCGTGTTGGCAGCAAGCTTAAGCCGAGAGGTGTAGGCGCAGCGAAAGCGAGTCTGACAAGGGCGTTTAGTTGCCGGCATGAGACCCGAAACCGACTGATCTAGCCATGGCCAGGTTGAAGGTGGGGTAACACCCACTGGAGGACCGAACCCACGCCTGTTGAAAAAGTCGGGGATGAGCTGTGGCTAGGGGTGAAAGGCCAATCAAAGTCGGAAATAGCTGGTTCTCCGCGAAATCTATTGAGGTAGATCGTCCGTCGGTCACCCTCGGAGGTAGAGCACCGGAAGGGCTAGGGGGGCCCAAAGCCCTACCAAACCCTACCGAACTCCGAATGCCGAGGAGTGCAGGCGGGCAGACAGACAGTGGGTGCTAAGGTCCATTGTCGAGAGGGAAACAGCCCAGACCACCAGCTAAGGCCCCCAAATCGTGGCTAAGTGGGAAAGCATGTAGGACGGCCAAAACAACCAGGAGGTTGGCTTAGAAGCAGCCATCCTTTAAAGAAAGCGTAATAGCTCACTGGTCTAATAGCTGTCCCGCGGCGAAAATGTAACGGGGCTCAAGCCACGTGCCGAAGCTGTGGGTGCGCTAGCGATAGCGCGCGGTAGCGGAGCGTTCCGTAGGCCTGCGAAGGGATACCGGTGACGGGTCCTGGAGGTATCGGAAGTGCGAATGCGGACATGAGTAGCGACAAGGAGGGCGAGAACCCCTCCCGCCGAAAGTCCAAGGGTTCCTGCGCAAGGCCAATCCGCGCAGGGTGAGCCGGCCCCTAAGGCGAGGGCGACAGCCGTAGCCGATGGGAATGGGGTCAATATTCCCCAGCCCGCCAGACGTGACGACCGCGAAGTTCCGTCATCCCTTATCGGATTGGGGTGGCGGCTGGAGTGGTCCGGGAAATAGCGCTGGCACAGGACCGTACCCGAAACCGACACAGGTGGACTGGTAGAGCATACCAAGGCGCTTGAGAGAACGATGCTGAAGGAACTAGGCAAATTGCCCGCGTAACTTCGGAAGAAGCGGGACCCGTCCTTGCGCAAGCAGGGGCGGGTGGCACAGACCAGGGGGTGGCGACTGTTTAGTAAAAACACAGGGCTCTGCGAAGTCGAGAGACGACGTATAGGGTCTGACGCCTGCCCGGTGCCGGAAGGTCAAGGGGAGATGTGCAAGCATCGAACCGAAGCCCCGGTAAACGGCGGCCGTAACTATAACGGTCCTAAGGTAGCGAAATTCCTTGTCGGGTAAGTTCCGACCTGCACGAATGGCGTAACGACCTCCCCACTGTCTCCAGCATCGGCTCAGCGAAATTGAACTCCCCGTGAAGATGCGGGGTACCCGCGGTCAGACGGAAAGACCCTATGAACCTTTACTGCAGCTTCGCAGTGGCACCAGGAAGGGGCTGTGTAGGATAGGTGGGAGGCTTCGAAGCCGGGGCGCCAGCTCTGGTGGAGCCAACCTTGAAATACCACCCTGCGCCTTTCTGGTGTCTAACCGAGCCCGGTCAGCCCGGGTCGGGACCCTGCGTGGTGGGCAGTTTGACTGGGGCGGTCGCCTCCCAAAACGTAACGGAGGCGCGCGATGGTGGGCTCAGGCCGGTCGGACATCGGCTGTCGAGTGCAATGGCACAAGCCCGCCTGACTGCGAGCGCGACAGCGCGAGCAGAGACGAAAGTCGGCCATAGTGATCCGGTGGTCCCGCGTGGAAGGGCCATCGCTCAACGGATAAAAGGTACTCTAGGGATAACAGGCTGATCTCCCCCAAGAGTCCACATCGACGGGGAGGTTTGGCACCTCGATGTCGGCTCATCGCATCCCGGGGCTGGAGCAGGTCCCAAGGGTTCGGCTGTTCGCCGATTAAAGCGGTACGTGAGCTGGGTTTAGAACGTCGTGAGACAGTTCGGTCCCTATCTGCCGTGGGTGTTGGAGGCTTGCGAGGATCCGTCCCTAGTACGAGAGGACCGGGACGGACGCACCTCTGGTGCACCGGTTGTCGCGCCAGCGGCACCGCCGGGTAGCCAAGTGCGGACGGGATAACCGCTGAAGGCATCTAAGCGGGAAACCCCCCTCAAAACCAGGCCTCCCTCGAGGGCCGTGACAGACCATCACGTCGATAGGCCGCGTGTGCACGTGGGGTAACCCACTCAGCTAAGCGGTCCTAATCGCCCGATCGAACTCCCATCCAACCACCGCAGCCCAAGGCCGCCACAGGGCGTCAAACCCCCAAGGCCCGGCCGACCGGCACCGCGCGCAGCACCAAGCCGCGCCGCAGACACCCACACACGACAACCCCGACCCCTCACCAGCAGACGAGCAGACGAGCAGACGGTTCGGCATCCGGCTCGGTGGCCCGGTGGCCATCGCGGCGATGACACACCCGATCCCATCCCGAACTCGGCCGTGAAACACGCCAGCGCCCATGGTACTGCGTCCCAAGACGCGGGAGAGTCGGTCGCCGCCGGGTCACCCAGCCGGATCCCGAACCACCCCTCCTCGCCCACAAGCCCGTCCGCCTCCCCACCCAACCTCCCACACCACAACACCGCCGCCAACCACGCGGCCCACACGTCGCCGTCGCCCATGCCTCGCGACCTCGCGACCACCGCACGCCTCACACGCGCGCGCCAAACACCCTCGACGCGGGGTGGAGCAGCCCGGTAGCTCGTCAGGCTCATAACCTGAAGGTCGCTGGTTCAAATCCAGCCCCCGCATCCAG
>NZ_JALPRX010000065.1 GCF_023223525.1 Roseomonas acroporae | reverse complement strand
TAGTTCCGGCCCGGCGGGGGCCTGCCCCCGCCGACCGGCCCCGCCACGGCCCTCCCCGGGACAGGGGGTGGGGCCGGCGCCGGGGCGAGAGACCGAGGGGAAGGGCGCCGCGAGGCGCCCTTTTCCGTGTCCGACGGCCCCGGCCCATGGCGAAGCGCCGTGCGGTGGCGACCGCGCGTCGCCACAGATCCTTGTCCTCGGCGCGGCTTCACGCCTTCGGGCCTGTCCGCCCCTGGCGATCCGCTCCGGTGCCATGGGCCCGGAGCCGGTCGGAGAGGACTGCGGCGGAGGGATGGCGAGGGATTTTTCGTGCCGGGAAGGAAGTCCCTTCCCCGATGCGGGGCATCTGGGCAAGGGGCTGACGCTCCGCCTTTTCCCCCGGGCGCGGAGAAGACCCGCCAGACCGGCCCGCGGGCCTCTCCAGCCGGCTCTCAGCGCAGCGGCAGCGCGTCGGCGAGCCGCAGCGGCGCCGGGCCACGCGTCATCAGCGGGATGGGCGCCGCGCGGTAGGCGTCCAGGCCACGGCCGCCGGTCCCGCCGCCCATTGCCAGGCCCGCGCGCGACCCGCCGCCCGCGGTGAGCGCCGGCATGCCGAAGCCGCCCGCCCCGACGCCGAGCCCGGCGAAGCCGCCGAGCATGATCGGCGGACGATAGGCCGAGGCCGCCGGCAGGCCGCCCAGCCCCGACAGCGTGCCGGGCGGGTCGATGGCGGCGAACCGGGTCTCCTGCTGCCAGGCGGCCAGCACGGCGGCACGATAGGCGCCGGCGCGCTCCGGCGTGCCGGAATGGTAGTTGCCGATCGTCACGTTCCAGTCCCGCCGCGTCTCGTTGAGACGGAGCAGGAACTGCACCGCGTAGCGGGCATTGGCGAGGGGATCGAAGGCCGCCTCCAGCGAGGGGAAGGCACCGGGGTGGGCGCTGAGGTTGATCTGCATGCAGCCCACGTCGATCGAGCGGACGCCGCGCGCCTGAAGTTGCTGCACGGCGGCAATCGCTTCCTCCCGGCTCTGGAAAATACTGCCGCGCCCCTCGGCGTTGATGATCCAGGGCCAGGGAAGGACGAGCCCGGTGGCGGGATCGCGCCGGCCCGATTCGACCCTGGCGATGGCGTGGAGCATCTGCGCGGGCAGCCCGGCCTCGCGTTCCGCCGTGGCGATGGCGGCGCGGCAGAGGCGGCCCGGATCGCCCTGGGAGAAGCCGGCGGCCGGGACGGCCGGCAGGCAGCCCAGCACCAGGCAGGCGAGGAGGATGGCGAGGCGTGGAGCCGGCATCGGCCATGGGCGGCGCCGGCGGGGAAGCCAGGGGAGCATGGCGCCCCGGGCGGCAAGCACCGTGCCAGATGCCCTGCGGAAGGCAGGGGGCTGCCTCGACCGGAATCACGTGTCCGTGTTGGTGCGGCGCAGAATTCCACTTGCGTGCAAACGATTTCCCGCCTAGATTTCCTCTCGCAGCGCACGAGGTTCTCGTGTTGCTGTCTTTCTTGGACGTTTCCTCCCTAAACTTGGCGGTGCTTCGGCACCGCCATTTTTTTTGCCTGCGTCCCGGTGGCGGGAACGATGCCCCGCCGGGCGGGACCCGTCGGAAGGCTGGCGGGGCGTGGCGGAACGCCGTCCCGCCGGCGTGAGGGGGTGTCCACGCCGCTTTCACGCCGCCGGGCGAAGGGGCGGCCGGTGACGGGGCGCCATAGGCCGCCATGGCCCGCCCGGCGAGGGCCGGGCCGAGGCGTCCCCCGCCCCTGTGTCCGCGCATCTCCGTGTCGCGGGCGGGGATGTCCTCGGCTGGAACGCGCAGGGGCTGGAATGCATGGGCCGCGGGCCGTCGCGGCCGGGTTTCAGGCGAGGAAGGACCAGTCCGTTCCGGCCATCAGCGCCACCAGCGCCGTCAGGTCGCGGCGCAGCGCCGCCATGCCGGGGCCGCGCTCCACCGCCACCTCGTCCATGTAGAGGGTGCGCGCGATCTCGATCTGCAGGGCGTGCACCCCGTCGCGCGGGCGGCCGTAGTGGCGGGTGACGTAGCCGCCGGCATAGGGGTCGTTGCGCCGCACCCGGTAGCCCATGCCCGAGAGGGCCTCCTCCACCAGCCGCGTCGCGCGCGGCGCGCAGGCGGTGCCGTGCGCGTCGCCGAGCACGAAGGCCGGCGGCGTGCCGCTCTGGGCGGGATGGGTGGGCATGGAATGGCAGTCGACCAGCAGGCAGAAGCCGAAGCGGGCGCGGGTCTCGGCGATCAGCGCCGCCAGCGCGTCGTGGTAGGGCTGCCAGCACTGGCGGATGCGCGCCTCCGCCTCGGCGAAGGTCAGCTTGCGTCGGTACACGGTCTCGCCGGTCGCCACCACGCGGGCGATGGTGCCCAGCCCGGCGCCGACGCGCGGGCTGGCCGTGTTCACCCAGGGAGGCAGCGGCCCGTCGAACATCGCCGGGTCCAGCTCCCACGCCTCGCGGTTGGCGTCGCAGTAGACGCGCGGGAAGGTGGCGGCGAGCAGCGGCGCGCCATGGTCGGGCGCGGCCGCGAACAGCTCCTCGACGAAGCCGTCCTCGGAACGGCGCAGCGCCACCGGGTCGAGGCGCGACTCGGCCACCAGCGTTCCCGGATAGGCGCGGCCGGAATGGGGCGAGGCGAAGACGAGCGGCGTCGTCTGCCGTTCCGGTCGCGTGATCAGGACCGGCGGCAGCGTCGACAGCTCGGCGGAGGTGGGAAGCGGAACGTCCATCCACGGGAATGAAGCCATAGCCGCGGCCGCCTGTCATCCGACTGCGCGCCGAACGGCGCGGGGGAATGGCGGTTTCCGGCGGGCCGGTCCCGATGGCCCGACTCCGGCAATGCGACTCGGGCGATGCGACTCCGGCAGTGCGACTCCGGCATCCCGCTACCGGCGGGCGGTCGCCGCGCACGGCGGCACGGCCGGTGCCTGATGGCGGGGAGGCAGGCGGGGCGCCGGCCGACCCCAACCCCGGCCCCAATCCCGGTCCCCGCCCCCGGCGGCGGAATCCGCCGTCGCTGGCGGGGTTGCCGACGATCCCCACAGGAACATCCCCAGCGCCTGTGGATAACCCTGGGGATGCCCGTCACCCCGCCCGCGCTTCCCCGATGGATTTCAACGCCCTTGTCAACGCGAACGGGCTGTGAACGGGACGAGGCGCGCCGCTCATGTTGCAGATGGGTGACGGCGCCGTGGCGAACCATGCGCAACCCTTTGCCGCACACGGCAACGTCTTCCCGTGCGACGCTGCCGCGCCGGGCCGTTGCGCCGCACCCTCGGGGGTTGCGGTGCGGCGACGGTCTGGCGCATGCCTCCCAGGCGGGCGATGCCCGCGACCCGGCCCCGGTTCCGGAACGCGCGGTCCGCGACGGGGCGCGGGGCGGCCGGCAATCACTTCGGGGGCGCCCCGGCGACGGGCGCCTCCCTTCGATCGCCCCACCGGACCGGCCGGCGCCGGCCGGCGCACGCCGCAGGAGCCGACAGGATGCTCACGGAACTGCCCGACACGCTGCTGGTCATCGCCGTGCTGCTGGTCATCGTCAGCGCCATCCAGCCGCTCGCCCGCCGCCTGCTGCTGTCGGACTCGGTCCTGCTGGCCATGGTGGGCGTGATGATCGGCGGCGTCGCCACCCTGCTGCTGCACGACCGCGTCGCCGGCGTGCTGGACGAGGCGGCGAGCCGGGTGACGCGGCTTCCCGTCAACGCCGAGGTGTTCCTGCTCGTCTTCCTGCCGCTGCTGGTGTTCCACGGGGCGCTGCGGATCGACGTCCGCCGCCTCGCGCGGGACGCGGCGCCGGTGCTGGTGATGGCGGTGGTGGCGGTGCTGGTCACCACCTTCGCCATCGGCTACGCGCTGCACCCGCTCGCGGGCGGCGTGCCGCTGGCCGCCTGCCTGATGCTGGGCGCCATCGTCGCCACCACCGATCCCTCGGCCGTGGTCGGCGTGTTCCGCGACATCGGCGCCGACGGGCGGCTGACGCGGCTGGTCGAGGGCGAGAGCCTGCTCAACGACGCGGCCGCGATCGCGCTCTTCACCATGCTGCTCTCGCACCTCGCGGGCGGCGCCCCGCTCGACCCGCTGACGGCGGCGCGCGACTTCGTCCTCTCCTTCGGGGGCGGGATGCTGGCGGGCTTCCTGCTGGCGCGGCTGGTGCTGGCCGCCATCCCCTGGCTCGGCGGCAACCGCGCGGCGGAGACCACGCTGACCCTGGCGCTGCCCTACCTCGCCTACATCATCGACGAGCGCTTCCTGCACGTCTCCGGCGTGGTGGCGGCGGCGACGGCGGGGCTGACGCTGAGCGCCGCCGGCCCCTCCACCTTCCGCCCGCAATCCTGGACCTTCCTGCACGAGGTGTGGGACCAGCTCGCCTTCTGGGCCTCCAGCCTGGTCTTCGTGCTGGCCGCCATGCTGGTGCCGAAGCTGATGCTGGGGATGGACCGGGGCGACCTCGCCCTGGTCGGCGTCGTGGTGCTGGCCGCGACCGCGGCGCGGGCGCTGGTGCTGTTCACCATCCTGCCGACGCTGCGCTGGGCCGGGCTCTGCCAGCGCGTGCCGATCCCGTTCAAGGTGACGATGCTCTGGGGCGGCCTGCGCGGCGCCATCACCCTGGCGCTGGCGCTCGCCGTGACGGAGAACCCGGCGGTGCCGCCGCGGATCCAGCAATTCGTGGCGATCCTGGCCACCGGCTTCGTGCTGTTCAGCCTGCTGGTGAACGGCACCACGCTGCCCTTCCTGGTGCGGGCGCTGAAGCTCGACCGGCTCTCGCCGGCCGACCAGGCGCTGCGCAACCAGGTGGTGGCGATCGGCCTCGGCGAGGTGCGCGACCGGCTGCGGCGCATGGCGGGGGAGCTGGGCTTCTCCGCCCCGGCCACGGCGCCGGTGCTCGACCGCTACGAGCGGCGCATCCGCCGCGAGACGGCGGCCAACACCTTCGACACCGCGATCAGCGACCGCGAGCGCGTGACGCTCGGCCTCATCACCTTCGCCTCGCAGGAGCGTGCGCTGCTGCTGGAGATCTTCCGCGAGCGCGGCATCTCGCGGCGGGTGATCGAGAGCATGCTCTGGACCTCGGAGAGCATGCTCGACGGGGCGCGGGCGGGCGGGCGGCACGGCTACGTGCAGGCCGCCCGGCGCCGCCTGCAGCCGACGCTGCGCTTCCGGTTCGCGCAGCGCGTCCACCGCCGCTTCCGCTACGACCGGCTGCTGATGCACGCCATGGCCGAGCGTTTCGAGATGCTCCAGATCACCCACGTCGTCTCGGTGGCGATGACGCGCTTCATGCGCGAGCGCATGGAGCCGGTGCTGGGCCGCCGCGTCACCGAGATCGTGGCCGACATCGTGGCCCGGCGCGACGACATGCTGCAGGACGCGATCGACACGCTGCGCCTGCAGTACCCGGGCTACGCCGAGGCGCTGGAGCGCCGGATGCTGCGCCAGATCGGCCTGCGGCTGGAGGCCGAGGAGTATGTCTCGCTGCACCGCGAATCGCTGATCGGCGAGGAGCTGTTCCAGGAGCTGATGCGCGGGCTGGAGGCCGCGGCCGGGCAGGTGAGCCGGCCGCTGCGCTTCAACCTCCAGGCCGGGCTCGACCGGCGGCTGAAGGAGTTTCCCGCCTTCGCCAGCCTGCAGGAGGCGGCGCTGCACGACCTGGCGCTGAGCGTGACCCTGCGCTTCGCCGTGCCGGGGGAGCGGCTGTACCGGGCCGGGCAGCGGGCGGACGCGGTCTACCTCGTCAGCGCCGGCGAGGTGGAGGTGGTGCGGGACGGGCAGGAGGTGCGGCTCGGCCGCGATTCGGTGTTCGGCGCGGAGGAGGTGCTGGCCGGCACGCACCGGCAGGGGCGCGCCCGCGCGGTGGGCTTCTGCCACCTGCTGGAACTGGCGGCCGCGGACTTCCTGCGGCTGGCGGAGGAGGCGCCGGAGATGCCCGGGCGGATCGGCCGGCTGGCCGCCGGGACCACGCCGGAGGCCGTGTCCGGAACGCCCTCGGGGACGCCCTCGGGGGCGGTCCCGTCGGCGCGGCTGGTGGCCTTCGACCCGCGCCGGGCGATGGCCGATCGCTGAGGCGGCGCCGTCCGCCGGGACGGCGGGTCCGGGGCCGTCCGCCGGGACGGCGGGTCCGGGTTGGCGGGGCGGCGTGCCGGCCGGGACCGTTCCCGCCCTTCGCCGCTTCAGTTCCGGAACATCTTGCCCGGGTTGAGGATGCCCTTCGGGTCCAGCGCCGCCTTGAGGCTGCGCATCACGGCCAGCGCCTCCGGCCCGTGCTCCTGCTCCAGGAATTCGCGCTTGCCGAGGCCGATGCCGTGCTCGCCCGAGCAGGTGCCGCCGACGGCGAGGCCGCGCGCGACGATCTTCCGGTCCAGCGCCCAGGCGCGTTCCAGCGCGTCGGGGTCGTCCTGGTCCACCAGGATGACGGTGTGGAAATTGCCGTCGCCGACATGGCCGACCATGGGCGCGGAGAGGCCGGAGGCCTCGATCTCCGCCTTGGCGCCGAGCAGCGCCTCGGCGAGTCGGGAGATGGGGACGCAGACATCGGTGGTGACGCCGCGGCTGTTGGGCTGCGAGGCGATGGCGGCCCAGTAGGCGTTGTGGCGGGCGGTCCAGAGCCTGTTGCGGGTCTCGGCGTCGGTCGCCCAGGCGAAGCCGTTGCCGCCGGCCTCCAGCGCGATCGCCTCGACGGCCCGCGCCTGCTCGGCGACGCCGTTCTCCGAGCCGTGGAACTCGAAGAACAGGGTGGGCAGCTCGGCCAGCCCTTCGAGCTTGGAGTAGCGGATGCAGGCGGCGACCTGCACCTCGTCGAGCAGCTCGATGCGCGCGACCGGGATGCCGGACTGCATGGTGGTGATGACGGTCTCGACGGCGGCGCGCAGGGTCGGGAACTGGCAGACGGCGGCGCTGGTCGCCTCGGGGATGCCGTGCAGGCGCAGGCGGACCTTCGTGACGATGCCGAGCGTGCCCTCGGAGCCGATCATGAGGTGCGTCAGGTCGTAGCCGTTGGCGGCCTTGCGGACGCGCCCGCCGGTGTTGATGACGCGGCCGTCGGCCAGCACCACCTCCAGCCCCAGCACGTTCTCGCGGATGGTGCCGTAGCGGACGGCGTTGGTGCCGGAGGCGCGGGTCGCGCACATGCCGCCGATGGTGCAGTGGCTGCCGGGGTCGACGGGGAAGAACAGGCCCTGGTCGCGCAGGTGGTCGTTGAGCTGGTGGCGGGTGACGCCGGGCTCGATCAGGCAGTCCATGTCCTCCTGGTTCACCTCCAGGATGCGGTTCATGCGCGAGAGGTCGAGGCTGATGCCGCCGCGCACCGGGTTGACGTGGCCCTCCAGCGAGGTGCCGGCGCCGAAGGCGGTGACGGGCACGCCGTGGGCGTGGCAGAGGGCGAGGAGGCGCGAGACCTCGCCGGTGCTCTCGGCGAAGGCGACGGCGTCCGGGAGGGTCGGGGTGGTGGTGTCCTCGCCGCGGCCGTGCTGCTCGCGCACGGCGCGGTTCTCGGTGAGGCGCTCGCCGAGGAATTCGCGGGTGGCGGCGAGGACGGCGGCGAGGTGCGCCGGGGTGGCGGCGGCCCGTGGCGGGCGCGGTTCGGTGCCGGCGGGGTCGAGCAGGGTGTGGTCCATGGGGGCGATCCTCCGCAGCCGGATGGGTGCGGCGCGAGGGGCCGGCGGGGCGGCCCGGCCGGGCTGTGCCGGCGGGGGTGGCCTCGGCCGGCGCGGCGGGCGCGGCGTCCGGGGGGCGATATCACGCGGCTCGCGGCAGGGGAACGCCGTCGCGCCGATCGGGCCGGCGGGCGCGGCCGGGGGCGGCCGGGGGCGGGGAGAACCGCCGTCGGCCGCCGGCGCGGCTGCCGCCCGGCCCGGGGTGGACGGAAGTCGCGCCGGCCCTTGTTTTCACGCATTTCCCGAGCCGGTGGGCGAGTACGCCCGGCCTGAAAATGCTCTAGAAGGGCCGGGCGTAGGGGACCGCGAGGGAGAGACTCGGACGATGCGGCGACTGGTTCGGGCTTTGGTGGTGCTGGCGGTGCCGCTCGCGCTTTCCCTGACGGCGTCGGGGGTGGATGCCCAGGGAAGTGGCCAAGGGAGCGGTCAGGGGAGCGGCCAGCGCGGGGGCGCGCCGCGGGGCGGGCCGGCGGCACCCGCCGCGCCGGCCGCCACGCCGGCGCCGGCCCCGGTCGGGCGGCCGCAGCCGCCGCACGCCTGGGTGTTCGGGAGCTGGACCGGCGGGATGTACTCGGCGGCCGACACGGAAGGGCCGGCCTGCGCCGCGGAGCCGACCGTGATCTTCACCCGCGACATCGTGATGCGCGTCAGCGCCCTCGACGTCTCGTACCGGCAGCGGGCGATCGAGACGGTGGCGGCCAGTGGCGACGGGCTCGACTTCCGCTTCGTGCCGGTGGGCGCGGCGGGGGGCATGATGGGCGGCGTGCCGCCGGATATCGGCTTCAGCTGCCCGGGCGGCCCCAACGTGCTGCGCGTGGAGCGGCGCGGGCCGGACGAGATCGTCTTCCCGAACTGCCCGGAATTCCCGGCGCCGCTGCGCCGCTGCCACTGACGCGGCGGGCCGGGGCCGCCGCGCCCGGCCGCCCTCCACGGACGCCCCCCATCACGGGTGCCCACCCGGGAACTCCCGCCGCGCGGGGGCGCGCGCCGCGGCGCGCGGTTCAGCCGGCCGGCGGTCGGGCGGGGCGCGGCGGCAGCCGCACCGTCTCGTCCATGAAGGCCGGACGCGGCCCGGCCTGCGGGGCGGCGGCCGGGCCGCGCCACCAGGGCTGCGCGACCGCCTCTCCCGGTGCCGCGGCCTCGCCGGGCGGGTTCCCCGGCGTCCCCCCGGCCGCTTCCGGGGGACCGGCCGCCGGTGCGCCGAGGGGCGTGCCGAGGGGCGTGCCGAGGAGCGTGCCGGCCGGCGTTGCGGCCGCGCTTCCCGGGGCCGGGTCGGCGGCGGGGGAGGGACCGGTGGCCGGCCCGGGGTCGCGGGCGCCGGCGTAGCGCACCAGCGCGCCGATCCGGTCCTCCATCGCCGGGTGCGTGGCCAGCCAGCCGGCGGGCAGCAGGGCGGCGGGGGAAAAGCCCCTGGCCGCGTCCTCGGCGGCGTCGGCGTCGTCGAGGAACAGCGCCCGGACCTGGGCCGGCACCTCGGGCATGGCGGAGTGGCCGGCCACCTTGCGCAGCGCGGCGGCCATGGCGTCCGCGTCGCCGGTCAGGGCGACAGCGCCGGCATCGGCCAGGTACTCGCGGTTGCGCGACAGCGCCATGCGGAGCGCGAGGGCGAGGGTCCAGGCGATCGCCGCCACCGCCATGGCCAGCAGCGCCCCGATCCGGCCGCCGTCCCGCCCTCCACCCCAGCGGCCGCGCCCGGGGCCGGCCCGGAGCGCGCCGCGCAGGACCAGCTCGGCGGCGAGCCCGATGATGCCGGCGAACACGGCGGCGATCACGCCGAGGCGGGCATCGCCGTTGCGGATGTGCGTCAGCTCGTGGGCGAGCACGGCGGCGAGCTCGCGGTCGTCCAGCGCGTCCAGCAGGCCGCGCGTCACCGTCACCGCGCCGCCGTCCCGGCCGAGGCCGCTGGCGTAGGCGTTGCGCGCGGGGCTTTCGATCACGGCGAGGCGCGGCATGCGCAGGCCGCGGCTGATGCACAGGGTCTCCAGCAGGTTCCACAGGCGCGGCTCGTCGCGCCGGGTGACCGGGCGGGCATCGCTGGCGAGGTCGAGGAGGCGCTGCGAGAAGGCCCAGGCGACGGCGAACCAGATCCCCGCGCCGAGGAAGGCGAGCGGCAGGATCCAGGCCATGGCGTGCCAGGCGTCGCGCAGCCGGGAGCCCCAGGACCAGGGCATTCCGGCGGTCGCCGCGAGCTTCAGGCCGAAGCAGAGCAGCGCCAGCAGCAACGGGAAGCCGGCCAGCAGCAGCAGCGAGCGCAGCGCCGTGTTCCAGCGGTGGGTGCTGAGGCCGGTCGCGGTCAGCATCGGCGGTTCCCGTCTCCCCTGCCTCCCGGTCGCCGGCGGCGGTCAGAACGTCACGACGGGGGCCGCCTGCACGGCGGTGCGCTCGGCCTCGGGCAGCTCGAAGAAGCCGCGGTGGCGGAAGCCGAGGGCGCCCGCGAACAGCACCGCCGGGAACTGCTCGGTGGCGGCGTTGTACTCGGCGACGGCGTTGTTGAAGAAGCGGCGCGCGGCGGCGATCCGGTTCTCGATGTCGCCGAGCTCGGCCTGGAGCTGGAGGAAGTTCCGGTTGGCCTTGAGGTCCGGGTAGCGCTCCGAGAGCGCGAAGAGCTGGCGCAGCGCGCCGCCGAGCTGCTGCTCGGCCGCCGCGGCGGCCTCCGGGCCGCGGCCGACGCCCTGGTCCCCCGCTGGACTTCCCCCTGGACCTTCCCCCGGACCAACGCTTCCCTGGGCCACGACGGCGGCGTTGCGGGCGCGCACCACGGCGTCCAGCGTGCCGCGCTCATGCGACGCGTAGCCCTTCACCGTCTCGACGAGGTTGGGGATGAGGTCGTGCCGCTGCTTGAGCTGCACGTCCACGTCGCTCCAGGCCTGGCCCGTGGTCTGACGCAGCGAGACGAGGCGGTTGTAGACCACCACCAGCCACAGGACGAGAAGGGCCAGGATGCCCAGGATGACCCATTTCACGGCGAGACCCACCTCCGAGGCGCGGGGCCGGCTTCCCCGCCGGCCGGGCTTGTCGCGCCGGAACATGCCGGCGGAGGCTTTCGTCGCGCTGGCGGCGGCCGCGCCGCGCCGCCAGGGGCGCCGCCAGGGGCGCCGCCGGGAGCGCCACCTGGAGTGCCACCGGGTGCGTCATCGGGGGCGCGGCTGATGCCGCCGCCCTTCGAGACGCCGGCCGGACTGCTGGCGCGCCTCGCCGCGCTCGGCATCGAGGCGGAGACGGTGGAGCATCCGCCACTGTTCACGGTGGCCGAGAGCAAGGCGCTGCGCGGCGGCCTGCCCGGGCTGCACGCCAAGTCCCTGTTCCTGGAGCCGCGCGCCGGGCCGCGCGTGCTGGCGGTGCTGGAGGAGGACCGGCGCGTCTCGATCAACGCGCTCGGGCGGCTGCTCGGGGTGGGAAGGCTCGGCTTCGCCACGCCCGGGACGCTGCTGGCCGAGCTGGGGGTGGCGCCCGGCTCGGTGACGCCCTTCGCCCTGGTGAACGCCGCGCCGGGGACGGTGCGGGTGGTGCTGGACCGGGTGCTGGCCGAGGCGGCGGCCGGGGTGCGTCTGAATTTCCACCCGCTGGTCAACACCGCCACCACGGCGATCCGGCCGGGCGACCTGCTGCGCTTCCTGCGGCATCTGGGGCACGAGCCGGCGGTGATCGACCCGCCGGCGCCCGCACCAGCGGGGGAAGGGAAGGGGGCGGACCGGGGCGGCGCGGCCTGAGGCGGGGCGCCCGGGGGGGCGGCCCGGATTCGCCGGCCCAGCTCCGCCGGCCCGGATCCGCCGGCCCGGACCCGCCAGCCCGGACCCGCCGGCCTGGGCGTCCGGCGCGGCGCCGCCGCCTCCCGGCTTGTCTCGCCGCACCCGACCGCGCATCTATCGGCGCAAGCGACGAGGATACAGCCGTCATGAACACCATCTTCGACCCGAACAGCCCCGCCGCGTCCGGGGGCGCCCCGCCCGGCACCCCGCCCGGTGCTCCCCCGGCCGCCGACATCATCAAGGATGTCGACCAGAAGACCTTCATGCAGGACGTGGTGCAGGCCAGCCGCGAGGTGCCGGTGCTCGTCGACTTCTGGGCGACCTGGTGCGGCCCCTGCAAGCAGCTCACGCCCACGCTGGAGAAGGTGGTCACCGCCGCCGGCGGGCGGGTGAGGCTGGCCAAGATCGACATCGACAAGAACCGGGCGCTGGTGCAGCAGCTCGCCCAGCTCGGCCTGCCGCTGCAGTCCGTGCCGACGGTCGCTGCCTTCTGGCAGGGCCAGATCGCCGACCTGTTCCAGGGCGCGCTGCCGGAAGGCGAGGTGAAGAAGTTCGTCGAGGCGCTGCTCAAGCTCGCCGGCGGGCAGATGCCGGCGGCGGACCTGCTGGCCGAGGCCAAGGCGGCGGCCGAGGAGGGCGACCATCGCGGCGCGCTGGAGCTGTACGCGGCGCTGGCCCAGGCCGAGCCCGAGAACGCCGAGGCGCTGGCCGGCCTGGCCCGCTCGCTGCTGGAGCTGGGCGAGGAGGAGCAGGCGCGGCAGGTGCTGGAGGGCGTGCCGGCGGCGCTGAAGTCCAACGCCGCCATCGCCGGGGTGCGCTCGGCGCTGGAGCTGGCCGAGGCTGGCCGCAAGGCGCGCGAGGGTCTGGCCGGCTTCGAGCGGCGGCTCGCCGCCGACCCGGACGACCACGAGGCGCGCATCGAGCTGGCCGTGGCGCTGAACGCCGCCGGCGAGCGCGAGCAGGCGGCGGAGGCGCTGCTGGAGGCGATCAGGCGGGACCGCGCCTGGAACGAGGAGGCGGCGCGCAAGCAGCTCCTCCAGTTCTTCGAGGCGTGGGGCTTCGCCGACCCGGCGACCCAGGCGGCGCGGCGCAAGCTGTCCGCGCTGCTCTTCCGCTAGCCCGTTTCAGGGCCACGTTCGTCCTCCCACAGCAAGGCGTCCGGCCATGCCGGCCTTCCAGCCGCGTTTCGAGGACCTGCCGACGGAGATCGCGGTGTTCCCGCTGCCGGGGGCCCTGCTGCTGCCGCAGGGCCGCCTGCCGCTGAACATCTTCGAGCCCCGCTACCTGGCGATGACGCAGGACAGCCTGGCGCGGGGGCGGATGTTCGGGATGATCCAGCCCGATCCCGCCGCCGCCCCGGCGGCGACCGGGCCGGGGCTGTACCGGACGGGCTGCCTCGGCCGGCTCTCCTCCTTCGCCGAGACCGAGGACGGGCGGCTGCTGATCACCCTGACCGGGGTGATCCGCTACGAGGTGACGTCGGAGCTGCCGCTGCACCCCGGCGGCTACCGGCGGGTGCGGGCCGACTACGGCGCCTTCGCGGCCGACCTGGCGCCGATCGCGGGGCGGGGGGGCGGCCAGGGGATCGGCCAAGGGATCGATCAGGGGATGGACCAGGGGATCGACCGGCCGGCGCTGCTGGCGTCGCTGCGGCCCTATTTCCGGGCCCGCCGGATCGAGGCGAACTGGGAGGCGGTGGAGCAGACGCCGGACGCGATGCTGGCCACCACCCTGGCGATGATCTGCCCCTTCACGGTGGCGGAGAAGCAGGCGCTGCTGGAGGCGCCGACCCTGGCCGACCGCGCCGCCACGCTGACCGCGCTGCTGCGCATGGGGGCGCATGGCGAGCCGTCCGGGGGCGGCCGGGCAAGCTGAACGTGAACGGCCGGCGCCGCGGCCCGGTCTGCCGCCGGGGGCGGGCCGGCTGTAGCCTGCGTGGGCGTGCGGGACCGGTCCCGCCCCGGGGGTGACGGCGCCGGGCGGGCCGCCGCGCGTCGCCGGGCCCCGGGGGACCGGACCGCGGCGGGAAAACCAGGGAGGAAGCGATGTCCGGCCAGGACGCGGGCGCCGGCGGGGGGCACCCCGGGTGCCACCCCGGGCGACATACGGTGCGCGAGGCCACGCTGGCGCTGCTGCGCGACCTCGGCATGACCACCGTGTTCGGCAATCCCGGCTCCACCGAACTCGGCTTCCTCGACCGCTGGCCGGCGGATTTCCGCTACGTGCTCGGGTTGCAGGAGGCGGGCGTGGTGGGCATGGCCGATGGTCATGCCCGCGCCACCGGGCGTTGCGCCTTCGTCAACCTCCACTCGGCGGCGGGCGTCGGGCACGCGCTGGGCAACCTGTTCACCGCCTTCCGCAACGCCGTGCCCCTGGTGGTGACGGCCGGGCAGCAGAGCCGCTCGCTGCTGCCGAACCTGCCCTTCCTCGGCGCCACCGACGCGGCGCAGTTCCCGCGCCCCTACGTCAAGTTCAGCATCGAGCCGGCTCGCGCCGAGGACGTGCCGGCGGCGATCGCCAAGGCGTACCGGATCGCCATGCAGCGGCCGCGCGGCCCGGCCTTCGTCTCCATCCCCGCCGACGACTGGTCCGCGCCCTGCCGCCCCGTGCCGGCGCGCGGCTGGTTCCCGGACGTGGCGCCCGACCCGGCGGCGCTGGCCGAGGCGGCGCGCGCCATCGCCGCCGCGCGCCGCCCCGTGCTGGTGGCCGGGCCGGAGGCGGACGCGGAAGGCGCCGGCCCCGCGCTGGAGCGGCTGGCGGAGCGGATCGGCGCGCCGGTCTGGACCAGCCCCTTCTCCTGCCGCCTGTCCTTCCCCGAGGACCATCCGCTCTTCGCCGGGCACCTGCACGCGGCGCCGCAGCAGGTCTCGGACACGCTGGCCGGGCACGACCTGGTGCTGGTGGTGGGCGCGCCGGTCTTCACCTTCCACGTGCCGGGCGAGTGCGCCCTGTTCCGCAGCGGCGTCCCGATCATCCAGCTGACGACGGACGCGGAGGCCGCCGCCGGCGCCCCGGCCGGCGCCGCGATCCTGGGCTCGCTGCGTCTCGGCCTGCCGGCGCTCGCCGCGCTGCTGCCGGAAGGCGGCGCCCGGCCCGCGCCGCGCCCGCGGCCGGAGCGGGCGCCGCCCGAGGCGTCCAGCCCCCTCACCGCGCCCTACGCGCTGCACCGGCTGCGCGCCGCCATGCCGCCGGGCGCCATCCTGGTGGAGGAGGCGCCCTCGCACCGGCCGGCGATGCACGCGCAATTGCCGATCCGCGACTGGGGCGGCTTCCACACCATGGCGAGCGGCGGGCTCGGCTACGGCCTGCCGGCGGCGGTGGGGGTGGCGCTGGGCAGCCCGGGCCGGCGCGTGGTGTGCCTGATCGGCGACGGCTCCTTCATGTACTCGCCGCAGGCGCTGTGGACCGCGGTGCGGGAGCGGCTGCCGCTGGCCGTGGTGGTGCTGAACAACGCGGGCTACGGCGCCATGCGCTCCTTCTCGCGCGTGCTGCAGGTGCGCGACGTGCCGGGGATCGACCTGCCCGGCCTCGACTTCGTCGCCATGGCGCGCGGCATGGGCTGCCCGGGGCACGCCGTCGCCACGCCCGGGGCGCTGGAGGCCGCGCTGGCGGCGGCGATGGCGTCGGACGGCCCGATGCTGGTGGAGGTCGCCGTCGACGGTGCCGTCGCCACGCTCTACGAGCGGCCGTGACGCGGCCGGCGACGGGACCCGAAGGGGGAGGAGGACGGAATGAGTGTCATCCGGTGGTGGCGCCGGGCCACGCGCCGCGCCCTGCTGGGCGCCGTGCCCATCCTGCTGTCGGCGCGCGGCCTCGGCGCGCAGGGCGGTGTCGGCCCGGAGGGGGGTGGTAGCCAGGGCGGTGGGAGCCAGGGCAACGGGGGCCAGGGCGGCGCCCGGGGGAGCGGCCCGGGGGAGCGGCCGGGCGGCTACCCGTCCCGTCCCGTCCGCCTCGTCGTTCCCTTCCCGCCGGGCGGGTTGGTGGACACGCTGGCGCGCGCCGTCTCGCAGTCCCTGGCCGGCCGGCTCGGCCAGCCCTTCGTGGTGGACAACCGCGCCGGCGCGGGCGGCAACCTCGGTGCCGACCTCGTCGCGAAGTCGGCGCCGGACGGCTACACGCTGCTGGTCTCCTCGATGGGGCCGCTGGCGGTCAACCAGTTCATCTACGCCGCCATGCCCTACGACACCGACACGGCCTTCGCGCCCGTCACCCTGCTCGCCACCACGCCCAAGGTGCTCTGCGTCGCCAACGCCCGGCCCTGGCACGACGTGCGGGCGCTGGTGGCGGCGGCGAAGGCGCGGCCGGGCGGCCTCACCGCCGGTTCGGCGGGGGCGGGCAGCAGCCTGCACCTCGCGCTGGAGCTGTTCGAGGGCGCCACCGGCACGGAGATCCAGCACGTGCCGTACCGCGGCGCCGCGCCGGCGCTCACCGACCTCGTCGCCGGCAACATCGACATGGTGATCGACAACGTGCCCAACATCCTCGCCCACATACGCGGCCACGCGGTGCGGCCCCTGGCGGTCGCCACCGAGCGGCGCCTGCCGCAGCTTCCCGACGTGCCGACCATGGCCGAGGCGGGCGTGCCGGGCTTCGTGTTCGGCACCTCCTTCGGCCTGGCCGCGCCCGCCGGCACGCCGGCGCCGGTCGTCGCCACGCTGGCGGCGGCGGTGGCGGCGGCGCTGCGCGACCCGGCGGTCGGCGGCCGGCTGGAGGAGCAGGGCACCCTCCTGGGCGGCCAGGGGCCGGAGGCCTTCGCCGCGCTGATCGCCGCGGAGAAGCGGACGCTGGCACCGGTCATCCGCCGCGCCGGCATCCGGGCGGAGTAGAGCGGATCGCCGGCGGGCGGACACGCCCGGCGGCGTGAATCCGCGCCAAGAACAACGAGCGACAGCGAACCGCAGTCCCAACCGGACTGCGGTTCGCTGTAGCCGGCCGCCGCGCCGGCGGGTCCGACGCGGCGGGTCCCCAGGGGCGGGTCCCCAGGGGTAGGTCCAGGGGCAGGTCCAGGGGGAGGACACAGGGGCGGGAGAAGCGGCGGAAGGGCGGCGCGGGCCGGGCCCGCACGCCGCGGCTGCGCCCTCAGCCGGCGAGGTCGGGCAGCAGGCCGCCTTCGACCGGGCGGAAGGCGATGCCGTACACCTCCCGCAGCACCTCCCGCCGCAGCACCGCCGCCGCCGGCCCCGACGCGACCAGCCGGCCCTCGGCCAGGATTCCCACCCGGTCGGCGACGAAGGCCGCCTCGTTCAGGTCGTGCAGCACGAGGATCACCGCCAGCCCGTCGCGCGCCAGGCCGCGCGCGGCGCGCAGCAGCAGGCCGCGGTGGCGCGGATCGAGGCTGGCGGTCGGCTCGTCCATCAGCAGCAGGGCGCCTTCCGCCGCGCCGTGCAGCTGCGCCAGGGCGCGCGCGAACTGCACGCGTTGGCGCTCGCCGCCGGACAGGGTCGCGTAGGTCCGCGCCGCCAGGGCCGCGACGCCCGCCCGCTCCATGGCCTCGCCCACGGCGGCCCGGTCCAGCGCCATGCCGGGCGTGCCGCGCCAGGGCAGCCGGCCCAGCGCCACCACCTCGCGCGCCGGGAGCGGGAAGGCGAGGCTCACCTGCTGCTCCATCACCGCGCGCGCCCGCGCCAGGGCGGGCGGCGGCCAGCCGGCGAGCGGCCGGCCGCGCAGCAGCACGCGGCCGCGCGACGGGCGCAGCTCGCCGGACAGGGCGCGCAGCAGCGTGGACTTGCCGGCGCCGTTGGGGCCGATCAGGGCCAGCACCTCGCCGGCCCGCGCCGCCAGGTCGACCGACCGCAGCAGCGGCGCGGCGCCGCGCACGGGCGAATCGACCCCCAGCGCCTCGGCCGCGATCACGCGAGGCCGGCCCGCCGCCGCAGCAGCCACAGGAAGAACGGCGCGCCGAGCAGGGCCGTCACCACGCCCACCGGCAGCTCGGCCGGGGCGGCGAGCCAGCGCGCGGCGAGGTCGGCCAGCACCAGCAGCGACGCGCCGAGCAGCATCGAGCCCGGCAGCACCAGCCGGTTGTCGGCGCCGAAGGCGAGCCGCACGAGGTGCGGCACGACGAGGCCGACGAAGCCCACCAGCCCGGCCGCGGCGACGCCGGCCGCCACCGTCACCGCCGAGAGCACCACCGCCACGCGCTTGAGGCGCTCCACGTCCACGCCGAGATGGAAGGCGCCGCTCTCGCCCAGCACCAGCGCGTTGAGCGGCCGCGCCAGCGGCAGCAGCAGCAGCGCCGGCAGCAGCACCAGGGCCAGCGCCACCGGCACCTGCGGCCAGCGCGCCCCGGCCAGCGAGCCGAGCGTCCAGAAGGTGATGTCGCGCGCCTGCCGCTCGTCGGCCATGAAGATCAGCAGCCCGGTCAGCGCGCCGCACAGCGCGTTCAGCGCGACCCCCGAGAGCAGCAGCAGCGGCACGCTGGTCACCCCCGCCCGCGTGCCGAGCCGCGACAGGGCGAAGGTGATGGCGAGGCCGCCCGCGAAGGCCGCCACCGGCAGCAGCCAGAGGCCGAGCGCCCCGGCCTGCGGCCCGAACAGGCCCCCGAACAGACCATGGCCGAACACGATCGCGGCGACGGCGGCCAGCGCCGCGCCGGCCGAGATGCCGAGCAGGGCGGGATCGGCGAGCGGGTTGCGGAACAGCCCCTGCATCACCGTGCCCGCCGCTGCCAGCCCGGCGCCCAGCATGGCGGCGAGCAGCACGCGCGGGGCGCGGATCACGCCCAGCACCGCCGCGTCGCGGGCATGCTCGGCCGGCAGCGGCGCGAGGCCGGCCGCGTCGAGCAGCGTCGCCAGCAGGCCGCGCGCGGTGACCGCGGCCGGGCCGAGCAGCAGCCCGGCCAGCATGGCGGCGGCGAGCAGCAGCCCGCCGAGCGCCAGCACCCGGGTGGCGGAGGGGGGCGCGCCGGCGGTCCGGTCCGGGCCGGGGGCGGGCGCCGGCGCGGCGGCGCCCCCCGCCGCCGGCCTCACGCCGCCGTCCACGGACGCTCCGGCAGCGGCGGCAGGGCGGCGTCCGGGTGCAGCAGCGCCGCGAGCGCCCGTCGGCCATGGGCGGCGCGCGGGCCGAAGCCGAGCATCAGCCCGCCATCCAGCGCGACCACCCGGCCGGCGCGCGCGGCCGGGGTCACCGCCAGGGCCGGCGTGGCGAACACGGCGGCGGCGCCGCCGGCCTCCTGCAGGGCGAAATCCATCATCAGGATCACGTCCGGCGCCAGGGTCGCCGCCGACTCGGCCGAGAGCGGCCGGTAGCCGCGCCAGCCGCGCACCGGGTTGACGCCGCCCGCCGCGGCGATGGCGGCGTCGGCATGGGTGCCCTCGCCCGAGACCAGCGGCGCGCCGCGCGCGAGGGAGAGCACGAACAGCACCCGGGGGCGGGCGCGCAACCCGGCGAGCGGCGCGTCCAGCATCGCCCAGTCCGCCGCCACCTGGCGCGCCACCGGCTCGGCGTCGCGCCCCAGCGCCGCGCCGACGCCGCGCAGCTTCGCCTCGGCGGCGCCGGGGCCGGCGCCGTCGGGCAGGGTGCGCATCGGCAGGCCGGTGGCGCGCAGCACCGCCACCGCCTCGGCCGGGCCGGCCTCCTCCGAGAGGATCACGAGGTCGGGCGAGAGGCTGGCGATCCCCTCCGGCGGCAGGGCGCGCATGTAGCCGATGTCTGGCAGCGCCAGGGCGGCGGCGGGGAAGCGCGAGGAGCTGTCGCGCGCCACGAGGTGCGGCCCCTCGCCGAGGGCGAAGACGCATTCGGTCAGCGCGGCGCCGATGCAGACGACCCGGCCGGCCGCGGCGCGGGCGGGGCGCGTCGCCCAGGGGAGGGGGGGCCAGGGGAGGGGGGGCCAGGGGAGGGCCGTCCAGGCGGCGGCCGCCGCCGGCAGGCCGCGGCGGCCGATCCCGTGCGGGCGTTGGCCGGTCATGCGCACGGCATGGTCCGTTGCGGATCGCGGTGGCGTTCGGCTGGGGCGATCACGTTGCCTTCCTGTGGTCGGGGTGTCCTGTGGCCGGGAAGTCCGGGCCGCGCCGCCCGACGGAGTGGCGGAGGGCGCGACCGGGCGGGAGAGCACGGGCGGGAGGGCGGAAGCCGGCGCCGGGGCGCTGCTCCGACGGTCGTGTGGCGCCGGCGGCGGGGCGGCTGTCGCCCGACTGTATCAGGCGCCGCCGGCCGCCGCCGCCCTCCATCGACGGGTCCCGCCGGCGCCGGTGCGGCGGGACGGCGGCGCCCCGGCACCGCGCGACGGGTCCCGATGCCGCGCCGGCCCGCCGGCTCAGAAGCGCAGCGTCACGTTCACCGCCGCGTAGCGCCCGGGCTGGGCGTAGAGGTCGCGGTTCGCGCTGGTGGCGGCGAGGCCGACCACGTCGGGGGTGGCGAAGTAGCGGGCGTTGAACACGTTGAAGAGCCCCGCGTTGATGGTGAAGCTGCTGCCGAGGTCGTAGTGCATGGCGAGGTCGAGCACCGCGTAGGCGGGCGCCTTGAACTCGGTGGTGGTGGCGGTGCGGCGGTTGCGCAGCGCGCCGGTCAGGTTCGCCTCGGCGCCGAGGCCGAAGCCGCTCTGCCAGGCGACGCCGAGCACGCCGCGCAGCGGGTCCACGCCGGCGAGTGGCCGGTGCGTGTCGAGGTTCTCGCCCACCGCGAGCGCCGCCGCGGCGCGCAGGCGCCATTGCGGGGAGATCCGGTACTCGCCGCGCGCCTCGCCGCCGTAGATCTCGGCGTTGCGGACGTTGCCGTACTGGAACACCGTCAGCCCGGCCGGGGTGGTGCCCAGGGTCTGCGTCTCGATGAAGTCGGAATAGCGGTTGTAGAAGCCGGTGAGCTGGAAGGAGGAGCCGTCGTCGAAGCGGCCGCGCAGGCCGCCCTCGAAGGAGTTCACGTATTCCGGGTTGAGGTTGCCGTTCGGCAGGATGGTGTAGAACTGCTGGAAGTTGGTGAAGCCGAAATTCGCCGTGTCGTAGGGCGGGGCGCGGAAGCCGCGCGCGTACTGGCCGTAGAGCGAGTAGGTCTCGTCCAGCCGGTAGGTCACGCCGAATTTCGGCGAGGCGGCGAAGGCGTCGAAATTGCGCACGGCGGCGGCGGTGCCGGTCTGCGCCGAGCGCAGGAAGTCGGCGTCCGGGCGGGTGTTGAGCGCGTAGTAGTCGAGGCGGATCGCCGGCAGGAAGGAGAGGCGGCCGACGCTGAACTCGTCCTGCAGGTAGACGCCGGTCTGGTAGGTGGTGGTGTCGGGGAAGTTCTTGTTCGGGAAGGTCTCGCCCGCGACGGTCGCGTTGAACACGCCGGTGACGAGGTTCTGCTCGTAGCGGTCGCGCGGGCGGGAGGTGTCGATCCGCTCCACGGTGGCGCCGTAGACGAGCCGGTTCTCGACGCCGAACAGGCTGAAGTGCGAGCGGAATTGCAGGTCGGTGCCCAGGATGTCCTGGTCCTGGCTGGTGTCGGTCCAGCGCAGCCGGTTCGGGATCAGCGGCGTGCCGGCGCCGACGTAGCGGAGCTGGCTGGTCAGCTCCTGCCGGTCGAGGTGCGACCAGTAGAAGTGCAGGTCGGTCCGGTCCACGAACAGGAACGGCTCGGTGTGGCTGTAGTCGAGCTGGATGCGCCCGCGCGTGGTCTCGTCGTCGCCGCGGCTGGAGAGCACCGTGGTGCGCGCGGCGCCGCTGCCGCTGGAGACGAGGTCGGTGCGGATGTCGGTGCTGACCTGGCGCGTCAGCAGCTCGCCGGTCAGGCGCAGCGTGTCGGCGGGCGTCATGCGCCAGACCGTGCGCGCGAGGAAGGAATTGGTCCGGTAGTCCTGCGGGTTGGGCGAGAGGCGGCCGTTCGGGTCCAGCGCGTGCCCGTCGCGGCGCGTGTAGAGCAGCATCGCGTCCACGTCGCCCTGGCGCGCGGCGCCGAGGACGCTCTCCGTGAAGGAGCGGTCGGCGCCCGAGTAGCCGGCGCGCAGCGAGGCGTGGAGGTTGCGGCCGGTGGCGGCGTCGAGGTAGTCGCCCGGGTCCCTGGTGATGTAGTTCACCACGCCGCCGATCGCGTCCGAGCCGTACAGCGCCGAGGCCGGGCCGCGCACGATCTCGATCCGTCGCACCGTCTCCAGATCGACGAAGTCGCGGGTGAAGGTGCCGGCGCCGATGTTGCTCTCGGGGAAGTCGGGCAGCCGGACGCCGTCGATCAGCACCCGCACGCGGTTGTCGCCGATGCCGCGGATGTTGAAGTTGCCGCCGCCCGCGCGCAGCGGGCTGTTGGAGAAGGAGACGCCGGGCTCGTAGCGCACCGCGTCCTGCGGCCGGACCGCGTTCTGGCGCTCGAGCTGCTCGGCGTCGATCACCGTGACCGTAGCCGGCACGTCGGCGATCGGCTGCGGGATGCGGGTGGCGGTGGTGGTCACCGCGTCCAGGGCGGTGGCGGGCCCCGCCGCCTCGGACGGCGCGGTGCCGGCCGGCGGCGCGCCCTGCGCGCGCGCGGCCGGCGGGGCGGCCAGCGGCGTGGCCAGCAGCAGGGCCGCCAGCGGCGTGGCCAGCGCGCGTCGGGTGTCGTGGTAGGGCATGCCGGGATCAAGCCTCCGCGGGACGAGTGGGCCGGACCGGTGCGCCGGCGATGGGGATGGCCGGCCGGGGCCGTGCGACGGTCGGTCGGCGGCGGGGCACGGTCCTGCCGGGAGCGCGGCCTGCCGCGGCTACGGCCGTGCCCGCCGGGCGAAGGCGGCCCGCCGGACGGGGCGCCGCCGGCTGGCGGGGTTCAGGCACCTGGGGCGATCGGCTGCGTGGGCGGGTTCATTCGGGGCGGCACCGTGCGGGGAGATTACGCGCCGTTTATCGATTATGATAATCAGTCGCAACTGATTTGTGCGCGTGGTGGTTCCGACGTCCTTTCGCCCCGGCCCTGCGGGGCGGGGAAGGGCGCACGGCAGCCTGGCTTCACGAATTCAAAAGACCTCATCTGCATAGTCGGGGAATGCTCGCAGGCATTCCCGTGCTGGCCACCCTCGTCTCGGTGCCGCTGCTCGTCGCGGCGGCGCTGAACGATCTCGCCACCCGCCTTCTGCCGGATCGCGCCGCGCTGCTGCTCGCGCTGCTCGGCGGCGCCGCGCGGGCGGCGGAGGGGCCGGTGCCGTTCCTCTGGTCCCTGCCCGCGCCGGCCCTGGTGCTGGGCGCGGGCGTGCTGTTCTGGTGGCGCGGCTGGATCGGCGGCGGCGACGTGAAGCTGCTGCCGGCCGCGACGCTGCTGGTGCCCACCGCCGAGGTGCCGGCGCTGCTGCTGGCGATCGCGTCCGCGGGCGGCGGGATGGCGCTGCTCTACCTGCTCCTCGCCCGCTGCCTTCAGGGCGAGCCGCCGCCGCTGGCGGGGCGGGGCGCCTCGCTCGCCCGGCGGCTGCGCGCCGTGGAGCGGCGCCGCCTGCGGCGCGGCGGACCGCTGCCCTACGGCGTCGCCATCGCGGCCGGCACCATCGCCTGCGCCCTGTCGCACCTGGTTCCCGGAGGTGGCAAGCCATGATGGCGCGCGCGCTGATCATCGGACTCGTCCTCGTCAGCGGCCTCGGCGTGGCGGCGGTCATGCTGACGCCCGAGCCGCCGGCGGCGGCCATGGCCGAGGCGCCGCCCGCCAGGGTCGCGGTGCTGGTCGCGGCGAATCCCGTCCAGGGCGGCACGCTGCTGCGGATCGAGGATGTCGGCGCCCGCGAGGTCGCGCCGGGCGAGCTGCCCGAGGACGCGATCCGCGACACCCAGGCCGCGCGGCTGGAGGTGGCGGGCGCCATGGTCCGCCGCTCCCTGCCGGCGGGGGACCTGCTGCGGGCGGGCGCGCTGCTGCGGCCGGGCGATCACGGCTTCCTCGCCGCAGTGCTCGCCCCGGGGGCGCGCGCCGTGACCGTCGGCGTGGACGCCGTGTCCGGCACCGCCGGCCTGATCTGGCCGGGGGACCGGGTGGACGTGATCCTGACCCAGACCCTGGACGAGGGCGAGCAGCCACCCGGCCGCCGAGTCCTCGGCGAGCGGGTGCTGAACGCGGTGCGGGTGATCGCCGTGGACCGCTCGCTGGTGCAGGGCGCCCAGCCCGGCGGCCTCGCCGATCCGCTGCGCGAGGGCAACCGGACCGTGACGCTGGAGGTCTCGGCCGAGCAGGCCACCCGCGTCGCGGTGGCCGCGCGCCTCGGCCGCCTGTCCCTGTCCGTGCGCGCCGCCGGCACGCCGGCCGGCCCCGCCGAGGCGATGCCGATGCGCGTCTGGGGCGGCGATGTCAGCCCCGGCCTGATGGCCGGGCGGAGCGGCGGCGGCAGCGCGGTGCGCGTGTTCAAGGGCCCCCAGAACGTCGAGGAGATACGCTTCCGATGAGCAGCAACCAGCCGCGGCGGGAAGCCGAGGGCGCCGGGTGGCGCCCGGCCTCCGGGCGGGCCGCGCTCCTCGCGGCGGCCCTGCTCCACGGTGCGGCGCCGGCCCTGGCGCAGTCCACCGTCATCGCCGTGGCGCCTGCCGCGCCCGGCGGCGGGTGGCCGGCGCCCTGGGGCACCGCCCTGCCGCCCGTCGGCGGCGGCGCGCTGTCATTCGGCGCCGCCTTCCCCGCGCCGTTCGCCGGCGGCGCGACGCAGCTGCCGCCGGGCGTCCTGATGCTGTCCCCCGGCGCCACGCAGGCGCCGGCCGCCCCGCCGCAGGCCCCGATCGCGGCGCCGACCACCATGGCGGCCCTCGGGACGCTGGCGGGGGCGGCGCCCGGCGCGGTGCCGAGCACGGTTCCGCTGAGCGCCCCGCTGCCGTCGGCCGCGCCCGTCCAGCGCCCCGCCGTGCGGGCCGCGGGATACGTCACCTCGCTGGTGCTGGAGGCCGGCCGCGGCCGGCTGGTCACGCTGCCCGGCGCCGCCGCCTCGCTCTTCGCCGCCGACCCGCGCGTGGCGGAACTGCGGCCGGCCAGCCCCTCCACCGTGTTCCTGTTCGGCGTCGCCAGCGGCCGCACCACCCTGGCCGCGATCGACGAGAGCGGCCGCCCGCTGGCGCAGTGGGAGGTGACGGTGCGTCCCTCCGGCGCGGCGCTGGCCGAGGCGCAATCCGCCCTGCGCGGCGCCTTCTCCGGCGGCGGGCTGCAGGTGACGATGGGCGGCAACGGCGTGGTGCTGACCGGCAACGTGGCCAGCCCGGCCGAGGCGGAACGCGCCGTGGCGCTGCTGCGCACCCGCCTCGCCGACGACCGGGTGGTGATCGACAACCGGCTCAACCTGACCGGCACCGCGCAGGTGAACCTGCGCGTGCGCATCGCCGAGGTCAGCCGCGAGGTGACGCGGCAGCTCGGCATCAACTGGACCGCGCTCGGCAGCGTCGGCCGCATCGGCACCGCCGGCATCCTCGGCGGCGCGGGGCCCGCCGGCCTCGCCGTGGCGACCGCCAATTCGCTGTTCGAGAGCACCAGCCCGTCCGACCGCTTCGGCTTCGGCATCCGCACCGGCTCCGAGCAGTTCCGCGACATCAACGCGGTGATCGACGCGCTGGCGCGCGACAACCTCATCACCATCCTCGCCGAGCCGAACCTGACCGCCAACACCGGCGAGGCGGCCTCCTTCCTGGCGGGGGGCGAGTTCCCGATCCCGGTCAGCCAGCGCGACAACCAGATCGCCATCCAGTTCAAGCAGTTCGGCGTCTCGCTTGCCTTCGTGCCGACGGTGCTGGGGGAGGGGCGCATCTCGCTGCGCGTGCGGCCCGAGGTGAGCGAGCTGTCGGACACCAACTCGGTCCGGCTGCTCGGCGGCAACGGCAACGCCGTCAGCGTGCCCGGGCTGAACGTGCGTCGGGCGGAGACCACGGTCGAGCTCGGCAGCGGCCAGTCCTTCGCCGTGGCCGGGCTGCTGCAGGACAGCTCGCGCCACAATGGCCGCGCCACGCCCTGGATCGGCGAGGTGCCGGTGCTCGGCGCGCTGTTCCGCTCCGACCGCTACCAGCGCAACGAGACCGAGCTGGTGATCATCGTGACGCCCTATCTCGTCCGGCCCGTGGGCGGGCCGGACGCGCTCGCCGCGCCGACCGACGGCTACGTCCCGCCGAGCGACGTCGAGCGCATCCTGCTGCTGCGCCAGATCGGCCGCGGCGGGCAGCCGCCGCGCGGCCGGCTGCCGGGCAATGTCGGCTTCGTGCTGGACTGACCATGATGCGCTCCTCCCGCCATGCGGCCACGCGCCGCCTCCTGCCACTGCTGACGCCACTCTCCCTGGCGCTGCTCGTCGCCGCCTGCGAGGGGCCGGCGGACCCGTTCCACGCCGAGGGCCGCTGGCGCCCCGCCGGGGCCAACGAGGCCAACCTGCGCGCCATGGTGGCCGATCCGGCCGACCTCGTGCGCGGCCGTTCCGACCCCCGCGGCGACGCCCAGACGGCGACGGCGGCGGTGTCGCGCCTGCGGCGGGACCAGGTGCGGGCGCTGCCGAACACCACCGCCTCCACCATCGGGATCGACGGAGGCGGCGCCGGTGGCCGCTGAGGGAAGCTCGTCGGCACAGGGCAGCACGGGCGGGCGGGAGCGCCCTTCGCTGCTCGTCTTCGTCGACGACGCCGACAGCGAGGCAGCGCTGCGCGAGGTGCTGCTCGACAAGGCGGACGAGGGGGCGGAGGTGCGCCGCGGCAACATCCAGGCGGCGGCGAAGGCGCTGCGACGCGGCGCGACCCCGCGCGCGCTGGTGGTGGACGTCTCCGGCCTGTCGCAGCCGCTCTCCGCGCTCGAGGAGCTGGCGCAGGTGGTCGAGCCGGACGTGCGCGTCCTCGCGATCGGCGACCGGACCGATGCCGCCTTCTACCGGCAGGTGACGCGCGGCATGGGCGTGCTGGAGTACCTGCACAAGCCGCTCGGGCGCGATATCGTCGCGCGGCACTTCATGCCCCTGCTGCAGGGCGGCGCGGAGCCCGGCAACGCCTATCTGCGCGGCGGCCGCGTGATCGTGCTGGCCGGGGTGCGCGGCGGTGCCGGCGCCACCACCGTGGCAGGCAACCTGGCCTGGTACCTGGCCGAGAAGGGCCGTGGCCACACCGTGCTGCTCGACTGCGACCTGCAGGCGGGGGGCGCTGCGCTGCTGCTGGGCGCGCGCACCAGCAGCGGCCTGCGCGTCGCGCTCGAGCATCCGGACCGGGTGGACGAGCTGTTCGTCGAACGCACGGCGCAGCCGGTGAACGAGCGGCTCTGCGTGCTGGCCGGCGAGGAGAAGGTGGCCGAGGCGGCGGCCGCCGTGCCCGGGGCATTGGCGCGCCTGGTCGCGATGCTGCGCCGGCGCTTCAATTTCGTGGTGGTGGACCTGCCGGCGCGATCCGGCGCGCTGACCGGCGAGATGCTGGATCTCGCGCACCAGCGCGTGCTGATCTCCGACGCCACCCTGGCCGGCACGCGCGAGCTGCTGCGCTTCGCGGCGCTGCCGAACGCGCCGCAGCAGGCCGGCCGGCCCGTGCTGGTGGTGAACCGCTTCGGCCAGCCCGGCACGCTCGGCCGCGGGCATCTGCGCCAGGCGCTGGGCGAGGAGCCGGGCCAGCTCATTCCCTGGCTGCCCCGGCAGGTCTCTCCCGCGGCCGATCTCGGCGAGCCGGCCGCCGCCCGGCGCGGCGGCTTCCGCGACGCGATCGCGCGCCTCGCGCACGAGACCGCCTCGATCGGCGAGTCCCGGTCGGCGGGGGGCGGCGGCCTTCTCTCGCGGCTGTTCCGATGAAAGTCTTCCAGGGGCCCGGCTTCGGCCGCAAGCGAACCGAGCATCCGGCTCCTGCCCCGGACGTCCAGGGCCCGTCAACGGCGGCGCCGGAGCGTGCCCCGGAGGAGCCGCCCCGGGCTCCGGCACCCGCCCCGCCGCCGCCAGCGGCGCGGCCCCCGGCGCGCCAGGAGCTGCGGGCCGCCTGCCTGGCGCGCATCGATCCCGCCTCCGTCGCCTCGCTGCCGCCCGACGCGCTGATGGCCGAGGTGGAGCGGCTGATCGCCGAGATCGCCGATGCGCAGCGCATCGGCCTCTCCGGCCGCGAGCAGCGCGGGCTCGCCACCGAGCTGGTGGACGACATGCTCGGCCTCGGCCCGCTCGCGCCGCTGCTGGAGGACGAGTCGATCACCGACATCATGGTGAACGGCCCCCACCGGGTCTTCGTCGAGCAGCGTGGCCGGGTGTCGCTCTCCTCGGCGCGCTTCCGGGACAACGCGCATCTCGGGGGCATCGCCCAGCGCATCGCGGCGGCGGTGGGGCGGCGCATCGACGAATCCTCGCCCATGGTCGATGCCCGCCTCGCCGACGGCTCGCGCGTCAACATCGTCTTCCCGCCGCTGGCGCTGAACGGCCCCTGCCTGTCGATCCGCAAGTTCGCCAAGGGCCGGATAGGCTTCGAGCAGATGGTCGCCGGCGGTTCCGTCACGCCCGCCATGGCGCGGGTGCTGGAGATCGCCGCGCGCTGCCGGCTCAACGTCATCGTCTCCGGCGGCACCGGCTCGGGCAAGACCACCCTGCTCAACGCGCTGTCGCGGCTGATCGACCACGGCGAGCGCATCGTCACCGTCGAGGACGCGGCGGAGCTGCAGCTTCAGCAGCCGCACGTGGTGCGGCTGGAGACGCGCCCGGCCAACCTGGAAGGCAGGGGCGAGATCACGCAGCGCGACCTCATCCGCAACGCGCTGCGCATGCGGCCGGACCGGATCATCCTCGGCGAGTGCCGCGGCGCGGAAGCCTTCGACATGCTCCAGGCCATGAACACCGGCCACGACGGCTCGATGTCGACGATTCACGCGAACAACACGCGCGACGCGGTGACGCGCGTCGAGAACATGGTCCTGATGGGGCAGGCCAACCTGCCGCCGCGCGCCATCCGCACGCAGATCACCTCGGCGGTCGACCTGATCGTGCAGGTCGAGCGCATGCGCGACGGCGTGCGCCGGGTGACGCAGGTCACCGAGGTGCAGGGGCTGGAGGGCGAGGTCGTGGTCCTGCACGACATCTTCCAGTGGAGCTACGAGGGCGAGGCGCTGGACGGCCGGCTGCGCGGCAGCTACCGCGTCAGCCGGGCCCGCCCGGCCTTCGCGCCGCGCCTCGCCTATTTCGAGATGGAGCGCGCCTGGGCCGCGGCGCTGGAGCCGGGGGCGGAGCCGTGAAGGGCCTGCTGCTCCTGTCGCTCGCGGTGCTGACGATCTCCCTGACGGTGCTGGCGGTGATGCAGTACCGCTCGCGCGGCCGCCGCCTGCGGTCGCGCCTGGCCGGGATGACGCGGCCGCAGGCGCGCCTCCGGCCGCCGGGCGAGGCGGGCTGGCAACGCCCGGTGGCCGGGCTGCTGCCGGCGGCGCTCGTGCGCGCTCTGCCGGCCGCCTTCGGCTACGCCCCGGAGCGTGCCGACCAGTACCCCGCGCCGCCGGCCGCCATCATCGCCCTGGCCCTGCTTCCCGCGCTCCTGGGGGCGCTCTACGCCGCCTCGCTTCTCGGCGGCTGGGCCAGGCTGCTGGCCCTGCCGCTCTGGCTCCTGCTGGCCCGCTTCGCCTTCGGCAAGCTGCATGCGCGCCGCGCCCGCCGTCTCTACCGGCAACTGCCCGACACGCTGGCCATGGTGGTGCGCGCCGTGCGTGCCGGCATTCCCGTGGTCGAGGCGCTGCGCACCGTCGGGCGCGAGGTGGCGGATCCGACCGGCGCCGAGTTCCGCCGCCTGTCGAGCCAGATCTCCATCGGCATCACGCTGGAGGCGGCGCTGCGCGGGCTGGCCCTCCGCTCGGGCCTGTCCGAGTACGCCTTCTTCGCCGTGGCGTTGACCTTGCAGAACGCGGCGGGCGGCAACCTGACCGAGACGCTCGACAACCTCGCCGACGTGGTGCGCAAGCGCGTCGCCATGCGTCAGCGCGGCCTGGCCATGGCGAGCCAGGCCCAGGCCAGCGCCTACATCCTGACGGCGGTGCCGCTGGTGACGATCGGGGCGCTGCTGCTGCTCAACCCTTCCTATATCCTCTTGCTGTTCGAGGATCCGCGCGGCAACACCATCGTCGCCCTGGCGCTGGCCTCGCTCGGCTGCGGCCTCGGCGCGATGCGCTTCATGATCAACCGGAGCCTGTCGTGAGCGGCGTGCCGCGGGCGGGCCGGCGGTGAGCCGCGCCGCGCTGCTGCCCTGGCTGCTCGCGCTGCTGCTGGGCGCCCTCGCCCTGGCGGCACTGGTGCTGCCCCGTTTGCATCGCGACGCGGTGCTGGTCAGGCGCCTACGGCTGGTGGGTGGGGTCGCTGCCGGCCGCCACGGCGGCAGGCTGCTGCCGGGGCTGCTGCGCCGTATCGGCGAGCTGGTGCTGCGCAGCGGCGCCGTGAACATCGCCACCGCCGCCGAGCTGCAGCGTACCGTCGCCGCGGCAGGCTTCCGCGGCACGGCGCCGGTGGCGGTGTTCGTGGGTGCCAAGGCGGCGCTGCTTCTTCTCATGCCCCTGCTGGCCTGGGCCGCGACCCAGGGCGCCACCGCCAGCCGCCAGGCGGTCATGCTCGCGCTCGCTGCCGGCGTCGGCCTGCTCGCGCCCGATCTGGTCCTGCGCTCGGTGCGGACGCGCCATCGCAAGGCGGTCGCGAAGGGGCTGCCCGACGCGCTGGACCTGCTGGTGATCTGCGCCGAGGCCGGCCTGCCGCTGGAAGCGGCGGTGGAGCGCGTCGCCGGCGAGATGGAGCAGGCCTCGCCGGCCATCGCCGCCGAGCTGTCGCTGACGGCGATCGAGCTGCGCATCCTGTCGGATCGCCGTACCGCGCTGGTGAACATGGGCGAGCGCACCGGGCTGGAGGCGCTGCGCCGGCTGGGCGGGACGCTGGCGCAGACGCTGCAGTACGGCACGCCGCTCTCCCAGGCGCTGCGCGTCCTTGCCGCCGAACTGCGGCACGAGGCGCTGATGGTCTTCGAGGCACGGGCGGCGCGGCTGCCCGCGCTGCTCACCCTGCCCACCATCATCTTCATCCTGCCCTGCCTTTTCCTCGTGGTCGGCGGTCCCGCGATGCTGCGGGTGCTGGACCTGTTCGGCCGCCCCTGAAACCGGAGCCCGCCATGCGACGCCGTCTCCTCCCCCTCGCCACCGTGCTGCCCCTCACGCTGGCGGCCTGCGCGGGGCAGCATCCCGGCGGCGCGGCGGCCGGAGCGCCGGCCGCCGGCTACCCGGCCGCCGCGCCCGCCGATGCGCGCCAGGCCGGCCGTGCGGCGCTGCTCGGCGGCGATGCCGTGAACGCCGAAGCCGCGCTGCGCCGCGCCGTGCAGCGGTCGCCGGGCGACCCCGCCACGCATTCGCTGCTCGGCGTCGCACTCGACATGCAGGGGCGGCATGCGGAGGCGCAGGCCAGCTACCGCGAGGCCCTGGCACTCGATTCCACCCATGCCGGCGCGCGCAACAACCTGGCCCTGTCCCTGACCCTGTCCGGCCATGGGCGCGAGGCCGTCTCGGTGCTGGAGCCGCTTGCCGGCGGCGCCGATGCGGGCGGCCGCACCCGGCACAACCTGGCCCTCGCCTACGCGGCGGCGGGCGATTCCACGCGCGCGGCGAGGCTGATGGCGCCGGAGCTGGGCGGCGGCGCCAGGGGTGCCGTCAACGCCTGGCGGCTGGCGCTGGCCAGCCAGTGATACGGTGGGGCCTGCGTCGCGGCGGCGCGCTGGCCGAGTTCGGCCTGGTGGCGCCGATCCTGCTGATGCTGCTCCTCGGCCTGATCGAGGGGGGCTGGCAGATGCTCACGGCCGTGGCGCTCGACTTCGGCGCGCGGCAGGCGAGCCGCTTCGGGGCGCTCGGCACTGCGAGCCCGGACTGGCTGCCCGGCCCGGCACCGGCCTCGCGAGAGGCCGCGTTGCGCCAGATCGTGCTGTACTACGGGCAGGGCGTGCTCGATCCGGCCCGGCTGACGGTTTCCCTGGCTGCCTATGCCGATGCCGGCGCGCTGCGCACCGGCACCGGCGCGGTCACGGGCAGCGCGGGCGGGGCCGCCGCCATGGTGACGTACCAGTTCGACTACACGCAGCCCGCCTTCATCCTGGCGCCGCTCTCGCGGAGCCTCTGGGGACGCTCCTTCTTCGTGCACCGGGCGCATACGGTGGTTCGCAATGAGCCTTTCTAGGGCCCTGTCATGCCGGGCCGGCACGGGCGACGCTGCGGACGGCAGGCAGGGCAGGGGGAAGGCCGCCTGCCCGGCGTGGCCCGGCGGGTGGTGGAGCGGGCGGATCGCGGCGGGCTGGCGGCGCGGTGCCCGCCATGCGTTCCGTCGCGTGGCGCGGGCGGGGGAATACGTGTCGGCGGGCGCCGTGCCGCGGCGTCGAGGCGGTCGACGTGGCGTCTCGGCGATCGAGTTCGCGCTCCTGCTGCCGGTCCTGCTGGTCCTGACGCTGGCGACGATCGACTTCGTCTGGCTGCTGCGCGACGCGCTGCGGATCGAGCGCGTCGCCAGCGAGGTCTGCAACATCGTCACGCAGTACCAGCGCCTGCGTGTCGGCAACGGGCAGAACGATCTCGACGACATCTTCGGCGTGGCGGCAAGGATCGGCGATCCGCTGGCGGTCACCGGCTCCGGCGGCGTCGTGATCGTCACCGGCCTGGCGAATTCGGGCTCGGGCACGACGGTGCTGTGGCAGCAGTCGCGCGGCCTGTCCGGCTACGCCAGCACCTTCGGGACGGTGGGGGGGCGGGCGAGCTTCCGTGCCGGCATTCCCGATCCGGGCCTCGCCGCGGGCCAGGGCGCGGTGGTGGTGGAGGTGTTCCTGCGCCGCCAGCCCTGGGTGCTGCCCCTGGCGCGCGACTGGCTGCCGCGCACCTTCGTCGAGATCTGGAGCTTCTCGCTCCAGCGGCCGCGCCTCGTCGGCATCCTGCAGGTGACGACATGAGGCCGCTGTGGCGCCTGCGCCGGCTTCCCGCCTGCCGTCGCGGCGGGGTGGCGGCGATCGTCGCGGCGGCCGCGGTGCCGCTGATGCTCATGGTCGGCCTCGCGACCGATCTTGCCCGGCTCTACCTCCTTCAGTCGCGCCTCGTCGCCGCCACGGATGTCGCCGCCCTGGCGGGGGCGCGCGCCATCTTCGATCCCGACCGCGATACCCAGGTGCGGAACTGGTTCTGGGCCAACTTCACCCGCGATCCGGCGAGCGCCAACCGCGGCTATCTGGGCGCCGTCGTGGCGCCCGCCGATTTCGTGATCTCGACCGATTCCGACAACAAGGTGCTGCGTGTCCGCGCCCGGGCGACCCTGCCCACGGGCTTCATGCGCCTGGCGGGCATCCAGACCATGACGGCCGCCGCCGACCAGTCCGCCCAGCGCCAGGACCGCGGCATGGAACTGGCGATGGTGCTCGACGTCACCGGATCGATGTCGGATTCCGCCGGCTCCGGCCAGGGCAGCAAGATCGCCGCGTTGCGCAACGCCGCCACCGAGCTGATCAACACGCTGTTCGGGAACAATGCCAGCCTGCCCAACCTCTGGGTGTCGCTGGTGCCCTATACCACCACGGTGAACATCGGTCGCTCCCATGCCGGCTGGCTCGCCTCGGGCTCCTATCGCGCGGCGGATTTCTCGCCCACCGTCTGGCGCGGCTGCGTCGAGGCGCGTTCGGGCGGCGAGGACATGACCGACACGCCGCCGACGACCGCGCCGTTCCGGCCGTTCCTGTGGACCTCCACGCGGAACCGCTACGCGCCCTGGGTCGGCGACAACGAATGGCCGACCACGAGCGGCACCGTCACCGAGGCCAACCCGGAATCGCCCAAGAGCGACTCGCAGCAGCATCCCAACGAAGGCGTCTACGAGGTGGGCCCCAACGTGGGGTGCGAGCGGGCGTTGACCGCCATGGCGCAGGCCAAGGCGACCCTGCTCGCCGAGATCGCGGCCCTGCGTGCCGGCCCCGACCGTGGCGGCACCATCACCAACCAGGGCCTGCAATGGGGCTGGGCAACCCTGTCGCCACGCTGGAACGGCCTCTGGGGCGTGCCGAACATGCCGTTGCCCTACAATACCCTCAACATGGACAAGGTGCTGATCCTGTTGACCGACGGGATCAACGACCTGGCCGACTGGAGCGGCGGCGCGCCGGGGTCCTGCACCGTCTCGGGATGCAGCGGCGCGCGCCCGGCGACCGCGACCAATCCCGACAGCGACTACACCGCGTACGGGCGGATGTCCGAGAACCGGCTGCGGGTCGGGACGGTCAGCAAGAGCAGCTACCTCGCCGAGTTCAACCGCCGGACCTCGGTCCTCTGCGAGAGCATCAAGGCCGCCGGAATCCGCGTCTACACGATCACCTTCGCCCTGACCAACGCCACCACCCAGAACATGTTCCGCAACTGCGCCAGCCGGCCGGACTACTACTTCAACAGCCCCGACGCGGCGGCGCTCCAGGCCGCGTTCCGGGAGATCGCCCAGCAGCTCGCCAATCTGCGGCTGGTGCGGTGAACGTCGCCCGGGGCGCCACGGTCCGGGTGCCGGCCTTCCCGCGAAGGCGTGCCGTTGCCGGATGGGGCGGCGGGACCGCCCGACCGGCCCTGCGGCAGGACGGCTCTAGGAGGGCTTCACCGCCGCGATCCTTGCGCGGGGGCCATGGCAGTGCCGCGACGGGTCGGCGGACGTCGCCATGGGTACCGCACGGCTGCCGGCCGATCCCCTGAACGGCTCCGCCCTCGCATCGAACACCGTGCCCCGCGATCCGAGCGGATCCGCCGGAAGCCGTCTCAGACGCGGGGTGGAATTGGCCGGCCCGTCGACAGTGGCGCGGGGATCGAGGCCGGACAGGTCAGGTTCATCCGCCGTGCGTCTCAGTCCGCCTGCGCGCCCGAGGTCTGCACGAGCTGGCGCCACATCGGCCGCTCGCGCGCCGCGCGCTCGGCCGCCTGTTCCGGCGTGGTCCAGATCGGGCGGGCGCCGATCTGCTCGAAGCGCGAGACCTGGGCCGGATCCTGCGCCACCTGCTTCAGCGCGGCGTTGAGCCGGTCGACGATCGGGCGCGGCGCTCCCGCCGGCACCACGAAGCCACCCCAGACGGTGACGACGAAGTCGGGCATGCCGGCCTCCGCCATGGTCGGCACCTCCGGCAGGGTGTGCCAGCGCTCCGCGCTGGTCACGGCCAGTGCGCGCATCTGCCCGCCGCGCACCAGCGCCATGTAGGAGGCGACGCCGTCCAGCGCGAAGTCCACGTCGCCCGCGAGCAGCGCCGGGATGGTCTGCGAAGCGCCGCGGAACGGAATGTGCGTCGCCTCCACGCCGATGCGGCTGAAGAACATCGCCGCCGAGAGGTGGGTCGTGGTGCCGACGCCGGTGGAGCCGTAATTCACCCCGCCCGGCTTCGCCCTGGCCCAGGCGATGAATTCGGCGAGCGTCCGTGCCGGTACGCGCTCGGTCGCGACCACGGCGATGTTGGGGAACTCCCAGCTCAGCGCGACCGGCGCGAGGTCGCGCTCGATGTCGTAGGGAACGCGACGGTACAGGTACTGGTTGATCGAGAAATTGCTGACCGTCCCGGCGCCGAAGGTGTAGCCGTCGGGCGCCGACTTCGCCACCGCGTCGATGCCGATGTTGCCGCTGGCGCCGGGGCGGTTGTCGATCACCACGGGCTGGCCGAGCATGCCGGACATGCGCTCGGCGTAGAGGCGGGCGATCACGTCGGTGGCGCCGCCCGGCGGATAGGGCACGACCAGCTTGACGGGGCGGCTGGGCCAGTCGCCTTGCGCCTGGGCGCGACGCCCGGCGAACAGGGCGGGAGCGGCAAGGGCGATGGCCCCGAGCAGGGTACGGCGATCGAGCATGCGTTGTGGCCTCGGTGTTCCTGGCTTGCCGGCGCGCCGAACGGCGCGCCGGCCTCACGGGGCGGTCAGGCGGGTTCCGGCAGGACCTTGCCCGGGTTCATGATTCCCCGCGGATCGAGCATCGCCTTGATCCGGCGCATGAGTTGCAGGTCGGCGGCCCCCGTCACGCGGCCGAGCCGGGCGCGGTTGCTGAGGCCGATGCCATGCTCGGCGCTGATCACGCCGCCCTGCGCCGCCGTCTCGTCGTCCACGATCTCGTTGATGCGGCGCACGACCGGCGCCGCCGCTTCCATGTCCGGGTAGCGGTCGCGCGGCAGGATGCCGAGGACATGGATGTTGCCGTCGCCGATATGGCCGTGCATCACCACGCGCGCCTCGGGCACCGCCTCGTTGATGCGGCGCTCGACGTTGCGGGCGAAGGCGGCCTGCTGCTCCAGCGGCACGGCGCTGTCGTGCGAGACGACGTAGCCGGCGCGCTTGCTGCCTTCCGAGACGCTGTGGCGGATCTTCCACAGCGCCTGCGCCTGCGCCTCGCTCTCGGCCAGCAGCGCGTCGGTGATCAGGTTCGCCTCGAACGCCTCGCCGAGCACGGCCTCCAGCGGCGTGCGCAGGTCGGTGCCGGCGAGCGTGTCGGTCAGCTCGATCAGCAGGTACCAGGGGGCGTCCAGCGCGAAGGGGATGGCGACGTCGGGCACGTTCTCGCGGATCACCTCGATCTGGCCGCGCGACATCACCTCCAGGCTGCCGAGCCGGTCGCCCGCCGCGTCGCGCAGCCGGCCGAGCAGGGTCAGCACCGTCTCGATCTCCGGCAGCGCCACCATGGCGAGCGCCGAGACGCGCGGCCGCGCGAACAGCTTCAGCGCAGCGGCGGTGACGATGCCGAGCGTGCCCTCGGCACCGATGAAGAGTTGCTTGAGGTCGTAGCCGGTCGAGTTCTTGCGCAGCCGGTGCAGCCGGTCGAGCACGGTGCCGTCCGGCAGCACCACCTCCAGCCCCAGCACCAGCTCGCGCGTCGGGCCGTAGCGCAGCACGGCGGTGCCGCCGGCGTTGGTGGCGATGTTGCCGCCGATCTGGCAGCTTCCCTCGGCGCCGAGCGAGAGCGGGAACAGCCGGTCCACCGCCTCAGCCGCCGCCTGGATGTTCTGCAGGATGCAGCCCGCCTCCACGGTGATGGAATTGGCGAGCGGGCTGACCGCGCGGATGCGGTTCAGCCGGTCGAGCCGCACCACCACGGAGCGGCCTGGCGCGGTCGGCGTCGCCGCGCCGCACATGCCGGTGTTGCCGCCCTGCGGCACCA
Source organism: Roseomonas acroporae (assembly GCF_023223525.1). Taxonomy (GTDB): domain Bacteria; phylum Pseudomonadota; class Alphaproteobacteria; order Acetobacterales; family Acetobacteraceae; genus Roseomonas_E; species Roseomonas_E acroporae. The sequence goes on along the minus strand of NZ_JALPRX010000065.1, from coordinate 45,401 downwards.
CGTTCACGCCGTTCTCCGCGCAGAGACGCACGACATCGGCAACCTCGGCCGTGCCCGCCGGCTTCACCACCGCGACGGCATGGCCGTGATAGCGGCCGCGCCAGTCCACCACATAGGGTTCCTGATCGTCGGCGGCGGTGAGGACGTGTTGTGCGCCGACGATGCCGCGCAGCGCGTCGATCAGTGCGGCATCGGGCAGGGTGGCGTCAGCGGGCATGGTGCGGGCTTCGGCGGCGCGGCGGCGTCACAGCGAGCTGCCGCCGCAGATCACGATCTGCTGGCCGGTGATGGCGCCGGCCTCGGGGGAGAGCAGGAAGGCGGCCAGCGCCGCCACCTCCTCGGGCCGGATGAAGCGGCCGATCGGCGGCACGCGCGGTGCGACGCCGGCGCGCGCGGGGTCACGCAGCATCGGCGTCTCGGTGGCGGCCGGGGCCACCACGTTCACCGTGATGCCGCGCGGCGCCAGCTCCGCCGCCCAGGAGCGCGCCATGCCGACCAGCGCCGCCTTGCTCGCCGCGTACTGGCTGCGGCCGGCGGCACCCGTCGCGGTGCGGCTGCCGAGCAGCACGATGCGGCCGCCATCGGGCATCTCCGGCAGCAGCAGGTCCGCGAGACGCGCCGCCGCCTCGACATGCAGCCGCCACATCGACTCGCCCGCCGCGATGTCCAGCTCGCCCAGCCGGCCGGTGCGCAGCAGCCCGGCGGCGTGCACCAGCGCGGTCGGCCGCAGCCCGGCCAGTGCCGCGCGCAACCCGGACGGCTCGGCGAGATCGGCGGCGATGTGCGCATAGCCCGGCGGCGCCTCGGCCGGCGCGCGCCGGCTCAGCCCGGCCACGCGCCAGCCGTCGCGCAACAGGCGTTGCGCGATGGCCGCGCCGATGCCGGAGCTGGCGCCGGTGACGAGCGCCAGCGGCTTCTCCGTCGCGCTCATTCGGGCTGGAAGTTCGCGATGCGCAGCAGCTCGGCGTTCTTCGCCACTTCTCGCGCGATGTACTGCTCGATCTCGGCCGGGCTCTGCGCGATGGCCTCGATGGCGAGGCCGCGCATGCGCTCCTGCACGTCCGGCTCGCGCATCGCCTCGACGAGGATCGCGTTGAGCCGGTTGACGATCTCGCCCGGCGTGCCCTTGCGCACCCAGACGCCGTACCAGGAATAGTGCTCGAAGCCGGGCAGCCCGGCCTCCACGATGGTCGGCATGTCCGGCACCAGCGGGAAGCGTTGCAGGGTGGAGATGCCGATCGGCCGCACCTGCCCGCCGCGCGCGGCCTGGAGCAGCGCGAAAGTCGCGTCGATCAGCAATTGCGCGCTGCCGCCGGCGACGTCGGTCAGTGCCGGTGCCGTGCCGCGATAGGAGGTCGCCTCGATCTGCACGCCGGTGCGGTGCATGTAGTCGATGGTGGCGAGATGCCCCGGCGCGCCGAGCGAGCTGACGGCGAAGGTCCAGTCCGCCGGCTTCGCCTTCGCGGCGGCGGTGATCTCGGCGATGGACTTCTCCGGCCGCTTCGGGCTCATCACCATCAGCAGCGGCGTGCGGCCGGTGCGCGCCACCGGCGTGAAGTCGGCCTGCGGATCGAAGGGCACGCTGCGCAGCACGTGCCGCAGCATGGTGTGGGTGAGGCTGGAACCGAGCAGCGTGTAGCCGTCGGCCGGCGCCTGGTACACGGCCTGGGTGCCGACCACGGCGGCGCCGCCCGCGCGGTTCTCCACCACCACGGAAACGCCGAGCTTCTCGCCCAGCTTCTGCGCGGCGAGGCGCGCCATCGCATCCGTCGCGGCGCCGGGCGCGAAGGGGCAGATCAGGCGCATCGGCTTCTCGTGCGGCCAGCCGGATTGCGCGCGCACGGCGGGGGCGGCGAGGGTGGCGGCGGCGATGCCGGCGAGAAGTTGGCGGCGCTGCATGGGGAGTCCTCCTGGGGTTCTTCGTTTGCGTGTGGGCATCGGGGCGCTGCCCCGAACCCCGCCAAGGGGCGAAGCCTCCTTGGATCCCCCGTTCGATTGCCGGCCTCGTGCGTTTCAACCGGCGAGGCCCGACGCCGGCGGAGGTCCGGGAACCTGGTCGGACGCAGTGCGTCCGACCCTGGCGGGGTTCCAGGGGGCGGCGCCCCTTGGCGGGAGGGGTTCGGGGAGGCGGCGCCTCCCCGCCGTCTCACCCCGCCAGCAGTGCCGCGCGCTCCTCGGCCGCGAGCGGCAGCAGCGGCGGCCGCAGGCGCTCCCAGCCCGGATTGCCGGTGCGCTGCGCCGTCATCGCCTTCAGCGAGGCCATCTGCGCGAAGCGCGAGGCGCGGTTGCGCGCCGCGACCACGCGCGCCTGCGCCGCCTCCACCGCGTCGGCCTTCGCCGGGTCGGCGTGATTCCGGTACACGAAGGCGAGGTCGGCAGCGACGAGGTTGGAGGTCGCGGTGATGCAGCCCGCGCCGCCGGCGCGCAGCAGCGGCAGCATCAGCGGGTCGGCGCCGGCCAGCACGGAGAAGCCGGGGAAGCGCTTCGCCAGGGCCTCCATGTTGGCGAAGTCGCCCGAGGAGTCCTTGATGCCGACGAAGGTGCCGGGGAAGGCGGCGAGCAGGCGCTCGATCACCGTGGCGGGGATCGGCACGGCCGACATCTGCGGGATGTGGTACAGCACCACCTTCAGGCGCGGATCGGCGATGCGCTCGACGATCGCGGCATAGGCGGCGAACAGCCCGTCCTCGGTGACGCCCTTGTAGTAGAAGGGCGGCAGCATCACGATGGTTTCGACACCGAGGGAGAGGGCGTGCCGCGTCAGCGCCACCGTCTCCGGGATGGCGACGACGCCGGTGCCGGGCAGCAGCCGGTGCGGCGCGATGCCGGCCTTCACCGCGGTCTCCAGCAGCGCCTGGCGCTCGGCGGTGGAGAAGGAGTTCGCCTCGCCCGTGGTGCCGAGCAGGGCGATGCCGTCGCAGCCCTCGGCGATCAGGTAGTGGCAGTGCTCGGCGAAGGCGCCGTGGTCGGGGTTCAGCGCGGCGTCGAGCGGGGTGAGCGCGGCGCAGAACACGCCCTGCGGGCGCGAAGGTGTGTCGGTCATCGGGCGGGTCCTCGGCCGGCGTTCACCCAGCCCAGCGGCACGCGCACGTACCGGATGGCCTGGCGGAAATAGGTGTAGGAGACGTGCAGATCGCCATCCGGCGTCTGCACGACGGTCGGGTAGGAGAATTCGCGGTTCAGGCCCTGCTTCGAATTGTTCGTCATGCAGTAGCCGTCGCCGACCTCCAGGTTGCGGCGCAGCGGCCAGGTGCGGCCGCCATCCTCGGAGATCGCCAGCGTCATCGGCGCGCGCGGCACGCCCCAGAAGGTGGAGCGGGCGCCAGGGGTGGGCGTGGGCTCGGGCTTCGCTTCCACCGCGCCGGACGGGTCCTCGTCCTCGATCTCGTCGTAGAGCGAGACGCGGCGCTCCGTGGCGTCGGCGGCGCTGGACGGGTTGCACACCATGGCGAGGCGCCCGTCGGCGAGCCGCAGCGCCTGGATGGAGGAGTTGTTGTTCGGCAGGTCGGTCGGCACCGGCGCGGTCCAGCTCTTCCCGCCGTCATGGGATTCGCTGCGGTACACGTTGTCGGCCCAGCGGCTGCGGTAGAAGGCGGCGAGCGTGCCGTCGCGCAGATCGACGATGCTCATGTGGACGCAGCCCAGGCTGTCCGGCACGCGGTGCTCGCTCCAGGTGAGGCCCTGGTCGGAGGAGATCTTCACCGCGCTGTAGTCGAGGTCGCCCACCCATTTCTCGCCGGGCCGCGTGACGCAGGACCAGATCGGCAGCAGCCAGTCGCCGTTGTCCAGCACCACGACCGGGTGGCGGATGAAGGTGCCGCCATCCGCGCGCGGGCCGAACAGCGTCTCGATCGGACCCCAGGAGCGGCCATTATCCTCGGAGATGCGGCGGCGGACGATGGCGGTGTCCTGGTTGCCGGAGACCTGCGCGGTCCAGAGCAGCCACAACCTGCCGCCCGGCGCCGGGAACAGCAGCGGGTTCTGCTCCGAGCGCGTCGGGTCGTCGGAAAGCCGCACCGCCGGCGTCCACAGGTCGTTGCCGGCTTCGAGGCGCGAGAACCAGACGGAGATGTCCGGCACGCCCTCCTGCGTGCCGCCGAACCAGACGCAGCCCAGGCTGCCATCCGCCAGCGGCATCAGGAAGGAGGCGTGGCTCTGCACGGTGGGCGAAGGCAGGAAGGCCTGTACCCGCGCCGCATCGTCCGGCGCCGGGCGCAGCACGCCGTCGCGTGGCCCCGGCAGTGTCGCGTCCACCGACATCTCTCGTTCTCCTCCCGTCTCTCGTTCAGTACGCGGCCCGGTACATGGCCAGGATGCGGTCCCGGCCCAGCTCGCGCGGGTTGTTGTCGAGCAGCCGGCGGATGGCGTGCGCCTCGTCGGCCATGATGGCGAGGTCGTCCTCCGGCACGTTCAGCGCCGACAGGCGCATCTCGACGCCGAGGCGCTCGCAGAAGCCGTAGGCGGCGTCGAACACCGCCGCCTCTTCCGTGGCGGGGCGGGCGCCCAGCGCCTCCAGCACCAGCGCGGTCTTCTCCGCAACGGCCGGCGCGTTGAAGGCCAGCGTGTGCGGGAAGATCAGCGCGCAGGCCAGGCCGTGCGCGATGTGGTGGCGCGTGCCGAGCGGGTAGGCCACGGCATGGCCGGCCGTGGTGTTCACCGGCCCGAGGCAGAAGCCGCCATACATCGAGGCCAGGGCGAGGCCGGCGCGCGCCTCCTTGTCCGAGCCGTCGGCCACGGCGCGCGGCAGGTAGCGGCCGACGAGGCGGATGCCCTCCAGCGCGTAGAGGTCGATGATCGGGTGCGCCTTGCGGCTGGTGAAGGCCTCGGCGCAGTGCGCCATCGCGTCCACGCCGGTCGCGGCCGTCACGGCGGGCGGCACCGTCATGGTCAGGTCGGGATCGACCACGGCGATGTCGGCCAGCATGTGCCGGCTCTGCACGGCGAGCTTGTTCTGTGTCGCCGGATCGGTGACGAGGGAGCGCGTGCCGCCCTCGCTGCCGGTGCCGGCGGTGGTCGGCACCTGCGCCAGCGCGACGCGGCGGCCCTTCACCTTCTCGGGGCCGACGACGTCGTGCAGCGTCTGCCCGCTGCCGGGCAGCACCGCCACCAGCTTGGCGAGATCCATGGCGCTGCCGCCGCCGAAGCCGACCACGAGATCGGGCTGCACCCGTTCTGCAAGGGCGAGAACCTTCTCCAGGTTCGGCAGGTCGGGCTCGGGCTTCACCTCGCCGAACACCGTCACCTCGCCCGGCAGGCCGAGCAGGTCGACGCGCGCGGCGTTGAAGGCGTCGGCCACGACGAGGATGCGGTGCAACCCCTTCTCCCGGGCCCAGGGGCCGAGCTGGGCGAGGGTGCCGGAGCCGAATTCGATGCGCGCGGGGCGCAGCAGCTCGATCGGGCTGTTGATCGGGTTCATGCGCTCGCTCCCGTTCAGGCGGCGGCCGGCAGGTCGGCGCGGGAGGCGGCGAGACGCTCGGCGTACTCGATCGCCTCGATCAGGCTGCGCTCGTTGGCGATGCCCTTGCCGGCGATGTCGAAGGCGGTGCCGTGATCGACCGAGGTGCGGATGATCGGCAGGCCGAGCGTGATGTTCACGCCCGAAAGGTCCATCCACTTGCCGGTCGCCGGGTCGATCTCGAAGCCCAGCAGCTTCACCGGGATGTGGCCCTGGTCGTGGTACATGGCGACCACCGCGTCGTACTGGCCGGCGCGCAGCTTCACGAACACCGTATCGCCCGGCACCGGGCCGAACACGGTCATGCCGTCCGCGTTCGCCTTCGCGATGGTCGGCGCCGAGACGTCGATGTCCTGGCGGCCGAACAGCCCGCCCTCGCCCGCATGCGGGTTCAGCGCGGCGACGGCGATGCGTGGCGCGGCGATGCCGAGGCCCTTCAGCGCCGCGTCGGTCTCGTCCAGCACGAAGCGCAGCCGCTCCGGCGTCAGGCGCTTGGGCACGTCCTCCAGCGCGACATGGGTGGAGACGTGGCTGACGCGCATGTTGCCGTGCGCCAGCAGCATCACCGAGCCCTTGCGGCCGGTCAGCGCCGCCAGCATCTCGGTGTGGCCGGCATAGTGGTAGCCGGCCAGGTTCAGCGCCTCCTTGTTCAGCGGCGCCGTCACGATGCCGCCGATGCGGCCGGCGAGGGCGAGCGTCACGCCCTGCTCCACGGCGAGGTAGGCGAAGCGGCCGCCATCGGCGGAAAGCCTGCCCGGCAGGATCGGCTCGCCCTCGGGGCCGGCCTGGAGGCAGCACAGCGCCGGCCAGTCGCGGCCCTCGGCCGTCACCTCGGGGATCGCCGGCCCGTCCAGCAGGGCGCGGGCGCGCTCCAGCGCCGGGTTGCTGCCGATCACCAGCAGGCCCAGCTCGCCCGCCTCCAGCCGCGGCCGCAGCGCCTTGGCGGCCTTGACGATGATCTCGGGGCCGATCCCGGCCGGATCGCCCATGGTGATGGCGAGGTGACGCGGCTTCATGCTTCGATCTTTCCGCTGATGAGGCCGTTCTCCGCGAGCAGGTCGCGCCACAGCGCGTCCCCGCCGAAGGCCCCGGATTTCGACACGACCTCGACGCCGTCCCAGCGCCCGCCGCGCATCGCGGAGCGCGGCACGCCCGGCGCCACCTGGCCCGTGGCGACCAGCGCCCCGGTGCCGAGGGCGAGGCAGAGGGATTTCAGAGTCTCGCCGCCGGCCACGATCAGCGTGCCGGGCGGGCCGAGGCGTTGCGCCAGCGAGTCCAGCGCGTCGGCGATGCGGCGCGCCGCCGCGTCGCGCGCGGTGCCGTCCGGCAGGTCGAGGCTGGCCAGCGCGACGCCGTGCGCGCCGAGATGGGCGGCGAGGCGCGCGGCGCTCGCCGCCCCGCCATCGGGCAGGCGATGCCAGTGCGCGCCGCAGGCGGCGAGCTGGCGCGCCGTGGCGCCCTGGTCGGAGCCGAACAGGCCGAGCACCGGGCCGCGCAGCGCCGTGTCCGCCGCCACCCGTGCCTCGCCCATCAGCGCGCGCGCCAGCCCGCCGCTGCCGCACCACAGTACGGGCATACCGGCGCCGCGGCCGATCGCGGCGATGCGTTCCAGATCGGCCTCGGTCTCGGCGTCGAACACGGAAAGGCCGGGCGGCAGCGGCGCGTCGGGGCGGCCCGGCAGCGCCGGCAGGCCCGCCGCGCGCAGCGCCGCGACCAGATCGCCGCCGACCGGCGCCCAGCCCTCGCCCGACGCCGCATAATGACGGCCACCGCGCGTCACGCGCCGCTGCTGCGGGAAGGCCGGGGCGAACACGCCATGCGTCCAGCCGCCGGCGTGCCAGCAGGCCGCCACCTCGGCGGCCCAGTTCCCGCGCAGCAGGCTGTCGAGCTTGCGGTAGGCGATGGTGCCGCCGCGCAACGCCGGGGCGGCCGCGCCGACGGCGGCCAGCGCCGCGTCCAGACCGGCCTCGCGCGTGCCGGTGTCGATGGCGGCGCCGGGCGGCAGCGCCTCCGGCACCGCGCCATGCCAGAACACCGGCACCGGCCCGACCAGCCCGACGAATTCCGCCGCCGTGTCGAGCGCGCCGGTCAGGTCGTCGGCGAGCAGGCGCAGGGTGGGGGAGGGCCGGGGCGTGCTCATGCCGCCTCCGTCCGGCCGATGGCGCCGAGCGAGAGCCGCACCGCCTCGGCCAGCTCGCCCGCCACGCGCCGCGCCTCGGGCAGCGCGCGGGCGACGAATTCGTCGAGCGGCATGCGGTCGGAATGGATGGTCAGGCTGATGCCGGCCTGCGGCAGCCCGGCGGCATCGAGCACCGGCGCCGCCACGGTGCGCAGCCCGTAGGCGTTCTCGCCGTCCGAGACGGCGTAGCCCTGCGCCCGCACCTGCTCCAGCCGCGCCAGCAGCGCGTCGAGGTCGGTGAGCGTCCGCTCCGAGAGCTTCACCCGCTCGACCGCCTGGAGCTGCGCCACCTGCTCCTCGCGCGGCAGGTAGGCGAGCATGGCCTGCCCGAGCGCGGTGGCGTAGGCGCCGGCGCGGCTGCCCGGGCGGCGCACCACGCCCTGCCGGGAGAGCCCGGCCTGCACCCGCTCCAGATAGACCACCTCGCCCGCCTCCAGCAGCCCGAGCGAGGCGGCGTCGGCGGTGCCCGGCACCAGCGCGCGCAGCAGCGGCGCGGCATGGGCCGGCAGGCCGCGCGCGGTGAGGGCGGCGAAGCCCAGCTCCAGGCACTTCAGCGCCAGGCGGAAGCGCCGCGTGCCGGGCACGGCGCGCAGGTAGCCGAGGCTGACCAGGGTGTGGATCAGGCGGAAGGCGGTGCCGCGGTCGAAGCCGGCATGGGCGGCGACCTCGGAGACGGTCAGCTCGGGCAGGTCCGGCCCGAAGGCCTGCAGCACCGCGAACACCTTGGCGGCGGACTGGACGAGGTTCTTCGGGTTCTCGGCGGGCGTGCCCGGCGCCGCCCCGGCGCGCCGGCTCATCGCCTGGCACCCCGGTGGCGGGTGCCTCGGGCAGCGACGGACAGGAAGTCGGGGCGCGAGGACATGTCGGTTCCCGGATCGCTTCGATCGTCCCCAAGGGATGATCGGAATGCGAACTTTTGTTTTTCAATACCCGCTTGTTGCGCCGACGCGGCGCCGGCTGTCAAGCATTCCGTCACGCGGGCATGCGCCGGGGCGCCCGGCCGGCCCCTTCTCCGGCGCCCCGGCCGCGTCCCCGCCGCGCCGGGTCAGCCGGCTGAACCGCCCCGGCCGCTTCCGTCATGACCCGAATTCAAAACGCTACCGTCATCCACTCGTCACGAACCCGGCCTAGTTGGGCGCGGCCGTAACGTTCGAGGCCGCGTGATGCGTCGCTACCTGCTGCTTTCCACCGCCCTGCTCGGTTTCGCCGCCTGCCCCGGGGCCGTCTCCGCGCAGACGGCGGCCAACATCCAGGCCACCGGCCTGCTCTCCGGCTTCAGCCTGCTGCTGAACACGCAGGCCGGGCGCACGGTGCTGGACGAGAACCTCGCCACGGCGATCTCGATCAACAACAACTCGACCGCGGCGCAGCGCGCCCAGGCGATCAGCGACAATACGATCGGCGCGCTGATCGCCTCCTTCCAGAACGGCCTGCTGGTGGCGGACGGGCTGGGGCCGAAGCTCCAAGCCACCTTCGCCGGCCGCAACACGGTCGCGGCGAACTACTCGGCGACGGCGCTCTCGCCGGCCTTCCAGGCGCTGATGTACCAGGCCACGACGCTGACCGGCTCGGACTCGGCCTTCGCGAAGAACTTCCTCGCCAACGGCAGCAGCAACGGCAGCGTCTCCTCGCCCGCCACCGGCATCTCGCTGCCCGCGGGCGGCGTGTTCAACGTCTACGACCGCGCCTACGACCCGCCGGCCAGCACGGTGAACCTGATCGGCAACAGCCGGCCGACCCAGGTGGCGCTGCCGCGCTACCAGGGCTTCACCTACAATGACTTCTTCGGCGTTCCGACCAACAACCTCGCCGACATCGTCCCGACGCTGCGCAGCAACGCCGCCTTCCCGAGCGGCCACTCCGCCTTCGGCTTCACCGCCTCGACGCTGCTCGCGCTGATGGTGCCGGAGCGCTTCCAGCAGATGCTGACGCGCGGTGCCGAATACGGCTACAGCCGCGTCGTCGTCGGCGCCCACTACCCGCTCGACGTGATCGGGGCGCGCATCCACACGCTCTACGGGCTGGTGCAGATGCTCAACAACAGCCCGCTCTACACGAACCAGGCGCTCTCCGCGACCGCGACCAGCACGAACGACTTCCAGGCGCTGTTCGCCAGCGCCACCGGCGACCTGCGCGCGCTGCTCGCCACCTGCGACGGCGGCCTCGCCGCCTGCGCCGCGAACGCCGGCACCGCCGACCGCTTCGCCGGCGCCGCCGCCAACCGCGCCTTCTACCGCTACACCCTGACCTACGGGCTCGACCCGGTCGGGCCGACCAACCTCGCCCCGGTGGTGCCCACGGGCGCCGAGGTGCTGCTCGCCACGCGCTTCCCCTACCTCTCCGCCGACCAGCGGCGCGAGGTGCTGGCGACCACCGAGCTGCCCTCCGGCCAGCCGCTCGACGACGGCTCGGGCTATGCGCGGCTCAACCTCTACGCCGCCGCCGACGGCTACGGGGCCTTCAACGGCAACGTCAACGTCACCATGAACGCCGCGCTCGGCGGCTTCAACGCGCAGGATTCCTGGAACAACGACATCGGCGGCGCCGGCGGGCTGACGCTGAACGGCACCGGCCGGCTGATCCTGACCGGCAACGACACCTACGCCGGCCCCACCACCGTCAACGGCGGCACGCTGGAGGTGGACGGCGCCATCACCTCCGCCAGCACGGTGAACGCCGGCGGCACGCTGGCCGGCGCGGGCACGGTCGGCGCCGTCACGGTGAACCGCGGCGGCACGCTGGCGCCGGGCGCCTCCACCGCGCTCGGCACGCTGACGGTGAACGGCAACCTGACCATGGCCGCCGGCTCCACCTACGCGGTGCGCGCCACGCCCACGGGCAGCGACGCCGCGCGGGTGAACGGCAGCGCCACGCTGCAGGGCGGCACCGTCGCGGTGAACGCGGGCGCCGGCCTGTACCGGGCCAGCACGCGCTACGGCATCCTGACGGCGACCGGCGGCGTCAACGGCCGCTTCGACGGCGTCACCAGCAACCTCGCCTTCCTCAGCCCGACCCTCGCCTACGACACCGGCACGGTGACGCTGACGCTGAACCGCAACGACCTCGCCTTCGCCGCCGTCGCCGCCACCGGCAACCAGCGCGCCGTCGCCTCGGCGCTGGACCGCGTGGCGCCGGGCATCAACTCGGTGGCCGGCAGCGGCATCGTCAACGGCGTCAGCGGCCTCTCCGCGCCGCAGGCGCGCACCGCCTTCACCGGCATGGCCGGCGACGGGCTCTCCGGCTCCCGGACCGCCGGCCTGCTCGCGGGCGAGCTGGCGATGGATGCCGTCTCCAACCACATGATCGGCCAGCGCGCCGGCGCCGCCGCGCCGGGCGCCACGCGCGTCGGGCCGTGGCAGGTCTGGACCACCATCTTCGGCCGCAGCGGCACCACCTCGGGCGACGCCGCGCTCGGCAGCGCCACGCTCCAGGCCGGCGTGTGGGGCGGGCTGCTGGGCCTCGACTACCGGCCGAACGACCGCCTCACCCTCGGCGTGGTGGCCGGCGGCAGCGACGGCAGCTTCACGGCGAAGTCGCGCGCCACCACCGGCAACCTCTCCGGCTACCATCTCGGCCTGCACGGCGAGTACCGGCTCGGCGCCACCTACGCCTTCGTCGGGGTGCAGCATTCCGGCTTCTCGAACGACACCACCCGCTATGCGGGCGGCTTCGGCGGGCTGGCCGTGGACCGGCTGACCGCCAGCTACGACGCGCAGGAGCTGCGCGGCCGCCTGGAGATCGGGCACGACTTCGCCGCCGGCGCCGTGCGCCTGACGCCCTACTACGCGATCGACCTGGCCGAGCTGCGCACCGACGGCTTCCGCGAGCGCTCCGGCGCCGGGGAGGGCACGCTGGCGCTGCGCACGCGCGATGCCAGCACGCATTCCGCGCCGCAGAGCCTCGGCCTGCGCGTGGCGACGGCGCTGCCGGTCGGGCCGGGCTGGGTGCTCGCGCCGCAGGCGGGGGTGAGCTGGGTGCACGAATACGCCGACCGCCGCAACCTCTCGCCGGCCCTGGTCGCGCTGCCGGGCTCGGACTTCGTCGCCGCCGGCACCCGGCCGGCGCGGGACGCGGCGCGCTTCACCCTCGGCGCCGGGCTGACGGTGCGGCCCGGGCTCACCTTCTTCGTGGACGGCATCGCGCAGTTCTCCGACGTCACCCGCGACTGGGGCGGGCGCGGCGGGCTGCGCTACGTGTTCTGACGCGGACGGCACCGTCCGCCGGCACGGACGGTGCCTCGGCCCGGCACCGCCGGATGAGGCGGTTCAGGTCGGCCGGTCCGGCACGACGCCCCCCTTCCGCGCGCGACCGGATCGACAACCTTTACCGCCGCCGCGACCGCGGCACCGCCGGCCGGCGCCGCGCCGCGCCGCCAGGGGGCGTGCCAGGGGGGCGTGCCAAGGGGCGTGCGTCCGGGAGGCGGGCCGACATCACGGGCCGTGCCGCCGCAGCCCGACCGCGTTCACGCAGCGGCTCCCGCGCACGTCACCATCCCCCCGCCCCAACAAGCCGACGGTGCCCGTCAGGAGACCCGCCGGCCCTCGCGCCACACCTGCCGCACCACCGGCATCTCGCCCGCCAGCCGCACCCGCACCAGGTCGGCGCGCCGGCCGATGGCCAGCTCGCCCCGGTCCGTCAGCCCCGTGGCCCGGGCCGGGTTGGCGGTCACGCAGGCGATGGCCTGCGGCAGGCTGATGGACGGCACCCGGCGCGGCAGTTCGAAGGCGGCCATCAGCAGGCTGCCCGGCACGTAGTCCGAGGAGAGGATGTCGAGCATCCCGGCTTCCGCCAGCGCCTCGGCCGAGACGTTGCCGGAGTGGGAGCCGCCGCGCAGCAGGTTGGGCGCGCCCATCACGATGGTGATGCCCTGGGCGTGACAGGCGGTGGCGGCCTCCGGCGTGGTGGGGAATTCGGCGAGGCTCACGCCTTCCGCCACGGCCTGCGCCACGTCGGCCTCGGTGGTGTCGTCGTGGCTGGCGAGCGGCAGCCGGTGGCGGCGGGCGAATTCCACCAGCCGGGGGCGCATCTCGGCGGTCAGCGCGGCCCCCTTGGCCATGCGGCGCTCGGTGCCGGCGCGGATCTCCTCCTGGCTGCGGCCGGTCTTGCGGGCGTAGATGAAGTACTTGTCGAGGTCACGGAACTGGCGCTGCCCCGGCGTGTGGTCCATCAGCGAGAGCAGGCCGATGCGGTGCGCGCCGGCGAACCGCTCCAGCGATTCCATCACGTCCGTGGTCGGCATCTCGCAGCGCAGATGCGTGCGGTGGGAGGCGCGCAGCACCTCGTGCCGGCGCGCCTCGTCCAGCGTCTCGGCCAGGGTGAACAGCTCGCCGCCGAGGCCGCCGCCATCGGGGTCGTTGCCGACGCGCAGGCTGTCGAACACGGTGGTGATGCCGGCGGCCGCGATCTGCGCGTCGTAGGCGAGCACGGCGCCGAGCGGGTGCCAGCGCACCTTGGGGCGCGGCATGTAGTGGGTTTCCAGGTGGTCGGTGTGCAGCTCGACCAGCCCGGGCAGCAGCAGGTCGCCGCCGAGGTCGAGGCCGCGCTCCGGCGCCCGCCCCTCGCCGATCTCCTCGATCCGCCCCTCGCTGACCGCGATCCAGCCGCGCTGCACGCGGTCCGGCAGGACCAGCGTGGCGTTCTCGACGACGTCGTGGATGTCTGACATCAGGCGGCCTCGGCCTCAGCGGCGGGAAGGTCGGCGGCGGGGGCGAAGCGGGCGACGTCCAGCACCCGGTCGGCCACCGCGTCTCGCACCGCCGCGTCGTGGAAGATGCCGAGGATGGCGGTGCCGGCGGCGCGCTTCTCGCGGATCAGCGAGACCACCACGTCGCGGTTGCGCGCGTCGAGCGAGGCGGTGGGCTCGTCGAGCAGCAGCAGCGGCCGGTCGGCGGCGAGGCCGCGGGCGATGTTCACGCGCTGCTGCTCGCCGCCCGAGAAGGTGGCGGGCGGCAGGTCCCACAGCCGCTCCGGCAGGTTCAGCAGCGAGAGCAGGCGCCGCGCCCGCTCCCGCGCCGCCGCAGCGTCCAGCCCGCCCTCCCGCGCCGCCGCCGCCACGAGGTCGAGCGCGCCGACGCGCGGGATGACGCGCAGGAACTGGCTGACATAGCCCATCACGTCGCGGCGCAGCGCCAGCACGCGGCGCGGCGCGGCGGTGGCGACATCCACCCATTCGGCGCCGTCGCGCACGCGGATGCTGCCGTGGTCGCAGCGGTAATTGCCGTGGATCATCCGCAGCAGCGAGGACTTCCCCGTGCCGGAGGGGCCGCCGAGCGCCACGCACTCGCCGGGGGAGAGCGAGAGCGAGACCCCTTCCAGCACCGGCAGACGGGCGCCGCCGCGCAGGTGCAGGGTGAAGGTCTTGCCGACGCCGTCGAGAAGAAGGATCGGTTGCATGCTCATGCCGCCAGCACCGAGGAGACGAGAAGCTGGGTGTAGGGCTCGGCCGGGTCGTCCAGCACCTGGTCGGTGAGCCCCGTCTCGATGACGCGGCCGCGCCGCATCACCATGATCCGGTGCGAGAGCAGCCGCGCCACGGCGAGGTCGTGCGTCACGATCACCACGGCGAGGCCCAGCTCGGCCACCAGCCCGCGCACCAGATCGAGCAGACGCGCCTGCACCGAGACGTCGAGGCCCGAGGTCGGCTCGTCCATCAGCACGAGGCGGGGCGCGGTGACGAGGTTGCGCGCGATCTGCAGGCGCTGGCGCATGCCGCCCGAGAAGGCGCGCGGCGTGTCGTCGATGCGCGCCACGTCGATCTCGACCCGGCGCAGCCACTCGGCCGCGGTGCCGCGTATCTCGCCGTAGTGGCGCCGGCCGAGCGCCATCAGCCGCTCGCCCACATTGCCCCCGGCCGAGACCGCCATGCGCAGGCCCTGCGTCGCGTCCTGCCGGATGAAGCCCCATTCGGTGCGGGCCAGCAGGCGCCGCTCCGCCTCGCCCATGGCGCCCAGCTCGCGCGCCGTGCCGTCGCGCAGCCGGTACAGGAGGCGGCCGGCATCGGGGCGCAGCTCCTGCGCCAGCAGCGAGAGCAGGGTGGACTTGCCTGAGCCGGACTCGCCCACCACCGCCAGCACCTCGCCCGGGTACAGGTCGAAGGCGACGTCGGCGCAGCCGAGCCGGGCGCCGTAGTGCCTCGTCAGGCCCTCGACGGAGAGGAGGGGCAGGTCGTCGTTCATGGCGCGGCCTCCTCCTCGCCGGGACCGACATGGCCCTCGGCGCGGCGCGTGGCGCAGTGGTCGGTGTCGGAGCAGACGAACAGGCGCCGGCCGCGATCGTCCAGCACCACCTCGTCGAGATAGGAATCGGCGGCGCCGCAGAGGGCGCAGGGCCGGTCGAAGCGCTGCACCTCGAAGGGATGGTCGGCGAAGTCGAGGCTGCGCACCCGCGTGTGCGGCGGCACGGCGTAGATTCGCCGCTCCCGCCCCGCGCCGAACAATTGCAGCGCGGCGCAGTCGTCCATCTTCGGATTGTCGAATTTCGGCGTCGGCGAGGGGTCCATCACGTAGCGGCCGGAGACCTCCACCGGATAGGCGTAGGTGGTGGCGATGTGGCCGTGCCGCGCGATGTCCTCGTAGAGCTTCACGTGCATCAGCCCATATTCCGCCAGCGCGTGCAGGCGGCGCGTCTCGGTCTCGCGCGGCTCCAGGAAGCGCAGCGGCTCCGGGATCGGCACCTGGAACACCAGCACCTGGCCGGCGCGCAGCGTCGCCTCCGGGATGCGGTGGCGGGTCTGGATCACCGTCGCCTCGGCGGTGCGGGTGGTGGTGGCGACGCCGGCGGTGCGCTCGAAGAATTGCCGGATGGAGACGGCGTTGGTGGTGTCGTCGGCGCCCTGGTCGATCACCTTCAGCACGTCGTCCGGCCCGAGCACGGCGGCCGTCACCTGCACCCCGCCCGTGCCCCAGCCATAGGGCATGGGCATCTCGCGGCTGGCGAAGGGCACCTGGTAGCCGGGGATCGCCACCGCCTTGAGGATGGCGCGGCGGATCATCCGCTTCGTCTGCTCGTCGAGATAGGCGAAATTGTAGCCGGCGAGCGCCTGCTCGCGGGTCTCGCTCACGGCGCTCATTCAGCGGCCTCCTGGAAGGGTTCGGCGGCATCGTCGGATGCCGCGCCGGTCGCCGCCTCGCGCGCGGCGTACCGCGCCGCGTGCTCGGCGCGCAGCCGGCGCAGCAGCACCAGCTCGGCCTGGAAATCGACGTGGTGCGGCAGCTTCAGGTGCTCGACGAAGCCGGTCGCCTGCAGGCTGTCGCAGTGGGAGAGCACGAATTCCTGGTCCTGCGCCGGGGCGCTGGTCTCCTCGCCCAGCTCCTCGGCGCGCAGGGCGCGGTCCACCAGCGCCATCGCCATGGCCTTGCGCTCGGACTGGCCGAAGGCGAGGCCGTAGCCGCGGGTGAATTGCGGCGGCCGCTCGGCGGAGCCGTGGAACTGGTTCACCATCTCGCACTCGGTCACGGCGACGCGGCCGAGTGGCACCGGGAAGCCCAGCTCCTCGGGCGTGAATTCCAGCGCCACCTCGCCGTGGCGGATCTCGCCGGCGAAGGGGTGGGTGCGGCCGAAGCCGCGCTGCGTGGAGTAGCCGAGCGCCAGCACGAAGCCCTCGTCGCCGCGCGCCAGGGCCTGCAGGCGCAGCGCCCGGTCGGCGGGGTAGGAGACGGGCTCGCGCGTCAGGTCCGGCACCGGCGCGTCCGGGTCGTCCGTGCCGCCCGATTCGATCAGCCCCTCCTCGCCGAGCAGCGAGGCGACGCGCGGCATGCGCGCGCCGTTCGCCAGCGTCTCCACGGGCGTCTCCACGGGCGCCTCGGCGGGCGGGGGCGGCGGCAGGCCGGCGGCGAGGGTGAAGTCCAGCAGCCGGTGCGTGTAGTCGAAGGTCGGCCCCAGCACCTGCCCGCCCGGCAGGTCCTTGAAGATCGCCGAGACGCGGCGGCGCACCCGCATCGCGCCGGTGTCGATCGGCTCGGCGGCGCCGAAGCGCGGCAGGGTGGTGCGGCAGGCGCGCAGCAGGAACACCGCCTCCACCACGTCGCCGCGCGCCTGCTTGATCGCCAGCGCGGCGAGGCCGGGGTCGTAGAGCGAGCCCTCGGTCATCACCCGCGCCACCAGCAGGCTCATCTGCTCCCCGATCTGGTCGAGGCCCAGCTCCGGCACCGACGGGTCGCCGCGGCGCTCATGCGCCAGCAGGCGGTGGGCGTTGGCGATGGCGGCCTCGCCGCCCTTCACGGCCACGTACATGGCGTCAGCCCTCCGCGACGAGCCGGGTGGAGCGCGGCAGCCCGGCCACCAGGCCCGGCGCCGCCAGCAGATGGTCCAGCCCGAGCGGGAAGCCGGCCGCGTTGCGCCGCAGCCGCGCGGCGAAGTCGGCCGGCAGGGGGCCGGCGCCGAGGCGGACGCGCCCGGGGATGCCGGGGCCCGCCAGGGTCATGCCGATCCCCTCCGTCAGGTGGCCGACCGCCAGCACCAGCGTGGTGGAACGGTCCGGATCCTCCGGCGTGCCCTCGGCGAAGGCCTCGGGCGGCGGGCAGTCGGCGGGGTCGGCGACCAGGGCGAAGGCGGCGGCGGCCGGGTCCGTCACGACCGGCGCGCCGGTGTGGAAGCGCAGGAAGGCGGCGACGTCGGGCGCGGCGGCGAGCCGCGCGTCGAGCCAGAGCGGCGCCTCGTGGTCGGCCAGCGCCAGCGCGATGGCGGCGAGTTCCGGCGTCAGCGGGCGCGGGGCGTCGGCCAGCCCGGCGAGGCGCTGCGGCTGGCCGGGACGGGCGAGCGCCTCCAGCACCGCGCGGAACACGCGCTGGGAATCGAGGGAGGGCTCGGCGAAGCCCAAGGGGATGGCGGCCGGGATGGTGCCAGGGACGGCGGGCGGGATGGCGGGCGGGATGGCCTCGGGGGCGGCGTTCATGGCGGGCATCAGTCCTCCCCGCGGACCAGGGTGAAGAATTCGACCTTGGTCGCGGCGGTGCGGCGCGCCGCCAGCGCCTCGGCCTCGGCGAGCCGGCGGGCGACCGGCGCCAGCGCCCGCTCCACCGCCGCGCGCCGCGCCGGCACCTGCCACAGCGCGTCCAGCGTCGCGGCGGCACGCGCCCGCTCGGCGTCGCGGCCGAGATGGTAGGCGAAGCCGGTCTCGCCGCCCGCCAGCCGGATCGCGGCGCGCGTCACCGTCGCCTCGCCCAGGTTGAAGCGGGCGCCGTCGCCGCCGACGCGGCCGCGCGCCATCACCAGCCCGGTCTCGGGGCGGCGCAGCTCGGTGAGCGGGCCGGTCGGGCCCAGCGCGTCCAGCGCGGCGCGCAGTTCCGGCAGCGTGGCCTCGGCGCAGAGCGCCATGGCGGCGCGGCGCGCCTCCGTGTGCGCCCCGGCGTGGGCCTCGGCGTGGGTCCCGGTCGCGGGCGAAGGGCCGGAAGTCCCGGCCCGGGATTCGGATGGCACGGTTCGGGCTCCCATCCCTGAACAACTTGTCTGCTCTAATAGACAAATCGGCGGGCCCGTGGGAAGTGAAGCCTTGATGACGCGATGCGGATCTGGGACGCCTGCCGCCATGGACACCCCGCTGCCACGCGATGCCGGCGTCGCCGCCTGGAAGCAGATCGCCGACGCGCTGGAGGCCGGGATCGCCGCCGGCCGCCCCGGCCCGGGCGAGCGCCTGCCCACCGAGGCGCAATTCGCCGCCCGCTTCGGCGTCAACCGTCACACGGTGCGCCGCGCCCTCGCCGCGCTGGCCGAGCGCGGGCTGATCCGCTCCGCGCAGGGCAGCGGCAGCTTCGTGGAGGCGGCGCCGCTGCGCTACCCGATCGGCGCGCGCACCCGCTTCTCGGAGATCGTCTCCGGCGCCGGGCGGGAGGCCTATGGCGACCTGATCGCCGCCACCGAGGTCCCGGCCGGCGCGGCGCTGGCGGCGGCGCTCGGCATCGCGGCCGGGGCGCCGGTGCTGGAGATGCTGACGCGCCACCGCGCCGACGGCACGCCGATCTCGATGGGCCGCGCCTGCCTGCCCCTGCCCCGCTTCGCCGGCATCGACCGCGCCTATGCCGAGGCGGGCTCGCTGACCCGCGCCTACGCGGCCTTCGGCGTGACGGACTACCGGCGGCTGGAGACGCGGATCACCGCCCGCCCGGCGGATGCCGCCGAGGCCGCGCTGCTGGAGCTGGCGCCCGGGCGGGTGGTGCTGGTGACGGAGAGCGTCAACCTCGACCAGCACGGCGTGCCGATCCAGGCGACGCGCTCGCAATTCGCGGCGGACCGGGTGGAGCTGGTGGTGACGGGGTGAAGGGATCGAAGGCCGGGGCCGTTCCGGCACGATCCGGCCGGGTCGGAACCGCTCCGGGACGGGCCGAACGGCCCTGCCGCGCGGATCAGTCCGCCGCCTGGCCCAGCGCCGCCTGGCCCAGCATCGCCTCCCGCCGCGCGGCCTGCCGGTCCAGCCGGTACGACCAAAGCGCGAAGCCCAGCGCCACGAGGGCGACGGCGGCGCCGATCAGCGGGATCTCCGCATAGCCCACCCCGGCGCCGATCGCGACGCCGCCGATCCAGGCACCGGCCGCGTTGCCGATGTTGAACACGCCCTGGTTCACGGTGGAGGCGAGGTTGGGTGCGTCGCGCGCCTCGTTCACCACCCGGATCTGCAGCGGCGAGACCAGGGCGAAGGCCAGCGCGCCCCAGGCGAACAGCGTCAGCAGCGCCGGCGTCGCCCGCGCCGCGGTGACGGAGAAGCCCGCCAGCACCGCCGCCAGCGCCACGAACAGGCCGATCACCGAGGGCATCAGCCGCCAGTCCGCCATCCGGCCGCCGATCAGGTTGCCGACCGTCAGCCCGACGCCGAACAGCAGCAGCGCCGCCGTGGTCCAGTCCTGCGAGAGGCCGGTGACGTGCTGGAGCAGCGGCGCGATGTAGGTGAAGACGCTGAACAGGCTGGCCGAGGCGAGGGCCGAGACCAGCATCGCCAGCAGCACCTGCCGCCCGG
Organism: Roseomonas acroporae; assembly: GCF_023223525.1. Taxonomy (GTDB): domain Bacteria; phylum Pseudomonadota; class Alphaproteobacteria; order Acetobacterales; family Acetobacteraceae; genus Roseomonas_E; species Roseomonas_E acroporae. The sequence goes on along the minus strand of NZ_JALPRX010000065.1, from coordinate 25,820 downwards.
CCAGGGCGCGCAGCTCCCGCCGCAGCGCCACGGGCTCCGCCTTCAGCCCGGCGGGCAGCCAGAGCGCCAGCGCCGCCGCGGCGAGCAGCCCGATCGCCACCACCGCCCAGAAGGTGGCGCGCCAGCCCAGCGCGTTGCCGAGCGCCGTGCCCAGCGGCACGCCGAGCACGTTGGCCAGAGTCAGGCCCGAGAACATCAGCGAGACGGCCTGCGCCCGCCGGTTCGGCGCCACCAGCGCCGAGGCCACCACCGCCCCGGTGCCGAAGAAGGCGCCGTGGCAGAAGGCCGTCACCACGCGCGCCGCCATCAGCGTCCAGTAGCCGGGGGCGAGGGCGCAGAACAGGTTGCCCACGATGAAGATGCCGATCAGCAGCAGCAGCGCCGCCTTGCGCGGCAGCCTTCCGGTGGCGACGGCCAGGAGGGGCGCGCCCACCGCCACGCTGAGCGCGTAGCCCGAGACCAGCAGGCCGGCCGAGGGGATGCCGACATGCAGGTCCGTCGCCAGCTCGGGCAGCAGGCCCATGATGACGAACTCGGTGGTGCCGATGCCGAAGGAGGCGACGGCGAGGGCGAGGATCGGCAGGGAGAGGACGGGCATCGGGGCATTTCCGGCATTGCTGCGGTGCAGCATCACCTTGTGGACCGGTGCGGGGCGGATCAACCCTGGCGCGGCAGGCTTCGCGCGTTAGTGAAAACGTTTTCTGATGGCCATCGAAGGATAGTCGTCGAAGGATGGTCGACGGCGGATGGTCGACGGCCGACGGCGCGGGCGGCGGGACGGGCATGCACGCGATGGCCGTCGGTCGGCCGGCGTCGGCCATCGGTCGGCAGGGCAACGGTCCGGCGGGCCGGAGCCGTCGGCGCGGGGCGGCAGCCGGCCGCCGCTCCGGCCTGCCCCGGCCGCACGGCGGGCCGGCTCCCGCCCTCCACCGCCCCCGCACGGGCCATCCCACGCGGGCATCACCTCGCCGAACCACCCGCCCGGACCGCCGGACAGGACCCGCTGGACAGGACCGCGCCGATGGCTGATTGCAGGCAGTGCGCGATCCGGCGGCCGGATTCGGGCCGCCGGGTCTCCCGGCCCCCGGTGGGGGATGGCGCGGGGGATGGCGCGGGGGCGGGACGGGAAACGGCGCGGCCAATCGGGGCGAGACGGCCGGAACGGGGTGTCGATGTCGCGTGGCTACCGGCCGCTGATCGGCCCGCTGCTGCTCTCCCTGCTCGGCTTCCTCGCCTACGCGCTCGCCGCGCCGGTGACGGCATGGCTGCGGCTCGACCCCGAGGGCATGGCCGCCTCGGTGCTGCGCGACGGGACCGGCGCCGGCGCCTGGCTGGCCCTCGCCTGGGCCGGCGCGAGGCTGCTGGCCCTGCTGCTCCAGGGCCATCCGCGCCTGCTGACCGACCTGCTGACCGCGGCGCTGTTCGCCGCCACCGTGGTCGCGATCCTGCTGCTGGTGTTCGAGTGGCCCGCCACCGGGCTGATCGCCACCTCCTCCGTCACCATCGCCGTGGTCGGCTTCGCGCTGCGCAACATCATCGGCGACGTGTTCTCGGGCATCGCCCTCGGCGTGGAGCGGCCCTACCGCGACGGGGACTGGATCGAGGCGGCGGACGGGTACACGGGCCGCGTGGTGGAGGTGAACTGGCGCGCCACCCGGCTGCGCTCGCGCGAGGGCATCACCCACATCGTGCCCAACGGGCTGATCGCCGGGCGGCGGCTGACCAATTACGGCGCGTCCGAGACCGGCCCCGGCGGGGGGCCGGGGAATGGCGGCGGGGGCGGCAGCTACCGCACCTCCCTGCGCGTGCCGATCGACGCCGCCGTGCCGGTGGACCGGGCGCGGCGCATCCTGCTCGGCGCGGCGCTGGACGCGGCACGGCAATTCCCCGACCTCGCGCCGATCGTGCAGCTCACCGAGTTCGTGGACGGCGCGGCGATGTACCGCGTGGTGTTCATGGTGCCCGACTACGGGCGCGAGGTGCCCTGCCGCGATGCCGTCGCCACCGCCGTGCTGCGCGCCCTGCAGCAGGCCGGGCTCGGCCTGCCCCGGCGCGACGTGGACGTCCACCTCGCCCGGCCGGACCCGGCGATGGCGCGGCCGCGGCGCGAGACGCTGCTGCGCAACGTCGAGCTGTTCCGCCCCTTCGAGGGCGGCGAGTTCGCCGAGCTCGCCGCGCACATGGCGCCGCGCACCCTGCGCCAGGGCGAGCGGCTGATGCGGCAGGGCGAGGAGGGGCAGTCGCTCTACATCCTGGCCGAGGGGGTGCTCGACATCCTGGTCAGCCGCGACGGCGGCGAGGCGGTGGCGATCGACCGCCACGTGCCCGGCGCCGTGCTCGGCGAGATGTCGCTGCTGACCGGGCAGCCGCGCAGCGCCACCGTGGTCGCCGTGACCGACGCCGTGGTGTACGAGGTGCGCCGGGAGCATCTCGACCCGATCCTGCGGCGGCGCCCCGAGATCGGCGACGGGCTGGCGACGATCATGGCCGAGCGGCAGGCGCGCCTGCACCGGCACAGCCAGGTGCCGGAGGAGCAGCGCCCGGCGCCGCCGAGCCGCGAGGACCTGCTCGGCCGGCTGCGCGCCTTCTTCCACCTGCGCTGAGGCGTCCGGCCCGCCGCGCCGCCGCGCGCCGGCCCCACTCGGGGAGCGGGCGGCGCCGGCCGCGCCCTGCGCTTCGCCGCCGCCTCAGAACGCGGCGTCCTCCATCGCCCGCAGCGTCTCGCCGCCCGCCAGGATGGCGGCCGAGAGCGCGCCGGTCTGCGGCAGGATGCGCGCGAAGAAGAAGCGCGCTGTGGCGAGCTTGGCCTTGTGGAAATCGGCGTCCCCGCCCTCCAGCCCGCGCAGCGACGCCTCCGCCATGCGCGCCCAGACATGGCCGAGTGCCGTCAGCCCGAACAGGCGCAGGTAGTCGGTCGCGGCGGCGCCGGCCTCGAACGGGTCGGCGAAGCCGCGCCGCGCCACCTCGGCGGTGCATTGCTGCAGCCGGCCGAAGGCCTTGGACAGCGGCAGGATGAACTCGGCCATCGCCTCGTCCTCGCCGCGGCTCTCGATGTAGTCGAGCACCGGGTGGAAGAAGCGGCGCAGGTAGCGCCCGGCATGGGCGGGCAGCTTGCGGCCGACCAGGTCGAGCGCCTGGATGCCGTTCGTGCCCTCGTAGATCTGCGCGATGCGGGCGTCGCGCACGTACTGCTCCATGCCCCATTCGCGGATGTAGCCGTGCCCGCCCAGCACCTGCATGCCGAGATTGGCCGCCTCCGAGCCGAGATCGGTGAACAGCGCCTTCACCACCGGCGTCAGCAGCGCGACATAGTCCTCGGCCTCCTGCCGCGTCGCCGGGTCGGTGCTGCGGGTGGCGACGTCCTGCTCCAGCGCCGTCAGCAGGCCGAGGGCGCGGCAGCCCTCGATGGAGGCGCGCATGGTCAGCAGCATGCGGCGCACGTCGGGGTGGACGATGATCGGGTCGGCCGGCTTCTCCGGGTAGCGGGTGCCGCCCAGGGCGCGGCCCTGCAGCCGGTCCTTCGCGTAGGCGGCGGCGTTCTGGTAGCTGATCTCGGCGAGGCCGAGGCCCTGGATGCCGACCGCCAAGCGCTCCTCGTTCATCATGGCGAACATGGCGCGCAGGCCCTTGTGCGGCGCGCCCACCAGCCAGCCCGTCGCCTCGTCGAAATTCATCGCGCAGGTGGCGGAGGCCTTGATCCCCATCTTGTGCTCGATGGAGGCGCAGGAGACGCCGTTGCGCGCGCCGGGCTGGCCCTGCCCGTCGGGCAGGAATTTCGGCACCAGGAACAGGCTGATGCCCTTCACCCCCGGCGGCGCGTCCGGCAGCTTCGCCAGCACCAGGTGGACGATGTTCTCGGCGAGATCGTGCTCGCCCGCCGAGATGAAGATCTTGCTGCCGGTGATGCGGTAGCTGCCGTCGCCCTCCGGCACGGCCTTCGTGCGGATCAGGCCGAGATCGGTGCCGCAATGCGGCTCGGTCAGGCACATCGTGCCGGTCCACTCGCCCGAGACCAGCCGGGGCAGGTAGAGCGCCTTCAGCGCCTCCGAGCCGAAGGCGTGCAGCGCGGTGTAGGCGCCGTGCGACAGGCCCGGATACATGCCGAAGGAGAGGTTCGCGGAGCACATCATCTCCTCGAACAGCAGGCTCACCGTGCGCGGCAGGCCCTGGCCGCCGTATTCGGGGTCGCAGTGCAGCGCCGGCCAGCCGCCCTCGCGCAGCATGCGGTAGGCGTCGCGGAAGCCGGCGGGGGTGCGGACCACGCCGTTCTCGTAGTGGCAGCCCTCCTCGTCGCCGCTGCGGTTGAGGGGCAGCAGCACCTCCTCGCACAGCTTCGCCGCCTCCTCCATGATCGGGTCGACCAGCTCGGTCGTCACCTCCTCGCAGCCCGGCAGGGCACGCAGCCGTTCGAGATCGGCCACCTGCTCCAGCACGAAGCGCATGTCGCGCAGCGGCGCCTTGTAGCTCGGCATCGGTCCGGCCCTCTCAGTTGCGCAGCGGGCGGCCGGTCTCGAGCATGTGCTCGACCCGGGCCAGGGTGGCGGGGTGGCGCACCAGCGCCATGAAGGATTGCCGCTCGAGCTTCAGGATCGCGTCCTCGGGCGTCTCGTCGATGAAGTCGCCCCTGGCGCCGCCGGTCAGGGTCTCGGCGAGGTAGCCGCACACCACCACGTCGTGCGGCGTCGCCTTGCCGAGCTGCGCGAAGCCGTCCACGGCCAGGCGCAGCGCCGCCTGCCCGGTGGGGCCGGCGACGCGCAGCGTGCCGGGCTTCGGCGCCTCGTAGCCCTCCACCAGGGCCAGCGCGCGCGCCTTGGCGTCGGCCAGCAGCCGGTCACGGTTCATGGTGATGCCGTCGCCCTCGCGCAGCAGCAGCATCTCGCGCGCCTCGAAGGCGGACTTCGCCACCTGCGCGGTCGAGATCATCTCGAACACCTTCGAGAGCGGCGGCATCGGCCCCTTCGGCAGGCCGGGCGCGGCGGACCAGCGGCGCAGCATGGTGGTGCAGCCGCCCCAGCCCGGGATCAGCCCGACGCCGACCTCGACCAGCCCGATATAGCTCTCGGCATGCGCCTGCACCGCGTCGCAGTGCAGCAGCACCTCGCAGCCGCCGCCGAGCGCCATGCCGGAAGGGGCGCCGACCACCGGGAAGGGCGCCTCGCGCAGCGCCCGGTAGGCCTTCTGGCCGCCCTCCACCAGCCCTTCGATCTCGCCCCAGGCGGCGATGTTGGCGGCGAACAGGGCGAGGCCGAGATTGGCGCCGGCGGAGAAGTGCGAGCCCTCGTTGTGGATCACCAGCGCCCTGAACGCGCCCTTCCTGCCCATGCCGACGGCCTTGCCGATCAGCGCCAGGATGTCGGGGTCCATCGCGTTCATCTTGGTGTGGAATTCGAGGCAGGCGACGCCGTCCCCGATGTCCCACAGGCTGGCCGAGCCGTTGCGCGCCAGCGGCTTGCTTCGCCGCTTGACGTCGGCCAGCAGCAGCACGCCCTCGGGGCGGACCACGTCGTGGTAGTCGCCGTCCAGGCCGAGGAATTGCAGCGTGCCAGCCTCGGTGCGGTAGAAGGGCCGCTCGCCGGCGAGTTCCAGCAGCGGCGGCACCGGCCGGTCCGCCGCGCGCAGCGCCGCGGCGAGCCAGCCCGGGCCGAGCCGGTCGATCAGCTCGAACGGGCCGTACTTCCAGGCATAGCCGAGGCGCATCGCCGCATCGACGGCGGTGACGTCGTCGGCGATCTCCGGCACCAGCGAGGCGGCGTAGGCGAGCGTGTCGAGCAGCACGGCGCGGGCGTAGCGGCCGCCGCGATCCGGGTGCTCGGCCAGGGCGCGCAGGTTGCGCGAACCGAGGTCGAGGCTTTCCAGCGACGGCTTCGCGCTCGGCCGGTCCTCGCCGGTCCAGAGGTCGATGGCGCGCTTGAGGCTGTTGCCCTCGGCATCCTTCGCGCGCGTGTAGAAGCCGCCCTTGCCGCTCTTGCGGCCGGTGCGGCCGGCGGCGATCAGCCCCGTGATGGTCCCGTGCTCGCGGTGCAGGGCGCGGTAGGCGTCGCCTTCGGGCAGCGTCGCCAGCAGGCTGTTGGCGACGTGCGGCATCAGGTCGAGCCCGACCAGGTCGATCAGCCCGAACACGCCGGTCTTCGGGATGCCCATGGGCCGCCCGACCACCGCGTCCGCCTCCTCGATGGTCAGGCGCAGGTCGACGGCGTGGTTGATCGCCGATTGCAGCCACAGCGTGCCGATGCGGTTGGCGATGAAGCCCGGCGTGTCGCGGCACTCCACCACCGTCTTGCCCAGGGCGCGGTCGGCGAAGTCGCGGATCGCCGCCACGGCGTCGGGGCGGGTCGCCGGCCCGGCCACCAGCTCCAGCAGCCGCATGTAGCGCGGCGGGTTGAAGAAGTGGGTGATCAGGAAGTCGGCGGCGAAGCGGTCCGGCAGCCCGGCGGTCAGGTCGCGCAGCGGGATGGTGGAGGTGTTGGAGGAGACGATCGAGCCCGCCTTGCGCACCCCCTCCAGCCGCCCGTACAGGGCGCGCTTGAGGTCGGGGCGCTCCACGATCGCCTCGACGATCCAGTCGCATTCGGCGAGCTTCGCGAAGTCGGCGTCGAGGTCGCCCGGCTGCACCCGCTTCGCGGCGGCCCTGTGCATGAAGGGCGCCGGATCGGCCTTCAGCATGGTCTGCACCGCCCTGGCGGCGGCGCCCGGCACGATGTCGAGCAGCAGCACCGGCGTGCCGGCATTGGCGATCTGCGCCGCGATGCCCGCGCCCATCACGCCGGCGCCGATCACCGCGGCGCGGCGGATCGCCGGCGGGTGAGCCCCTTCCTGGCCGGCCGCGCTCATGCCACGCTCTCCAGCACCGTCGCGATGCCCTGGCCGCCGCCGATGCACTGCGTCGCCAGCGCGTAGCGGCCGCCCTCGCGCTGCAGCAGCGCCGCCGCCTTGCCGACGATGCGCGCGCCCGTCGCCCCCAGCGGGTGGCCGAGCGCGATGGCGCCGCCGTCGATGTTCACCTTGGCCGGATCGAGCCCCAGCTCGCGCATGCAGGCGATGGCCTGGCTGGCGAAGGCCTCGTTCAGCTCCACCACGTCGAGGTCGCGCGCCGCGATGCCGGCCCGCGCCAGCGCCTTGCGCGAGGCGCCGATCGGGCCGAGCCCCATCACCTCGGGCGAGCAGCCGGAGACGGCGATCGACTTCACCCGCGCGAGCGGCGTCATGCCCCGCGCCTTCGCATGCGCCGCGCTGCACACCAGCAGGGCCGAGGCGCCGTCGGTCAGCGGCGAGGAGGTGCCGGCGGTGACGGTGCCGTCGGCGCGGAAGGCGGGCTTGAGCGCGGCGAGGCCCTCGGCCGTGGTCCCCTCGCGGATGCAGCCATCCTGCGCGACGGTGCCCTTGCCGGTGTCGATCGGCACGATCTCGGCGGCGAACCTGCCGGCCTCGCGCGCGGCGGCGGCGCGCCGCTGGCTCTCCACCGCGAAGGCCTCCTGCTCGGCGCGCGACACCTGATGGCGCGTCGCCACGTTCTCCGCCGTCTCCCCCATGTTCACGTAGGCGGCGGGGTAGCGCGCGGCGAGGCCGGGATGCGGCATCGGGTTGAAGCCCATCATCGGCACCCGCGTCATGCTCTCGACGCCGGCGCAGACGAAGGCCTCGCCCGCGCCCATGCGGATGGCGCCCGCCGCCTGGTGCACGGACTGCATGGAGGAGCCGCAGAAGCGGTTCACCGTCACCGCCCCCGCGCCCTGCGGCAGCCCGGCGAGGAAGGAGACGAGGCGGGCCACGTTCAGCCCCTGCTCGCCCTCCGGGAAGGCGCAGCCGAGGACCAGGTCCTCGATCGCCTCCGGATCGGCGCCGGAATCGGCGACCATGGCGCGCACCACCTGGGCGGCCATCTCGTCGGGGCGCACCCGGGCCAGATCGCCCTTGTGCGCGAGGTGGAAGGGAGATCGGCGATAGGCCGCGATCACCACGTCGGTCATGCCAGTGCTCCGTTCGCTGCCGCCGCCGGGGAGGTCCCTCGGGCGGCCGGGAAGGGCACCGTGGCCGCTTCCCTTCCTATTGAGACGTCTTCCGGCGGGAGGGCGGCGCCGCGCCGGCCTGCCGCTGCCGTTCCGCCGCCCTGGCCCGGGCCGCGCCCTGGGCTTTCCCCTGGGCTTCCCCTTGGGCTTCCCTCTGGGCTGCCCCCTGGGCCTTCCCAGGCGTGGCGCCCGGGGACATGCCGGCGGCTGTCGCCCGGTGCCGTTCCCGCGCGTCCTCCGGGGCTTCCGGTCGCGCTTCCGACGGCGCCGCCGTGGCCGGCTGCGCCACGGGCGCCGCCCCGGCCATGCCGTCGGCCGCTCCCGCGGCCACCCCGCCGGGGGCTTCCCGTTCCGATAGCGCCTCGGTCGCCTGCCGCTCGATGTCGCGCAACTCCCGCAGGGCCTGGTCGAGATCCTGGCGCTGCCGCTCCAGCAGCGCGACGCGCTCGCGCACCTTCTCCAGCAGCCGCCGCATCTGCCCGACCTGGCTGCGGTCCGTGTCGTAGAGGTCGAGGTACTCCCCGATCTCCTGCAGCGAGAAGCCCAGCCGCTTGCCGCGCAGGATCAGCATCAGCCGCGCCCGGTCGCGCCGGTCCAGCACCCGCGTGGTGCCGGCGCGGTTCGGCGCGATCAGACCCTGCGACTCGTAGAAGCGGATCGTGCGCGGGGTGATGCCCAGCTCCTCGGCGAGCTGGTTCACGGAGTAGAGCTGGCGCAGCATGCGGCGGTCCCGGAAGTGGCGGGGCGGTCTGCGGAACGGCCGGCGCGGCGGCGCCGCGCCTTTTCCCCTGGGCGCCGGCATTCTGCCCCCGCCATGCCGGGCCACGCCAGCCCCGTCCGCCAGCGGCCCATCCGGCGGGGAACCATCGGCGCACGGTCGCCCCGCTCATGGCCGTCCCCTGGCGCGCAGCTCGTCGCGCAGCTCGGTCTTGGAGAGCTTGCCCACGGCGGTGCGCGGCAGCGAGGGGCGCAGCTCGATCAGCCGCGGCATCTCGATGGGCGAGAGCCGCTCCTTGAGGAAGTCGCGCAGCGCGGCGACGTCCGGCGTGGCGCCGGGGCGGGGCTCCACGAAGGCGGCCGGGCTCTCGCCGCGATACGGGTCCGGCATGCCCACCACCGTCGCCGCCGCCACGTCCGGGTGCGCGTGCAGCGCCTCCTCGATGGTGCGCGGGTAGACGTTGTAGCCGGAGCACAGGATGAGGTCCTTGATCCGGTCCACCAGCGCCACGTAGCCGTCGGGCGCCATGATCCCGATGTCGCCGGTGCGCAGGAAGCCGTCGGGCAGCAGCGTCGCCGCCGTCTCCTCCGGCCGCTGCCAGTAGCCCGCCATCACGTTGGGGCCGCGCAGGCACAGCTCGCCCCGCGTGCCGGGCGGCAGGCGGCGCGCCGGGTCGGCCGGGTCGCGTATCTCCGCCTCCACCCCCGGCAGCGGCAGGCCGATCGTGCCGATGCGGTTCTCCCCCTCGATCGGGTTGCAGAAGCAGACCGGCGAGGCCTCGGTGAGGCCGTAGCCCTCCACCAGCACGCAGCCGCTGTGCGCCTCGAAGTCGCGCTTGATCTCCATGGGCAGCGGCGCGCCGCCGGAGATGCAGGCGCGGATCGAGGCGAGGTCCTCGCGGCCCGCCCCGCCGTCCAGCACCGCCTTGAACAGGGTCGGCACCCCCGCCAGCATGGTCGGCCGGCGCCGGCGCAGCGTGTGCAGGAACGGCTTCAGCTCGAAGCGCGGCAGCAGCACCAGCTCGGCGCCCCAGGCCAGGCTGGCGTTGAGCACCACGGTCATCGCGAAGACGTGGAAGAAGGGCAGCACCGCCAGCACCCGTTCCTCGCCGGGGCGGCAGGTGGTGAACCAGGCCCGCACCTGCTCCAGGTTCGCGTGCAGGTTGCGGTGCGTCAGCATCGCGCCCTTCGGCGTGCCGGTGGTGCCGCCGGTGTACTGCAGCACGGCGAGATCGCCCGGGGAGACAGGCGGCGGGTCGGCGACGGGCGGCCCGGCGAGCAGCGCGTCGAGGTCGAGCACGCGCGGGTCCCCGCGCGGCACCCGGCCGATCGTGGCGTGCTTCAGCGCCCGGAAGGCGAGGCCCTTGAGCCGCGGCAGCATGCCGGCGAAGCGGCAGGCGACGACGTGGCGCACCGGGCTGCCGGGCTCGTCGAGCAGGCCGAGCACGCGGCCGAGCATCGGCTCCAGGTCCAGAGTCACCATCACCGCGACGCCGGCATCCCGCGCCTGCGCCGACAGCTCGGCCGCGACGTAGAGCGGGTTGAAGTTGACCACCGTGGCGCCGGCCTTCAGCGCGCCGAAGTAGCAGACGACGTAGCAGGGCGCGTTGGGCAGGCAGAGGCCGACTCGCGTGCCCGGCCCGATGCCCAGCCGGCGGAACCCCGCCGCCGCCCGGTCCACCGCCTCGCCCAGCTCGGCATAGGTGCTGCGCCGGCCGAGGAAGTCGAGGCAGGGGCGCGTGGCGAAGCGGGCCACGGCGGCGTCCAGCATCGCCACCAGCGTGCCGGGCGCCGGCACCGCGTCCCAGCGCACCCCCGCCGGATAGGCGGCGAGCCAGGGTGCCGTCGCCGCCGCGTCTTGCAGGTCGGTCGCCATGCCGTGCCCCTCCCGCCGCTAGAGCGCGAGGCGCAGCTGCAGCGCGAACACGTCCACCGAGCCGCGATAGACGGCGTCGAGGTTGCCGCGCAGGAAGTCGGGCGAGGTCGGGCCGCCGGCGCGCAGGCTCACCCGCGCGTCGCGCGCGAAGATGTGGCTGTAGCCGGCCGAGACCTCGAGCTTGTCGGTGATGCGGTAGGAGGCGCCGACCGAGAGCCAGTAGCGGTCGTTGTCCGGGATGCGCGGCGTGCGCGTCTCGGTGCTGGTCGGCGTCATGTCGTAGGCGAAGCCGGTGCGAAGGCGCAGCCGGTCGGTCGCCTGGTACTCGGCGCCGATCGCGGCGAAGGCGGTGTCGCGCCAGCGCTCGGGGGTGACGTTGTCGGGGCTGCCGTCGATCTGCACGCGCAGCTCGCGGAAGCGCGACCAGTTGGTCCAGGAGGCGTCGGCGAGCAGCGTCCAGCGCTCCGACAGGCGCTGCGACAGGCCGATCGAGACGCTCTCGGGCGTGGTCAGCTTGGTGCGCCCGGCCGCCTGCGGGAAGGCGCGCGCGAGCAGCGCCGGGACGTTGTCGTACTGGACGTAGTTGCCGCTCAGCTCCTGGAACACCGCCGAGCGGAAGGCGACGCCGAGGCGCGTGCCCTGCCAGGGCTCCCACAGCGCGCCGATCTGCCAGCCCAGGGCCACGTCGTCGCCGCGCACCGTGGCGCGGCCGTCGGCGCGCCCGGGCAGCAGGCCGTAGCGACCGAGCCCCGCCGCCGCGCCGATCGCGCCGAAATCCACGGCGCTGGAGAGGTGCGCGGTGGCGTACTGCACCTGCAGCGCGGCGCCGAGCGAGAAGGTGGGCGTCACCTGCCAGGCCACGGAGGGGCTGAAATTGTAGGTCGCGAGCGAGGTGGTCTGCGCGTAGTAGCGCGCGACGCCGCCCACGTCCGACTTGGTGACGAGGCCCCAGGGCGCGTTGACCGACAGGCCGACCCACCATTGCGGCGCCACCTGCGCGGTAATGTAGGTGGCCGGCACGAAGGCCGTGGCGCCGATGTTGCCGCCGTTGGTGCCGGTGATGACGCTGCCGCCGAGCGCCGCGGCGCGGCTGCCGGTGACCGAGTTCGCCGAGGAATCGAGGTCGATCACGGTGCCGACGATCGTGGTCTGGAAGCCGGGCAGGCGAACCATCGAGGCGGGGTTGTAGAACTGCATGGACGGGTCGTCCGCCCGCGCCGTGCTGCCGGCGAAGGAGCTGCCCTGGCCGATCGCGCTCTGGTCGCGCAGGAAGTAGCCCGAGGCCGCCGCGGGCCGGACCAGCCCATCCGTCAGCGCGCCGCCGGCCAGCACGACGGTGGTGGCGATCCCCAGCCGGCAATGCCTCGACTTCCAGCCTTTCATCCCGCGTCTCCTCCGATCTTGCGTTGCGCCGGCATTGCTGCCGGGCTCCTTGTGACCTATTAGGAAGGGGAGTGACGTTTACGTCAACAACGAAATCGGCGTTGCCGTCCGCTGGGCGGACCGCGCCGGACATGGAGGAACAGGTGGCGGAACTCGACACGATCCTGGCGCGGATCCGCGCCCGCGCGGCCGCCCTGCGGGGCCTCGGCTACCGCGTGCGCTTCGAGCTGACCGATCTCGACGAGAGCATCCTGCTGGATGCGACCGGCGGCCAGGTGACGGTGGAGCCGGGCGAGGGCGAGGCGGCCACCGTGCTGCGCCTGTCCTCCGCCGACATGGAGAAGCTGATCCAGGGCCGGCTGAGCCCGATGCTGGCCTTCTCCACCGGCAGGCTGCGGGTGGAAGGCTCGAAGGGCGTGGCGCTGAAGCTCGCCAGCCTGCTCGACGAGGATTGATCCCGGCCCGCCCCGACGCGGACCGGCCTTGCCGGGTCAGCCCCGAAGGCCGGGCCCGCGCCGCCCCGGGCGCAGGGCGGGTCCGGGGCGGCGGCGTTGCCTGATCGGGCCGCCGGGCCTGCGGCGGCCTTCGCCGGCGCGCCTCCCGTTCGCGGGGCGGCGTCGCCGCCGGGAAGGGCTGCCTTTGCTACTCCGCCGCCCGCCGCAGCCCCGCCTCGCGCACGCGGGTGCGCATGGTGACGAACTCCTCCGCCGCGGTCGGGTGGATGCCGATGGTGCGGTCGAAATCCTGCTTGGTGGCGCCGGCCATCATGGCGATGGCGATGCCCTGCATGATCTCCGGCGCGTCCTCGCCCAGCATGTGCGCGCCGAGCACCTTCTGCGTCTCCTGGCACACGACGAGCTTCATCAGCGTCCGGCGCGGCCGGCGGCTGATGGCGTGGCGCATCGGCGTGAAGCGGGCGAGGTAGATGTCCACCGGCCCCTTGGCCGCCGCGTCCGCCTCGGTCAGCCCCACCGTCGCCGCCGGCGGCGCGGTGAACACCGCCGTCGGCACGCCGAGATAGGAGGCGTGGCGCGGGCGGTTGCCGAACAGCGTGTCGGCCAGGGCGTGGCCGACGGCGGTGGCCATCGGCGTCAGGTTCAGCTTGTCGGTCACGTCGCCGATGGCGAAGATGTGCGGCACGGTGGTGGCGTGCTCCTCGTCCACCACCACGGCGCCGCGCTCGGTGCATTCGACGCCGATCGCGTTGAGGCCGAGGCCGCTCAGGTTGGGCTGCCGGCCGGTCGCGAACAGCACGCAGTCCGTCTCGATGGTCTCGCCGCCGGTCAGGGTCAGCAGCAGCGAATCGCCGCGCCGCTCGATCGCCTCCGCCTCGTGCGGCGTGTGCTGGTGGATGCCGTCATGGTCCAGCGCCTCCTTCACCCCGGCGCGCAGGTCCTCGTCGAAGCCGCGCAGCGGCAGGTCGGCGCGGTAGACCAGATCCACCTCGGCGCCGAGGCCGCGGAACACATGCGCGAATTCGAGGCCGATATAGCCCGAGCCGATCACCGCGATGCGGCGCGGCATGGCGCGCAGCGTGAACACGTCGTCGGAGAGGATGCCCAGCTCGGCCCCCGGGATCTCCGGCCGCAGCGGGTGGCCGCCCGTGGCGATCACGATGCGCTCGGCGGTGACGCGGCTCTCGCCGACCTGGATCGTGTGCGCGTCGACGAAGCTGGCGCGGCACTCGTAGACGGTGCAGCCGGCATTCTCCAGCAGGCCGCGGTAGATGCCGGAAAGGCGCTGCACCTCGGCGTCGCGCGCCTGCTTCAGCTTTCCCCAGTCGTGCCCGCCCTTGGTGACGTTCCAGCCGAAGGCCGGGGCGTCGTCGATCCAGGTGCCGTACTCGGCGGCGTTGACCATGATCTTCTTCGGCACGCAGCCGACGTTGACGCAGGTGCCGCCCCAGTGCCGCGACTCCGCCACGGCGACGCGCGCGCCGTACCCGGCCGCGATGCGGGCGCAGCGCACGCCGCCCGAGCCGCCGCCGATGACGAAGAGGTCGTAGTCGTAGGCCATGGGCCGGTGCTCCGCGTTCGCGCCCGGGGGCGATCCTGGCGCCTATATGGCGCCGCGGCGGGCGCGGGGGAACCCGGTGGCGGGCGACCAGGCGGGGCTCCGCCCCGGCCCCCGGCAGGAGAGGGCGCCGCCCTCTCCTTGCAACCTCTCCCGCGAAGGGGCGAAGCCCCCTTCGAGACCCCCTTCGCTTCGGGAGGCCGGAACGGTCAGCAGCCGGTCAGGCGGGGGGTGCGCTCCACCTCCAGGCCGAAGGCGGGACGCAGCCGCGTGCCCAGCACGTTGCCGGCGAAGGCCGCCACCAGCCACAGCCAGCCATGCAGGCTGCCCGAGGCGATGCCGGAGAAATAGGCGCCGATGTTGCAGCCATAGGCCAGCCGCGCCCCGTAGCCGAGCAGCAGCCCGCCCGCCACCGCCGCCACCGCCGAGCGCAGCGGCACGCGCCACACCGGCGCGAAGCGGCCCGCCAGCGCGGCGGCCAGCAGCGCGCCGAGCACGATGCCGAAATCCATCACCGAGGTGACGTCGCGGAACACGCTGCCTTCCAGCGCCGCGCGCGCGGCGGGGGCGGCGAAGTAGGGCCAGCCCGCCGGCTCGAAGCCGATCAGCGCCGCGATCTTCGAGCCCCAGAGAGCGAAGGCCGAGGTGATGCCCCAGGGCCGGCCGGACAGCGCCAGGGTGACGAAATTCAGGATCGCCAGCGCCACCGCCCCGGCCAGGATCGGCCAGGGGCCGCGCAGGAAGCGGGCGAGGCCGTGCCGTGGCGGCGCCGGCCGCGCCGCCAGCGCGCCGTGCCGACGCCGTTCCAGCACCACGGTGAGGGCGGCGATGGCGGCGAACACGGCGAGGCTGGCGAGGAGCGCCGGCAGCACGCCCCAGCTCTTCACCAGCGAGACGGGCGGCAGGTGCGGCAGCGCCGCCCACCAGTGCAGGTGCGCGGCGCCGATCGCCGAGCCCGCGATGAAGGCGGCCAGGGTCAGCAGCATGCGCGTGGAGCCGCCGCCCACCGTGTAGAGCGTGCCCGAGGCGCAGCCGCCGCCGAGCTGCATGCCGATGCCGAAGATGAAGGCCCCGAAGGCGACCGAGACGCCCACCGGCTGCACCAGCCCCGTCACCGGCTGCCCGAACAGCGAGCCGGCGGCCAGCGCGGGGAAGAACAGCAGCACGGCGATGGCGAGCATCAGCATCTGTGCCCGCAGCCCCTCGCCCCGCCGGTCGGACACGAAGACCCGCCAGGCCGAGGTGAAGCCGAAGGCCGCGTGGTACAGCACGAGGCCGAGCGCGCCGCCGAGCAGGTAGAGCCAGGCCTGCCGCGGGCTGACCGTGCCGCCGATCGCCAGCGCCCCGCCGCCGAGCAGGGCGGCGGCGGCCAGCGCGGCCGGGGTGTTGATGCCGAGCGGCGCACGGGGCGAGGTGGCGACGGCCCCGGGCGAGGCGTCGGCGTCGGCGGCGGCGGTGGCGGACATGGCGGGCGGGTCTCCGGCGGCGTATCGCCGGGCGCCGAATGCCACGCTGCGTGGCCGCCCGACGGTTCCAACGTCATATGCCGTCGGCCGGGGCGCTATTCCACCCCTGCGCCAAGCGGAAAGGGGATAAGCCCTATTCGCTGACGTTGTATCTGCCGGCAGTGTTGCCGCGCGGCCGCCGCGGCGCGCGGGGCGGTGCCGGCCGCCCCGTCATGCCACCGGCCCGGCCGGCGCCGGGATGGAGAGCGGGCGTTCCGGGGCGCGCCGGTGGGGAGCCGATTCCGGCCCGGCGACTGTCCCGGATCGGCTGTCCCGGATCGGCTGTCCCGGTCTCGCCCGTCTCTCACGCCTGTCTCTCACACCCGGCGCGGGGCGCCGTCTCAGGTGCCGATGCCGCCGATCGCCAGGTACTTGATCTCCAGATACTCCTCGATGCCGTGATGCGAGCCCTCACGCCCCATGCCGCTCTGCTTGACGCCGCCGAAGGGCGCGACCTCGGTGGAGATCAGCCCCTCGTTGATGCCGATCATGCCCGTCTCCAGCGCCTCGGCGACGCGGAAGATGCGGCCGATGTCGCGGGCGTAGAAATAGGCGGCGAGGCCGAAGGGCGTGTCGTTGGCCAGGGCCACCGCCTCCTCCTCCGTCTCGAAGCGGAACAGCGGCGCGAGCGGGCCGAAGGTCTCCTCGCTGAACACCATCGCGTCGTGCGGCACGTCGGCCAGCAGGGTCGGCTGGAAGAAATTGCCGCCGCGCGCATCGCGCCCGCCGCCGGTGACGACGCGCGCGCCGCGCGCCAGCGCGTCGGCGATGTGCTCCTCCACCTTCGCCACCGCCTCGGCGTTGATCAGCGGGCCCTGGGTCACGCCAGGCTCCATGCCGTCGCCCACCTTCAGCGCCGCCACCGCCACCTTCAGCTTCTCCGCGAAGGCGTCGTACACGCCGGACTGCACCAGGATGCGGTTGGTGCAGACGCAGGTCTGCCCGGTGTTGCGGAACTTCGAGCCCATCGCGCCCTGCACCGCCGCGTCCAGGTCGGCATCGTCGAACACGATGAAGGGCGCGTTGCCGCCCAGCTCCATCGAGGTCTTCTTGATGGTGGGCGCGCATTGCGCGAGCAGGGTGCGGCCGACCTCGGTGGAGCCGGTGAAGGTCAGCTTGCGCACCAGCGGGCTGCCGGTCAGCTCCTTGCCCGTCTCGCCGGCCGGGCCGGTGATGACGTTGCACACGCCCTTCGGCAGCCCGGCGCGCTCGGCCAGCACGCCGATGGCGAGGGCCGAGAAGGGCGTCTGCGAGGCGGGACGGATCACGCCGGTGCAGCCCGCGGCCCAGCCCGGCCCGGTCTTGCGGGTGATCATCGCCGCCGGGAAGTTCCAGGGCGTGATCGCCGCGAAGACGCCGAGCGGCTCCTTGGTGACGATGATGCGCCGGCCCTTGGCGTTCTGCGGGATGGTCTCGCCGTAGACGCGCTTGCCCTCCTCGGCGAACCACTCGATGAACGAGGCGGCGTAAGCGACTTCGCCCTTGCTCTCGGCGAGCGGCTTGCCCTGCTCGGCGGTCATGATCACCGCGAGGTCGTCGGCATTCTCCAGCATCAGCTCGAACAGCCTGCGCAGGATCGCGGCGCGCTCCTTGGCGAGCATGGCGCGCCAGGCGGGGAAGGCCGCGTGCGCCGCCTCGATGGCGCGCCGGGTCTCGGCCGCGCCCATGGCCGGCACTTGGCCGACCGGCTCGCCGGTCGCCGGGTTGCGCACGGTCAGCACCTTGCCGCTGTCGGCCTGCACCCACTTGCCGTCGATGAGGTTGGCCTGCCGGAAGAGGTCGGGGTCCTTCAACGGCAGCGTCGTGGTCGCGTCGAGCATCGGCATGGTTCCCGCTTTGCTGCTGCCGAGAATAGGTAAGCGGAGGCGCCATGTCAGCCCATGGGGGCGGCGACATCCTCCACCGCGCCGCCCGGCCACGCCCTCCACCGCGCCGGCTGGCGGCACCCCGACCGCGCCGGCTGGCGGCATCCCGACCGCGCCGGCGGGCGGCGACGCAACCGCGCCGGTGGACGGCGACGCAACCGCGCCGGCAGCAGCACGTTGCCCCGCTGCACCGGAGCGGCCGGCATGAGCGGCACGCCCGGACCGGAGAGCGACGCGCCATGAGCCTCGGCACCATCCTGCTGATCATCCTGATCCTGCTGCTGATCGGGGCGCTGCCGAACTGGGGCTACAGCTCGGGCTGGGGCTATGGCCCGTCGGGCGGCGTCGGGCTGATCCTCATCATCGTCATCATCCTGCTGGTGCTGGGACGGATCTGAAGGGCGTCCGGGAGGGCGGCGTCCGGCCGCCCCGCCCGGCCTGTCCGCCCGGCGTGCCGTCGGCCCCGGCGCCATGCTGGCCGGCGCGACGGGGGCACGGCCACTCGACCTAGCGCCGGTCCTGGGACACCACCGAGTTCCCCACGCGGGACCGCGATGGGGGCCTGCGGCAGGGGGCTTGACCCGATGTCCGCCCGCCATCAATCTACACCTGACGTCAGGTGATGAGAATGGGTATGGACGACGCCGCGGCAG
The DNA here is from genome assembly GCF_023223525.1 of Roseomonas acroporae. Lineage (GTDB taxonomy): Bacteria > Pseudomonadota > Alphaproteobacteria > Acetobacterales > Acetobacteraceae > Roseomonas_E > Roseomonas_E acroporae. Next base: position 7,802 of record NZ_JALPRX010000065.1, on the reverse strand, counting down.
GCCTCATGCAGATCGGCGAGCTTGCCGAGCGTGCCGGGGTCAGCCATCGCACCATCCACTACTACGAACGCCTCGGCCTGCTCGCGCCCGCGGCGCGGCAGGGCGGCGGCTACCGCTACTACGATGAGACCGCGCTGAAGCGACTGGAAAAGATCGCCGCGCTGAAACGCCTCGGGCTCGACCTCGGCGAGATCGCCCAGGTGATCGACCTCTATTTCGTCGATCCGATCGGCCTGCGCGGCAAGGAGAAGGTCCTGGAGATCCTGGAGCGCCACCAGGCCGAAACCACGGCGCGGCTCCGGGAACTGGGCCGCTTCCGGGAGGAGCTGGACGCCAACATCGCAAGGATGCGCCGACTGATCGCCGAATTGCAGGGCGACGCGACGGCGGTCTGATACCGCGCCTGGGAAAGCGGAGGGCCGCCTTGCGCCGAACGACACGGCATGGCGCGGCCATGATCTACACTTGACGTAAGATGTAGAAACGAGGATCGATGCGACGCTCCTGGCTGGCCCTCCTCGCCGCGCTGATGGCCGGCGCCTTCCTGGTGGTCGGGCAGCTCTACCTGACCATCCCCTTCATTCCCGCGCTGGCGCGCCGCCACGATCTCACGGCGGCGTCGGCATCACTGCCGGGGACCGCCTTCGGGCTCGCCTATGCGCTGGGCTTCCTGCTGTTCGGCGCCCTGTCCGACCGGATCGGCCGTGTCCGCGTGATCCTGCTGGGGCTGCTTGCCCTGGCGGCCGCCACGCTGCTGGTGGCGGCGGCCGACGGCTTCCCGGCGCTGCTCGCCGCGCGCGCCGTGCAGGGGCTGGCCGCCGCCACCTTCCCGCCGGCGGCGCTTTCCCTGATCGCCGAGACCCTGCCACCGCCGCGGCGTCCGCTCGGCATCGCCGCGATGAGCTTCGCCTTTCTCGGCGCGGCGCCAGGGGCCCAGCTCGCCGGCGCCGCGCTGGTCGCCGCCGGGCTGCCCGCGGTCATGCTCGGCACGGGGCCGCTCTACCTGCTCGTCGCGCTTGCCCTGTTGCTGGCCTTGCGATCCGGCCGGCCGGCGGCGGCAGCCGCCGCCGGGGTCGTGACGGACGGGATGGCGGGCGGGGTGAGGGACGGCGGCGTGCGCCGGCTGCTGCGGGCCGGTCCCATGATCCCGGCCTGCTACTTGGCCGCGACCACGGTCCTGCTCGGTTTCGTCACCTTCCAGGCCGGCACGCAGGCGCTGTCCGGCGCGTTGCCCGTGGCGCCGGCCACGCTCCGCCTGCTGGCCCTGCCGCCACTGCTGGCCTGCTTCGCGACCGCGCCCCTGGCGCGCCGCTTCGGCGCAGCGGCCGTCGCGCGGGCCGGGCTGCTGCTGCTGGCGGCCGGTCTCGCGATCGCCGCGACGGGGCAGGCGGCACCGCTGGCCATCGGCGCCGTCCTGGTCGCGGCGGGCGTCGCTCTCGCCGTACCGGGGCTGATCGGCGCCGTCGCGGCTGCCACCCCGGATGGCAGTCGCGGCCTGGCGCTGTCCCTCTACAGCTTCATGCTGTTCCTGGGAGCCAGCCTGGCACCGCCGCTGGCCGGCGTGCTGGCCCCGGCCGGGATCGCCATCCTGTGCCTGCTCCCGGCGGCGTTGGCCTTCCTGGCCGCCATCCGCCTGCCGGGCGCGGCGCGGGTCGTCGCGGCCTGATACGAACGGCGGCGTTGGCTGACCCATCCTGGGGCGGGGAGCGTGCGGCGGACGGCGCCCCTCCCCCCGCCTCCGGTCCCGGCGCCCGCGCCTTCAGTCCCGCCGCGCCAGCGTCACCAGCCGATCCACCCCGGCCGCGTCCGCCAGCGCCGCCGCCTTCCCGGCGCGGTCCAGCCCGCCCAGCGCCTCGTCCAGCGTCGCCGCCTCCGCCACCTTCACCAGCGCCACCAGCCGCACCGGGTCGATCGGGTCCAGGCGCGGCCGGCGCGGCGGCGGCAGCATGGCGCGATGGGCGGCCAGCAGCGTCGGATCGTCGGCCAGCCGCCGCACCGCCTCGCCGGCTTCCGCCCCGGCCACCCCGGCGCGCAGCGCCACGGCGCGCACCAGCACGGGCGGCGGATCGCGCTCCTCCGGGATCAGCAGCAGGCCGAGCCGGCGCAGGGCGAGCCCCGGCCCCCGCCGCCCGGTCAGCGCGGCGAGCGGGACGGCCAGCGCCAGCCCCAGCACCACGGGCGACATCCACAGCGCCAGCGCCGGCGAGACCAGCCACGCCGCCACGCCGAAGCCGAGGCCGAAGGCGGTGTGGCGCCAGTACAGCCGCGCCACCTCGCCGAGCGGCAGGCTGCCATCGTCGCGCCGCTGCGCGTTCCAGCCGGAATCGCGGCCGGAGAGGATGGCCGCCACGTCCACCGACTGGGTCAGCATCGTCACCGGCGCCAGCAGGCCGGCGATCACCGTCTCCAGCAGCAGCGACAGGAAGGCGCGGACGGCACCGCCACAGCCGCGCCGCATGGGGCCGTCCAGCAGCAGCGCGACATAGGCGAGCAGCTTCGGCGCCAGCAGCAGCCCCATCGTGGCGATGAACAGCCACATGGACCGCACCGGGTCGATCACCGGCCATTCCGGGAACAGGCTGGGCCCGTCGGGGAAGTACTGCGGCCGCACGAAGCGCGCCTGCACCGCGATCAGCGTGCCGACCACGAGGAACAGCAGCCAGAGCGGCGCCGTGATGTAGGAGCCGATGCCGGTGAGCAGGTGCAGCCGGCTCATCCAGTGCAGGCCGCGCGCCGGCAGCACCGCCGCGTGCTGCAGGTTGCCCTGGCACCAGCGGCGGTCGCGCACGGCGAGATCGGTGAGCGAGGGCGGGCTCTCCTCGTAGGAGCCGGGCAGGTCCGGCACCATGTGGACGGCCCAGCCGCCGCGCCGCACCAGCGCCGCCTCCACGAAGTCGTGGCTGAGGATGTGGCCGCCGAAGGGCTTGCGGCCGCGCAGCAGCGGCAGCCCGGCCTGTTCCGCGAAGGCCCGGGTGCGGATCATCGCGTTGTGGCCCCAGTAATTCCCCTCGGCGCCGTGCCACCAGGCGATGCCGCAGGCGATCAGCGGGCCGTAGACCCGCCCGGCGAATTGCTGCGTGCGCGCGAACAGGGTCGAGCCGTTGACGATCACCGGCAGGCTCTGGATCAGCCCCACATCCGGGTGGCGCGCCATCGCGTCGGCGAGGCGGACGATGGAATCGCCCGTCATCACGCTGTCGGCGTCGAGCACCAGCATCTGCGGATAGGCGCCGCCCCAGCGCCGCACCCAGTCGGCGATGTTGCCGGCCTTGCGCTCGGTGTTCTTCGGACGGCGGCGGTAGAACAGACACGCGTGGTCGCCGGTGCGGTCGCGCAGCGCCAGGAAGGCCGCCTCCTCGGCCACCCAGATGTCGGGATCGGTGGTGTCGCTGAGCACGAACAGGTCGAAGTGCTGGCGCCGGCCGCAGGCGACGAGACTGTCGTGGATCGCCTCCAGCCCCGCCATCACCCGCTCCGGCGGCTCGTTGTAGGTCGGCATCAGCAGCGCGGTGCGGACCGCCGGCACGGGCAGCGGCGCCCGCGCATCGATGCCGAGCCGCCGCTCGCCGCCGCGCAGCAGCTGGAAGAAGCCGGCCACGCCGCTGGTGAAGCTCAGCGCGATCCAGGCGAACAGCACGAGGAAGAGCAGCAGCAGCACCACGCCGAGCACGGTCGGCCGGTCGAGGTTCAGCGCCGCCGCCATCTCCCAGCCGCCGAGGGCCGTGATCGCCACCGCGCCGCCGATCACCGGCAGTCGGCGCAGGAACATGCCGCGCGGCGAGGAGGGGCGCGCGCCCAGCCGGTGCGCGGGCCGCGCGCGCAGCGACTGCACCGGCATGTCGAGCGGCGCCTCCGGCGGCAGCGCCGGGGCGAAGGCGTCGGCGGCCCCGGCGCGTGCCCGTGCCGGGCTGCCGGCGGGCAGGGGCGCGCCATCGGGCGGCGGCTGCGCCTGCCGCTCGCCGGCCGGGGCGCCGCCGGCGGCGCCCTGCGTGTCGTCTCCCGCCGGGGTCCGCATGCCGGCCACGCCTATTGCGGGGTCCAGCGGTAGAGCCAGGTCTCGGTCAGCGGCCGCTCGCCCAGCATGAGCTGCGCGCGCAGCTCCACCAGCCGCTCGCCGCCCGGCGCCAGCTCGAAGGAGAGGCGCCAGCCCCCCGTCTCCGGGTTGCGCAGCGCCACCGGGTTGCGGATCTCGCCCTTGCTGCTCCAGGTGGCCAGCGCCGGCTGCGCGTCGGGCGGCAGCTCGTTGAGCGCCTTGCCGGCCGCCTCCAGCACGAAGAGGCGCGTGCCGGCGGCGCCGCCCACGCCGCTCGCCGTGCCGGTGAACTGCGCCAGCGCCTCGTTGCCCGGCACGGCGGCGCACCAGCGCAGGCGGTAGGTGAAGCCGTGCTCGCCCTTCGCCTTCAGCGGCTGCTTCGGCCGCCAGGCGGCGACGATGTTGTCGTGGATCTCGCCCACGGTCGGGATCTCGACGAGGTGGACGAAGCCCTCGCCCCAGTCGCCGATCGGCTCCACCCACAGGCTGGGGCGGCGCTCGTAGCGCGCCTCCAGGTCGTCGTAGTCGGCGAAGCGGCGCTTCCGCTGCAGCAGGCCGAAGCCGCGCGGGTTGGCGTCGGCGAAGGCGCTCACCTGCAGGTCGCGCGGGTTGGCGAGCGGGCGCCAGATCTGGTCGCCGCCGCCGGTGGCCAGCATCAGCCCGTGCGAATCGTGCACGGCGGGGCGGAAATCGTCCACGCCGACCCGGTCGGAAGGGTCGAAGAAGAACATGCTGGTCAGCGGCGCGATGCCGGCGGCGGCGATCTCGACGCGCGGGAACACCACGCTCTCCACGTCGAACACCGTCTCCTGGCCGGGGCGGATGGTGAAGCGGTAGGCGGCGGCCGCACTCGGGCTGTCGAGCAGCGCGTGCACCACCAGCGCGCCGGCGCCCGGGCGCGGCCGCTCGATCCAGAAGGCGCGGAAGGCGGGGAACTCCTCGCCCTGCGGCTCGGCGGTGCGGATGGCGAGGCCGCGCGCGGAAAGCCCGTAGCCCTGCCCCTTCGCCACGGCGCGGAAGTAGCTGGCGCCGAGGAAGGCCGCCACCTCGTCCTGGTAGTCCGGCCGGTTCAGCGCGTAGTGGATGCGGAAGCCGGCGAAGCCGAGATCCTCGGTCGGGCGCGGCAGGTCGCCGAACTCGAACAGGGTCGGGTCGTAGCGGATCGGCTCGGCGCGGCCGTCATGCACCTCGTGGAGGTCGACGCGGTCCTTGTAGAGGAAGCCGCGGTGGAAGAATTGCAGGCTGAAGGGCAGCCCCGAGCCGCCCCAGAGCGCGCGCCCGGGGATGAAGCGCAGCTTGCGGTAGGCGTCGTAGTCGAGGTCGTTCAGCGCGCCCGGCAGCCGGTTGTCCGGCGCGCGGTAGGGCTGGGCGGCGAGGTCGCGCGCGGCCTGGCGCACCTGGGCGGGGTCGAACGGGGCGGGGTCGAACGGGGCGGCGCGGTCGGGCCGCCCGCCCGCCTGCTGTCCCCCCGCCTGCTGCCCGCCTGCCGTCTGGGCCGGGGCGGGGCGTGGGCCGGCCGCGAGCAGCGGGGCGGCGAGGCTGCCGAGCACGAGGTCGCGGCGACGTGCCATCGGGGCTCCATTCCGTCGGTGGAGGGGTGGCAGGCGGGGCAGCCCTGCGGCAACCCGATCCGGCCGGGACTGCCCATCCGCCGTAGGTTCTTGTTTTCCGAGCGGATTCACGCTGCCGGGCGTCTCCGCCCGCCGGCGGTCCGCTCTAGAGCATTTTCGGGCGGCGCGCACAGGCCCCGCGGCCCGGAAAACGCGCGAGGCCGGAATTCCGGCGCGGCGGGCCGCCGTCCGCCGGGGCCGGCGGCCAGCCGCGGGCCGTTGTTCTCGGGCCGTGTCCCGGCCTCCGCGCATCGCCGTCCGGCGATCATCGACCGAGGGGCGCTTCCGACCCGGGCGCGGGCGCCGCGGCCGGCGAGAACCCGCCGGGCGGGGGGAACGGCGCCGGCCCGGCCGTGGCCCGCATGGGGCAGGGCCGGCGCGGCCCCCCCTGGACCGCCGGGGGTTTCCGCCCGGCCCGGCGATGCGCCAGAGTGGCGCCCGCGCCGGGCGATGCCGGCCGTGAGCGGCCCGAAGGTCCGGCGCCCGCGGCGGGAATCCCGCGGCGGCAGGAAGGGCCGGCGCCGCCCGCGACCGGCCGGTCCGGGCCGAGGGGAGGACGGAATGGACACGGATGCCAGGGAGGCCGGCGCGGCGCCGGAGCGGTTTCCGCCGCTCGCGCCCGAGCGGATGACGGCCGAGCAGCGGCGCGTCGCCGAGGCGATCGCCGGCGGCCCGCGCGGCGGGCTGCGCGGGCCGTTCAGCGCCTGGCTGCGCAGCCCCGAGCTGGCGGACCTGCTGCAGAAGGTGGGCGAGAAGGTGCGCTTCCGCGCCTCGCTGCCGGCGGCGCTCAACGAGCTGGCGATCCTGGTGACGGCCCGCGCCTGGACCTCGCAATTCGAGTGGTACGCGCACCGGCGGCTGGCGCTGGAGGCCGGGCTCGCGCCGGCGATCGTCGAGGCGATCGCCGCCGGGCGGCGGCCGGACGGCATGGGCGAGGCCGAGCGCGCCGCCTACGAATTCGCCCTGGAGCTGCACCGCGACCGCAACGTCTCCGACCCGACCTTCGCCGCCGCCCTGGCGCGCTTCGGCGAGGCGGGGGTGATCGAGCTGATCGCCGCCTGCGGCTACTACACGCTGGTCTCGATGACGCTGAACGTCTCGCGCGTGCCGCTGCCGCCCGACGCCGCGCCGTTGCCGCCGCTGGAACGGCCCCTGCCCCCGCCGTGACGGCGATTGCACGCCGCGCCGTGCCGGGAAGCTCGGCCCACGCCGTGCCGGTGCCAGGAGGCGCCGGCGTCGGGTTCCTCCAGCGGCGGCCCGCCATCCTGGCTGGCCCCCGGCGGCTTTCCCGGCCTCTCTCCCGGCCCCGTCCCGCCCGTCAACGCGTCCGCCGGCCGGCAGCCGATGCGGCGTACCGCCGGCCGTCTCAGTCGAAGCGGTAAGCATCCATCCGCAGCACGCCGTAATTCGCGCTGCGATGGATCCGCGTCGCCTGCCCGCCCGCGCCGAGCGCCACGAAGAGCGGCAGCAGATGCTCCTCGGTCGGGTGCTCCTGCGCGGCGTTGGGGGCGAGGCGGCGATAGGCGAGCAGGTCGGCGGTGCGGCCGTCGGTCAGCGCCTGGTCCATCCAGTCGGCGAAGGCGACGACGTCCGGCGGCTCCGGCGCGTCCAGCGCCTGGCCGCGGAAGCGGCGCAGGTCGTGCGTGAAGCTGCCGGAGCCGATCACCAGCACGCCCTCCGAACGCAGCGCCGCCAGCGCCCGGCCGAGCTGCAGGTGGTGCGCCGGCCCGAGCGCGTCCTGCACGGAAATCTGCAGCACCGGGATGTCGGCCTCGGGGTACATCAGCAGCAGCGGCACCCAGGCGCCGTGGTCCAGGCCGCGCGCATGGTCCAGCCCCGCCGGCAGGCCGGCGGCGCAGAGCAGGTCGGAGACGCGCTCGGCGACCTCGGGCGCGCCGGGGGAGGGGTAGCGCAGTTCGTAGAGCGGCGCGGGGAAGCCGTAGAAGTCGTGGATGGTGTCGTTGCGCGCCACGGCGTTGACGCGGGGCTGGTCCGTCTCCCAGTGCGCCGAGGCGACCAGGATGGCGCGCGGGCGCGGCAGCGCGGCGCCGAGCCCGGTGAGGAATTCGCGCGCCGGGGCCTCGGTGAGGGGCAGCATCGGCGAGCCGTGGCTGAGGAAGAGCGTGGGCAGCATCGTGGGCTCCATGGATGCGGGGGTG